>NZ_JBYOJO010000012.1:0-269405 GCF_057798955.1 Cupriavidus sp. 207A1 | reverse complement strand
GGATCGATCACGCCGTCGTCCCACAGCCGCGCGCTGGCGTAGTACGGGTGGCCCTGGTGCTCGTACTGGTCGCGGATCGGCTGCTTGAAGGCGTCTTCCTCCTGCGCGCTCCACTGGCCGCCCTTCGCTTCGATGCCGTCCCGGCGCACCGTCGCCAGCACGCTCGCGGCCTGCTCGCCGCCCATCACCGAGATGCGCGCGTTCGGCCACATCCACAAAAAGCGCGGCGAATACGCGCGCCCGCACATGCCGTAGTTGCCCGCGCCGAACGAGCCGCCGATGATCACCGTGAACTTGGGCACCTGCGCGGTCGCCACCGCCGTCACCATCTTGGCGCCGTTGCGGGCGATGCCCTCGTTCTCGTACTTGCGCCCCACCATGAAGCCGGTGATGTTCTGCAGGAACACCAGCGGGATCTTGCGCTGGCAGCACAGCTCGATAAAGTGCGCGCCCTTGAGCGCCGACTCCGAGAACAGGATGCCGTTGTTGGCGACGATCCCCACCGGATAGCCCCAGATGCGGGCGAAGCCGCACACCAGCGTGGTGCCGTAGCGGGCCTTGAACTCGTCGAACTCGGAGCCGTCGACCAGGCGCGCGATCACCTCGCGCACGTCGTACGGCTTGCGCGTATCGGTCGGGATCACGCCATACAGCTCTTCCACCGGATACAGCGGCTCGACCGGCTCGTGCAGACGGATCTGGTCCGGCTTGCGCCGGTTCAGGTGCTGCACGATGTTGCGCGCCAGGCTCAGCGCATGATGGTCGTTCTGCGCGAAATAGTCGGCCACGCCGGACAGCCGCGTATGCACGTCGGCGCCGCCCAGGTCCTCGGCGCTGACTTCCTCGCCGGTGGCGGCCTTCACCAGCGGCGGGCCGCCCAGGAAGATGGTGCCCTGGTTCTTGACGATGATCGACTCGTCGCTCATCGCCGGCACGTAGGCGCCGCCCGCGGTGCACGAGCCCATCACCACCGCGATCTGCGGGATGCCGCGCTTGGACAGGTTGGCCTGGTTGTAGAAGATGCGGCCGAAGTGGTCGCGGTCGGGGAAGACCTCGTCCTGGTTGGGCAGGTTGGCGCCGCCCGAGTCGACCAGGTAGATGCACGGCAGGTGGTTTTCCTCGGCGATCTCCTGCGCCCGCACATGCTTCTTGACCGTCATCGGGTAATACGTGCCGCCCTTGACGGTGGCGTCGTTGCAGACGATCACGCATTCCTGCCCGGCCACGCGGCCGATGCCGGTGATGATGCCGGCGCCGGGAGCGGCATCGTCGTACATGTCGTACGCGGCCAGCTGCGACAGCTCCAGGAACGGCGTGCCGGGGTCGAGCAGCTGCTGCACGCGTTCGCGCGGCAGCAGCTTGCCGCGCGCCAGGTGCTTGTCGCGCGCGGCCGCGCCGCCGCCTTCGGCCAGCTTGGCGATCTTCGCCCTGAGGTCGGCCACCAGCGCCCGCATGGACTCGGCATTGGCCTTGAAGGATTCGGAGCGGGCGTTCAGTTTGCTTGCGAGCGTGGGCATCTCGGAGTCTCTTGCCAGATAGGGTTGTGCGCCGCCTGCCGCCGTCCTGCCGCGGCCGGCCTCAGCCGGCTGCCTTGGGCAACGGGTGCCCGGGCATCAGCTCATAGGGATGCTTCCAGCCCGGCAAGGCGCGGAAGCGCTCGGTCCACGCGTGGATATGCGGATATTCCTTGCGCCAGTGCACGCCGATCTCGTCATCGAAGAAGACGTAGCCCGCCAGCGAGAAGTCAGCGATGGTGGGGCGCTCGCCCAGCACGAAGTTGAGTCCGTCCAGGTGCGCGTTCAGTACGTTCCACGCGCCTTCGCAGCGCGCGCGGAAGAACTCCAGCACGGCCGGATCGGGCGACCTGGCGAAGGTGCGCATGAAGCGATAGGTGGCGGTGTACGAGGTGAACTTGTGGTTGTCGAACAGCAGCCAGCGCAGCACCTCGGCGCGCTCGGCTTCGTTGCGCGGGCCGAACGCATCCAGGCGCGCGGCCAGCGTCTCGAGGATGGCGCCCGACTGCGACAGGCGCTGGTCGCCGAACTCCAGCACCGGCACCTCGCCCATCACGTTGATGGCGCGGTACTCCGGGGTGCGGGTCTCGCCGTTGAAGAAATCGACGAAGCGTGCGCGCCACAACGACTGGCCGCGCTGCACGCCGACGGTTTCCAGCAGCTGTGCCACCTTGTAGGCGTTGCCGGACTGGGCAAAGCAGTACAGCAGGTACTCGGGCTCGTTCTGCTTGTCGATGCTCATGGTCTCTCCCCGATGATGTCGCCATCCACATAAAGCCAGCGCGGCGCCTCGCCCGGGGCGCGCGCCTCGCACACAAAGCGGCTGCGCTCATGCAGCCGCCAGGCGCGCCCGCCTACCTTGTAGCGCGCCACGAATTCCACTTCGGCATGCGTGTCGTCCTGCTGCGCATGCGCCTTCACCGTGAGCCCGAGCCAGCGTGTGGCGGTATCCGGCAACAGGTCGGCCGGGCAGGTCGATGCATGCCAGGTCTGCCGCAGCCATTCCATGTCGTTCAGCACATAGGCGCTGTAGCGCGAGCGCATCAGCGCCTCGGCATTGGGCGGCAGGGCCTCGCCACGATGGAAGCGGCCGCAGCAGGCGGCATAGTCCGCGCTGCCGCACGGGCACGGCACCGGTCCAGCCTTGGGCAGGCGGCCTGCCGCTTTCGCCGTCATCCCACCAGCTCCGGCAGCTCGCGCATATCGGTGAAGATGGTGCGCGCGCCGGCCTCGCGCAGCTGCGCGGCGTCGTTGCGCGCGGCATAGCCGAACACCGTCATGCCGGCCGCCACGCCCGCGGTCACGCCGGTCGGGCTGTCTTCCACCACGGCGCAGCGCGCGGGCTCGACGCCCATGGTGCGCGCGGCCAGCAGGTACACGTCCGGCGCGGGCTTGCTGCGCGCCACCTCGGTGGCCGAGAAGATATGCTCGCGCTGGTCCTGCTGGAACAGCTCGACCAGCCCGGTCTTGGTCAGCTGCAGCTTGACCTTGACGCGGTCCGCGCCCGACGCCACGCACACCGGCATGCCGGTGGCGGCGACCGCGCGGATCGCCTCGCGCACATGCGCCACCGCCGCGACCTCTTCCTCCAGCACGGCGTTGCGGCGCGCCAGCCAGGTCGACAGCCAGTTCTCGGGCAGCGGCACGCCGCGCATGCGTTCGATCATGTCGAGCTCTTCGCGCACCGCGCGGCCCAGGAACAGGCGCGTGGAGTCTTCCAGCGAGATCTCGATGCCGAGCTCGTTCAGCATCTGGTTGAGCACGCGGTTGACGATGGGCTCGCTGTCGACGAGCACGCCGTCGCAATCGAAGATCACACAATCGAAGCGGCCGGAATGGCCGGGGGTTGCTGCAGTCATGCGGGTTTCTTTTCCTTGGTATCGGGGTTGGGCACGGCGCGGAGCTCGGTCTGGCGGCGGCTCTTCAGGTGGGCCTCGATCTGGTCGAAGCGGTCGAAGCCCCAGAACGGCTCGCCGTCGACGATGACGAAGGGCGAGCCGAACACGCCCTTGGCCATCGCCACCTCGATCTCGGCCTTGAGCTGGTCCTTGATCTGGTAGCTGGTGGCGCCGGCATCGAGCGCCTGCACGTCCACGCCCAGCGGCTCGGCCAGCTTCATGATCTCGGCCGGCTCGGCGATGTTGATGTCGTCGACGAACAGCGCGCGGTACACCGACCTGGCGAAGGCCGCGGCCAGGTCGTCGCCGTGATGGTTCTGCAGCCACAGCATGGCGCGCGCGGCATGCGTGGTCGGCAGCGGGAAATGCGTGGGGCGCTTGTAGTCGATGCCGTGGAAGCGCGCGGTGCGCTCGAAGTCGCGCCAGCTGTAGTCGCCCTTGAGCGGCAGCTGCGGCAGCGGCGACGCGCCGGTGGTCTTGAACACCACGCCCAGCAGGATCGGATGCCAGGCGACGTTGCGCCCGTACTTCTGCGCCAGGTCGTCGATACGGGTGCTGGCGAAGTAGCCGTACGGCGAAGAGAAATCAAAGTAGAAGTCGATCGCTGCGGTCATGTCGGGGGCCCTATTCTTGTGGTGGCAGGTCCGGTTGCGGGAAGACGTGACGCCGGCGCGGCACGCCTGCCCATCGTACGCGCAAATGGCGGCGCTAGGCCAGCGCGCGCGCGATCAGGATCTTCTGGATGTCGCTGGTGCCCTCGTAGATCTGGCACACGCGCACGTCGCGGTAGATGCGCTCGACCGGAAAGTCGCTGACATAGCCGTAGCCGCCGAACACCTGGATCGCGTCGGAGCAGACCCGCTCGGCCATCTCGCTGGCGAAGAGCTTGGCCATCGCCGCTTCCTTCAGGCACGGGCGGCCGGCATCGCGCAGCGCGGCGGCGTGCCACACCATCTGGCGCGCGACGTCGATGCGGGTGGCCATCTCGGCCAGGCGGAACTGCACCGCCTGGTGCTGGAACAGCGGCTGGCCGAAACTCTCGCGTTCCTTGGCATACGCAAGGGCCGCTTCAAACGCGGCGCGCGCCATGCCGATGCTCTGCGAGGCGATGCCGATGCGGCCGCCCTCCAGCCCCGACAGCGCCATCTTGTAGCCGCCGCCCTCGTCGCCGAGCAGGTTGGCGGCCGGCACGCGGCAATCCTCGAACAGGATCTGCGCGGTGTCCGAGGAATGCTGGCCGAGCTTGTCCTCGAGCCGCGCCACCACGTAGCCCGGAGTCGAAGTCGGCACGATGAAGGCGCTGATGCCGCGCTTGCCGGCAGCCTTGTCGGTCACCGCCAGCACGATCGCCACGTCGGCGTTCTGGCCGCTGGTGATGAACTGCTTGACGCCGTTGAGCACGTAGTGGTCGCCGTCGCGGACAGCAGTGGTGCGCAGCGCCGCGGCATCGGAGCCGACGTGCGGCTCGGTCAGGCAGAACGCGCCCAGCATCTGGCCGCGCGCCAGCGGCACCAGCCACTGCTGCTTCTGCGCCTCGCTGGCGAACGACATCAGCATGCTGCACACCGGGCAGTTATTGACGCTGATGACGGTGGAGGTGCCGCCGTCGCCGGCCGCGATCTCTTCCAGGATCAGCGCCAGCGACAGGTAATCGAGGCCGGCGCCGCCATACTGCTCCGGCACCGCCACGCCGTAGGCGCCCAGCGCCGCCAGCTCGCGGTGCACGTCCTTGGGAAAGGTCTTGTCGCGGTCCCATTGCGCGGCCTGCGGCGCGATCACTTCCTGCGCGAACTGCCGCACGGCGTCGCGGATCATTTCCTGTTCGGGGGTCAGCAGCATGTCGGTTCTGGGTTCAGGTGTGCGGGCGCCCTTACCAGGGGATGGGCGTGCCGTCGTAGTTGTGGAAGGTGCCGTTGTCGCGCCGCTTGACGCTGGCCAGCACCTGGCGCATGCCCTTGACGCTCTGCTGCACGGTCAGGTCGGCTTCCTGGCCGCCCATGTCGGTCTTGACCCAGCCCGGGTGCAGGGCGACACAGGTGGCGTGACGCGCATCCAGCGCCACCGCGCGCAGCGCGGCGTTGGCGCCCGCCTTGCTGACGCGGTACAGCCAGCTGGTGCTGTGCTCCATCGCGCCGATGCTGCCCATGCGCGAGGACAGCACCGCCAGCACCCCGCCATGACCGGACTGCCCGGCCTCGACATAGGGCAGCAGCAAGGGCAGCGCCATCATCGGCCCGAGCACGTTGACATGCATGACGCGGTCGAACTCCGGCGGCGTGACCGGCTGCGCGCTTTCGGTGCGCGGCCCCATCACCCCGGCGTTGTAGACCGCCACGTCGAGCGCCTCGCCATCGAGCTTCCAGCCCAGGCCTGCCACCGCGCCGGCATCGGACAGGTCGGCCTGGTGCGCCTCGGCGCCCAGCGCCTGCAGGGCACCGACGCCTTCGGGCGTGCGCGCCGCCGCGATGACGCGCCAGCCGTCGGCACGGTACTGGCGCACGAATTCAAGGCCGATGCCGCGCGAGGCACCGAGGATCAGGGCGGTTGGCAAGGGTTGCTCCTTTCAAAAACTGGCCTGCGCCGCAGACGGCACGGCTGGCCCCGGATTGTGCAAACTGCCACGGTCTTGCTCCCTCTCCCGCTTGCGGGAGAGGGTTGGGGTGAGGGCGGGCGTGGCTACGAAGTGAAGCTCGTCGTGCCTGGCACGCGCCTGCCCTCACCCCCGCCCCTCTCCCGCGCGCGGGAGAGGGGAGAAAACAAGCGGGACTTGGGACAGGCTTACAGGATCTCGATCCCCACCGCCGTTGCCTCACCGCCACCGATGCACAGGCTCGCCACGCCGCGCTTGCCGCCGGTCTTGCGCAGCGCGCCGATCAGCGTGGTCATGATGCGCGCGCCCGAGGCGCCGATCGGGTGGCCCAGCGCGCAGGCGCCGCCGTGGATGTTGACCTTGTCGCGCGGGATCTTGAGGTCGTGCATGGCGGCCATCGGCACCACCGCAAAGGCCTCGTTGATCTCGAACAGGTCGACGCTGTCGGTGTTCCAGTCCAGCTTGCGGTACAGCTTGGCGATGGCCTCGACCGGCGCGGTGGTGAACCAGCCCGGCGCCTGCGCATGGGTGGTGTGGCCCAGCATGCGGGCGATCGGCTGCAGGCCCAGCGCTTTCGCGGTGGAGGCGCGCATCATCACCAGCGCCGAGGCGCCGTCGTTGATCGATGACGACGAGGCGGCGGTGATGGTGCCGTCCTTGGCAAACGCAGGCTTGAGCGACGGGATCTTGTCGAGCTTGATGCGGCGCGGGCCTTCGTCGGTATCGATCACCGTGTCGCCGCCCTTGCCCGATACCGTCACCGGCGCGATCTCCCAGCGGAAATCGCCGTTCTCGGTGGCCTGCTGCGCGCGGCGCACGCTTTCCATCGCGAATTCGTCCTGCTGCTGGCGCGTGAAGCCGTACTTGGCGGCGCAGTCCTCGCCGAAGGTGCCCATGGCTCGGCCCTTGTCGTAGGCGTCTTCCAGGCCGTCCAGCATCATGTGGTCGTAGATCATGCCGTGGCCGATGCGATAACCGCCGCGGCCCTTCGGGATCAGGTACGGCGCGTTGGTCATGCTCTCCATGCCGCCGGCAATGGCGACGTCGAACGAGCCCGCGACCAGGCCGTCATAGACGGTCATGGCCGCGCGCATGCCCGAGCCGCACATCTTGTTGACGGTGGTGCAGCCCACGCTCAGCGGCAAGCCCGCGCCCAGCGCGGCCTGGCGTGCCGGCGCCTGGCCCTGGCCGGCGGGCAGCACGCAGCCGAACACCACTTCTTCGACCTGCTCGGGCTTCAGGCCGGCACGCTCGACCGCCGCGCGGATGGCGGCGGCGCCAAGCTGCGGCGCGGTGACGCTGGCGAATTCGCCCTGGAACGCAGCCATCGGCGTGCGCGCGGCTGAAACGATGACGATCTCTTCCATGTCGGGTCTCCTGGATCGGTAGCTGGGTATCGGTGGTGTCGGATAAACGGATCAGCGGATCGACGCCTGCGGCGGCTCGCCGTACTGGCGGTAGGCCGCGGCCAGCTGCTCGTGCAGCTCGTCGTTGTTGCTGGCGGCCATGCCGAGGTCGCGCAGCAGGCCGTCGGACACGCCGTAGATCCAGCCGTGCACGGTGATGACCTGGCCGCGGGCCCAGGCGTCCTGGATCACGGTGGTCTGGCACACGTTGTTGACCTGCTCGATCACGTTGAGCTCGCACAGCCGGGTATGGGCGTCTTCCTCGCGCAGGATGGTGCCGAGGTAGGACTCGTGCTTGTCGGCCACGTCGCGCACATGGCGCAGCCAGTTGTCGGCGAGGCCGATGCGCTCTCGCTTGAGCGCGACCTTGACGCCGCCGCAGCCGTAGTGGCCCACCACCGTGATATGGCGCACCTTGAGCACTTCCACCGCGAACTGGATCACCGACAGCGCGTTCAGGTCGCTGTGCGCGATCACGTTGGCGATATTGCGGTGGACGAACACCTCGCCCGGCGCCAGCCCCAGGATCTGGTTGGCCGGCACGCGCGAATCGGAGCAGCCGATCCACAGGTATTCCGGCGCCTGCTGGTTGGCCAGCCGGGTGAAGAAGGCGGGGTCTTCCGCATTGACGCGGTCGACCCAGTCGCGGTTGTTGCGGAACAGCTGGGCGATGGCGTCATTCATGCGACTCTCCTTGCAGGGTCGGCGGCAGGAAGTTCAGGGACAGCGCCGTAGCGGTTGATGAATCGCTCGGCGGGGTGATAGGCAAAAAAGTCATGGACATGTCCGGCCAGCAGCCGGTCCTTGTGGCTCTGCCACATGGCAGGGTCAAAAAAATCCGCATGGTGCCGCAGGAACGCCGCGCCGACGCGCGCATCGCCCAGCAGGAAGGTGCGGAAGGTCTCGGGAAAGATGTCGTGCGGACGCACGGTGTACCAGACTTCGCCCGACATCTCCTCTTCCTCGTTGCGCGGCTGCGGCACGTGGCGGATGTTGCAGTCGGTCAGGTACTCGATCTCGTCGTAGTCGTAGAACACCACGCGGCCGTGGCGCGTGACGCCGAAGTTCTTGTACAGCATGTCGCCCGGGAAGATGTTCGCGGCGATCAGCTCCTTGATCGCGTTGCCGTATTCGATCACGCCGTGCTCGACCTGCGCGTCGGAGCCTTCCTGCAGGTAGATGTTCAGCGGCGTCATGCGGCGCTCGATATAGACGTGGCGTACCACGATCTCTTCGCCGCCGTCCTTGGCGCGCTGGTATTCGATCATCGACGGCGCGTGCTGCTCGAACTCGCGCACCAGCGCTTCGTCGAAGCGCGACAGCGGGAACGCCACGTCGGAGTATTCCAGCGTATCGGCCATGCGGCCGACGCGGTCGTGCTGCTTGACCAGCTGGTACTTCGACTTGACCAGTTCGCGCGTGGTTTCCTTGGGCGCCGGGAAAAAGTCCCGGATCACCTTGAACACGTACGGGTACGACGGCAGCGTGAACACCAGCATCACCAGCCCGCGGATGCCGGGCGCGACGATGAACTTGTCCGACGAATGCTGCAGGTGGTGCAGGAAATCGCGGTAGAACAGGTTCTTGCCCTGCTTCTGCAAGCCCAGCGAGGTATAGATTTCCGCGCGCGGCTTGCGCGGCATGATGTCGCGCAGGAAGGTCACGTAGGCCGACGGGATCTCCATGTCGACCATGAAGTAGGAGTGCGTGAACGAGAACAGGATCAGCAGCTGCTCTTTCTTCAGCAGCACGGTGTCGAGCACCAGCTTGCCCGAAGGGCCATGCACGATCGGGATCGCCAGCGGGAAGGTGCGGTCGCCGTTCAGGATGCGGCCGATGATGAAGGCCGACTTGTTGCGGAAGAACAGCGACGACAGCGTATGGATCTGGAAATTCGGCGCGATGCGGAAGTCGCCGAAATGCTCGCCGACGGCGCGCACCACGTAGCCGATGTCGCGCTGCAGGTCCTCGAACGGGCGCTCCAGCTGGAAGTTGTGGACGATGCGCTCGAAGCACGCGGCCATGCCGTCGCGGCTGCCCGGGTAGTAGGCGCGGAAGGTCGGGCGCGTCGGCGATTCCTCGTTCTCGATGTACTCGGTCGAGATCGCCGGGCGCACGAAGATGAAATCGTTGTTGAAGTACGAGCGGTGCAGGATGCGCGTGCAGACCGAGTTGAAGAAGGTCTCGGCCAGCTCGGGCTGGTGGTGGTTGGTCAGCAGCCCGATGTAGTGCAGCTTGATCTGCTGCCAGATCTCGTCCTCGATGTTCTCGGCGTCGTACTCGTCTTCCAGGATCACGCTGGATTCGCGCACGCGCTCGTTGTAGAACGCGATGCGGTCGCGCTGGATCTGCTGCAGCCCGTGCCAGTCGCCGGCCTCGAACTTCAGCTTGGCCTGGTGGCTGACCTCGCGGAACAGGCGGTAGTGCTTGTCGAACCCGTCGAGCATCGTTCTCGCCACATCGTAGGCAATCTGCGAGGAGAGCAGTTTGGGGAAGTGGGACATGGGTCGACGGGGGACGACTGCTTGACGGTCTTGCGACGGGTAGTGAGATTGTAAATGGGTTCGGGGCCAGGGCCCCGGATGTCCGGGGATGCCGGAGGTGATTCCGGCGTCCCCGCGCTCCGTTACATCGTTTCCGCGAACAGCTCGCGCCCGATCAGCATGCGGCGGATCTCCGAGGTGCCGGCGCCGATCTCGTACAGCTTGGCGTCGCGCCACAGGCGCCCGGCCGGGTACTCGTTGATATAGCCGTTGCCGCCCAGGATCTGCACGGTCTCGCCCGCCATCCAGGTCGCCTTTTCCGCGGTGTACAGGATCACCGCGGCGCAGTCCTTGCGCACCTGGCGCACGTGGTCGCTGCCGAGCGCGTCGAGGTTCTTGCCGACCGTGTACAGGTAGCTGCGCGCCGCCTGCAGCGTGGTGTACATGTCGGCCACCTTGCCCTGGATCAGCTGGAATTCGCCGATGCTCTGGCCGAACTGCTTGCGGTCATGGATATACGGCGTGACCACGTCCATGCACGCCTGCATGATGCCGACCGGGCCGCCCGACAGCACCGCGCGCTCGTAGTCCAGCCCGCTCATCAGCACCTTGGCGCCGCCATTCTCGGCACCCAGGATGTTCTCGACCGGCACTTCCACGTCCTCGAACACCAGCTCGCCGGTGTGCGAACCGCGCATGCCCAGCTTGTCCAGCTTCTGCGCCACCGAGAAGCCCTTCATGCCCTTCTCGACGATAAAGGCGGTCATGCCGCGCGCGCCCAGCTCGGGCTCGGTCTTCGCGTAGACCACCAGCACGTCGCAGTCCGGGCCGTTGGTGATCCACATCTTGGTGCCGTTCAGCACGTAGCGGTCGCCCTTCAGCTGCGCGCGCAGCTTCATGCTGACCACGTCAGAGCCGGCGTTGGGCTCGCTCATCGCCAGCGCGCCGATCCATTCGCCCGACACCAGCTTCGGCAAGTACTTCGCCTTCTGCGCGGCCGTGCCGTTGCGGTGGATCTGGTTGACGCACAGGTTGGAATGCGCGCCATACGACAGCCCGACCGAGGCCGAGGCGCGGCTGATTTCCTCCATCGCGATCATGTGGGCCAGGTAGCCCATGTTGGCGCCGCCGTATTCCTCGGCCACGGTAATGCCGAGCACGCCGAGGTCGCCCATCTTTTTCCAGGCGTCCATCGGGAACTGGTCGGTGCGGTCGATCTCGCCGGCGCGCGGGGCCAGTTCGGCCTGGGCCCAGTCGCGCACGGCGCCGCGCAGCATTTCGATGTCTTCGCCCAGATCGAATTTCAGGCCTGGCAGTTCAGTCATGATGGTCTCCTGTTGGAATCGGTGTGTCGGGGGGGGTTCCGGTGTTGCCGGATCGATCGGTTCAGACGTGGCCCAGCGTTTTGACCACGCACAGCGTCATCAGCATGGTCGCCACCGGCTTGCGGCGGCCTTCCTGCTCGACGTAGACATCGCCCTGCGCCACGATCAGCGTGCGCCCGGGCTTGAGCACCCGCCCCACCGCCACCAGGCGTTCGCCCTGGGCGGGGGACAGCAGGTTGATCTTGTACTCGGCGGTCAGGCCCGCCTCCTCTTCGCCAACCAGCGTCAGCGCGGCATAGCCGCAAGCGCTGTCGGCCAGCGCGCCGACCACGCCGCCATGGAAAAAGCCGTGCTGCTGGGTCACCCCCTCGGACCACGGCATCGCCAGCTCGACCTCGCCGCGCTGCACGCGCGCCAGCTCGGCGCCGAAGGTGCGCATCAGCCCCTGGCGCGAGAAACTGGTGGCAATGGCGTCGGCCCGCGCGGGGGACAGCGGTTCCGGTTCAGCGGGCACAGCATGGGCGATGGAGGCGGTCATGGCGGATTCCGGTGTGCGGCCTGTCTGGACGGACAGCGCACGGCCAACGCGCTGTCCGGCTATTCTATTTACGTTTACGTAAACGTCAATGCCGGATCGCACCGACGCGTGCACAAGTGCCGCTCAGGCGGCATGGGTCTTGTCCTGCGCATCGTCGCCGCTCTGCGCCGCTAGCAAGGCCCTGCACTGGCGCTCGTGCTGGTCGATCTCGGCCAGCTGCGCCTGCAGGTCTTCCATCTGGCGCTCGAGCGTACGGCGGTGGGCGGCGAGCGCGACCAGGAACCGGTCCAGTTGCGGCGCGGTATCGCGCGGCGATTCATACAGATCAAGGATCTCGCGGATCTCGTTGAGAGTAAGCCCCAACCTCTTGCCGCGCAGCGTCAGCTTGAGCCGGGTCCGCTCACGGCCGTTGTAGACCCGCTTGCGTCCGCCCGGCCCTTCGCGCTGCGGCGATAGCAGGCCCTGGTCCTCGTAGAAGCGGATGGCACGCGGCGTGACGTCGAACTCACGCGCGAGATCGGTAATGGTGTAGGTGGCGGAAGCCGCCGCTGGCGTCGCTGACATGGCCTGACCAAAGAAAGTGAACGGTCGTTCGTTGCGAAGTCAAGTTTTCGCTTAAGATGGAAACGAACCGTATGATTGACGTTTACGTTAGCGTCAACCAGATCGGCTGGCAACCGGTGCTTGCACGCCCCCTCGCGCACCATGGGGACGTGCCGGCAGAACGAGAAAGCCCGCGCCCCGCCGCCAGGCTTCGACCACGAGACTCCTCATGAACGCACTCGAACACCAGCTCCAATACCCGTTCGGCGATACCATGCCGGCGCCCGGCACCAAGCAGGAAGTCGCCCCCGGCGTCTACTGGCTGCGCATGCCGCTGCCGTTCGCGCTCGACCATATCAACCTGTGGCTGCTGCGCGACCGCCTGGACGGACGCGAGGGCTGGACCATCGTCGACTGCGGCATCACCAACGACACCATCAAGGCGCACTGGGAAACCATCTTCGCCAACGAGCTGGAAGGCCTGCCGGTGGTGCGCGTGCTGGTCACGCACAGCCACCCCGACCACGTCGGCCTGGCGCACTGGCTGTGCCGGCGTTTCGACGTGCGCCTGTGGATGAGCCTGGGCGACTACATGAGCGCGCGGGTGATGGGCAGCGGCACCGGGGCCGGCTCCAGCGCCGGCGGCGAGGCGGCCGCCGCGCATTTCGCGCTGCACGGCCTGACCGATCCCGACAGCCAGGAAAAGCTGCGCGCGCGCAAGACCTACTACCCGTCGCTGGTGCCCGACCTGCCGACCCAATATCGCCGCCTGATGGAAGGCGACACGGTGCGCATCGGCACCGACCCGGCCACCTCCGGCTGGCGCGTGATCACCGGCTTCGGCCATTCGCCCGAGCACGTGGCGCTGCATAACGCCGCCACCAATGTGCTCATTTCCGGCGACATGGTGCTGCCGCGCATCTCGACCAATGTCAGCGTGTTCGACATGGAGCCCGAGGCCAATTCGCTGCAGCTCTACCTGGACTCGCTAGGCAAGTACGAGCCGCTGCCGCAGGACGTGCTGATCCTGCCGTCGCACGGCCGGCCCTTCCGCAACCTGCATACCCGCATCATGCAGCTGCGCGAACACCATGCCGACCGCCTCGCCGAAACGCTGGAGGCGTGCCGCGAGAAACCCTGCAGCGCGCACGACATCGTCAGCGTGATCTTCAAGCGCCAGTTCGACATCCACCAGATGACCTTCGCCATGGGCGAGTCGCTGGCCCACCTGCACTGCCTGTGGCACCGCGGCGAGCTGGTGCGCGCAACCGGCGACGACGGCGTGATCCGCTTCCGCGCCGCCTGAGCGCGTCAGTTGGCGGCCGCCAGCGCCGCCAGGTAGCGCACCCCGTCGACGGCGCGGCTGCCGTACCACGACAGCATCTCGCCGTCGACCAGCAGCACCGGCTTCCCTAGCTGGCGCTCGAGCGCGTCGGCGTGGTCTTCGGTAAAGCGGTAGGGCTCGGTCGACAGCAACACCAGGTCGAGCTCGCGCACCAGCGCGTCGCTCCAGCGGAAAGTCGGATAGCGCTCGCCGGGCGCATTGGGGCGGCTGCAGTCGCCGCCTTCGCAGGCCTGCATGGTATCCGTGCCGCCGGGCCAGGTCTGCCAGTTGGCCAGCGCCAGCATGCGGCTGATATAGGTGTCGCACGACACCGTCATCCACGGGTCCTGCCAGATCGCGTACAGCACGCGGCGAGCCGGCCACGGCCGCACGCGGATCGCATCCAGCTGCGCCTGCAGCGCCGCGCACAGCGACTCGGCCTCGGCATGGCAGCCGAAGATGCCACCCAGCAGCCGGTACAGCCCGAGGTTGTCCTCGGGCGCGCACGGATGGGTGACGATCACGTTGGGCACGAAGCCGCGGATCTCATCCACGGTCTCGCGCCGGTTCTCGTCGATATTGACCACTACATGCGTGGGCGCCAGCTCGCGCAGCCGCGCCACGTTGACGTCCTTGGTGCCGCCCACCTTGGGCACGGCGCGCACCGCCGGTTCCGGGTGGATGCAGAAGCCGGTGCGCGCCACCATCTGCCGCGCCAGCCCGAGCGCGAACAAAAGCTCGGTCACCGACGGCACCAGCGAGGCGATCCGCACCACGCCGGTGGCGGCGGCATGCTGCTGGCCGATGGCGTCGCGCCACATCTCAGGGCTCCCGGGGTGCATCGGCACGGCGCGGCTTGCGCGGCGCGCCCGCGGCGAGCGCGTCGTACAGCCAGCGCGGCATCACGTGCAGCAGCGCCGCCACCACGCCCATCGGCCACGGGATCACGCGGAAGCGCCGGCCCGCCGCGATCACGCGCACGGCCTTGCGCGCAAACACGTCGGCATCGGTCAGGAACGGCATGCGGTAAGGGTTGTGCGCGGTCATCGGCGTGCGGATATAGCCGGGCGCGATCGTAACCACGCGGATGCCGTGCCGGCGCTGCTCCAGCCGCAGGCTTTCGAGCAGCTTGATCACCGCCGACTTGGAAGCGCTGTAGGCCCCGGCCCCCGGCAGCCCGCGCACGCCGGCCACGCTGGCAATGCCCACCAGCGTGCCGCGCCGTCCGAAGTGGCCGGGCTCGCGCGCCTGCATCGCATGCAGGAAGGGCTGGAAGGTGGTCAGCACGCCGAACCAGTTGGTCTCCATCACCTGGCGGAAGGCGTCCAGGTCCTCGCGCTCGCTGGCGACGGTGCCGACCGAGACCCCGGCATTGGCGATCACCACATCCGGGCAGCCGAACTGACCGACGAAGTCTTCCGCCGCCCGCGCCATCGCCTCGGCGTCGCGCACGTCGGCGCCATAGATTCGCACCGCGCCCGGGTTCGGCAAGGTGGCCACGAACTGGCGCAACGCGTCCTCGCGCCGCGCCACCAGGCCAAGGATGGCGCCCTGCGCGGCGTATTCGCGCGCGAGCGCCTGGCCCAGGCCGCTGGAGGCGCCGGTGAGGAAGACTTTGAGGGGACGCATGAGGGCGGAAACTCTGAATAAAAAAACGGCTGGTACAGGATACCAGCCGCTTGGCTTGCCACAGGTCCTTGCCCCCTGCCTGGGAGCAAACCTTCAGCCAATCAAAGCTTCTTCGCCTTGATCTGCTCCACCAGGTAATCCATGGTCTGCACCGCGCCCTGCTTGTTGCCGGCGATCGACGGCGAGGTCACGTACTTGCCCTGCACCACCACGGTCGGCACGCCGTCGATCTTGTAGGCGTCGGCGATCTTGTTGGCGCGCTGCGCGTTGGTGGTCACCGTGAACGAGTTGTACGCATCCACGAAGGCCTTGCGGTCGACGCCGTTCTTGGCCATGAAATCGGCGATCTCGTTGGTGTCGGTCAGGCGCTTGCGGTCCACGTGGATGGCGCTGAAGACCTTGTTGTGCATGGCGTCGAGCTTGCCGATGGCTTCCAGCGCGTAGAAGATCTTGGTGTGCGGCAGCAGGTCGTCGCGGAACGCGACCGGCACGCGCTTGAACACCACATTGCCGCCCTGCTTCTTGACCCAGGCTTCCAGGTCGGGCTCGAAGTCATAGCAGTGCGGGCAGCCATACCAGAAGAACTCGGTCACCTCGATCTTGCCCGCCGCGACCGGCTGGGGCGTCTTCAGGACCTGGTACTCCTTGCCTTCGGTGGGTGCCGCCTGCGACGGGGCGGACATCAGCAGGCCGCCCACGGCGGCGAACATGGCGAACAGTGCGGCGAGTTTTTTCATTTGAGAACGGCCTTGCGGTTTGGACGATGAGCGTATGACAGCGGCGGCGGCACCCGGTTCATCGGTGCGCCCGCCGCATCTGGCGGGAACCTGTTGCTGCGGTGTTGCGGCGGTTACCGGGTATTAAGCGGTGCCGCCTACTGCTTGGTAAAGCGGATCACCGAGGCCTCGAAACCGGACGACTGCAGCCGGTCGCGTGCCTTGTTCATGTCTTCGATGCGGTTGAACGGCCCCAGGCGCACCCGGTACATCTTGACCCCGTTGACGTCACGCTCGGTGATGCGGGCCTCGAAGCCCTGCATCGCCAGGTTGGCCTTCTGGCGGTCGGCATCGTCCGACGAGCGGAACGCGCCCACCTGCAGCAGGTAGCCCACCTTGTGCGCGTCGGCCTGGGCGATCTCGGCGATCGGGTCGGACACCGGCTTCTCGGCGGGCTTGGTGGCGAGCGGCTTGTCAGCCGGCCTGTCAGCCGGCTTCTCGACCGGCTTGTCCAGCGGCTTGTCGAGCGGCTTCTCCGCCGGGCGGGTCGCCACCGGCGGCTGGCCGTTCTGCTTGGGCTCGGGCTCCGGCGCCTGGCCCACCGGCTTGGCCGGGGTCTTGCTCCACAGCGGCTTGTTCGGATCGCTCGGGCCTTCGTCGGCGCGCTGGGCCGGGGCCGGCAGCTGGCTGGTGACGTTGCCGGGCTCGCTCGGCCGGGGGGCGTGTTTCTGCTGGAACGGCGTCGGCGACTTGGTGATGTACAGGGCGACCACCACGGCGATGGCCAGCCCGACGATCAGCCCGAGCACCAGGCCCAGGAACGTACCGCCGCGCTGCTGGCTGCGGCGGACATTGCGCGACTCGCGCTTGCGTTGCTGTTGCATGAAGTCCTCTTCGGTGATGCCGGGATTATAGAGCCAGTGCCGCCGCCGGCCGCACCGGGCCGGGCGCCGGCTGCGCGCTTACATGCGGCGCGGGGCGGACACCCCGATCACCGCCAGGCCGTTGCGCAGCACCTGGCGCGTGGCGGCCAGCAGCGCCAGGCGGGCACGCTTGACGGCTTCGTCGTCGACCAGCACGCGGTCGGCGTTGTAGAAGGCGTGGAAGTCGCCGGCCAGGTCGCGCAGGTAGAACGCCACCGCGTGCGGCGCCAGTTCCGACGCGGCGGCCGACAGCATGTCCGGGAACTCGGCCAGGCGCTGTCCCAGCGCCAGCGCCTGGGCGCTCGCGTCGGCGCCGGTCACGGCGGCCAGGTCGGCGCCGGCCAGCTCGGCCAGGCGCGCTTCCCAGTCCGCGCCGCCCCACGACTCGAAGATCGAGCAGATGCGGGCATGGGCGTACTGGACGTAGTACACCGGGTTCTCGTCGCTCTGCTTGAGCGCCAGGTCGACATCGAACACGAACTCGGTATCGGCCTTGCGCGACAGCAGGAAGAAGCGCACCGCGTCGCGGCCGCGGGTAAAGTGCGCAGGCCAGTCGGCCACGCCCTGCTCCAGGCAGCCGCGGATGGTCTCGCAGGTGTCATCCTGGCCGTTGGACCATTCGATCAGGTCGCGCACGGTGACGTAGGAGCCGGCGCGCTTGGAGATCTTGACCTCCTCGCCGTTCTTCATCACGGTCACCATCTTGTGCAGCACGTAATCGGGATAGCCCTGCGGGATGCCGATGTCCAGGCCCTGCAGGCCGGCGCGCACGCGTGCGATGGTGCCGTGGTGGTCGCTGCCCTGCACGTTGATGACCTTGGTGAAGCCGCGCTCCCACTTGGTGGTGTGGTAGGCCACGTCCGGCACGAAGTAGGTATAGGTGCCGTCGCTCTTCTTCATCACGCGGTCCTTGTCGTCGCCGTCGTCGGTGGTGCGCAGCCACAGCGCGCCCTCGCTCTCGTAGGTCTTGCCTTTACCGATCAGCGACTGCACCGCGGCGTCGACGCGCCCGTCGCTGTACAGCGACGACTCCAGGTAATAGCGGTCGAACTTGACGCCGAAGGCCTGCAGGTCGATGTCCTGCTCGTTGCGCAGATAGGTCACGGCGAACTTGCGGATCGAGTCGATGTCGTCGACGTTGCCCGACGCGGTCACCGGCTCGCCGTCGGAGGCGCTGACGGTCTTGCCGGCGAGGAAGTCGGCGGCGATATCGGCGATGTAGTCGCCGTTGTAGGCGGCTTCCGGCCAGCTGGCATCGCCCGGCTTGAGGCCGCGCGCGCGCGCCTGCACCGACAGCGCCAGGGTCTGGATCTGCACGCCGGCGTCGTTGTAGTAGAACTCGCGGTGCACGTGCCAGCCCTGCCACGACAGCAGGTTGGCGAGCGCATCGCCCAGCGCCGCCTGGCGGCCGTGACCGACGTGCAGCGGACCGGTCGGGTTGGCCGAGACGAACTCCACCAGCACCTGGCCATGCACGCCGCGCTCGCGCGCGCCGTAGTGGTCGCCCTGGTTCAGCACCGCGCGCAACACCTCGGCCTTGGCCGCCGGCGTCAGGCGCAGGTTGATGAAGCCGGGGCCGGCGATCTCCATGGTCGCGACCAGGTCCTGCGCGCGCGCGTCGGCCTGCACCGCGGCGACGATGCGCTGCGCCAGCTCGCGCGGATTGCTCTTGAGCGCGCGCGCGACCTGCATCGCGACATTGCAGGCGAGGTCGCCATGGGCGGCAACCTTGGGCCGCTCGAAGGTGACCGCAGGCAAGGTGGCATCGGCCGGGGCGAGCGCGCGCACGGCATCGGTGAACGCGGCGGCAAGATTGGAGGTCTGAACAGGCAGCATGGATGTCGGAAGCCCTGTGGGCTGGTATTCAGGCGCAGGCCCCGCGGGCCGCGCCGGCGCCACGACCACGGCAAGTGACGGCGAATCAACGCCGCGCCGCGTGACAGGCATGGGAATCGGGAACGCGCAATTTTATCAGGTGCTATGCTGACATCATGCGCAAGGACGGCCACGGACCACAATCCGCTCCGGCGGCCGCGCCAGACCGTGCCCGAACCGGCGCGGCATCCCGCCCCGGGGACGCCGCCCACCGTTCTCCGTGAAAGGAAAAACCATCATGCTGATCACCTTCAAATCCCACGCCGCGCAGGACCTGATCATGATGAAGGATCTGGCCGTGACGCTCCTGGGCATCATCGGCAAGCATCTCGGGGAACGGGGGGTGATCACCGTCGAAGAACTGCCGCACGCGATCCACAAGCTCGAGGCAGCCGTGGCCGATGCGCGCGCCCATCCTGCCGACACGGCGGTCGAGACCCAACCCGATGCCGGCGAAGACGAAGAAGAACCACTGCACCTGGGGCAGCGCGCCTACCCGTTCCTCGACATGCTGCGTGCCTCGCAGCGCGAAGGGGCCAATGTCCTCTGGGGGGTCTGAGCGATACCTGCCGGCCGGCGGACGCCGAGCGGCGCCGCGCCGGTGCTGCGCTTTCCGCGGATAAAAAAACACCCGGCACCACAACTGGCGACCGGGCTTCCGGACGAGGGTTCCGGAAAGGGGGGAATTCCGGCGGAGCCCGGCTGGCGCGCCAGGCGGGTCTCTCGCGTCAGGTCTTGTCTGCTGAATCCGCGCGGCTATTCCTCATCGGCATGGTGCCGGCCGTTGGCCAGCAACAGACCGATCACCGCGCCGACCGCGGCGGCAATCGCCACCGCCTTCAGCGGGGATTCGGCCACGCGGTGCTGGGCCTGCACCACCGCGCCATCCATGCGTTCGCGGGCGCGCATCATGCCGTCAGCAGTCTGCGCGCGCAGGCGATGCGCCATGTCGCTGGCGCGCTCGCGCAGGCGGTGGCCCGCCTGCAGGCTCTCGGCGGAGCCCTCGCGCGCCAGCACCTGGATGGTGTGCTCGAGCTGCGAGATCAGCGACTTGACTTCGCTGGACACCGGCGCCGCCGCCTCGCGCGTATCGCGCGCGGCATGCTTGATATGGCGGATCGCACTGTCGGCACTGTCGGACAGGTGGTTCAGTTCCTTCCGGACTTTAGGGTTCTGCGTCAGCATACGGTCTCCTCAGGTTCGGGTCGACGAGGGCGTGATGCCGGCTTGCGCCGGCGTTATCGTCCCCTGCGAACGAGTCCCATCACCGCGGCGACCAGCGCCACGACCAGGAAGATGAAGAACAGGATCTTGGCGATTTCCACGGCGCCGGCGGCAATCCCGCCGAAGCCGAAAATCGCGGCGATCAGGGCGATGACGAAAAATACGAGTGCATATTGCAGCATGGCTAGGCTCCCGAAGATTTCGGACCAGGCCAGGCGCACTGGCTGGGCCCATGTGAGGCTTGCGCCAACGGGTGCAAGCTCATAGCCTCATCGTAGAAAGCCACGCTTCGTGCCAATACCGACAGGCAGCCGATTCCACTGTCAGCCAAGTCCTACAACGCCTGCCGCGCGCCACGCGGGCTTCGCGCAGCGCTTGCCGTGCACGCAATGAGGCTGCGGCGCTGGCGCAAAGTGCGACTCTAAAACCGGCGCCGGGTTGACCCATGGCGGTCGATGTGATTCCATGGGCCCTCCCTTGGCGCCGCGGCGGGCGAGCGCGCCTTCTCGATAGGAATTGCCCCATGTTCAAGCAGTCATTTCTCCCTCACACGCTGTTGCTCGCGGGCGGCATCCTGCTGACCCTGGCGGTGCTGGTGGCGTCGGAAACCGGCAATATCCGCCTGCGTGAAAGCTATACCGACGTGATCCGCTCGCAGCGCCTGCAGACCGAGCTGGCCGCGCTCAACGGCGAGCTGGTCAATGCCGAGGCCGGCCAGCGCGGCTTCCTGCTGACCGGCAAGGAAAGCTACCTGGAGCCGTACTACAAGGCGCTGCCGCGCATCGCCGAGCTGATGGCGCAGATCCGCGCGGGCTACGCCAACGACCCGGAAGGCCTGAAGCAATTCGGCGACACCTCCAAGCTGGTCAACAGCAAGCTCAACGAGATGGCGCTGACGCTGGTGTACGGCAAGCGCGACCTGGAAGTGGCGCTGGACCTGATCCGCACCGACTACGGCAAGCAGACCATGGATAACGCGCGCCGCGGGCTCGACCAGCTGCAGGCGCGCGAGGCCGGCGCGGTCTCGCACCGGCTCGAGGGCGCCGAGAACGACGTGCAGCTGTCGCGCTACGGCATCGGCCTGCTCACCGCGATCAACATCATCCTGCTGATGGCCGTCGGCATCGGCCACGCCAAGCGGCTGGCCATGGCCGAGGCGGTGCGCACCCAGCTGGAAGAGGAAAGCGTGCGGCTGGACCGCAAGGTGCGCGCGCGTACGCGCCAGCTGTCGGCGCTGGCGGGCCACCTGCAGCGCGTGACCGAAGACGAGAAGACCCGGCTCGCGCGCGAACTGCATGACGAGCTGGGCGCGATCCTGACGGCGATCAAGCTGGACCTGCACTGGGTGCGCCGCAAGGTACAGGCGGACCAGCCGGTGGCGGCCGAGCGCCTGACGCGCGTGATGCTGCACGTGGACCAGGGCATCCAGATCAAGCGCCGCCTGATCGAGGACCTGCGCCCCACTGTGTTGCTCAACCTGGGCCTGCGCGCGGCAGTCACTCAACTGGTCGAGGAAGTGGGCGCGCGCAACAACTGGGAGACCGAGGTCAGCGTGCCCGAAGACCTGCCGGCGCTGCGCGACGAAGCCGCGATCGCGCTGTACCGCATCGTGCAGGAATCGCTGACCAATGCCAGCAAGTACTCCGAGGCCCGGCACGTCGAGGTGTCGCTGGCGTGCCAGGGCGAACTGCTGACGCTGACCGTGCGCGACGACGGCAAGGGCCTGCCGCCGGACTTCGACGCCGGCAGCCAGGCCGGGCACCACGGCTTGCTGGGGATGGAGCAGCGCGTCACGGCGCTGGGCGGCAGCATGGAGATCGATTCGTCGCCGGATGCCGGGGTGCGCATCCGCATCGAAGTGCCGTTGACAACCTCCGTGCTGGCGCCCGCAGAAGAACCCGAGAGTCCCGAGCCGGCACGCGCCTGATGCGTCAGCCCTGCGGCGCGGCGTGTTCCTCGATCACGCGGAACACCTGCTCCAGCTCCAGGGACTTGTCGAAGAAGTAGTCGGCGCCCGCCTCGGCGCACTGGCGCCGGTACATTTCGAGCTGGGCATGGTTGGTGTAGACGATGCGCACGGTTTCGGTGCCGGCGCGCTGCATGGCGCGCAGCACGTTGATGCCGTTGCCCTGGCGCAGTTGCAGGTCGACAATGGCGACGTCGTACTTGCCGGCGCCGAGCAGGCGCAGCGCCAGGGCTTCGGTATCGGCCCAGTCGACGTTCTCGATAAACGGGAAATCCTTCAGGTATTCGAGCAGCATGCCACGCAGGACCGCCGAATCTTCAATCAGCAGCACGTTCAGCGCCCGGTAGGAAGTGTTCGAATCCTGCTCCGACATATTTTGTATTGCGGGTCCCTTCCGGGGCGGCCCGCACGGGGCCGCGATTGAACTGCTATTCCACCAGGCCGTTCTTGATCGCGTAGTAGGTCAGGTCGGCGTTGGTCTTCATGCCCATTTTCTCCAGGATGCGCGAACGGTAGGTGCTGACGGTCTTGACGCTGAGGAACAGCTCGTCGGCGATCACCGATACCGACTGCCCGCGTGAAAGCTTGCAAAAGATCTGGAATTCGCGCTCGGACAGCATCTGGTGCACCGGCTGCTCGGTCGGCTTGTCGAGCCCGCCGATCAGCAGGTCAGCCACGGTGGCGCTGACGTAGCGGCGCCCCTGCGCCACCGTGCGGATTGCCTTGACCAGGTCGTCGGGTGCGCTTTCCTTGGTCAGATAGCCGGAGGCGCCCGCACGGATCAGGTTGATCGCGTACTGGTCTTCCGGGTATGTCGACAGGATCAGCACAGGCAGGTCGGGCTTGCGCTGGCGGATCAGCTTGAGCACGTCGATGCCGTTGCGGTCCGGCATCGAGATGTCCAGCACCAACACGTCGAACTCGGCATCGCGCAGCTGCGCCATGACTTCGTCGCCACTGCCGGCCTCGCCGGTCACCTGGATATCGGGTTCTTCGGAAATGAACTGACGCAGCCCGGCACGCACAATCTCGTGGTCGTCGGCGATCAGGACGCGGATCATGTGGGGCTCCACGGGTTTAACGGACCGGCACTTTGGCCCGGTGCACGTCGGGTGCAGGCGGAACCGCTTGCGATGTTGTCATTGTAGTGCCGCGCGCGCGCTCAGGCTGTCGGTGTCAGGCTGACAATGCGGCGCGGTGGCACGGCCGGCCGCGGGCGCGCTGCGGCCGCAACAAAAGCAAAGCGGGACGGATAAGATCCGTCCCGCTTTGCTGCGGCGCGTCAGGCCCGTGAACTTCCCTGGAGGAGGCCCGGCGCGGCCTGCACCGGTAGAGGCTGGGGCTAGTACTGCAAGCGACTACCCGGGTGCTTACTGCGCTTTCGCGCCGGCTTCCGCGCCAGCGCTGACGCCCACGTTCGCGTCGGCCTTCGACTTCTTGGTCGACTTGGCGGCGTGCTTGCCATGCTTGGCCTTGCTGCCGGCCTCTGCCTTGGCCGAGCCGGTGGCGTCGGCGGCGGTGCCGGCGCTCTTGTCGACGGCGGCGCCCGCGGTCGACAGGCCCTTGTCAGCAGCCGTGCCCGCTGCCGACAGCCCCTTGTCGGTCGCCGCGCCGGCGGTCGACAGGCCCTTTTCGGCAGCGCCCGCTGCACCCGTGGCGGCGCCGCCGACGGCGTTCAGGCCACCCTGTGCCGCCGCGGCGGGGGCGGGCGTGGTCACCGAGGCACCGACATCGGCCTTGGCGCCGACGGCAGCGCCGGTGCCCTGGGCCATGGCCAGCGAGGAAGCCGCGGCGATCGACAGTGCGGACAGGGAGAGCAGCAGTTTCTTCATGGACAGACTCCTTTCAGGATGCCCCACGGCGAAACATTCGCCGCGGTGATCACGCTGGTGATTGCGTGTATCGAGCCCTCAGTCTAGGGAGCCGGATTGCGGCGGTCTGTGAGCAGTTGAAAGGCACTGTAAGGAGTTGTGAGGCGGCCCGCACGCCACCCTGGCGGCGCCGTGCGGGCCATTCGCTGCGCTTTTCCTGCTGCATCAAAGGGCTGGCGGCGGCGCATCGCCGCCGCCGCTGCCGCCCGGGCGTCGCACCCGGTTACAGGTTGGGCGCGAGCGCGCGCGCCAGCGCGGCGCGGTCCTCATGGCGGCGCGCGACCATGTCGTCGAGCTGGTCCTGGCCGATCTTGCCGATGGTGAAGTAGGTCGACTCGGGATGCGCCAGGTAGAAGCCGCTGACCGAGGCCGCCGGCGTCATCGCCAGCGACTCGGTAATGCCCATGCCGATCTCGGCCGCGTCGAGGAATTCGAACATCGGCCCCTTGACGGTGTGCTCCGGGCACGCCGGATAGCCCGGCGCGGGACGGATGCCGCGGTACTCCTCGGCGATCAGCTCGTCGTTGCTCAGCGCCTCGGCGGCGTCATAGCCCCACAGGTCCTTGCGCACGCGCTCGTGCAGGCATTCGGCGAAGCCCTCGGCCAGGCGGTCCGCCAGCGCCTTGAGCATGATCGCGCTGTAGTCGTCGTGGTCGGCCTCGAACTGCGCCTCCTTCTTGTCGACGCCCAGGCCCGCGGTCACGGCAAACACGCCGACATAGTCGGCGATGCCGCTGTCCTTCGGTGCAACGAAGTCGGCCAGGCAGCGATTGGGGCGGCGCACGCCGTCGACCACCGGGCGCTCGCTCTGCTGGCGCAGGTTGTGCCAGGTCAGCGCGACCTTGCTGCGGGTCTCGTCGGTGTAGATCTCGATATCGTCGTCGTTGACGGTGTTGGCCGGCAGCAGCGCGATCACGCCGTTGGCGCTCAGCCAGCGGCCCTGGATCAGGCGCGACAGCATGGCCTTGCCGTCCGAGAACACCTTGCGCGCCGATTCCCCCACGATCTCGTCGTTGAGGATGTCGGGGAATTTGCCGGCGAGGTCCCAGGTCTGGAAGAACGGGCCCCAGTCGATGTAGTTGGCCAGCTCGGCCAGATCGTAGTTGCGGAACACGCGGCGGCCGATGAACTTTGGCTTCGGCGGCACGTAGCCGCTCCAG
Source organism: Cupriavidus sp. 207A1 (assembly GCF_057798955.1). NCBI lineage: Bacteria > Pseudomonadati > Pseudomonadota > Betaproteobacteria > Burkholderiales > Burkholderiaceae > Cupriavidus > Cupriavidus sp. 207A1. Next base: position 244,420 of record NZ_JBYOJO010000012.1, on the reverse strand, counting down.
TCGATCGGCGTCTTGTTGGCGCGCGCCTGCGCCAGCGTCACCATCGGCGTGGCCTTCTTGTTGGCGTGCTGGGTGCGGATACGCTCGTAGTCGCTCTTCAGCTCGTCCAGGTACCGGGCCGCGCCTTCGTCGGACAGCAGGCTCGACGCCACGCTGACCGAGCGCGAGGCGTCCGGCACGTACACCACCGGGCCTTCGTAGTTGGGTGCGATCTTGACCGCGGTATGCACGCGCGAGGTGGTGGCGCCGCCGATCAGCAGCGGGATCTTCTTCACGCGGAAGTAGTCGTCGCGCTGCATCTCGGACGCGACGTAGGCCATTTCTTCCAGCGACGGCGTGATCAGCCCGGACAGGCCGACGATGTCCGCGCCCTCGACCTTGGCCTTGGCCAGGATCTCGTTGCACGGGACCATCACGCCCATGTTGACCACTTCGAAGTTATTGCACTGGAGCACCACCGAGACGATGTTCTTGCCAATGTCGTGCACGTCGCCCTTGACGGTGGCGATCACGATCTTGCCGCGCGCCTTGACGTCGCCGCCGGCCTCGGCCAGCAGGCGCTTTTCTTCCTCGATGAAGGGCAGCAGGTGCGCCACCGCCTGCTTCATCACGCGCGCGCTCTTGACCACCTGCGGCAGGAACATCTTGCCCGCGCCGAACAGGTCGCCGACGATGTTCATGCCGTCCATCAGCGGGCCTTCGATCACCTCGATCGGCCGGCCGCCGCGCGCGGCGACCTGCTGGCGGACTTCCTCGGTGTCTTCGACGATGAAGGTGGTAATGCCATGCACCAGCGCGTGCGCCAGGCGTTCGCCCACCGGCACCGGCTGCTCGGGCGTGCCGCGCCAGGCCAGGTTTTCCTCCTTCTTGGCGCCGCCGCCCTTGTAGCGGTCGGCGATTTCCAGCAGGCGATCGGTGGAATCCTCGCGGCGGTTCAGCACCACGTCTTCCACGCGCTCGCGCAACTCGGGATCGAGCTGGTCATACACGCCGAGCTGGCCGGCGTTGACGATGCCCATGTCCATGCCCGCACCGATCGCGTGGTACAGGAACACGGTGTGGATCGCCTCGCGCACCACGTCGTTGCCGCGGAACGAGAACGACACGTTGGAGACGCCGCCGCTGACCTTGGCGTACGGCAGGTTCTGCTTGATCCAGCGCGTGGCTTCGATGAAGTCCACCGCGTAGTTGTTGTGCTCCTCGATGCCGGTCGCGACCGCGAAGATGTTCGGGTCGAAGATGATGTCTTCCGGCGGGAAGCCGACTTCATTGACCAGGATGTCGTAGCTGCGCTTGCAGATCTCAGTCTTGCGCTCGAACGTGTCGGCCTGGCCCTTCTCGTCGAAGGCCATCACCACGCTGGCCGCACCGTAGCGGCGAATCAGCTCGGCGTGGTGGCGGAACTGTTCCTCGCCCTCCTTCAGCGAGATCGAGTTGACCACCGGCTTGCCCTGCACGCATTGCAGGCCGGCCTCGATCACCTCCCACTTGGACGAATCCAGCATGATCGGCACGCGCGCGATGTCGGGCTCGGACGCGATCAGGTTCAGGAAGCGAACCATCGCGGCCTTCGAGTCCAGCATGGCCTCGTCCATGTTGATGTCGATGATCTGCGCGCCGTTCTCGACCTGCTGGCGCGCCACCGCCAGCGCCTCGTCGAACTGGCCGTTCAGGATCATGCGCGCGAAGGCCTTGGAGCCGGTCACGTTGGTGCGCTCGCCGACGTTGACGAACAGCGTGTCATCGTCGATGGTAAAGGGCTCCAGGCCGGACAGGCGCATCGGGCGCGGGGGCAGTTTGTTCTCGCTCATGTTGTCAGGCTCTCGGGCTCAGGCGGCGTCGCGATACTGGCCGGGCCAGCTGCGGGGTTTCTTGTCGGCCACGCGCTGGGCGATGGCGGCGATATGCTCGGGCGTGGTGCCGCAGCAGCCGCCCACCAGGTTCACCAGCCCGGAGGCAGCGAACTCTTCCACCAGCGACGACGTGACCTCGGGGGTTTCATCGAAGCCCGTGTCGCTCATCGGGTTCGGCAAACCCGCGTTGGGGTAGCACGACACCGCGGCGTCGCAGATCTTGGCCAGCTCGGCGATGTAGGGGCGCATCAGCGTCGCGCCCAGCGCGCAGTTCAGGCCGAAGGTCACCGGCCGCGCATGGCGCAGGCTGTTCCAGAACGCCTCGACGGTCTGCCCAGACAGGATCCGGCCCGAGGCATCGGTCACGGTGCCGGAGATCATCACCGGCACGCGCTCGCCGGTGTCCTCGAACAGCTGGTCGATGGCGAACAGCGCGGCCTTGGCGTTGAGCGTGTCGAAGATGGTCTCGACCAGGAACACGTCGGCGCCCCCTTCGAGCAGTGCCTTGCCTTGTTCGTAGTACGACTCGCGCAATTCCTCGAAGGTGACGTTGCGCGCGCCGGGGTCGTTCACGTCCGGCGAGATGCTGGCGGTCTTGGGCGTGGGGCCGAAGGCGCCGGCGACGAAGCGCGGCTTGTCGGGCGTGCTGTACTTGTCGCAGGCAGCGCGCGCCAGGCGCGCGGCCTCGACATTCATCTCGTAGGCCAGCTCGGCCATCTTGTAGTCTTCCTGCGCCACCCGCGTGGCGCCGAAGGTATTGGTCTCGATCAGGTCGGCGCCGGCGGCCAGGTACTGCTCGTGGATCTCGCTGATGACCTGCGGGCGCGTCAGCAGCAGCAGTTCGTTGTTGCCCTTGACGTCGACCTTGTGTTCGGCGAAGCGCTCGCCGCGGTAGTCGGCCTCGCTCAGCTTGTAGCGCTGGATCATGGTGCCCATGGCGCCATCCAGGATCAGGATGCGTTCTTGCAGCAGCCGGGGCAGCTCGGCAGCCCGGGTGTAGGGGCGCGGTGCGGCCGCGCGGGATTCAGGGGCACTCATGGCGGGGAACTCTGGAAAGGCGGGGCCGGCGGAGCTTCGACGGTAGGCCGCGGTGGCCGATGGCGGCCAAGGAGGTGCGATTTTATCAGGTGTATCAAGGCCTTGCGGGTGCCGTCGGTTGCCTGCCGGACGCTCCGGCGCCTACACTGAGAGGCGTAAACATCACCGTCCGGCGGCCTGCGCCGCGCCGCTTCACTGCCTCTCCCGACCATGCAACACCTGTCCCCGACCGACGCCCACGCCTTGCTGGCGCAATCGCCCGAGACGCTCTTCATCGACTGCCGCAGCGAGATGGAATACCTGTTCGTCGGCCATCCCAAGGGCGCGCACAACGTGCCCTGGAACGACGGCCCGGACTGGGAGGTCAACCCGCATTTCGTGCAGATGGTGAAGAAGCTCGCCGGGCAGGCCTCGGCGCGGCCGGTGCTGCTGATCTGCCGCAGCGGCAATCGCTCGTCCGCCGCGGCCCGCGCGCTCGAGGGCGCGGGTTTTTCCAACGTCCGCTTTGTGCTGCACGGCTTCGAGGGCGACCTCGACGCGGAGCGCCACCGCAATACGCTCAACGGCTGGCGCCACGACGGGCTGCCCTGGGAACAGTACTGAGCCATCGCGGCCGCAAGAAAGCAAAAGCCCGCCGAAGCGGGCTTGGTCCTCGTCGCGAAACCGGGCGGGCGGCGGCTCGGGGCGCCGGCCCGGCGTGGCCGCTCAGTGCATCACCAGCGGGTGCGTCATCACGTTGTCGAACTTGCCGAGGAAGTCATCGACCTCTTCCACCGACGGCTCGCTTTCGATCAGCCGCTTGACGTCGGCGCGGAAGCTTTCGGCGAGCTGGCCGCCAAGGAAAATCTCGCGCTTCAGGTTCTTGTCGACGATTTCGTAGCCGCCGAATTCGAGCGGCGCTTGCTCGACATCCGCACCGAACTCGACGATGCAGTAGTTGTCGCTGTTGTAGATCATTTGCATGGCACACCTCCTGGGCGTCATGGATGGGCGGCTCGCCCTTGTGGTTCTTGCCTCAGTTGTTGCCATGAGGGGGGCGCCGCGGCTTTACCTCCAAACTTGGGGTGACCGGCGGGAAATCAAGTTATTGAGTGCCGGTCACCACGTTGCCACGATTTTCTGCCTTACATGAATTGGGCATCGGCCAATGCAACAAGTTTCTTGAGCCTGGAACATCAGTGTGTTGCTTGTCACGGAACGTCGCACTGGCCCCCGCATGCGGCGCTCCCCAGGAAGGCGTCCAGCGCGGCGTGGAAGCGTTCCGGCTGCTCCACGTGCACCAGGTGCGCCGCTTGCGGCACCACTTCGAGCCGTGACCCGGGGATCGCCGCGGCAATGCTTTGTGCCATCGCCACGGTGGCGCCCTGGTCCTGCTCGCCCGCTACTACCAGCGTAGGACAATGAATGCGGGAAAGCGCGCCCGCCAGGTCGAAAGCCATGATGGCCTCGGCCACACCCACGTATCCACGTATCGGGGTCGCCACCAGCGCGTTGCGAATACGCAACACTTCATCCGGATGGGACGCATGGAACGCCGGCGTCAGCCAGCGGCTGAGGGTGGCGTCGGCGAGGCTCGCCATGCCGTGGGCCTCGGCCTGGCCGATGCGGTTGTGCCACATCGGGTGGGCTTCCATGGGCGTCTGGCTGTTGGTTGCCACCAGGATCAGCGACAGCAGCCGCTCCGGATGGCGCAGCCCCATGCTCTGCCCGATCATCCCGCCGACCGAGATGCCGCAGAAGTGCGCCTGCGGAATCTGCAGCGCGTCCATCACCGCGACCACGTCGTCGGCCAGGCGCGTCATGGTGTAGGGGCCGAGCGGGGCATCGCTGGCGCCATGGCCGCGCAGGTCCGGGCGCACCACGCGGTAGCGGCCGGCCAGGTGCCTGGCGGTGAGGTCCCACAGGGTATGGTCGGCCGCCAGGGCATGGGTCAGGATCACCCAGGGCCCGTCGGCGCCGTCGAGGCGCACGTGCAGGTCGGCGCCGTCGGCATGGATGCGGCGGGTTTCGGTGGGCGGCGTGGCAACGGTCATGGCTGGGTCTCCTTTCGGTCAAGCCTGCGTGGATCTGCGCGAACCGGCGGCGCTACGGTCCTTCCTTGCCGCGGTACACCAGGTCGATCTGGGTGCCGTCGGGCTCGGTCTGGCGCAACCGCACCGGCATCCAGCCCAGCGACTGCGCCAGCCAGACCTCGACGCGGCGCCGGTCGTTGGCGCGGCGCGGCAGCCGCACAAAGTGCTTGGCGCGCACCACGCCCTGGCCGGTGTCGACCTCGACCTCTCCAACATACTGCACTTGCATCGGTTCCACATCCCGGGTGTCGGCCACCTGGAACGCTTCGGTCACACCGGGCGTGGCGTAGCGCTGGGGATTGCCGCGCACCAGCCCCACCAGTTGCAGGAAGACGCTGAAGCGGTCCTGGGCGCCGGGCGGAAACGGCGCCTGCGCGCCCGAGGCAAAGGCCACGGTGCCGGCCGCGGTGTCGATGCGCGAGGCCTCGACCTTGTTGCGGCGGCGCTCTTCGTAGCGTTCCGGCAACAGCCCCTGCTCGGCCAGCGCGCCGCTGCTCTGGAAGGCAAAGCGGAACCACAGCACCCGGGTCTCGACCGCCAGGCGGTAGCGGCCGCCGTCCTGCTCCCAGCGGATCAGGCCGTCCGGGTTCTGCACGCCGTTGACGAAGCTGGCGTAATGCATGGTCGCCGACGGGGGCGCGCTGTAGCGCACGCCGTTGACGCCGCCCTGCGGGCCGCCGGACGGGGCCGGCGCGGCGAGGGCTGCGGGCGCGGCCGCGCTGCCTTCGCCGCCGCTGCCGGTGGCCATCTCGGTAGCGCCCTGCGGGCTGGTGGCAAGCGGTGGCGCCGGCTCGGGGGCGGGTGCGGGAACTTCCGGCTCAGGCTGCGGTGCCGCGGGCTTGGGCTGCGGGCGCGGCGCGCGCGCGATCGGCCTTGGCTTGGGGGGGGCCGGCGGCGCCGGCGGCGGCAGCAGCACGGCTTCCAGCGTGGGGGTATCGCTGACATCGACCGGGATCAGCGGCCCGGGCATGCGCACCAGGCCCACCACCGCCAGCAGGTGGACCAGCAGCACCAGCGCAATCACAAAAATCCAGCGGCGCCGGCGCCAGACGCGGGAATCCGCGCCGCGCCGGGCGTCAGGTTCAGGCGGGGCCGGTTTGTCCGGCCGGCGTGGCGGCACCAAGGTAGCCGAGTTCCGATGAGAGCTGTTGGGCGATGGCGCGTACACGGCGATCCATCGTACCGCCCCATTCTGCATCGAATATGCTCTGCGCGCCCAGCACGATCAGCCCCATGGCGAGATGGCCGTTGGCGTCGAACACCGGCATCGAGAACGCATTGATGCCCGGCAGCACGCCGCCGAGCGTGCGCGCGGCGCCGTGCGCGCGCACCTCGGCGCAGATCGCGTCGTAGTCGGCCAGCGTGCGCGGCATGTCGGGCACGCCGTCATGGCCGCGCGCGCCCAGTTCGCGCTCGATCAGCGGCAGGGTCTGCTTGCGCGGCAGGTAGGCGCCGTAGAGCCGGCCGGTGGCGGAGTTGAGCATCGGCATCACGTCGCCCAGGCGCAGGCTGACCGTGACCGGGTGGCTGGATTCCTCCCAGTGCACCACCGTGGGACCGTGGTTGCCCCACACCGCGATGCCGGCGGTCAGGTCCAGCTCGTCGCGCAGCTGCGACAGGATCGGCCGCGCCTTCTTGACCGGGTCGAGACGGTTCAGCCCGGCCAGCCCCAGTTGCAGCGCGAACGGCCCCAGGTCATAGCGCCCGCTGACGGGGTCCTGCGCCACCGCGCCCAGCCGCATGAAGCTGACCAGATAGCGATGGGCCTTGGCCGGGTTCATGTCTGCTGCGGCGGCCAGGTCGCGCAGCATCATCGCGCGCGGCGATGCCGCGAGCGCCTGCAGCAGCCTGAAGCCCACCTCGATGGACTGGATGCCGGAACGCAGCTTGGCGTCTTCTTCTTCGATCTCTGACATGCGGGTGGCAGGGCGTGTGCTTGCTGGCTGGGGGAGGGAAAAATCCTAGGTAAATTTACTATAGCGAAATCGATTTACCAATTTTTAAGCGCTCGGTAGACTTTCTTCGCCACAGACCTGTCCGGCGCGGCGCACGTGCCGCCCGCCGAGCCGGGCCCCGTTTTACCATGGAGACCACCGATGCGCCCCCCTGGCTACTTCCGCCCCGTCCTTGCCGCCCTCGGCGCCGTTCCCCTGCTGGCCCTGCTGTGCACCGCCAGCGCACCCGCGCACGCCGACAGCTGGCCGTCGCAGCCGATCCGCTGGGTGGTGCCCTACCCCGCCGGCGGCGGCACCGATGTGGTCGCGCGCACCGTGGCCCAGGCGATCTCGCCGGCACTGGGCAAGCAGGTGGTGATCGACAACCGGCCCGGCGCCGCCACCATCGTCGGCGCCGATGCGGTGGCGCATGCCAGGCCCGACGGCTACACCGTGCTGACCGCCGATACCGCCACGCTGGCCGCCAATCCGTCGCTGTACAAGAAGCTGCCGTACAACGCCGACAAGGACTTCGTCCATATCGGCCAACTGGCGCGCTTCCCGCTGGTGCTGGTAGCCAACCCGAACTTCCCGGCGCGCACGCTCAAGGAAGCGATCGACTATGCGCAGAAGCACCCGGGCAAGGTCAACTTTGCCTCGCCGGGCGCCGGCAGCCCGCACCATCTGGCGATGGAGCTGTTCATGGACCAGACCCGGGTCAAGATGACGCACGTGCCCTACAAGGGCGCCGCGCCCGCGGTGCAGGACCTGCTCGCGGGCCAGGTCGACCTGATGTTCCTGGACCTGGCCTCGGGCCAGCAGAACGTTCAGGCCGGCAAGCTGCGCGCGCTGGGCGTGGCCACGCCCAGGCGCCTCACCGTGCTGCCGAGTGTGCCGACCGTCGCCGAAGGCGGCGTGGCCGGCTTCGAGGCCTACGCCTGGCAAGGCATGGTGGCGCCGGCCGGCACGCCCAAGGCCGTGGTCGCGCGGCTGAACGCCGAGCTGGTCAAGGCGCTGAAGACGCCCGAGGTGCAGAAGAAGCTGGAAGGCGTTGGCGTCGAAGCGGTCTCGAGCACGCCCGAGGAATTCGCCAGCTACGCACGCGCCGAGGCCGAGCGCTGGGGCAAGCTGATCAAGGCCAAGGGCATCACGGTCGACTGAGCGGCGCGCGCGCCGCGTTAGACTAGCGCCCATCGCGCCTGCCCGGCAGGTGCCCCGATCCCTACCGCATCCCATGAAACTCGCAACCCTGAAGGACGGTTCGCGCGACGGCCAGCTGGTGGTCGTGTCGCGCGACCTGAAGACCGCGCACTACGCCACCGACATCGCCGGCAAGCTGCAGCCCGTGCTCGACGACTGGCAGTTCTACGCACCGCAGCTGCAGGACCTGTACGACGCGCTCAACGGCGGCCGCGCACGGCATCCGTTCCCGTTCGCGCCGAAGGACTGCATGGCGCCGCTGCCGCGCGCCTACCAGTGGGCCGACGGCTCGGCCTACGTCAACCACGTCGAGCTGGTGCGCAAGGCGCGCGGCGCCGAGATGCCGCCCGAGTTCTGGACCGACCCGCTGATGTACCAGGGCGGCTCCGACGATTTCCTGGGCCCGCATGACGACATCGTCTGCGCCAGCGAGGCCTTCGGCATCGACTTCGAGGCCGAGGTGGCGGTGATCACCGGCGACGTGAAGATGGGCGCCACCCCGGAGCAGGCCGGCGAGGCCATCCGGCTGGTGATGCTGGCCAACGACGTCTCGCTGCGCAACCTGATCCCGGCCGAACTGGGCAAGGGCTTCGGCTTCTTCCAAAGCAAGCCGGCGACGGCGTTCTCGCCGGTGGCGGTGACCCCCGACGAACTGGGCGAGGCCTGGCGCGAGCGCAAGGTGCACCTGCCAATGACGGTGCACTGGAACAGCAAGAAGGTGGGCCAGCCCGACTGCGGCACCGACATGGTGTTCGACTTCGGCCAGCTGATCGCGCATATCTGCAAGACCCGCAACGTGCGCGCCGGCAGCATCGTCGGCTCGGGCACGATCTCCAATGTCGACCGCAAGAAGGGGTACTGCTGCATCGCCGAGAAGCGCATGCTCGAGACCATCGACGAAGGCAAGCCGGTGACCGAATTCATGAAGTTCGGCGACGCGGTCAAGATCGAGATGTTCGACGCGCAGGGTCATTCGGTGTTCGGCGCGATCGACCAGCTGGTGGCCGCGGCCTGAGGACCGCCGGGCCGAGGGCGCAACCGCGCGCCGGATTTGCATATAATTAACCGACCGATCGGTTGGTAAATTAACCTGCTTCCGGCGCCCCCACTGGCGTCCACTGAAAAGGCCCCCATGACCACTTCCTCCGCTGACACCGCCGCCCTGTCCCCGCGCTACGAGCGCTATCGCGCGCTGACCCTGCGCCGCCACGGCCCGATCCTGGAAATCGTCATGGGCGCGGCCCAGTCGGCCAACCAGAAGCTGGCCACGGCCGACGCCAACATGCACCGCGAGCTGGCCGAGATCTGGCGCGACGTCTCCGCCGACCCCGAGGTGCGCGTGGCGCTGATCCGCGGCGAGGGCAAGGGCTTCTCCGCCGGCGGCGACCTGGCGCTGGTCGAGGACATGGCCAACGACTTCGACACCCGCACCCGCGTCTGGCACGAGGCGCGCGACCTGGTCTACAACGTCATCAACTGCGACAAGCCGGTGGTCTCGGCGATGCACGGCCCGGCCGTCGGCGCCGGGCTGGTGGCGGGCCTGCTGGCCGATATCTCGATCGCGGCGAAGACCGCGCGCATCGTCGACGGCCATACCCGGCTGGGCGTGGCCGCGGGCGACCATGCCGCGATCGTGTGGCCGCTGCTGTGCGGAATGGCCAAGGCCAAGTACTATCTGATGCTGTGCGAGTCGGTCAGCGGCGAAGAAGCCGAGCGGATCGGCCTGGTCTCGCTGGCGGTGGATGAGGACGAACTGGTGGCGCGCGCGTTCGAGGTGGCCAACCGGCTGGCGGCAGGGTCGCAGAGCGCGATCCGCTGGACCAAGTACGCCCTCAACAACTGGCTGCGCATGGCCGGCCCCGCTTTCGATACCTCGCTGGCGCTCGAATTCATGGGTTTTGCCGGCCCCGACGTGCACGAAGGCATGGCGAGCCTGCGCGAAAAGCGGCCGCCTCAGTTCAGGTAACGACGACGCAGCCGCGCTCCCGGAGGTCCGGGCACCGGGCTGCGCCGCACACGGAGCGCGCGACCATGTTCGGACAGATTCCCGATTTCACCAACGGCTTCGACTTCATGCGCCGGCTCTGGGGTGGCGGCGCCGGCATGCCCGCCGGCCTGATGCCCGGCCTGCAGGCGATGACGCCGCCGATGGACCTGGACGACCTCGACAAGCGCATTGCCGACCTGAAGGCGGTGGAAAGCTGGTTGCAGCTCAATACCAACCTGCTGCGCACCACCATCCAGGGACTGGAAGTGCAGCGCGCCACGCTGGTGGCGCTGCAGACCTTCGGCAACGCGCTGTCGCCCGAGGCGATGCAATCGGCGATGGAAAACGTCGCACGCGCAGCCAACGCGCCCAGCGCCGAGGCGCCCCAGCGCACCGGCGCGGATACTGGCGCCAATACCGGCCCAGACACCGGCAGCGGCGCGCAGGCCGAGCCGCCGGCCGCCGAGCAGGCGCAGGCCGCCGCCGGCGACGCCGATGCCGGCCCGGCGCCCAATGCCGCGCTGTGGTGGGACATGCTGCAACAGCAATTCAACCAGATTGCCAGCAGCGCCGCGGCGGCCAGCATGGTGCCGTTCGGCATGGGCGGCTTTGGCGCCGCCGGCGCCGCCACGCCGGCGGGCACCACCCAGTCCGACGCCGACAAAGCGAAGACCGCGGCAGCCGGCAAGTCGCCTTCAACGGGTACCGCCAGCCCCGCCGCGAAGAAGGCGCCGGCAAAGAAGGCGCCGGCGAAGAAAGCCGCAGCCAAGAAGGCGGCCAAGGCAACGCCGGCGCGGCAGGCCGAGGGCGGCAATGGCAAGAACGGCAACGGCAACGGCGGCAGCGTCACCAACTGAGCCTGCCGCCGCCCTGGCGCCCCCATCCACCCATGCATCGCGATTCGCTGCCACTGCCCCCCGCGGCGCCCGCTTCCACGCCGAACCCCGCCGCCACCGCCCTGATCCTGATGGGCGGCGGCGCGCGCGCCGCCTACCAGGCCGGCGTGCTCAACGGCGTGGCCCGCGTCGCCGCGCGCCATGGCAAGGCGCAGGCCGCGCTGCCGTTCGGCATCCTCGCCGGCACCTCGGCCGGGGCCATCAACGGCGCGGGGCTGGCCATCCATGCCGGCGACTTCGAGGCGGCCACGCAGAGCCTGGGCGCGCTCTGGCACAGCATCCATGCCGACGAGGTCTACCGCACCGATGTGCTGCGCGTGGGCGTGTCGGGGGCGCGCTGGCTGTCGACGCTGGCGCTGGGCTGGGCCACGCAGCGGCGCGCGCCGCGCGCACTGTTCGACAACACCCCGCTGGGCAGCATGCTGGGCGAGCTGTTCGAGCCCGCGCGGGTGCAGGCCAGCCTGGACAGCGGTGCGCTGCAGGCGTTCGCGGTCACGGCGCTGTCGTACAGCACCGGACGCCACGTGACCTTCTACCAGTCGCACCACCGCATCCATCCGTGGCACCGCAGCCAGCGCATTGCGGTGCCGGCGCAGATCACGGTGGACCACCTGCTGGCCTCGTCATCGATCCCGTTCCTGTTCCCGGCCATGCCGCTGGAACTCGATGGGCACCACGAGTGGTTCGGCGACGGCACCATGCGCCAGATGTCGCCGCTGTCGCCGGCGATCCACCTGGGCGCGTCGCGCATCCTGGCGATCGGCGCGGCCTCGCGCCAGCGCTCGGGCTGGTTCGACACCATGCCGGGCGGCGGCTATCCGTCGCTGGCGCAGGTGGGCGGCCAGGCGCTGGCCAGCATCTTCCTCGACGGCCTGAACACCGACCTGGAGCGGCTGCTGCATATCAACCGGCTGCTGGCGCGCATGCCCGAGGTGGCCGGCGACCGCGAGGGCTGGCGCCCGGTGCAGGTGATGACGGTGGCGCCCAGCGAGCCAATCGAGGCCATCGCCGCCGAGCACCAGAAGCAGTTGCCGCGCACCGTGCGCGCGCTGCTGGCGCCGCTGGGCGGCACCGAGGCGCGCGGCGCCGCATTCGCCAGCTACCTGCTGTTCGAGCCGGCCTTCACGCAGGCGCTGATCGCGCTGGGCGAGCGCGACGCCGAAGCCCAGGCCGACGAGCTGGCAGCCTTCCTTTACGGCATCGTGCCGGGCACAGCGCCGGCCGCGCCCGGCACGGACGACCACGCGGCCGAGCAGGCAGTCTCTCCCTGAGTTGCCGCCGTCACATGACGGTCGCAGAGGCGCCCGCGCTGGCACTTTGACGCGCCGCCGCGGCGCTGATCGCCCGGAAAAATGCAGAAGGCGCCGGCGAACCCCGCCGGGCGTTGCATATTTGCCCCGCTCCGGCCTAAAAAAGGAGAGAAGAGAATAATTCGCATCTGGTAGAATCTGCCCGTAATTTCAAAGGCTTACCATGCTCTACCCCGAACTGTTCAAATCGTTGGAAGCCGTCCGCTGGCACATGGACAAGGACATCCCCTGGGAGTCCTTCGACGCCAGCATGCTGACGGACGACCAGGCCAAGACCATTCGCATGAATGCGATCACGGAATGGTCCGCCCTGCCCGCCACCGAAATGTTCCTGCGCGACAACCGCCACGACTCTGACTTTTCGGCGTTCATGAGCATCTGGTTCTTCGAGGAACAGAAGCATTCGCTGGTGCTGATGGAGTACCTGCGCCGCTTCCGCCCGGACCTGGTGCCGACCGAGGAAGAACTGCACGCGGTGCGCTTCGAGTTCGACCCGGCGCCGCCGCTGGAAACGCTGATGCTGCATTTCTGCGGCGAGATCCGCCTGAACCACTGGTACCGCCGTGCCGCCGAATGGCACACCGAGCCGGTGATCAAGCATATCTACCGCACCCTGTCGCAGGACGAAGCCCGCCACGGCGGCGCCTACCTGCGCTACATGAAGAAGTACCTGGCGCAGTTCGGCGACAGCGCGCGCGCGGCCTTCGCCAAGATCGGCGTGCTGATGGCCTCGGCGCGCCGCACCGAGAAGCCGCTGCACCCGACCAACCTGCACGTCAACAAGGCGCTGTTCCCCAACGATACGGTGCAGTCGCGCCTGCCGGACCCCGACTGGCTCGAGAAATGGCTCGACGAGCAGATCCGCTTCGACGAAGGCTGGGAGAAGAAGGTCATCGAACGGATCCTGCACAACATGTCGCTGCTGTTCGAACGTACCTTTGAAAGCGTGCAGGACCTGAACCGCTACCGCAAGGAGCTGAACGCCAGCCTGCAAGGCGCCGGCGCGGCCCGCCCCGCGCAAGCCTGAGCGGCCCGGTCCGGACAAGAAAATGCCCCGCCGAAGCGGGGCACTTTTTTTTCTTGCTGTTTTACCTTCACGCATTCCCGACAAATGCGGCCCGCGGCGCGCCGGATCGTCCGGCCCAGCGGGTAGGGTGCAACGCCGTTTTCCTGTTCCCGGAAATACGGTGCGCGGATGATAAGCGCGCCAGCCGCCGCGCAGGTAGTAGCCGGTTACTACATCACCGCGGTGCCGTGGACCAGTGCCCGTCACGCGACAGCGCCAGCCAGAGCGGCGCGCAAGAACGGGTACCATTCGGGCAAGCGCGCCGGCTCCGCCACGGTGCCGGCCTCCACCTATCCCATGTCCCGATCCATGTCCGTACCCGCCTTCGAATCCAAGCTGACTCCCGCCGACGACACCGCCGCGCTGGCCGCGCGTATCGCCGCGCTGCCGCGCCCGCTGGTGTTTACCAACGGCGTCTTCGACATCCTGCATCGCGGTCATGCCACCTACCTGGCGCAGGCGCGCGCGCTGGGCGCGAGCCTGGTGGTCGGCGTCAACAGCGATGCCTCGGTGAAGATGCTGGGCAAGGGCGACGACCGCCCGCTCAACCATGAGTCGGACCGCATGGCGCTGCTGGCCGCGCTGGCGTCGGTCGACCTGGTGGCGATGTTCCGCGAACAGACGCCGGTGGAGCTGATCCGCCTGGTGCGCCCCGACATCTACGTCAAGGGCGGCGACTACGATATCGATACGCTCGAAGAAACCCGGCTGGTGCGCAGCTGGGGCGGCCAGGCCTATGCCATCCCCTTCCTGCACGACCGCTCGACCACCAAGCTGCTGACCAAGGTACGCCAGGCCGGCTGAGCCGCCCGCGCCTGCGCTACGCGCCCGGCGCCGATGCCGGCGTGGCCGGCGGCGGTTGCAGGCGCATGCGCTCGCCCCGCACCTGCTGCTCCAGCCGGTGCGGCTCGCGCGACGACTCGAACCAGCCCGACAGCGGCTGCGCGCCGAACGCGCCCAGCACCGCGGCCAGCAGCACGGCGTTGGCGAACAGCAGCAACAGCAATGCGATGCGCAGGGAGCGGGTGGTCATGGGGAATCGGATGGAGGTGGGGACTTAGCGTCGTCACGCATCGGCCATGGCCATCGCATGCAGGCCGAGCAGCACCAGATTATCGTGCATCTCGAACGGCACCGCGAGCGCCCCCGCCAGTGCGCCACGCGCCCCGCCGGACAGCAGGCAGCGCGGCGGACGCGACGCGTCGCCGCGCTCGCCCAGCGCGCGCCAGGTGCGCTCGATGGCGCCGGCCTGCGCGGCCAGGCAGCCGGCGGCAATGGCGTCGTGGGTGTTGTCGGCCCAGCGCCGCTGCGCGCCCGCCACGCTGCCGGCCTCGCCCACATCCAGCGCCGGCAGCTGCGCGGTATTGCGCGCCAGCGTGCCCAGCATCAGCGCCAGCCCGGGCAGGATCAGCCCGCCTTCGAAGCGCGCGTGGCCAGCCTCTGTGACGGTGACGATATCGAGCGTGGTGGCGGTACCGGCGGTGACCACCAGCAATGTTTCGCGCGGCAGCCAGCGGTGCGCGCCGACGGCGCCGACCCAGCGGTCGACGCCCAATTGGGTCGGTTCGCGATAGCCGTTGGCAAGGTCGCCATGCGCGGCGGCGCTGCGCACCCATTGCACCGGCGCGCAGCCGCCGAAGGCGTCGGCCAGCGCGGCATCGACGGCGGCGGCGATCACCGGCCCGGCCACGTTGCTGATCCACACCGACGGCATCGGCCCGCTGGCGCGCAGCGCGCGCAGTTCGGTGGCCAGGGTTCGCAGCGCGCCGTCGTCGGCATGCGCGACCGCGCCGGCGTGCTGCCACGGCGTCGGCAGCGCAGCGATGCCTGCGGTCCCAGGCAGCGCCGCACCGGCGTCGCACCACGCCCATTTGAGCCGGGTATTGCCGATATCGACCAGCAGGCGCGGCGCGTTCATGCGCCACCTTCCTGGCCCGGGGCGGGCCGCAGCGACAGCTCGCCGCTGGCGATGCGCTCCAGGCCGGCGGGCGTTTCCAGCAGCAGGTGGCCGGCCTCGTCGACGCCGCGCGCCATGCCTTCGGCGATCACCTGGCCGTCGTGCAGCAGCCGCACCGGCTGGTCGCGGTAGGCATCGGCGGCGGACCAGCGCCGTGCCATCGGCCCGAAGCCATGCGCGAGGAAGTCCGTGCGCATCGCCGCCAGCCGCTCCAGCACCGCCGCCAGCAGGCGCGGCGCATCGCGCCCGGCGTTGAAGCCCGGCATGGCCTCGGCCACGCCCGCCAGTTCGCGCCCGAGCGCGGCCTCCATCTGCGCATCGCGCACCAGGTTCAGGCCGATGCCGATCACCGCCCAGACCCGCTGCGGCCCCGCCGGCACCGATTCGATCAGGATGCCGGCCAGCTTGCGGCCGTCGATCTGCAGGTCATTGGGCCATTTCAGGCCCACTCGCGCGCTCAGCGCCGGGGCCACGTCGCCCAGGGCCTCGGCCAGCGCCAGGCCCACCGCCAGGCTCAGCCCGCTCAGCTGCGCAGGCGCCAGCGCCAGCGGCAGCGCCACCGAGAAAGTCATGCCGGCCTGCCCCTGCCACGGCCGGCCCTGGCGCCCGCGCCCGGCGGTCTGGCGATAGGCCAGGCGCAGCGTGCCGGCATCGGACCACGGCGCCTGGCGGCACTGCGCGGTCAGGTCGGCATTGGTCGAGCCGGTTTCCTCGACCAGTTCCACGGTCCAGTCGCGCAGCGCGGGCGACAGCATGGCGCGCAGCGCGCCTTCATCGATGCGCCACGACGTGGCAGTGGAAGGATCGGGCGGATTCGGAGGAACGGCGGACATGCGCGGCATTGGATGGGGATGGGCGGGGTCGCGGTCGGCACAGCAGGATCCGGATCGAAACCCGGGCCTGCGGCAGATGCCGCATTGTAGCCGCGCCGCGCTGCCGGGCATGCCCCCGGGGCACGGCGCGGTCGCGCCAGCCGGGCGCGTGGCTTAGAATCGAGACTCGGCCATCACATCGCTTGCCCTTGGAACGCCAGACGACGCCAGACTTCCAGATCACGCGCGGGCACGGAACCGTCAGCGTACAGCTGCGTGGCGACTGGACCGCGCTCGCGCTGGCCGGCTGCCGCCAGGCGCGGCAGCTGCGCGCGCAGCTGCACGAGCTGGCGCAGGCCCCGGAGAACGCGCAATGGTCGCTGGCCGGCGTCGAGCGCCTCGACCATATCGGCGGGCAGCTGCTGTGGCAGGCCTGGAACGGCGCGCTGCCGCAACGCCTTGAGGCCAGCGAGGGCCAGCGCCGCGTGTTCGAGCGCATTGCCGCGGTGCACGACGAGGGCTGGAAAAAGCACATGGTGGACCGCTTCAACCCGGTCACGCTGTTCGGCGCCAACGTGCTGTCGTTCGGCGTGCAACTGGGCAACGGCATCACCATGCTGGGCCAGCTGGCGTTCGACCTGCTGCGCTTCGCGCGCATGCCGCAGCGCGGCCCGTGGCGCGAGATCTCGGCCAATATCTACAACGTGGGCTACAAGGCGCTGGGGATCACGGCGCTGGTCGGCTTCCTGATCGGCATCGTGCTGTCGTACCTGTCGGCCAACCAGTTGCGGACCTTCGGCGCCAGCACCTTCATCGTCAACATCCTGGGCATGGCGGTGATCCGCGAACTGGGGCCGGTGCTCGCCGCGATCCTGATCGCGGGGCGCTCGGGCTCTGCCATCACCGCGCAGATCGGCGTGATGCGCGTGACCGAAGAGCTGGACGCGATGCGCGTGATGGGCATCTCGCACGGCTTCCGGCTGATCATGCCGCGCGTGATCGCGCTGGCCATCGCCATGCCGCTGCTAGTGGCGTGGACCGACGTGATGGCGCTGGCCGGCGGCATGCTGGCCGCGCGCATGCAGCTGGGCATCAGCGCCACCTTCTTCCTGCGCGAGCTGCCCGATGCGGTGCCGGTGGCCAACCTGTGGCTGGGGCTGGGCAAGGGCGTGGTGTTCGGCATCCTGATCGCGCTGACCGCGTGCCATTTCGGGCTGCGCATCAAGCCCAACACCCAGAGCCTGGGCGAAGGCACCACCGCCTCGGTGGTGACCGCGATCACCATCGTGATCCTGGCCGACGCGGTCTTCGCCATCCTGTTCAAGGACGTGGGCTTGTGAACGCGGCGCCAGCGAACGCGACCCAGCCAGGCCCGCCGCAGCCCGCGCCGGAGCGCACCCCGGTGATCGAGGTGCGCGGCCTGGTCAAGCGCTTCGGCAAGGCGGTGGTGCACGACCATGTGGACCTCGACGTCTACCGCGGCGAGGTGCTGTCGATCGTCGGCGGCTCGGGCAGCGGCAAGACCGTGCTGCTGCGCCAGATCGTCGGGCTGGAGCGCCCCACCGCGGGCACCATCAAGGTGTTCGGCGAGGATCCGGCGCGGCTGCGCCCGGCCCAGCTGCAGGCGCTGCGCAGCCGCTGGGGCCTGCAGTTCCAGCGCGGCGCGCTGTTCTCGGCGCTGTCGGTGATCGACAATATCGCGCTGCCGCTGCGCGAGCTGCGCGCGCTGCCCGACAACCTGATCTGCCAGGCGGCGCTGCTCAAGCTGCAGCTGGTGGGGCTGTCGGCGCGCGATGCCGACAAGATGCCGTCGGACCTGTCCGGCGGCATGATCAAGCGCGTGGCGCTGGCGCGCGCGCTGTCGCTGGAACCCGAGCTGCTGTTCCTGGACGAACCCACTGCCGGCCTGGACCCGATGGCGTCCGACGACTACGTCGCGCTGATCCGCGAGCTGCGCCGCGAACTGGGCCTGACCGTGGTGATGATCACGCACGACCTCGACACGCTGGTGGCGCTGTCCGACCGCGTCGCGGTGCTGGCCGACCACAAGGTGATCGCGGCCGCGCCGATCCCGCAAGTGGTGAAGGTGGAGCACCCCTTCATCCGCGAGTATTTCCTGGGCGAGCGCGCCCAGCGCGCCCTGCAGGCGCTGCCCCGGCCCGGGCAGCCCGCGGCGCCGCCCCCTGGAGAAGCATGATGGAAAACAAGTCCCACGCCTTCCTTGCCGGCGTGTTCACCATCGGCCTGGCCGTGCTGGTGCTGTTCGCGATCTTCTGGTTCAGCAGCGACCACGCGGTGCGCGTGCCCTACGACCTGATCACCCGCTCCACCGTCAACGGCCTGGGCCCGCAGGCCGACGTCAAGTACCGCGGGCTGGCGGTGGGCAAGGTCGAGTCGATCAAGTTCGACCCGCAGGTGCCGGGCCAGATCATCGTGCGCGTCAACGTCAACCGCGAAACGCCGATCACGCGCACCACCTACGCCACGCTGGGCTTCCAGGGCGTGACCGGGATCGCCTACGTGCAGCTCGACGACTCCGCCGCGCACGATGGCGCCGGCGCCTCGCCGCCGCTGCCGACCTCGCCGCGGGCGGTGGCGCGCATCGCCATGCGGCCCGGCTTCTTCGAGGAACTGGAAAAGCGCGGCGATTCGCTGCTGACCCAGGCCGAGACCCTGATGGGCTCGCTCAACGACATGTTCCGCGGCGCCAACCGCGACGAGCTGATGGCGGCGATCCGCTCGGTGCGCAAGACCGCCGAAGATTATTCGCGCCTGTCCGATTCGCTCGCGCCGGCGGCGCAGCGCCTGCCCAAAGTGGCCGAGAACCTGAACGCGACGCTGGAATCGACCCGGCGCCTGACGCAGGAACTGGCCAACCCCAACGGCACCGTGATGCGCACCGTCGACAGCGTCGGGCGCGACCTGCAGGGCGCGGCCGCGTCGGTGCAGTCGGCCGCGGGCACCTTCAGCGAAGAGACCCTGCCGCAGCTCAATGGCCTGGCCCGCGACGCGCGCCAGACCGCGCGCAGCTTCGAGCGCGCCGCCGGCCAGTTCAACGAGAGCCCGAGCAGCGTGCTGTTCGGCGCGCCCGCGCCCACGCCAGGGCCGGGCGAGCCGGGCTTCAGCGCGGCCCCGTAGCGTCGGCATCCGACAAAGCCCCGCCCCTTCGATCACGCCAAACGCCAACCGCGAGAATCCGCCGTGAACCCTGCGACCGAGATGCCACGCTTGCTGCGCTCCGCAACCGCCCGCCTGCGCGCGGCCCTGCTGCTGTTCTGCGCCGGCCTGGCGCTGTCGGGCTGCGCGCTGACGCGCGGCGAGCCCACCATCACCTATGACCTGGGCCCGGCCGTCGCCGCCGGCGCGGCCTCCGGCACCGGGAACCCTGCGCCCGCAGCGCTGCCCAAACTGCGCGTGGCACAGACCGACGGGCCCAACTGGCTGGAAGGCAATGCGCTGTTCTACCGGCTGCAGTACGCCCAGGCGCAGCGGCTGCAGGCCTATGCCACGCAGCGCTGGGTGATGTCGCCCACGCGCCTGTTCGACGAGCGCCTGCGCGAGGCCGTGGCCGCGCGCGGCACGCTGGGCTGGTCCGGCGACGGCAGCGTTCCGGCGCTGAAGGTGGACCTGCTCGAGTTCGACCAGGTGTTCGACAGCGCCACCGCCAGCGAGGGCGTGGTGCGGCTGCGCGCCACGGTGTACCGGCACGGCATGCTCGGCCAGCAGACCTTCGAGGCGCGCCGGCCCGCGCCCAGCGCCGACGGCGCCGGCGGCGTCAAGGCGCTGGCCGAAGCCAGCGATGCCGTGATTGCAGCGCTGCTCGACTGGATCGGCACGCTGCAGCTAAAGTAAAGCAACAGGAGATTTGCCATGGAGCCGGCTCCCCCGCCGCTCTCCGCGCCGCCGCCGGCGGCTGTGCCAGCACCATCCGCCACCGCGCCGCAGCACTCGCCGCTGGCGCGCGTGGGGCTGCTCTGCTTCACGCTGCTGGTGATCTATGCCAGCCTGTACCCGTTCTCGGGCTGGATCGACAACGGCATCTCGCCCTTTGCCTTTGTCAGCGCGCCCAAGCCGCGCTACATCACCGACTTCGACCTGTTGACCAACGTGCTGGGGTATTTCCCGTTCGGCGCGCTGGTGGTGCTGTCGCTGCATCCGCGCGTGTCGGGCGGGCGCGCCACACTGGTGGCGCTGGTCGCCGGCGCCCTGCTGTCGGCGTGCATGGAGGCCTTCCAGACCTGGCTGCCGAGCCGGATCTCGTCCAACATCGACCTGATCACCAATGCGCTGGGGGCGCTGCTCGGCGGCGCCGTGGCGGCGCCGTTCACGCGCGCGCTGATCGACGACGGACGCCTGACGCGGCTGCGCCATGCCTGGTTCGAGCCCCATGCCAGCTTTGCCATCATCCTGCTGCTTTTGTGGCCGTTCGCGCAGGTGTTTCCGCAGGAGCACCTGTTCGGCATGGGCGGCATCGTGCGCGAATGGCTGACCGATCCGGAATCCTGGCCGATGCAGGTGCTGCAGATGGTGTTCCCGCAGCTGGAGGCGTGGCAGGACCATATCGGCCTGCGGCCCGAGGACATGCAGAGCCAGCAGTTGCTGGAATCGCTGGTGACTGCCAGCAGCTGGGTCGGCACCGGCCTGTTCGCCTCGCTGGCGATGCGCCGCAGCGCGCCGATGCTGCGCATCCTGGCGGGGCTGCTGGCGGCGGCGCTGCTGCTCAAGGCGACCGCGGCCGAGCTGCAGTTCCCGACCGAAAGCGCCTTCGTCTGGCTGTCCGAAGGCGGGCGCTTCGCGCTGCTGACCAGCTCGCTGGTGCTGGCGCTGCTGCTGTACCTGCCGCGCTGGCTGCGCGCGGTGCTGGCGATGGCGGCGCTGATCGTGCTGGTGGCGCTGACCAACGTGCTGCCGTCAAACCCCTACGCGTGGATCTCCGAGCAGGGCTGGCGCATGGGCCGTTTCATCCACTTCAACAGCCTGGCGCAGTGGCTCGGCTGGCTGTGGCCGTTCCTGGCGTTCTGCTATGTGATCTGGCGCTTCGAGCAGGTCAGCCTGCGCCGCCATGCGATGAAGAAAGCCGCGGCGCGCCGTGAGGCGGCCGCGGCCAACCTGCAGGATTAAGCCGGCGCGGACGTGCGCGCCGGGGCTCAGTGCAGCTGCCCGCCCTGTTCGCGCACATCGGCGCGGGTCGACAGCGCCGTCGCCACCGCAGTGCGCAGGCCCTTCACCAGGGTCTCGTGCGCCAGGCTCGGCTGGCCCGGATGCCGCGCCGCCTGCTCGGGCAAATACGGAATGTGGATAAAGCCGCCGCGCACCGCGCCATCCGGCTGCCGCGCCAGCCGGTGCATCAGCCCGTAGAACACATGGTTGCAGACGAAGGTGCCGGCAGTCTGCGATACCGACGCCGGCACGCCGGCCGCGCGCATGTCGCGCACCATCGCCTTGATCGGCAGCGTGGCAAAGTAGGCGGCCGGGCCGTCGGCCGCGATGGCGGTGTCGATCGGCTGGGCGCCGGCGTTGTCGGCGATGCGCGCATCGTCGACATTGATCGCCACGCGCTCGACCGACATCTCGGCGCGCCCGCCGGCCTGGCCGACGGCGATCACCAGGGTCGGCCGCAGCGCGTCGAGCAGTTCGGCGATCGCATCGAGCGCCGCGCCGAACACGCACGGCAGCTGGCGCGCGACGATGACCGCGTCGCCGACGCGTTCGCCGTCGAGCGCACGCACGGCCTCCCACGACGGGTTGATGGGTTCGTCCTCGAACGGCTCGAAGCCGGTCAGCAGCACGGTAGGCATGGCGGAGGCTCCTGCGCTTACATCAGCCAGTACAGCAGCACGATATTTGCCGCCAGGATCGCCAGCGCAGTCGGCACCTGCGCGCGGATCACGGCATTTTTGTCGTCGAGTTCAAGCAGCGCCGCCGGCACGATATTGAAATTGGCCGCCATCGGCGTCATCAGCGTACCGCAATAGCCCGAGAACATGCCGATCGCCGCCATCACCGCGGGATTGCCGCCGAACATGCCGACCAGGATGGGCACGCCGACGCCGCCGGTCATCACCGGGAAGGCGGCGAAGCCGTTGCCCATGATCACCGTGAACAGCGCCATGCCGACGCAATAGACCGCCACCGCCACCAGCTTGTAGTCCAGGTTGATGTAGGCGGTGGTCAGGTGCGCCACGGCCTTGCCCACGCCCGCGTCGGCAAACACCAGCCCCAGCATCGCCAGCATCTGCGGCAGCACCAGCGCCCAGCCCAGCGACTCGGTCAGCCGGCGCGATTCGCGCAGGCCCTGCGTCACGGTGTCGCGCGTGAGCCAGCACACCACCGCCAGCGAGATCAGGCAGCCGATCCCGAGCGAGACGAAGGTCACGTTCTTGGGATCGAGCAGCGGCACGCCACCGATCCTGACATCCTTGAACAGCATGGTGCCGATCACGGTCGCCAGCGGGATCAGCAGGGCCGGAATGAACAGCTTGTTGCCGAGCCGGCTCGCGCTGGCACGGCGCTCGGCCTCGGGCAGGCTCTCGTGCCTGCCGTGGCCGACGCCGCCGAAGCCCGCGATCAGCGCCATCACCACCGCGCCGATGCCGACCGCCGCCGGCGGCAGCCGGTCGCCGACCAGGAACACGATCGCGTACAGCAGCCAGAACAGGCCGGTGCTGAGGCGGCGCGGATGCGCGCGGTCGCTGAAGGTCATCAGCGCGGTGATGGCCAGCACCAGGCCGGCGAGCCAGTAGAGGTATTCGATCGAGACAATCATGGCGCGCTCCTTACTCGGCGCTCGGCGCAGGCATGGCGGTTGGGGCGGCGCTGCCACCCAGTTCGCGCTCGAGCCAGCCGTCCAGGCGCTTGAGCCGCACGGCGTGGATCAGGAAGGCGCAGATCGCGGTAGGGATGCCCCACACGGCGATATGCAGCGGCTCGACCTCAATGTTCGACGACAGCAGGAAGGTATGCATCAGCGCGATCGCGCCGAACGCCACGAAGATGTCCTCGCCGAAAAACAGGCCGACGTTGTCGGTGGCGGCGCAGAAGGCCAGCACGCGCTGGCGCACCGGCTCGGGCAGGTGGCCGAAGCGGTTCTCGGCCGCACCCTCGGCCATCGGCGCCAGCAGCGGGCGCACCATCTGCGGATGGCCGCCCAGGCTGGTCAGGCCGATCGCCGCGGTCAGCTCGCGCACGCCCAGGTAGACGATCAGCAGGCGCCCGACCGTGGCCGAGGCGATGCGCGCGATCCACGCCTGCGCATGCTCGCGCAGCCCGTGGCGCTCCAGCAGGCCGATCACGGCCAGCGGCAGCAGGATGATCAGCGGCAGGTTGCGCGCCTTGACGAAGGCGGTGCCGATCGCGGAGAAGATCTGCATCAGCGGCATCGGCGCGGCCAGCCCGGTGGCCAGCGCGGCGAGCACCACCACCAGCATGGGATTGAAGCGCAGCACGAAGCCGACGACGATGACGCCGACCCCGACAAGGGGCCAGAGATTGACTGCCTGTTCCATGGAAACACCAAACGAAGATAACGAAGGCGCGCGGACAGCAGCCGTCGTGACGCGTGACGGGGCAGGCCGCGTGGGGGGAAATGCCGGCGTGAAGGCGCGGGAACGCGCTCAGTCGCCGGCGCGGATCGCGATGCCTTCAGCGCCCAGCCGTTCCCGGATGCGGCGCGCGAAGGCCAGCGCGTGGGCGCCGTCGCCGTGCAGACACACGGTTTCGGCCTGAATCGGTACCCAGCTGCCGTCGATGGCGCGCACGCGCTGCTCGCGCACCATGGTCAGGGTCTGGTCCAGGGCAACTTCCTCGTCCTCATGCAGCGCGCCGGGCGTACCGCGTCTGACCAGCGTGCCATCGGGGTTGTAGCCGCGGTCGGCAAAAACTTCCTGCTTGACGCGCAGGCCGGCCTCCTTCGCCACGTCGATCATCTGGCTGCCGGCCAGGCCGAAGAAAACCAGGTCGGCGTCGAAGTCGCGCACCGCGCGCACGATCGCGCGCGCCAGCGCCGGGTCGCGCACGGCCTGGTTGTACAGCGCGCCATGCGGCTTGACGTGGTGCAGCACGCCGCCCTGCGCGCGCACGATCGCGGCGAGCGCGCCGATCTGGTACAGCACGTCGGCGTAGACGTGCTCCGGGTCGCGCTGCATCTCGGTGCGGCCGAAGTTCTCGCGGTCCGGGTAGCTCGGGTGCGCGCCGATCGCCACGCCGTGCGCCAGCGCCCACTGCACCGTCTGCACCATGGTGGCGGCGTCGCCCGCGTGCCAGCCGCAGGCGATATTGGCCGAGCTGATCAGCGCCAGCAGCGCCTCGTCATTGCCACAGCCTTCGCCAAGATCCGCGTTCAAATCGATCTGCATTGCCATTCTCCTGTGCGGCGCCCGGGCGCCCTCCTTATGCTGCCGCTCGCGTACGGGTACGCCGCCGCGCGGCAATCGGCATGCCATCGCCCTGCCACTGCAGCGCCTGCTCGATCTGCCGCAGGTAGCGTGCCAGCTCATCCTGCGCCGCCTGCGCCTGCGCCAGCGTGACCTGCACGAAGCGCACCGGCGCGCCCAGCGGCACCTGCGCCAGCCGCCATAAATCCGCTTCGATCACCACGCCAATCTTGGGATAGCCGCCGGTGGTCTGCGCATCGGCCATCAGCGCGATCGGCTGGCCCGCCGGCGGCACCTGCATCACCCCCGGCATCACCCCGTGCGAGAGCAGGTCGGCGCTGCGCTCGGCCCGGCGCGCCAGCGCCGGGCCGGCAAGGCGCAGGCCCATGCGGTTGCTGTTGGGCGTGACGGTCCAGTCGGCCTGCCACAGTGCGGCCTGCGCGGCCGCGTCAAAATCGTCGTATTCCGGCCCCGGCAGCATGCGGATCGCCGTGGCCTTGCCTTCGACCGCGGCGGGCAGCGCCCACGCCGGCGCCTGCACGCCGATCCAGTCGGTCTCTGCGGCCAGGCCCGGGCGTCCCGCGGGCAGGCGGTCGCCTTCCTGCAGCGCGCGTCCGCCCAGCCCGCCGAAACCGGACTTCAGGTCGGTGCTGCGCGAGCCCATCACCGGCTCGACCGCAATCCCGCCCGCCACGCACAGGTACACGCGCGTGCCGCCGCGCGTCGACGGCAGCGTCAGGGTCTCGCCCTTGTGCGCGTCGAACGCGTGCCACGACCAAACCGGCATGCCGTCAAGATTGGCGCCGCATTCGGCGCCGGCCAGGGCCACGCGCATATCGGCATGGAAGCGCACCGCGGCGCGTCCCAGCGTGAATTCAATGGCGGCGCAGCCGGGCGCATTGCCAAGCAGGCGGTTGCCGACTTCGACCGCCAGCATGTCCATGGCGCCGCAGCGGCCCACGCCAAAACGGCGGAACCCGGTACGGCCCAGGTCCTGCACCGAGGCCAGCGCGCCCGGACGAAGGATCTCGATCACGCGATGATTTCCTCGGCGACAAAGCGCACGGTATCGCCGGGCGCGAACAGGGACGGCGGATCGCGGTCCGCCACGAAGAGTTCGGCGTCGGTGCGCCCGATCAGCTGCCAGCCGCCCGGCAGCACCGCCGGATAGATGCCGGTCTGCTCGCCGCCGATGCCGACCGACCCGGCCGGCACCGCCACCCGCGGCTCGCGCCGGCGCGGTGTCGCCAGTTCCGGCGCCAGCCCGCCCATGTAGGCGAAGCCGGGCTGGAAGCCGAGGAAGTACACCACGTACTCGCCCGCCGCATGGCGGCGCACCACTTCCTGCGTCGTCAGCCCGGTATGCGCGGCGACGTCGCCCAGGTCCGGACCATACTCGCCGCCGTAACGGACCGGGATCTCGACCAGCTTGCCGGTGGCATTGCGCGCCTCGCCCGAGGCCCATGCCAGCTTCAGGTTGCGCTCCAGCGCATCCGCGTCGGCACTGTCGTCAAAGATCACGGTCAGGTTGTTCATGCCCGGCACCACGTCGACCACGCCGCGCCAGTCCGCGGCCCGCGCGGCCATGGCCCAGATGCGGCGCTGGACGGCCAGCGAGGCGGGCGGCGCGACGCTGTACAGCAGCGCCTGCTCGGCAAGTCGGTGGACGGTGCAGTTCATGAGAGTCCCGGTAGCGCACTTGCTACCCAGTGTAGGCAGACAAGCCGGAATGTGCGTCTGTGTATTTCATCGATAATTTATCGATGAATTCATCATATCGAAATGGACCGAACGGGGCAGTCGGGGTTGACCCTAGGGTAGCTACGGGATTGCCTATGGGCGGCGCTGGTTCAGCCGGTTAGGATCAAATCCCGTCGCTCGGAGATTCGTCATGCGAACCACTCAACAATTAAGCGTAACGCTACCGACCGAGATGGTTCAGGCGGTCAGGGCCAAGGTGAAGTCGGGCGAATACGCCAGCGAGAGCGAGGTCATTCGCGCTGGCCTGCGCGCGTTGCTGGCGCGTGACGGGACCTTTGAGGCCTGGCTGCTGCAAGCTGGCCTCGCCTATGAGGCGCTTCAATCTGATCCCTCCCAGGCCTTAACCGCAGAGGGCGTTCGCGCCCGCCTGGCTGCCAAACATGCGCGGAAAACCAAAGCCTGATGCTAGCCCGTTGTATTTGGACCGAATTTGCGGAGCCACAGAACCAAAGTAAAACGGCCGGGGAAATTCCCCGGCCGTTTTACATCCGATCCACTGACAACCCGCTCAGGCAAACCCCGCCTGATGCGCCTGCTGGTCAGCATGGTAGGAACTGCGCACCATCGCGCCCACGGCGGCGTGGGTGAAGCCCATCTTGTAGGCCTCTTGCTCGAACATCTTGAAGTTGTCGGGATGCACGTAGCGCAGCACCGGCAGGTGGTGGTTCGACGGCGCCAGGTACTGGCCGATGGTGAGCATGTCGATGTCGTGCGCGCGCATGTCGCGCATGACTTCCAGGATTTCCTCGTCGGTCTCGCCCAGGCCGACCATCAGGCCGGACTTGGTCGGGACGTTGGGATTGCGGCGCTTGAACTCCTGCAGCAGCTTGAGCGAGTGCGCGTAGTCGGCGCCCGGGCGGGCCTGCTTGTACAGGCGCGGCACGGTTTCCATGTTGTGGTTCATCACGTCGGGCGGGCACGCCTGCAGGATGTCCAGCGCCTTGTCCAGGCGGCCGCGGAAGTCGGGCACCAGCACTTCGATGCGGGTATCGGGCGACAGCTCGCGCGTCTGCGAGATGCAGTCGACATAGTGCTGGGCGCCGCCGTCGCGCAGGTCGTCGCGGTCGACGCTGGTGATCACCACGTAGTTCAGCTTGAGCTGGGCGATGGTGCGGGCCAGGTTGCCGGGCTCGTTCACGTCGAGCGGGTCCGGGCGGCCGTGGCCGACGTCGCAGAACGGGCAGCGGCGCGTGCATTTGTCGCCCATGATCATGAAGGTGGCCGTGCCCTTGCCGAAGCATTCGCCGATATTGGGGCAGCTGGCTTCCTCGCACACCGTGACCAGGTTGTTGGCGCGCAGGATGTCCTTGATCTCATAGAAACGCGAATTGCCGGTGGCGGCCTTCACGCGGATCCAGTCCGGCTTCTTGAGCTTCTCGGCCGGCACGATCTTGATGGGGATGCGCGCGGTCTTGTCGGCCGACTTCTGCTTGCGGGTCGGGTCGTACTGCTCCGCGGGGGACTGCGGGGCTTCGCTGGAAGTGGCGATCAGTGCGTCGCTCATACATTTCTCCGCACGCGCACGGCGTGCATTTCGCTTTTGACTAGGAGGCCAGGGCCGGGGCGGCAGGTTCTTCGGCCGCCAGCACGCGAGCCTCGTGCGCTGCCAGCACCTCGCACAATGCAGCCGCCAGGCGCTGTGCGATTTCGGGTTGTGTTGCCGCGGTCACGGGCACAGGGGCGCCATCGGCATCCGCCACCGGGCAGGTGGCGCCCGCGCTGGCCATGTCGACTGTTTCCAGCCCGGCATAGCCGCAGGGATTGATGCGCAGGAACGGCGACAGGTCCATCTGCACGTTGAGGCTGACGCCGTGGTAGCTGCAGCCGTTGCGGATCTTGAGGCCGAGCGCGGCAATCTTGGCGCCCTGGTGCGGCCCGCCGGACAGGTAGATGCCGGGGGCGCCGGGCTTGCGTTCGGCTGCGAGATTATACGCCGCGAGCGTGTCCAGCACGGCCTGCTCGATGCCGTGCACCAGCTCGCGCACCATCAGCCGGCGGCGCCGCAGGTCCAGCAGCAGGTAGGCCACCACCTGCCCCGGGCCGTGATAAGTGATCTGCCCGCCACGATCGATCTGCACCACCGGAATCCGCTCGTCCGGGGCCAGCAGGTGCGCGGGGTCGCCCGCCTGGCCCAGCGTGTAGACCGGCGGATGCTCGACCAGCCAGACCTGGTCGGGCGTCTCGGGGGTGCGTGCGGCGGTGAAGGCGCGCATCGCGTCGAAACACGGCTGATAGTCCTCGCGGCCGCGTTCGATGACTTGAATCGGATGCATGGCGAGAGTGTAACGAAAAGGGCCGGCTTGCGCCGGCCCCGACCTGGCCCCATTCAGCGTGCCCGGGGCGGGCAACCGTCCGATGCGTCACGCGACCAGACCAGGCGCAGATGGCCCCGGTCCCGGTGCGATGCGGACGTTGCCCCGCCCGGCTCCGCTTCAGGAGGCGGTGACCCGGTCCTGGTTAGGCGTCCACTCGGTGCCTCGAACCAGCCGGCGCAGGCTGCGGTACACCAGGTGAGGGAGGTCGGCCAGCGCCAGCGCCGGGCGGCGGGCCTTGGCGATCAGCGCCAGCCGCACCGGATGCAAGGCGCGCGGGTCGATGCTGAGCACCACCTCGTCGCCCGGGCGCAGCAGCAGGCTGCCGCCACAACGCAGCCAGTAGTCCTCCGAATCGTTCTCGCGGGTCAGCCATACGTCGGTACCGCGGGCCTCTGCAATGTGCAGGCGCTGCGCGGCGTGCACCGACAGCGTGGTGACTTCGCCAGGATGCAGGGTGAACTCGGTCGTTGTGAGCACGGTTTTCATGGTGGTTCTCCGTTCAGCCGGCCCTGGCGGGGATACGCCAGACGCAGCACGGATTCGCGGCGGGCCGCAGGAACTGGCCCGGCAAGGGGACCAGGCCAGTTAAATCCTGCGGATATCGCCGTGAAGCTCGCGGTGAAGCAGTGTGCAAAGCGGGGGCCGGTGATGAGATATTAGTGATTGCCCGACCACTATCAAAACGATATATTTTCTTTGTTCTTGTTAGCCAATCTCACATAACCACCGATCGCCTGGAGACGGCCATGGCCTGGAAGAGCGCCTGGGAGAAAGACCTGCCGCGCGGCTGGCACCGCGAACTGCCGCGCCTGCCGGCGCTGACCGCGCTGCGCGCGTTCGAGGCCGCGGCGCGGCACGAGAGCTTCTCGCGCGCCGCCACGGAGCTGTTCGTCACCCACGGCGCGGTCAGCCACCAGATCCGCGCGCTCGAAGACGAACTGGGCATGCCGCTGTTCGAGCGCCACGGCAAGCGCGTGGCGCTGACGCCGGCGGGCCGGCTCTATGCCGAGCGCGTGCGCGACGCGCTGCTGCAGATCGCCGATGCCACGCGCGCGCTGCAGGCCGGCAACCGCGACAAGCGCCTGACCATCAGCACCATGCCGTCGTTTGCCGCACGCTGGCTGACGCCGCGCATCGGCAGCTTTATCGAGCGCCACCCGGAACTGGATGTCGAACTGCTGTCGTCCAACACGCTGGTCAACTTTGCCCACGAAGAAGTCGATATCGCGCTGCGCATGGGCAGCGGCGACTATCCCGGCCTGTATGTGGAGCGGCTGCTCGACGACGTCTTCTTCCCGGTCTGCAGCCCCGCCTTCAATGGCGGGCGGCTCCCCGAACGGCCGCAGGACATGGCGGGCATGCCGCTGCTGCGCGGCGAGGGCGATCCGTGGAAGCCGTGGTTCGAGGCCGCCGGGCTGGACTGGCCCGAGCCGCGCAAGGGCTTGCTGCTGGAAGATTCGTCGCTGCTGCTGCAGGCTGCCTCGGAAGGCCAGGGCATCGCCCTGATCCGCTCTTCGCTGGCCTGCAACGACCTGCTGTCCGGGCGCGTGGTGCGGCTGTTCGACGTCAGCATCCCGTGCCCGTGGCTGCTGTACTTCGTGTGCGCGCCGGGTTCGCTGAACCTGCCCAAGGTGCAGGCCTTCCGCGGCTGGCTGCTGCCCGAGATCGAGCGCTTCCGAGAGGTGCTGGCGCAGTGGGAGTGAGTCAGTCTTGCGGGGTGTCGTCGACGTGCGCCGCGCTGGCAGCGGCATCGGCTGCCGGCTTTGCGCGCGCCCGGCCGGCGCGCGGGTGAGCCTTGTCGTAGACCTTGGCCAGGTGCTGGAAATCCAGCGCGGTGTAGACCTGCGTGGTCGAGATGCTGGCATGGCCCAGCATCTCCTGCACCGCGCGCAGGTCGCCAGATGACTGCAGCATGTGCGTGGCGAAGGAATGCCGCAGCATGTGCGGATGCACGTCGGCCGGCACGCCGGCGCGCAGCGCCTGCTGCTTGAGCCGCAGCTGCACGGTGCGCATCGACAGGCGCCGTCCGCGCGGACCGAGGAACAGGGCATGGGCGTCCTCGGGCGCGGCGCCCGGCCGCAGCAAGCCGTCGCGCACCGCCAGCCACGCCTGCAGCGCCGCGAGGGCCTTGCTGCCGACCGGCACCGAGCGCCGGCGCGAGCCCTTGCCGGTTACGGTGACCTCGGCGCCGGCCAGGTCGAGCCAGCCGCTGGAGCGGTAGCCGTCGGCATCGGCATAGCGCAGGTCCAGTTGCACCAGCTCGGACAGCCGCAGCCCGCTCGAGTAGAACAGTTCGTAGACGGCCTGGTCGCGCAGCGCCTCGGCGTCGGTGCCGGCAGGGTGCGCCACCAGCGCCACCGCGTGCTCGACCGACAGCGCCTTGGGCAGCGCGTGCCCGGAGCGCGGCGCGCGCACGCCGTCGACCGGATTCACGCTCACGCCATGGCCATGGCGCGCCGCCCAGAGGTAGAAGCCGCGCCATGCCGACAGCGCGCGCCCGATACTGGTGCCGACCAGTCCGGCGGCATGCAGCCGTGCGGCGAAATTGCGGATATGGTGGGTCTGCAGCGCCAGCAGCGCGACGCCCGGCGCATGCTGCGCCGCGTGCGCCTGCAGCACGCGCAGTTCGCGCGCATAGCCCGACAGCGTGTGCTCGGCCAGCTTGCGGCTGCCGCGCAGCCAGTCGAGATAGCGCGTGACCAGCGGGTCAGGCGGCGGCGCTTCGCCGCCGGCGGGAGCGGACGGCGCGACCACATAGCGCGGCGGCCGGCGTGCAGTCATGGCGTCATGCCGAGAGCCGCGGCTTCAGTCGCGCAGCCGCTTCAGCGCGGCGCCCGCGACCTCGCCGATCTGCGACAGGTAGGCGGTGCCCATGCCGTCGTGGAAGCGGCGCGGATCGGGCGAGCCGAGCACCAGCAGGCCAAAGGCCGCGCCACGCACGTCGGCGCCGGCCTCGGCCTCGCCGGCGCGCAGCGGCACGCGCAGCGTCACCATCGCCAGCGAGGTGATATCGTCGCGCTCCAGCAGGCTGGCCGCCTCGAAGCCGCTGTTGCTGCCGCAGTACGGCGCACGCAGGCCTTCGGCGAAGATGCGCAGGTCTTCGCCGGCGCCCTGCGCCACTTCCATGTGCGCGTACTGTTCGGCGACATCCCACAGCCTGAGCGCCACCGCCGGCACGTCGAACACCTGCCGCAGGCCGTCCTGCACCGCATACGGCAGCGCATGCGAATCGGCCTCGGCCAGCAGGCGCAGTTGCCAGTCGTGCAGGCGCTGCTGGGTG
The DNA here is from genome assembly GCF_057798955.1 of Cupriavidus sp. 207A1. Taxonomy (NCBI): domain Bacteria; kingdom Pseudomonadati; phylum Pseudomonadota; class Betaproteobacteria; order Burkholderiales; family Burkholderiaceae; genus Cupriavidus; species Cupriavidus sp. 207A1. The sequence continues at coordinate 212,567 of NZ_JBYOJO010000012.1, read as the reverse complement.
CGGTCGTTCTCGTGGCCATGGCGGACCAGGTCCGCCAGGCGCAGCTCCAGGCCCTTGTTCTTCTCGCGCAGGATTTCCATCTGGCGCTCCTGCAGCGACACGGCGCGATGGCTGTGCGGGCTGGTCAGCTGCACCGCGGCCAGCAGCTCGGCATGTTCTTCGAAGAACTCGGGATGGCTCTGCAGGTAGGCGGCAACGTCTTGGGCGTTCATGGGGCGTGGACCGGTAGAGGTAAAGTGGGTGGCAGTTTAGCAAAGGGGGCGCCAAGCGCACGGCGAAGGCGGTCGCGCCGCGCTGGCAGGCTCCCTCTCCCGCAAGCGGGAGAGGGGAGCAAACCACCGGCGTGCCCCCGCTACGTCTGGATCAGCCGCTTCTGCCGCGAAATGCTCATCAAGATGCCGATGCCCGCGCCCAGCGTCACCAGCGCGGTGCCGCCGTAGCTGAGCAGCGGCAGCGGCACGCCCACCACCGGCAGGATGCCGCTGACCATGCCCATGTTGACGAAGGCATAAGTGAAGAAGATCAGCGTGATCGATCCCGCCAGCAGTCGCGAGAACAGCGTCGGCGCATTGGCCGCGATAAAGAGCCCGCGGAAGATCAGCAGCAGGTACAGCACCAGCAGCACCGCGTTGCCGATCAGGCCAAACTCCTCCGAGTACACGGCGAAGATGAAGTCGGTGTGCTTTTCCGGAATGAACTCCAGGTGGGTCTGCGTCCCCTTGAGCCAGCCCTTGCCCTCGACCCCGCCCGAGCCGATCGCAATGATCGACTGGATCGTGTGGAAGCCCTTGCCGAGCGGATCGCTGGTCGGATCCAGCAGCGTGCAGACGCGGTGCTGCTGGTAGTCGTGCAGCACCGGCCAGTTCACGCCTGGCGCGCACATGTCGTTCTGGAACGTGATCAGCAGCGTGATGGCGACCACCAGGATGCCCATCAGCGGCAGGATCAGCTTCCACGACAGCCCGGCGAAGTAGATCACGTACAGGCCCGCGGCCATCACCAGCAACGCCGTGCCCAGGTCGGGCTGCTTGGCGATCAGGCCCACCGGGATCAGCAGCAGCCCCAGCGCGACGATGAAGTCGAACCAGCGGATCACGCCTTCGCGCTTCTGGAAGTACCATGCCAGCATCAGCGGCATCGAGATCTTCATGATCTCGGACGGCTGGATCACCATGCCGACATAGAGCCAGCGGCGCGCGCCCTTGCGGATCAGGCCGAACATGGCCACCGCGATCAGCAGCGCCACCCCCACCGTATAGATCGGCACCGCCACCCGCATCAGCGTCTGCGTCGGCAGGTAGGCGATCACGAACATCACCACGTACGACAGCAGGATGTTGCGCAACTGGTCCTCGACCCGGCCGGGCATGTCGATGGCGGCCGAGTACAGCGCCACGATGCCCGTGGCGAACAGCAGGAACACGATCAGCGAGAGCGGCTTGTCAAAACCGGTCAGCGCGCTCTTGACCAGGGACATGACGCGGCGTCGATCCATGCGCGTCTCCTTCAGCGGGTGGCGTCGGCACCGCTGGCTGCCTTGGCAGCGACGGGCTTGACGCGTGGTTTGGGCGCGGGCGCCTTGGCCGGCACGACCGTCGCGGAGGCCGGCGCGGGGGTCTGCGGCTTGCTGTGGCCCAGCGCCTGCAGCATGCGCTGGTCCAGCGTCTGCACCGCCGAGGCCGGGGCGATGGCGTCCGGGTCCAGCATCGCGGCGATCGCCTCCGGCGTCGGCACCTGCGCGGCCGAGGCCGCCGCCACCGCGCTGGCGTCAGCGCCGCTGGCCGGTGCGCCGCCGCTGGACATCACCGTGGCACTGGCAATGCTGGCGGTCTGGCCGGTGGTGAAAACGCTCGGCGTATCCACCGGCGCGCGGCCGGCCACGCGCTCGCCGGCGGGCGGCGCGATCGCCTCCAGTTCGGCGGGCCACTTGCCGGTCAGGTAGTAGTCCATCACCTTGCGCGCGATCGGCGCGGCCACCGCGGCGCCGAAGCCGGCGTTCTCGACGATCAGCGCGATCGCGATCTTGGGGTTGTCGGCTGGCGCGAAAGCGGTGTACAGCGAGTGGTCGCGCTTGTGCTCGGCGAGCGCGTGGTGGTTGTACTTCTCGCCCTTGGACAGGCTGTAGGTCTGCGCCGTGCCGGTCTTGCCGGCGGATTCGTAGGCGGCGCCGGCAAACACGCGCGCGGCCGTGCCCGAGTGCGTCACCGCTACCATGGCGCGCTTGATCACGTTGATGTCGGCCTGCTTGAACGGGATGGTGTAGCTTTCCTTGGGCACGGTCAGCGTGCGCTTGCGCGTGACCGCGTCCTCGATGGCCTTGACCAGGTGCGGCTTCATCACCTTGCCGTCGTTGACGATCACCGAGGTGGCCTGCGCCAGCTGCAGGATGGTGAAGCTGTTGTAGCCCTGGCCGATGCCCAGCGAGATGGTCTCGCCCTCGTACCACTTCTGCTGCTCGGGCTTGCGGTAGGCGCGGCGCTTCCAGTCGGTCGACGGCAGGATGCCGCGGCTTTCGCCTTCGATGTCGATGCCGGTGATCTGGCCGAAGCCCAGCGGCTTCATGAAGTCATGGATGCCGTTGACGCCCATGTCGCGCGCCAGCGCGTAGTAATAGGTGTCGCACGAATGCACGATCGAGCTGTGCATGTCGACCCAGCCGTGGCCGCCCGGCTTGTCGTCGCGGAAGGTGTGGTTGCCCAGCGTGAAGAAGCCCGGGTCGGACATGCCCCACGCCGCGGTGCGCTTGCCGGTGGTCAGCGCGGCCAGCGCCATGAACGGCTTGTAGGTCGAGCCCGGCGGATAGGTGCCCCGGAGGGGTCGGTTCAGCAGCGGCTTGTCGGGCGAGCCGTTGAGCTCGTTCCAGGTATTGGTGTCGATGCCCTCGACGAACAGGTTGGGGTCGAAGGTCGGCTTGGAGACGAAGGCCAGGATGTCGCCGGTGGACGGCTCGATCGCCACCAGCGCGCCGCGGCGGTTGCCATAGAGCGCCTCGGCCAGCTGCTGCAGGCGGATGTCGAGCGACAGGATCAGGTTGTTGCCGGGCGTGGCGGGCGAGGTCGACAGCGTGCGGATCGGGCGCCCGCCCGCGCTGACTTCCACTTCCTCGAAGCCGGTCAGCCCGTGCAGCTCGCTCTCGTAGCTCTGCTCCAGGCCAATCTTGCCGATGTAGTTGGTGCCCTTGTAGTTGTCGGCATCCTTGCGCGGATCGTACTTGGCGCCGTCGGCGTCGTTGGCCTCGTCCATGGCCTCGATGCGCTCCTGGTCGCGCTGCGAGATCCGGCCCAGGTAGCCAACCACGTGCGAGGCCGACTCGCCCAGCGGGTACTGGCGGAACAGCCGCGCGCGCACGTCGACGCCGGGGAAGCGGAAGCGCTGCGCGGAGAAGCGCGCCACCTCGGCATCGGTCAGCTGGCTGCGGATCGGCAGGCTTTCGAAGCTGCGCGACTCCTCCATCAGCCGCTTGAAGCGGCGCCGGTCGCGCGGCTGGATCTCGACCAGGCCGGACAGGCTCTCGATGGTGTTGTCGAGCGTATCGGTCAGCTTGGACGGGGTGATCTCCAGCGTATACGCCGAATAGTTGCGCGCCAGCACGATGCCGTTGCGGTCCATGATGATGCCGCGGTTGGGCTCGATCGGCGCCACCGAAATCCGGTTGTCCTCGGCCTTGGCCGAGTACTGGTCATGCTTGTACCACTGCAGCCACAGGAAGCGCGAGAACAGCAGGCCGAAGCAGATCACCGTAAACAGCGCCGCGGCCGCCACGCGGATGCGGAAGCGGCCGATTTCCAGTTCGACGTTGCGGATTTCGGTCATGGTACTGCGTGGCCTGGAGAAATCGGGGGTGGACGGTGGCGTGCGATGGCGATGGCGGCGTCAGATCGGCCGGGTCTCGTCGACATCGGTCGAGCGGCGCTGCGGCGCCAGCAGCAGGCTGGTGGCCAGCGGCCACAGCAGCGCCTCGATCGCCGGCGCCAGCAGCAGCGGCCAGCCCGGCAGCGGCGCGCCCATCGCCAGCCGGATCAGCACCGGCACCGCGTGGGCGATAAACAGCAGCGGCAGCACATGCAGCGCCTGGGTATAGACCGTGAACCACAGCACGCGGCGGTGGATGGTGATGGCGAAATAGGCCAGCAGCGTGTACGCCAGCGCATGTTCGCCCAGCAGGCGGGCATCGTGCACGTCCATCAGCAGGCCGAGCAGGAAGGCCACGCCCATGCCCACCTTGCGCGGCTGGTGGATGTTCCAGAACACCAGCACCAGCGCCACCATGTCCGGGATCCACAACGTGGTGCCCCACGGCATCAGGTTGAACAGGAACGCCAGCACGAAGCTGAAGGCGATAAAGGCCGGGTTGACCGGCCGCAGCAGGTATTGGGGATTGGTCACCGTGATGCCTCCTTGGCGGGCGCCGCCTTGCCGGCCGCGGCGCTGTCGGCGGCGGCGCGCGCCGCGGCGGACTTGGCGCCCTTGACCGGCGCTTCCGGCCGGGCCTCGACCGCTTCGCGCGCCGGGATGTTGGCGTCGTAGCGCACCACCAGCAGCTGGCGGTGCGCGCGCACGCCGGCCACCGGCTCGCAATACACGCGCGAAAACGCGGTATCGGCCTTGCGCTCGATCTGCACGATCTTCGCCACCGGCAGGCCCGGCGGATAGGTGCCGTCCAGGCCCGAGGTCACCAGCAGGTCGCCCTGCTGCAGGTCGGCGGCAGCGGCCATGAAGCGCAGGTCCAGGTGGCCCGCGCGCGCGCCGCCGAAGGCCACGCTGCGCAGGCCGTTGCGCACCACCTGCACCGGAATCGCCTGGTCCTTGTCGGTCAGCAGCGTCACCTCGGACTGGAACGGCGACACGCGCGTCACCTGCCCGACCACGCCGCGCTCGTCGATCACCGGATAGCCGGCGCGCAGGCCGTGCTGGCTGCCCTTGTCGATGACGATGCGCTGGCTGTACGGGTCGCGCGCGTCATACAGGATCTCGGCCGCGGTCACCGGCGTGGCCGACTGCTGCGCCAGCCCGAGCAGCTTGCGCAGCTGGTGGTTCTCGGCCTCGAGCTGCGCCTGGCGCACCGAGGCCTGGGCCTGCTGCACCGCGTTCTGGCGCAGTTCGCGGTTCTCGGTGGCGAGCATCGCCGACGACTGCGCATAGTCGAACATGGTGCGCAGCGCGTCGCGCGGCGCCAGCACCAGGCGCTCGACCGGCATCAGCACGGTGGCGGCAACCTGCCGGCCCACGCGCAGCGCGTCGAAACGGGCATCGACCACCAGCAGCGCCAGCGCGATGCCCACGTACAGGACCAGCCTGGCGACGGCCGAGGTGCCTTGCTTGAAGAGCGGCGGAGGGGAGTAATCCATTTACCCGAACAAAGGCCGGAGGCCACGCGGAAACGCCCCGCCGCCCGCCGTGGCGCGCCCCGCCCCCTGGCGGGGACAGGCGCGGCACGGTCGGGCGGCGGGAGCTGCCAGGGCCCGGCCCCGGCGGATGAGGCGCCGCGACGCCGCCATGATCGGTCGATCCGGCAGGCCGCGCATCGCCACGTGAGCGTCCTTCTTACTCGTAGGAGAAGATGCTGCCCAGCTTGTCCATGCGTTCCAGCGCCATGCCGGAGCCGCGCACCACGCAGGTGAGCGGGTCTTCGGCGACCAGCACCGGCAGGCCGGTTTCCTCGGCCAGCAGGCGGTCCAGGTCGCGCAGCAGCGCGCCGCCGCCGGTCAGCATCATGCCGCGCTCGGCGATGTCGGCACCCAGTTCGGGCGGGGTCTGTTCCAGCGCGATCTTCACCGCGGACACGATCTGGTTCAGCGGATCGGTCAGGGCTTCCAGGATTTCATTGGACGACACCGTGAAGGCGCGCGGGATGCCTTCGGACAGGTTGCGGCCCTTGACTTCCATCTCGCGGACTTCGGAGCCCGGGAAGGCCGAGCCGATTTCCTTCTTGATGGCCTCGGCGGTCTGCTCGCCGATCAGCATGCCGTAGTTGCGGCGGATGTAGTTGACGATGGCCTCGTCGAACTTGTCGCCGCCGACGCGCACCGAACCCTTGTAGACCATGCCGCCCAGCGAGATGATGCCGACCTCGGTGGTGCCGCCGCCGATATCCACCACCATCGAGCCCGACGGCTCCGACACCGGCAGGCCGGCGCCGATCGCGGCCGACATCGGTTCCTCGATCAGGTACACCTGGCTGGCGCCGGCGCCCAGCGCCGATTCGCGGATGGCGCGGCGCTCGACCTGGGTCGAGCCGCACGGCACGCAGATGATGATGCGCGGGCTCGGGCGCAGCAGCTTGCTGTCATGCACCATCTTGATGAATTGCTTGAGCATCTGCTCGGTCACGGTGAAGTCGGCGATCACGCCGTCCTTCATCGGGCGGATCGCCTCGATATTGCCCGGCACCTTGCCCAGCATCTGCTTGGCTTCCTTGCCCACCGCCGTGATGGTCTTCTTGGCGTTGGGGCCGCCCTCCTGGCGGATCGCAACGACCGAGGGCTCGTCCAGCACGATGCCCTTGTCGCGCATGTAGATCAGCGTGTTGGCGGTGCCGAGGTCGATCGCCAGGTCGTTGGAGAAGTAGCTGCGGAGAAATCCGAACATCAGGAATCCTGTCTGTGATGGGGTTCGCGGGTAAGCGAAGCGGCCGGCGCCGCGAGCGGCCCGGCCACGAAATGGGTTGTGTTGCGTTGAATACGGAATGGTTCTCGGCTTCCCGCTCCGCCCGCCGCCCGGGCCGGAGGCTGTCCGGCCGGATGGGAATGGGATCGGTACCGCCGGCGCACCGTGCGCGCCGGCCCTACGGGAACCTTTGATTAGACCCCGCCGAAAAGTTCGCGGAAATGTGCAGGCGCCGGCGCATCATGCTGCTTGTCGCGCAGCATGCGGAGACCGGCGGCAAGGCCTAATCAGAGGACCCAGGTTTGCCCTTCGGGCGCCTTCGGACACCGGGCGCACAGGCGCCGGACGCAGGCCATGTGGCGTAGGCGTTGCCAAAGGTCGGTAACTCGCAATGATACCTTATAATTCTGGCGACTTCGGGCGTTTACAGCCTGAAAATACCTGCAATTCTGGCGACTGCGGCGTGCCCACCGGCGCCTGCGGTCAGGCTTCGGGCCGTGCGACGCAATGGCCCGTGAGCCAGCCGCCGGCGCAGCCCGCGCCGCCCTTCGTATCCCAGTATCCGAGCATCGACCCACCACGCCATGGCCCTCGACCTATCCGACGTCAAGCGCATTGCCCACCTCGCCCGCATCGAAACCAGCGATGACGAGGCCGCCCAGACGCTTGCGCAGCTGAACAACTTTTTCTCGCTGGTCGAGCAGATGCAGGCGGTCGACACCACCGGCATCGAGCCGCTGGCGCATCCGCTGTCGGCAGTGCGCGACATGGTCCAGCGCCTGCGCGAGGACGTGGTCACCGAAGCCGACCGCCGCGCCGATTACCAGCGCCCCGCGCCGGCCACCGAAAACGGCCTGTACCTGGTGCCCAAGGTCATCGAATGACCCTTGCCCGGGCCGTGCCGCCAGCCGCGCCACGGTCCGCCCGCCAGTACAACACCCCTGATGCCAACCGACTGTCATGCCCTTTTCCGCTGATTCCGTGACCTCCCTGCGCCAGCTTGCCGACGCCCTGGCCGCGCGCTCCGTCTCCGCCGAGGAACTCGCGCGCGAGTACCTGGCCCGCATCGAGCAGGCCGCCGCGCTCAACGCCTTTATCCACGTCGATGCCGAGCTGACCCTGGCCCAGGCGCGCGCCGCCGACGCACGCCGCGCGCGCGGCGAAGCCGCGCCGCTGACCGGCGTGCCGGTCGCGCACAAGGATGTGTTCGTCACGCGCGGCTGGCGCGCCACCGCCGGCTCGAAGATGCTGGGCAACTATGAAAGCCCGTTCGACGCCACCGTGGTCGAGCGCATGGCCGCCGCCGGCATGGTCACGCTGGGCAAGACCAATATGGACGAGTTCGCGATGGGCTCGTCCAACGAGAATTCGCATTTCGGCCCGGTACGCAACCCGTGGGACGCCAGCCGCGTGCCCGGCGGCTCGTCGGGCGGCTCGGCCGCGGCCGTCGCCGCCGGCCTCGCGCCCGCCGCCACAGGCACCGACACCGGCGGCTCGATCCGCCAGCCGGCGTCGTTCTCGGGCATCACCGGCATCAAGCCGACCTACGGCCGCGTGTCGCGCTACGGCATGATCGCCTTTGCCTCGTCGCTGGACCAGGGCGGCCCGATGGCCCACACTGCCGAGGACTGCGCGCTGCTGCTCAACGCCATGGCCGGCTTCGACCCCAAGGACTCGACCAGCATCCCGCCCGCGCAGGGCGGCGTGGAGGAGGACTACACCCGCCTGCTGGGCCAGCCGCGCGCCGGCGCCAGCGCCGAGCGCCCGCTGGCCGGCCTGCGCATCGGCCTGCCCAGGGAGTACTTCGGCAAGGGCCTGGCGGCCGACGTCGAGCAGGCCGTGCGCGCGGCGCTGGCCGAGTACGAGAAGCTGGGCGCGACGCTGGTCGAGGTGTCGCTGCCCAAGACCGAGCTGTCGATCCCGGTGTACTACGTGATCGCGCCGGCCGAGGCCTCGTCCAACCTGTCGCGCTTCGACGGCGTGCGCTACGGCCACCGCGCCGCCGAGTACCGCGACCTGCTCGACATGTACAAGAAGACCCGTGCCGAAGGCTTCGGCGCCGAGGTCAAGCGCCGCATCATGGTCGGCACCTACGTGCTGTCGCACGGCTACTACGACGCCTACTACCTGCAGGCGCAGAAGATCCGCCGCATCATCGCCGACGACTTCCAGCGCGCGTTCGCCCAGTGCGACGTGATCATGGGCCCGGTGGCGCCGACGGTGGCATGGAAGCTGGGCGAGAAAACCTCGGACCCGGTGCAGATGTACCTGGCCGATATCTTCACGCTGTCGACCAGCCTGGCCGGCCTGCCCGGCATGAGCGTGCCGTGCGGCTTCGGCGCGGGCAACATGCCTGTCGGCCTGCAGCTGATCGGCAACTACTTTGATGAAGCGCGCCTGCTGCAGACCGCGCACGCGTTCCAGCAGGCGACCGACTGGCACCTGCGCCGCCCCGCCAAGGCCTGACCATGACCCGCGCCCTGCTCCGCCTGCTTGCCGCCGCCGCGCTTGCCGCGCTGGTGGCCGGCTGCATCCAGCTGCCGATCATCGGCAAGCCCACGCCGATCGCCAGCCGCGACATCGACCTGGCCGGCGACTGCCGCCGCACCGAGGAAGACGGCTTCCGCGAAGACGCGCAGCTGCGCATTGCGGACAACAGCGTGCAGCAGCTGTCGTGGAAGCTGTGGGTCGGCAAGCGCGGCTCGTGCAGCTTCAACCTGGCCGAATTCCGCCAGGTCCAGAAGAAGCCGCATATCGAGCTGCGCGCCAACGACGGCAGCGGCTGCAAGCTGATGGTGTGGCAAGATCCGCGCCGCGTCACGCTGGCGCACGCCAACTGCCAGCAGCGCTGCACCCCGGGCATCTATGAAGAGGCCTGGCCAGTGATGTTCGAGCCGGGTACCGGCGCCTGCGCCCGCACGCGCTGAAGCCACAGTCGCCACCGAAGCCACAGCAGCCGGCCATGGTCCACGCCCACCTCCCCCCGCAACACGCGCCGCGCGCCGCCCGTCCGGCGGGCGCGTGGCTGCGCGCCGCGGTGGCGCTGGGCTTTGGCACGTGGCTGGCCGGCGCCGCGGCGCATACGCCGGACCTGATGGCCCCCGCACTGGACGCGCCGGCACCGCTGACGCCGGCGGGCGTGCTGGCGCCAAACGCCGTGAGCCGGGCCGCGCCCGCCTCGTCGGCAGCCGCCAGAACTGCAGTCGCGCCCGTGCCCGCGCAGCGGGTCCAGCTGCGCGGTGATGCCGCCACGCCGGCGCTGAGCGCCTACTGGTTCCTGCCGCGCGAAGGCGCCACGCCGCGCGCGCTGCCGGTGGTGGTGGCGCTGCACGGCTGCGGCGGCCTGCTGGCGCAGCGCGCCGCGCGCGACGGCACCGCAGGGACAACCGCGACGGCAGCGGGCACCGACACCGCCGATGTTGCCGCGCTGCTCCAGCAACGCTACCGCGAATACGCGCACTGGCTCACCGAACGCGGCTACGCGGTGCTGATGCCCGACAGCTTCAGCGCGCGCGGCAGGCCCCACGGCATCTGCGCCGAGCCCGTCGACAACCGCGCCATCGACGACCGCACCCGCCGCGCCGACGCGCTCGCCGCGCTGCGCTGGGTGGCGCAGCAACCCGCCGTGGACGCGTCGCGCATCGTGCTGCTGGGCTGGTCGAACGGCGCGCAGGCGGTGCTGGCCACCGTCGACGCCAGCCGCCCGTGGCCGGCCGGCACGCCGCTGGTCGAGCGCGCGGTGGCGTTCTATCCCGGCTGCAAGCGCGCGGTGCAGCAGCACAGCTTCCGCCTGCGCTCGCCGCTGCTGCTGATGATCGGCGGCGCCGACGACTGGACCCCGGCGACCCGCTGCGCCATGCTGCAGAGCGCGGTGCAGGCGCGCCAGCCGGGCGCGCGCTTCCGGCTGGAGATCTACCCCGGCGCCTATCACGGCTTCGACGGCACCAGCGAGCTGCATCGGCGCACCGACGTGCCTGCCGCAGCCATGCGCAAGAGCCAGAGCGTCACCGTCGGCGGCGACGCGGTAGCGCGCGTGGCCGCGCTGGCCCAGCTCGACTCCTGGCTGGCCAGCCCCGACCCCTGACGACCACGCCATAACCAGACAGAACACCGGGGCGGCGCTGCCGCTCCCCCGCAACAGACAACACCGAAAGAACCGAACAGGAATACCGCCATGCAATGGGAAGTGGTGATCGGCCTCGAAACGCACGCGCAGCTGTCGACGGCCTCCAAGATTTTTTCCGGCACCTCCACCGCCTTCGGCGCCGAGGCCAACACGCAGGCATCGCCGGTGGACCTGGCGCTGCCGGGCGTGCTGCCGGTGCTCAACCAGGGCGCGGTCGAGCGCGCGATCCAGTTCGGCCTGGCGATCGGCGCCACCATCGCGCCGCGCAGCGTCTTTGCGCGCAAGAACTACTTCTACCCCGACCTGCCCAAGGGCTACCAGATCAGCCAGTATGAGATCCCGGTGGTGCAGGGCGGCACCATCACCATCCAGGTCGAGGGCAAGCAGGGCGAGTCCTACGAAAAGACCGTCAACCTGACGCGCGCGCACCTGGAAGAAGACGCGGGCAAGTCGCTGCACGAGGACTTTGCCGGCATGACCGGCATCGACCTGAACCGCGCCGGCACGCCGCTGCTGGAAATCGTCACCGAGCCCGACATGCGCAGCGCCGCCGAAGCGGTGGCCTACGCCAAGGCACTGCACTCGCTGGTGGTGTGGCTGGGCATCTGCGACGGCAACATGCAGGAAGGCAGCTTCCGCTGCGACGCCAACGTCTCGGTGCGCCCGCTCGGCCAGAAGGAATTCGGCACGCGCCGCGAGATCAAGAACCTGAACTCGTTCCGCTTCCTGCAGCAGGCCATCGAATACGAAGTGCAGTGGCAGATCGCAGAAATCGAGGACGGCCGCAAGATCCAGCAGGCCACCGTGCTGTTCGACCCGGACACCGGCGAAACCCGCGCCATGCGCACCAAGGAAGACGCACACGACTACCGCTACTTCCCCGACCCGGACCTGATGCCGCTGGAGATCGAACCGGCCTGGATCGATCGCGTGCGCAATGCGCTGCCGGAGCTGCCGGCCGCGATGCAGGCGCGCTTTGTCTCGCAATACGGCCTGTCGGCGTATGACGCGACCACGCTGACCGCAACCAAGGCATTCGCTGCCTACTACGAGGCCGTGCTCGCCGATGCCGGCGCCGCCAACGCCAAGCCCGCCGCCAACTGGCTGATGGGCGACGTGGCCTCGCAACTGAACCGCGAAGGCATCGCCATCGACGCCGCCCCGGTCACGCCTGCGCAGCTGGCCAGGCTGCTGGCGCGCATCGCCGACGGCACGGTCTCGAACAACACCGCCAAGAAGGACGTGTTCCCGGCGATGTGGGCAGGCGAGCACGGCGGCGACGCCGATGCCATCATCGCCGCCAAGGGCCTGAAGCAGATGTCCGACAGCGGCGAGCTGGAGAAGATCATCGACGACGTGCTGGCGGCCAATGCCAAGTCGGTCGAGGAATTCCGCTCGGGCAAGGAAAAGGCGTTCAACGCGCTGGTCGGCCAGGCGATGAAGGCGACCAAGGGCAAGGCCAATCCGGCGCAGGTGAATGAACTGCTGAGGAAGAAGCTGGGCTGAGTGCAGTCACTCGCCCGGTGGTTTGCTCCCCTCTCCCGCTTGCGGGAGAGGGGCCGGGGTGAGGGCGGCGGGTCAAAGGCTGAAGCCCGTGGGTTAACACCGTTGGCCTTGCTTTAGGTGGTACCTCGCTAGCCCACCCCTCACCCCTACCCTCTCCCCATGAGGGGAGAGGGAGAACACCTTGCTAAGGCTAGCTCGGGCGGCTTTGGAGCACCCAAAACCGCTATCCTCTTTGTGTGTCGGGCAGCTTATGTTGGGCAGTTCTGCCTACATCCCCGCCCTTCCCCGCACCGTCTCCTCCAGCAAAGACCTCAGCTTCGCCAGCGCCCCCGGATCCCCGTGCGCCGCGGAGCGCGCGTACCAGATCTTCGCCTGCTCTAGATCCCGGTCGACCACGCCCGGCTCGCCACGCTCATAGAAACTGCCGACGATGTACTGCGCGCCGCCGTTCCCCGCGCTTGCCGCGCGCTGGTACCACGCAAACGCCTGCGCGTAGTCGCGCGGCACGCCGCGGCCGGTGAAGTAGTTCGTCGCCAGTTCCATCTGCGCCTGCACGTGGCCGCCCTGCGCCGCGCGCTCATACCAGCGGTTCGCCTCTTCCAGCGATTTCGGCACCAACTCGCCGCGCTCGTACAGGTCGCCCCAGGTGTATTGCGCATGGGTCATGCCGTTGTCGGCTGCCTTGCGCAGCCACACCAGCGCTTCTTGCGGCTGCGCGGCGGTGCCCTCGCCGCGCAGCAGCATCATCGCGTAGTTGAATTGCGCGAGGCGGTTGCCCTGGCGCGCGGCGGCGGAGAAACCCTGCAGAGCCTGGTCGAAGCGGCCCGACTCGTAGGCCGCGACAGCGTCGCGGGTCTGCGCCTGCGCCGGCGCGGGCGGCTGCGGTGCCGCGGCGGCGGTTGGCAACAACACCAGCCACGCGCAAAACGCGCCGGCCAGCACGGCGGCATGCGGGAAACGGGCTTTCGACATGGCGGACTCCGGCGCGAGGCCTTCTTTGCTTCAGTGTAGGAGTCCGCCGAGGTGCCCGGTAGCGACTGCATTATCTACACGAATAATCAACTAGCTGAGAATTCAGCTATGATCATTCGTCGCACCAATAATCCGAACGCTGGCTCAGATCCAGCCCGCGCGGTGCAGCCGCCGCCACAGCGCGCCGCAGGCCACCGCGGTCACGCCGATCACGGCCGGGTACGCGTAGTGGATCTTGAGCTCGGGCATGAAATCGAAATTCATGCCGTAGAGGCTGAACACCACGGTCGGAATCGCCAGGATCGCGCCCCAGCCGGCCAGCCGCTTTACCACTTCGTTCTGGCCGACGGTCACCAGCGCAAGATTGACCTGCACCGCGGTGGTCAGCATTTCGCGCACTACGTCGAGCGTGCGCACCAGCCGGCTGGCGTGGTCTTCGATATCGCGGAAATAGGCGCGCAGCTCCTTCGGCACCAGTTCTTCGTGCAGCCGGATCAGCTGGCCGCACATGTCCTCGACCGGGCTGACCGCATTGCGCAGGCGCAGCACCTGGCGCTTGACCTGGTACAGGCGCTCGATCGCGGCGCGGTCGAACTCGTCGCGGAAGATGCCCTGCTCGAGCGCCTCGAAGTTGTCCTCCAGGCGCGTAACGATGGGCAGGTAGTGGTCGACGACGAAGTCCATCAGCGCGTACAGCACATAGCCGGGCCCGTTGGCCAGGCCGTGCGGGTCGTGCTCGCAGCGCTCGCGCACCGGCGCATAGGTGCTGCTGGCGCCGTGGCGAACCGAGACCACGTAGTTGGGGCCGACGAACAGATGGGTCTCGCCGACCACGACTTCGTCCTGCACCAGCTGCGCGGTGTTGAGCACCACGAACACTGAATCGCCGTAGGCCTCGAGCTTGGGCCGCTGGTGCGCGTTGGTCGCGTCTTCGACCGCGAGGTCGTGCAGGCCGAAGGCCTGCTGGGCCTGCCGCAGCAGCGCCAGGTCGGGCTCGTGCAGGCCCAGCCAGACGAAGGTGCCGGGCACCGCCAGCATCGCCGGGATTTCCTCCATGCCTACCGTGCCCAGCCGCTTGCCCTGCCGGTAAGCCACGCAATTGACGATGGCGCCCATGGAAACTCCGCTGATCAGATGGCGCAATCGTAACAAGGCTTTGCACGATGCCCGCGCCGCGCGATGCCGAGGCCGCGCAAGCCGCGCCGGCCACACTTGCGCCGCGCCACCGGCGCGCGCATGGAGCCCACGCGCCACCTGCGGTACATATCGATCCAATTGTTACAGTTCGCGACAGATACGACGTTAGAATGTGGCATTTCCACGGTCACCCGGCTATGTCCCAGAAGAAAACGCCACGCTTCGAGCTGCGCAGTGGCAACGTCGACGCCCTCCTTCTCGCCCTCCAGACCGCCGACATGGCTGCGCTGCGGGATGACCTCCTCACCCGCTTCGAAGCCACCCCCGACTTCTTCTCCAATGACGTGATCGCGCTGGACCTGCGCGCGCTCGACGATGACAGCGAAGTCGCGCTCGGCACCGTGATCGACACGCTGGCCACGCTCAAGGCCCGCGCCATCGGCGTGGTGGCCCGTGCCGGCCAGCGCGAGTGGGCCGAGCGCTTCGGCCTGCCGCTGCTCGACAGCCAGGCCCGCCGCAACGGCGCCGCCGAGCGTGCCGCCGAGGCCAAGGCCGCTGTCGCCGCGGAACAGGCCGCCGCCGAACAGGCGGCGCGTGAAGAAGGCGCCCGTGCCGCGGCCCAGGCAGCCACCGACGCCGCCGTCGCCGCGGCCGTGCGCCAGACCCAGACCCTGCTGATCGACAAGCCGCTGCGCTCCGGCCAGCAGGTCTACGCGCATGGCGACGTGGTTATCATGGACGTGGTCAGCTACGGTGCCGAGGTCATCGCCGAAGGCAACATCCATATCTATGCCCCGCTGCGCGGACGCGCGCTGGCTGGCGTCAAGGGCAACACTGCCGCGCGCATCTTCAGCACGTGCATGGAGCCCGAACTGATTTCCATCGCCGGCATCTACCGGACCGCGGAGCAGACGCTTCCGGCCGATGTGCACGGCAAGACCGCCCAGGTGCGCCTGGCCGATGAAAAACTGATCCTCGAAGCGCTGCGGCTCAAGTAACCGCGGCGCTCATCGGGACCGGATCACAGAGAGCGCAAGCTTCAACTTATTACTGGACCAAAGAGCCATGGCAAAAATCATCGTTGTGACCTCCGGCAAGGGAGGCGTCGGCAAGACCACCACCAGCGCCAGCTTTGCCGCCGGCCTGGCCCTGCGCGGCCACAAGACTGCCGTGATCGACTTCGACGTCGGCCTGCGCAACCTCGACCTGATCATGGGTTGCGAACGCCGCGTGGTGTATGACCTGATCAACGTGGTGCAGGGCGAAGCCAACCTGCGCCAGGCGCTGATCAAGGACAAGAAGTGCGAGAACCTGTTCATCCTGCCGGCCTCGCAGACGCGCGACAAGGACGCGCTGACCAAGGAAGGCGTGGAGAAGGTCATCAACGGCCTGATCGAGATGGACTTCGAGTACATCATCTGCGATTCGCCCGCCGGCATCGAGTCGGGCGCGCTGATGGCGATGTACTTTGCCGATGAGGCCCTGATCGTCACCAACCCGGAAGTGTCGTCGGTGCGCGATTCGGACCGCATCCTCGGCATCCTGTCGTCCAAGACCAAGCGCGCCAGCGAGGGCGGCGACCCGATCAAGGAACACCTGCTGATCACCCGCTACAACCCCAAGCGCGTGCATGGCGGCGAGATGCTGTCGCTGACCGACATCCAGGAAATCCTGCGCATCAAGCTGATCGGCGTGGTGCCGGAATCGGAAGCGGTGCTGCACGCCTCCAACCAGGGCACGCCCGCCATCCACCTGGAAGGCAGCGACGTGGCCGACGCCTATGGCGACGTGGTGGACCGCTTCCTCGGCAAGGACAAGCCGATGCGTTTCACCGACTATCAGAAGCCGGGGCTGTTCTCGCGCATCTTCGGCAACAAGTAACGGTCAAGGAGGGCTCACCCCATGTCGATCCTTTCCTTCCTGCTGGGAGAGAAGAAGAAGTCCGCGTCAGTCGCCAAGGAGCGGCTGCAGATCATCCTGGCGCACGAGCGCACCGGCCATTCCGCCCCCGCCGACTACCTGCCCGCGCTGCAGCGCGAGCTGGTGGCGGTGATCTCCAAGTACGTCAAGATCGGCGACCAGGACCTGCGCGTCAGCCTGGAACGCCAGGACAACCTCGAGGTGCTCGAGGTCAAGATCGAGATCCCGCAGCACTGAGCACGGGACCCGGCAGCGCCGGGTCCATGCGGGGCTCGTCGCCCCGCCCCTTCCTTCTCCCCCCTCCTTCCCACCCTCCCGCTCCAACGCCCCGCCGCCGTGCCAGCGCGCCGCCGAGGCTTCTCCGCTGCGCTGCCGTATCACCCAAATGCAGAATTCTGTAGCGGCCAGACAACGGAATTGCACCAATTTCCTGCTTGAAAGCGCGGCTCCACGGAGTTTTGTGTCCTTGTTCCTTACGTTTTGTTAAATTTTCGCGGCGTTTACAGGAAACGTAGACCTTATCCCCGCCGTGATCCGGCGAAGGGCACAGTACAAGACAGAAAAGGAGCACCATGAAGAAATCGGCCATCGTCCTCGCAGCCGGCAGCCTGTTGGCAGGTTCGGCTTTCGCACAATCCTCCGTCACCCTGTACGGCATCGTCGACCAGAGCATCCGCTTCCAGACGAACGCGAACGCCAACAATGACAACTCGTGGGAACTGACCAACGGCGCCGTCACCAACAGCCGCTGGGGCATCAAGGGTAGCGAAGCCCTGGGCAACAACCTGAAGGCGATCTTCCAGCTGGAAAATGGCTTTGATCCGGACACCGGCCGCGCCAACCAGAATGGCCGCCTGTTCGGTCGTCAGGCCTACGTGGGCCTGAGCGGTGACTTCGGCACGATCAAGCTGGGCCGCCAGTACACCGAAGGCTTTAACTTCTTCGGCGACTACGATCCGCTGACCATCGGCAACTACACCAACAACGCCTGGCCGTTCTTCCTGACCAACTTCCGTAACGACAACGTGGTCAGCTACGGCGGCAAGTTCGGCGGCCTGGACGTGGGCGCCAGCTACGGCTTCGGCGAGCAGCCGGGCAGCATGAGCCAGAACCAGTACTGGGGCGCGCGTGCCGCTTACACCTTTGGTCCGTTCGGCATCGGCGGCGTGTACCAGGAAGTCCGTAACACCACCGGCGAGAAGCAGCAGATGTGGGGCGCTGCCGGTAAGTACTCGATCGGCCCGGCCAAGATCTTCCTGGGCTACATCGGCGGCAAGGACCGCACCGGTTCGGTTGATGCTTCGCTGAACTTCACGGGCGGCGCCACGCTGAACCCGATCCCGGCTGGCGGCAACGCTGCAGCCAATCCGCGCAAGGACACCATCGGCTACATCGGCGTGACCTACCAGGCCACCCCGGCGCTGGCCCTGACCGGCGTGTTCTACGGCGACTACGTCGAAAACGTCAACGGCGTGAACGACAACAACGGCCGCCGCTACACCGGCGTGCTGCTGGCCGAGTACTCGCTGTCCAAGCGCACCCAGGTCTACGGCACGGTTGACTTCAACAAGGTTTCGGGCGGCACCATCACCGAAATGCCGGGCCGCAACAACCAGACCGGCGCTGCCATCGGTATCCGCCACATCTTCTGATCGATTCCTGATCAGCAGTCACTGGCAAAAGGCACCTTCGGGTGCCTTTTTTCATGGGCGCGGCCGGCGCCGCAGCCACAGGTACCAGCCGGCCTGCGCGGCAGCGGCTTGCATCGGCTGCAGCGGCTGCATCGGCTGCATCGGCACCAGCAGGCCACCATGGCGGGCCACCACGCGCTGCGCGCACAGCAGCGCGGGACCGGGCCGCGCCAGCTGCGCGGCGCCCGCATCATCGGCGGGCTCGAACACGATCGACACCGCCACGCCACCGGCATGGCCGCGGCACGCGGTGCGCACGGCCGCGCCATGCGCCGCCGCGCCGATGGCGCTGCTAAGCAGCCATTCCAGCGTAGCGGCGAGCATCCCCGCGTCGCCGCCGATGCGCGGCAGGCGCCCGGCCGGGCGTTCGAGCCGGATGCCGGCCGCGCCGGCCTCGGTCCAGACGCGGTCGAGCGCTTCATCGAGCAGAGTTTCCATGGCGAGCCGCCGCATCCGATAGGCATGCCGCGTTTCGCGCAGCAGCCGGTTCAGGTCGTCGATATGGCGCAGCGAGCGGCGCGCATGGCCGTCCACCTGCGCCAGCAGCGCCGCATCGGCCTGCGACCGGGTCTGGCGCAGCGCCAGCCACGCCAGCAGCGAGGCATTGGGCTCGCGCAGGTCGTGGCCCAGCGCATGCAGCAGCATGTCGTGCACGGCGGCCGGATCGCGCACGTCGCAGCCACCTGCTGGCGCCTGCACCGCAGCCCCGCTGCGGCTGCGTCGCGCCAGCCAGCAGCCGCCCAGGCACCACGCCGCAGCAAGCAGCGCAAGGCGCAGCGGGCGCGCCGTCATGCCGCGGCCCGCTCGGCGTGTGCCAGGCGCTCCAGCCGGTACCCGTGCGTATAGACCGGGGTCAGCCGCATGCCGCGCCCGGCCTGCAGCCCGAGCTTGCTGCGCACGCGCGACACGTGGGTATCGATGGTGCGCGACATCGGCGAGATCTCGCGGCCCCAGACCGCGGCGGTGATGTGGTCGCGCGTGACGATGCGGCCTTCGTGGCGGAACAGCAGCACCGCAAGATCGAACTCCTTGGGCGTCAGGCCGATCGGCTGCCCGTTGCAGGTGACCCGGCGCAACGCGCAGTCGAAGGCGTAGTCGCCCAATCGCAGCGGCGCGTGCGGCGACGCCTGCGCGGGATACGCGCGCCGCAGCAGGCATTCGATGCGTGCGGCCAGCTCGGCCGGACGGATCGGCTTGACCATGTAGTCATCGGCGCCCGCGGCGAGCGCGCTGACGATGTCGTGCTCGGCATCGCGGCAGCTCAGGAACATGACCGGGATGCGCCGGTCCAGGTGGGTGCGCACCCAGGCCAGCACCTCGCGCCCGGACAGGTCCGGCATCTGCCAGTCCAGCAGCAGCAGGTCGAAGCCGGCGTCGCGCAGCGCCAGCAGCAGGCGCCGGCTTTCGCTGAAGCTGACGCATTCGAATCCCGCGCTGGCGACGACCTGGCGGATCAGCGCCGCATCCGCGGGCGCGTCCTCGAGCGATGCAATGCGCGGTGCCGTTTTCTTTCCCATGTTGCCTCCGACGTAGCTGGCCATCAGCGGGACATTTAATCCGGTGTAGCGGCCCGCCCGAATAGGAAAGCGCTCAATCTCGCCTTTCAACAATCTTTTACTTCTCGCCTCAGCGGGCCGCTCCTACCATGGGCTTCGCTGCGGTGCGACCCGTGCCCGCACAACCTGTTTGTCGAGCTGTGTCCATCCCGGCGGCGCACTGCGGTGCGTCCGCGCACAAGAGCCACGTCCGTGAAGATCGCCGCGCTGCAGGCGGACCCCACCCTCGCCGTCAGCATCGAACAGACCCTGCGCCTGAACGGCCACCAGTGCACGCGCTACCTCAGCGGGCGCGCCGTGATCGGCGCGCTGCGCGGCAGGTCGTTCGACCTGCTGATGCTGGATTGCGATACGCCGGGCCTCCCGGCATTGGAAGTACTGGCGTGGGTGCGCCGCATGCTGGGCCCCGAGATGCCGGTGATGCTGACCGGAACCTCTAACGAAGAAGGCTTTGTCGCGGCCTGCCTGGCGCAGGGCGCGGACAGCTACGTGCCCAAGCCGCTGCGCACCGCGGAACTGGCCGCGCGCGTGCTGGCGCTGCTGCGCCGCGCGCGGCCGGCGAGCGCGGATTGCGACCTGGAACACGGGCCGTTCCGCTTTGCCACCGCCGAGCGGCAGGTGTGGGTGCAGGGCAAGCCGGTGCTGCTGGCCCCGAAGGAATTCGACCTGGCGGTGCTGCTGTTCCGCAACCTGGGCTCGCTGGTGCTGCGCCAGACCATGGTCGACCAGGTCTGGCGCTATCACATGGACGCCGCTTCGCGCACGGTGGACAGCCACCTGTCGCGCGTGCGCACCAAGCTGGCGCTGTGGCCGCACAACGGCGTGCGGCTGTCGTCGGTATACGGGCTGGGCAGCCGGCTCGATGCGGCCTAGCGCTTCTGCGGCGCCGGCACGCCGGGCCGGGTGATTCAGTCAGCCTTGATGCCGGCTTCCTTGACGATGCGGGCGTTCTCCGCGGACTCTTCGCGGATGGCCTTGGCAAACTGCGCCGGCGTGCCGCCGGTCGGCACTTCGCCGCCCTTGAGCAGGCGCTCATGCACTTCCGGCTCTGCCAGCGCCTTGTTCAGCTCGGCGTTCAGGCGGTTGATGATGGCCGCGGGGGTCTTGCCCGGCGCGAACACACCGAAGGTGGAGGTCAGGTTGGCCTTGGGGTAGCCCAGCTCGGCCAGCGTCGGCACGGCGGGCAGGCTCTCCAGGCGCTTGGGCGCGCCCACCGCCAGCGCGCGCAGGCGGCCCGCCTGCATATGCTGGCTCAGCACCGGGCTGGCGTTGGTGCTCATCACCTCGAACTGGCCGCCGAGCGCATCGTTCATCTGCTGGCCCGCGCCCTTGTACGGGATCAGCACGATGTCGGCCTTCGATTTCTGCTTGACCTGTTCCAGCACCACATGGCCAACCGTGCCCAGGCCCGACGTGGCCCAGCGTACCGAACCCGGTTTGGCGCTGGCCTGGCCGACCACGTCGGCAAAGCTCTTGCCGCTGAACGCGGAAGTCGCGACCACCAGCACCGGCGAGTACATCACGCTCATCACCGGCGCCACGTCCTTCTGCGGATCGTAGTTGACGCGGCCGACGTGCGGATTCAGCGTCAGCGGGCTGGTGGCGGCAAAGCCGAGCGTGTAGCCGTCCGGCGCTGCCTTGGCCACCGCATCGATGCCGATGCTGCCGCCCGCGCCGGCCTTGTTCTCGACCACCACCGAGGTGCCCATCTGCGCCGACAGGCGCTCGCCGAGCGCGCGCGCGACGGTGTCGCTGATGCCGCCGGTGGGATAGGCGACGATCAGGCGGATCGGGCGGCTGGGATAGGCGTCGGCCGCGGCGGCCGTAACGTGGGTCAGTGCGGTGCCAGCGAAGACGCACGCTGCGGCCAGCAGCGACGGGCGGAAGGGGAAGGCCATGATGGGAAAGCGGGAGAGATTCGACGGAAGCGGCCGCGCGGCGGCAACGGGCCGGCGCGGCGCGGAACAGCCGCTATCTTAGCCGATCATGCGGCGCGTTCAGCGCTCCAGCGGCCGCTCCGGCACCCACGAGACGAAGAGCTCGTTGGCGCGATCATAGAGCCGCCAGCCCGTGCCGCAGTCGCGGCAGCAGAACGACAGCATGCTGTACGGCACCCCGGCGGCGCTCTGGGTCACCACCGGGGCCGTGCCGCGCAGCGCCAGGCAGGCCGGCGGCTCGCGCCGGCGCGGATCGTCGGCCAGCGCCAGGCAGCGCTCGCAGGGCGGCATGGCGGGGGCGGTGGAAGGGTCTGGGGCGGCTGGCATCGTCGGCGGCGTCGGCGGAAACGGGGCAGGTCTGACTTGAGTGCCCGCCATGATGCCGCAAAATTCCGCGCGGCAGCAGCACCCTTCGCGGATGACATCAGGCCGCCTGCGTGCGCGCCACCGTGGCTGGTGCCGCCGCGCGCTGGCCAAGCCACACGCTGCCCAGCACCAGCAGCGCGCCGGCCGCCTGCACCGCGGTCAGTGCCTGCCCCAGCACCAGGAAGCCGAGCACGGTGGCGCTGACCGGACTGAGCAGGCCCAGCGCCGCCACCGCCGCCGGCGCCATGCGCCCTACCCCGCGAAACCATAGCGCGTAGCTGAAACCGGCGCCGACGATGCTGAGCCACGCGTAGCCCAGCCAGTTGACCAGCGTGAAATGACCCGGCAGCGGTTCCAGCACCAGCGCGAACGGCAGCAGGAACAGCCCGCCCGCGCACAACTGCCATGCCGTCAGCACCAGCGGCGAGACCGGCGGCCGCCAGTGCCGCGTCAGCACCGTGCCCACCGCCATCGACACCGCTCCCGCAGCCGCCGCAGCGACGCCGACGGCATCCAGCCGGGCGGCCGGTCCGAGCACCAGCAGCGCCACGCCGAGCAGCCCGCCCGCGCCGGCCATCCACGCGGCGGGGCGCGGCCGCGCGCCCAGCCAGGCCCACGCCAGCACCACCACGATCAGCGGCTGGATCGCCCCGACCGTGGCCGCCACGCCGCCCGGCAGGCGGTAGGCGGCGATGAACAGCATCGCCTGGAAGAAGCCGATATTGAGCACGCCCAGTACCGCCGCGCGCCACCACCACCCGCCCTGCGGCAGTTGCCGACCGATGGCGAGCATCGCCAGGCCGGCCGGCAGCGCCCGGATCACGCCGGAAAGCAAGGGCTGCCCAGGCGGCAGCCACTGACTCGTCACCAGATAAGTGCTGCCCCAGATCGCGGGGGCCAGGCCCGTCAACAGGATGTCCCGGAACCCTGGCCCGGCCGCCGCAGTCGTCGAAACGCTGTTCGCCTTCATGTCGATATTCTTGATGTCAAGATAAATCACTTTACGAAGGCGATCGGTTGATGTCAAGATACTTCGCTCACCCCTTGCACCTGTATCCCCTGCCCTGATGACCGCCCGCCGCAAACCCGAAGACGCGCCCGACCATGTCGACGGCATCCTCGCCCAATGGGCGCGCGAACGGCCCGATCTCGATGCCTCGCCGATGGGCATCCTGGGGCGGCTGGGCCGGCTCAATCGCCATACCGGCCGGGCGATCGAGGCCGCGCTGGGCGCGACCGGGCTGCAGCCGTGGGAGTTCGATGTGCTGGCGACGCTGCGGCGTGCCGGGCCGCCCTATGCGCTGTCGCCAGGCGCGCTGATCGGTTCGCTGATGATCACCTCGGGCACCATGACCAACCGGCTCGATCACCTCGAGCGGGCCGGGCTGGTACGGCGCGAGCCCAATCCGGAAGACCGGCGCGGGTTGCTGGTGGCGCTGACCGACGCCGGCCGCGAGCGCGTCGACCACGCGGTGGAGCTGCACGTGGCCAACGAGCACCGCCTGCTGGAAGGGCTGACCGCGACGGAGCGCGCGCAGCTGGCCGCGCTGCTGCGCCGCTGGCTGCGCATGTTCGAGCCGCCCGCCGGCGATGGCGGCGAAGGCAAGTCGGGCGACTAAATCAGTCGACTGAGCTGCGCTTCAGGCGCGCTGCGGGCGTTCGCGCAGGTCCGGCAGGAATACCGTCAGCAGCCCCAGCAGCGGCAGGTAGGCACAGTACTCGTACACCGCGCGGATGCCGTGCGTATCGGCCATGCCGCCCAGCACCGCGGCGCCGATGCCGCCCATGCCGAAGGCAAAACCGAAGAACAGGCCCGACACCATGCCGACCTTGCCGGGGATCAGCTCCTGCGCGAACACCAGGATCGCCGAGAACGCCGAGGCCAGGATAAAGCCGATGATGAAGGTCAGCACCGTGGTCCAGAACAGGCCCACGTGCGGCAGCAGCAGCGTGAACGGCGCCACGCCCAGGATCGAGGCCCAGATCACGCGCTTGCGGCCGATGCGGTCGCCAATCGGGCCGCCCAGGATGGTGCCGGCCGCGACCGCGAACAGGAACAGGAACAGGTGCAGCTGCGCGTCCTGGCGTGCCAGCGCGAAGCGCTCCATCAGGTAGAAGGTGTAGTACGAGGTCAGGCTGGCCATGTAGAAGTACTTGGAGAACACCAGCACCATCAGCACCACCATGGCCCGCACCACCACGCGCGTCGCCACCGGGCTGGCCGAGGCGCCGGAGGCCTTGCGCTTGCGCGCGCCCTGCGCCAGCTGGCGCGCGTACCAGCCGCCGATGCGCCACAGCACCACGATGCCCACCAGCGCCGCCAGCGAGAACCACGCCAGGCTGGCCTGCTGGTGCACGATCAGCGCCGCCAGCAGTGGGCCCATGGCGCTGCCGCCGTTGCCGCCGACCTGGAAGATCGACTGCGCCAGCCCGTGCTGCCCGCCCGACGCCATGCGCGCCACGCGCGACGACTCCGGGTGGAAGATCGACGAACCCGTGCCGACCAGCGCCGCGGCCACCAGCAGCACGCCATAGCTGGGCGCCACCGACAGCAGTAGCAGGCCGGCCAGCGTAAAGGCCATCGCCACGGCCAGCGAATGCGGCTTGGGATGCTTGTCGGTGTACAGCCCCACCACCGGCTGCAGCAGCGACGCGGTGACCTGGTAGGTCATGGTCAGCAGCCCGATCTGGGTGAAGCTGAGGTTGAAGCCGCCCTTCAGCATCGGATAGATCGCCAGGATCAACGACTGGATCATGTCGTTGAGAAAGTGGGCGAAGCTGATCGCGGACAGCACGCGGAAACCGGTGCGTTCCGCCTGCGGGGACGGAGCAAGCGAGGGGGTCGCGGGGGCTGCGCCAGCCGGCGCGGAGTCGATGGTTGTGCTCATTGGCGGCTCTCGACGAACGGAAAGCGGCCAGCGGGGAGGCCGGCCACGAAGGATCTGAGCACCGATGCTAGCTGGCACGCCGGCGCCTGTCCTGCGAGAATAGGTCCGCAACCTTGGAGAAAAGGACATGGCGCGCGCCCCCCGCCCTCTTTCCGCCGCGGCCCCCGACAGCCGCCGATCCCGGCAGCCACTTCCCGATCCCACGCCCGAGACGCTGGCGCTGGGCGATACCTACGCCGATCCGCCGCCCTATTTCCGCTTCGACCGCAGCCCGCTGCCGGTCACAGCGATGGCGGCCGACTACCTGCCCGGCCACGTGACCCAGCCTCACCAGCACCCGCATGCGCAACTGATCCACGCGGTGCATGGCGTGATGGTGGTGGCCACCGCCGAAGGCCAGTGGATCGTGCCGCCTACGCGTGGCATGTGGATGCCGGGCGGCACCACGCACTGGATCCGCATGGTTGGCCGGGTGCAGATGCGCACCGCCTATATCCGCCCCGATGCCGCGCCCGACCTGCCGCAGCGCTGCACCGTGCTGGGCATCTCGCCGCTGCTGCGCGAGCTGATCCTGGCCGCGGTCGAGATCGCCCTGCCCTACGCGCCCGACACGCGCGATGCGCGCCTGATGCGGCTGCTGCTCGATGAAGTGATGCTGGTGCCGTCGCTGCCGCTGCACCTGCCGCGCCCGGTCGATGCCAGCCTGCGGCAGATCTGCGAGGCCATCGCCGAGGCGCCCGACACCGCGCTGACACTGGCAGACTGGGGCGCGCAACTGGGGCTGGACCCCAAAACCATCCAGCGCCGCTTTGCGCGCGAAACCGGCATGACCTTCGGCCAATGGCGCCAGCAGGCGCGCCTGCTGGCCGCACTGGAAAAGCTGGCGGCCGGCAGCAAGGTGGTGGATGTGGCGCTGGACCTGGGCTACGACAGCCCGAGCGCGTTCGCGACCATGTTCCGGCGGCAGTTCGGCGTGCCGCCGAGCGCTTTCTTCCGTTGAGGCCCCGGAGCGCGGAAGCCGCGCTCAGTTGCCCAGGTAGCGCTCCACCAGCCGGGTCCAGTAGGCCGCGCCGACGGTCAGGTTGTCGTCGTTGAAGTCATAGCCGGCGTTGTGCAGCAGCGGCTGGTTGGCGCCGTTGCCCAGCCGCACGAAGCAGCCGGGGCGCTGTTGCAGGAAGTAGGCAAAGTCCTCGCTGCCGGCAATGCGCGCGGCCTGGTCCACCACCTTGCCGGGGCCGACCAGTTCCTCGGCCACCTGCCGCGCGAACTCGGTCTCGCGCTCGCTGTTGACCAGCACGGGGTAGCCGCGCACGTAATCGATCTCTGCCACCGCGCCGTAGCCTTCGGCGTGCGCCGTGGCAAGCTGGCGGATGCGGTGCTCCAGCGCGGCGCGCACGTCGGGGCTGAACGAGCGCACGCTGAGTTCCATGCGCGCATGGTCGGGGATCACGTTGGGGGCGTGGCCGGCGTGCAGCGTGCCGATCGTCACCACGGCGGTCTCGTTCGGATCGACATAGCGCGACACCACCGACTGCAGCGCCATCACCAGGCTGCCTGCCACCAGGATCGGATCGACCGACTGGTGCGGTCGCGCGGCGTGGCCGCCCTTGCCGCGGATGGTGATGGTGACGGTGTCGCACGCCGCCATGAACGGACCGGAACGGAACAGGAATGTGCCCTGCTCCACGCCCGGATGGTTATGCAGCCCGAAGATGGCATCGCAAGGAAAGCGCTCGAACAGCCCGTCGGCCAGCATGCGCTCGGCACCGCCGCCGGCGCCGATTTCCTCGGCCGGCTGGAAGATCAGGTGCACGGTGCCGTTGAAATTGCGCGTGCGCGCCAGCTGCCGCGCCGCGCCGAGCAGGATCGCGGTATGGCCGTCGTGGCCACAGGCGTGCATGCGGCCCGCGTTGACGCTGGCGTACGGCAGCGCGGTGCGCTCGTGGATCGGCAACGCGTCCATGTCGGCGCGGATGCCCACGCTGTGGCCACTTTCGCCGCAGCGCAACGTCCCCACCACCCCGGTCCCGCCCACGCCGCGCGTGACCGCGTAGCCCCAGCCTTCCAGCAAGGTGGCGACCAGGCCGGCGGTGCGGACCTCGTCGAAGGCCAGTTCGGGGTGCTGGTGGATATTGCGCCGGATGGCTTCGAGTTCGGCGCGGCTGTCGAGGGTATCGGCCAGCGCGCAGTATCGGCGCTTCAGCGGGGACGCGGGGGACTGGAGGGTGGCGCCGAGGTAAGACTCGATTTCGGGGGCGTGCTCGGACATGACGTTTTGCTCTCTGGCGAAACCTGTATAACCAGTATTTCACGCAGAAAACGCGAGCGAAACGTCAGGCCCCGGATTTCCTGTAAAACCATGTAATCGGGCCGCTTTCTGCGCCAGATCTGTTGCCCTAATCGTACGCTTTGTGTGGAAACCCAACGCTTTGTATGAAAGCGTATCGCTGGGGAACCCTTTCGGCAGTCCCCTTCAGCGCTCGCCGTACGCCACCACCCGCTGCACCTGCTCGCCCAGCTTATCCACGCCCAGGCGCATGGTGTCGCCGGCTTTCAGGAAGCGCGGCGGCTTGCAGCCCATGCCCACGCCGGGCGGGGTACCGGTCGCGATCAGGTCGCCTGGCAGCAGCGTCATGAAGCGGCTGACATAGCTGACCAGCGTGGCCACGTCGAACACCATGGTCGCGGTGGTGCCCTGCTGCACGCGCTCGCCGTTGACCTCCAGCCACAGGCCCAGCGCCTGCGGGTCCGGCACTTCATCGCGGGTCACCAGCCACGGGCCGGCCGGGCAGAAGGTGTCGCAGCCCTTGCCCTTGTCCCAGGTGCCGCCGCGCTCGATCTGGAATTCGCGCTCCGAGACATCGTTGACCACGCAGTAGCCGGCCACATGCTCCAGCGCCTGTTCGCGCGAAACATTGCGCGCAGTAGTGCCGATGATCACGCCCAGCTCCACTTCCCAGTCGGTCTTGTGCGAGCCGAACGGCAGCATCACCGCATCGTTGGGACCATTGAGCGAACTGTTGGCCTTGAGGAATACGATCGGCTCGGCCGGCAGCGGCATGCCGGCTTCGGCGGCGTGGTCGGCATAGTTCAGGCCGATCGCCACGATCTTGCCGATACCGGTCCAGGGCACGCCAAAGCGCGCGCCTTCGATGACCGGCAGGGTGTGCGGGTCGACCTGGGCCAGCGACTGCAGCGCGGCCGGCGCCAACTGCGCCGCATCGACATCGTGGATCACGGCGGAAAGATCGCGCACGCGGCCTGCCTCATCGATCATGCCGGGGCGCTCCGCGCCGGGGTTGCCTACTCGAACCAGTTTCATCGTCGTCGTTGGGTGGTGTGTGTTCTTGGAAGGGGTTCAGGCGGATTGCTTGAGCGCGCCGTTGCGCGCATTGCCTTCGGCCAGCGTCTGCGCCACCACGGTCAGCACTTCCCGCGCGGTGTTCTCGGAATGGCTGCGCAGCACCTGCGCCAGCCGCGGCCGGCCGGGCTCGCGCAGCGCGGCCATGATGGCCTCGTGCTCCTCGTGCGACTCCTGCCAGCGCAGGGTATCGGCGTTGGCGGCACCGCGGGCGCGGTGCACCTTGCTCATCAGCGTGGCGTAGACGCCGGCCAGCACCGGGTTGGCGGCGCCGTCGATGATGAGCTGGTGGATCTCCTGGTTGATGCGGAAATAGTCGGTGCGCCGGCCAGCGGCGTGGGCATCGATCATGGCCTGGTGGCGCCGCTCCAGCTTGGCCATCGCCGCCGCGCCCAGCCGCTGCGCCGCCAACTCGCCCGCCAGCGCCTCCAGCCCGTGCAGGGTTTCGAAGGTGGCGCGCAGTTCTTCCAGGTCCAGCGGCGCCACCCGGTAGCCGATGTACTGCCGGTGCAGCACCAGTCCCTCGGACACCAGCACCTTCAGCGCCTCGCGCAGCGGCGTCTTCGAGACATCGAAGGTCTCGCAGAAGGCCCGTTCGTCGATGCGCGCACCGGGCGGCAGTTCGCCCTCTTCGATCATGGTGCGCAGCCGCGCGGCGATCTCGGCCGACATGCCGAGCGTGCGCAGGCGCGCGGAAGGGGAAAGCGTTTGTGTCACAGACGTCACCAAAATGGGGAAATGCACCACAGCAAGGCTACCACACCCCGAAATTGTGCATCCGCAACATCGTAAAATCAATGACTTACGAGCGTTGTAATTACAGATTACGTATCCTATACTCCGGCCTGTTGCGCGACACCCCCATCAGAACTGCCTCAACCAAAGGACGAAAACAGGAGACGCCGTCATGCAGACGACAACGCGGGCAACAGTGATGACCGAGGCCAGGACCTCGGTGCGCTGGAAGATTTTTTTGATGATGCTGTTTCTCATCGCGATCAACTACATCGATCGCGCCTCGCTGTCGGTGGCCATGCCGCTGATCGCCAAGGAGTTCGACCTCAGCCCCACCATGCAGGGCCTGATCCTCAGCTCCTTCTTCTGGACCTACGCGCTGATGCAGGTACCGGGCGGCATGCTGGCCGACAAGTACAAGCCGCGCATCGTGATTGCGTGCGCCACCGTGTTCTGGGGCATTGCCCAGGCCGTGGCGGCCTTCACCACCAACGCCACGCAGCTGCTGCTGACACGCCTGGGCCTGGGCGCGGCCGAGGCGCCGATCTACCCGGCCGGCGGCAAGCTCAACGCGATCTGGATGACGCAGAACGAGCGCGGCCGCGGCGCCACCCTGCTGGACGGCGGCGCCCCGCTGGGCGCGGCCCTGGGCGCGATCATCATCACCTGGCTGATCGCCGCGCTGGACTCGTGGCGACTGGCCTTTATCGTCGCCGGCGTGGGTACGGTACTGGCCGGCGTGCTGGCCTGGTACTACGTGCGCAATTCCCCGCGCGAGCACCGCGGCGTCAACGAACTGGAAGCCCGCTACATTGAGGACGCCCTGGCCAATGAACACCGCGCCGAGCCGGCCAACCTGTCGGGCCGCTCGCTCGACTTCTTCAAGTACCGCTCGGTGTGGTGCATGGCAATTGGCTGGATGTGCTTCAACACCGTGTTCTACGGCCTGCTGACCTGGATGCCCAACTACCTGAACAAGGTGCACGGCTTCGACATCAAGCAGATGGGCGGCGCCAGCTTCATCATCTTCTTCAGCGGCTTCGTCGGCGAACTGATCGGGGGCTGGATCGCCGACAAATGGAAGGAAGCCGGCGGCCAGCCCAACGTGGTGATGCGCACGCTGTTCGGCATCGCCGCGGTGGTGGCGACGGCGTCGATCTTCTCGGTCGCCTATGTCACCGACCCGCTGGTGGTGGTCGTGCTGCTGTCGTCCACGCTGTTCTTCCTGCGCTGGTGCGGCCTGTTCTGGTGCGTGCCGTCGATGCTGGGCACGCGCAACAAGGTCGGCTTCCTGGGTGGCGTGATGAACCTGGGCGGCAATATCGGCGGCATCTCGGTGCCGATCATCGTCGGCATGATCGTGCAGTTCACCGGCTCGTACTTCCTGGCGCTGATGTTCTTTGCCGCGGCCGGCGTGGGCCTGCTGCTGGCTTCCACCGCGATCGACTACGAGACTAAGATCCCGGTCTGAAGACCCGTCGGATCACCGAGTTCCGCAAACAGACGAAATCCCGCGACAGGCGCCGGCAACGTCCCGGCGCGCGCACTCACTCCTGAGACAAGAGCAAAATGACCAAGCAAATCCGACTCGGCATGCTGACGCCGTCTTCCAACACCGCGCTCGAACCCATCACCAGCGCGATGGTCGCCGGCCTGCCCCATGTCAGCGCGCATTTCTCGCGCTTCACCGTCACCGAGATCTCGCTGCGCGACCAGGCCCTGGGCCAGTTCAACCTCGACAAGATCCTGGCCGCCGCCAGCCTGCTGGCCGACGCGCGTGTAGACGTCATCGCCTGGAACGGCACCTCTTCCGGCTGGCTCGGCTTCGACAAGGACGAAGCGCTGTGCAGACAGATCACCGAAGCCACCGGCATCCCGGCCACCACCTCGGTGCTGGCGCTCAACGAGATCCTGGAAAAGACCGGCGCGCGCAACTTCGGCCTGGCCACGCCGTATCTGGACGACGTGCAGCAGCGCATCATCGCCAACTATGAGCGCAGCGGCTTCCATTGCGTGGCCGAGAGCCACCTGGACCTGCACGTGAACTACAGCTTCGCCGAGGTCGAGGAAGACACCATCCGCGAGATGGTGCGCGGGCTGGCGCAGCACCAGCCGCAGGCCATCACCACCTTCTGCACCAACCTGCGCGCCGCGCACCTGGCCGAAGAACTGGAAGCCGAGACCGGCATCCCGCTGTACGACACCATTTCCACGGTGGTATGGAAGTCGCTGCGCCTGTGCGGCGTGGATACGCGCGAGCTGCGCGGCTGGGGCCGCCTCTTCCGCGAGGTCGAGTAAGCCGGGACCTCAGCCGGCCCTGTGCAGATCTGCAATGCGCGTCCGCACGGACGCGCATTGCTGCATAAGGGCCCCGATCCTAGACTGCCTCCACGGTCGCCGCATGGCGTGGCGGCCAGGCAACCACTACAGGATCGCGATGAAGCTCTATTACACACCGGGCGTCTGCTCGATGGCCGTCCATATCGCCCTGCGCGAAGCCGGCCTGCCGGTCACGCTGGCCAAAGTCGACCTGCACACCCACAAGCTGGCCGTGCCGGAACACGGCACCGACGACTACTACACCATCAACCCGCGCGGCTACGTGCCGCTGCTGCAGCTGGACGACGGCTCGCGCCATACCGAGGTGGCGTCGCTGCTGCAGTACATTGCCGACCTCGTACCCGAACGCGCGCTGCTGCCCGCGGCCGGCACCCGCGAGCGCCTTGACGCCACCGGCTGGATCACGCTGGTGTCGACGGAATTGCACAAGGTCTTCAGCCCGTGGCTGTGGCACAAGGAAACCGCGCAAAGCACGCAGGACGAGTGCAAGGCCAAGCTGCAGCGCCGCTTTGCCGAACTCGACCAGCACCTGCAAACCCGCCAGTACCTGACGGGCGACACCTTCACGGTGGCCGATGCGTACTGCTTCACCATCGTCGGCTGGGCCCGCATCCTGAAGCTGCCGCTGAACGACTACCCGGCGCTGCAGCAATACCTGTCGCGCGTTGCCGCGCGGCCCGCAGTCCAGGAAGCAATGCGAGCCGAAGGGCTGGTGCGCGACTGAGCCCAGCGGCACGGAGGATCGCTGCTCAGCGCGGCGCGGCGAGCAGCGATTCGATCTTCGCCACCAGTTCCTTGTCGTCCGGCGTGGTGCGGCTGCCGTAGCTGGCCACCACCTTGCCGTCGCGGCCGATCAGGTACTTGTAGAAATTCCATTTCGGCGCGGTGCCGGTCTGCTTCGCCAGCAGCGCGTACATCGGGTTGGCGTCGCTGCCGCGCACATGCGACTTGCCGAGCATCGGGAACTTGACGCCGTAGGTGTTGTAGCAGAAGTCCGCGATCTCTTTCTGCGAGCCCGGCTCCTGCGAGAAGTCATTGGACGGAAAGCCCAGCACCACCAGCCCGCGCGCGTTGTACTTGGCGTACAGCGCCTCCAGCCCTTCGTACTGTGGCGTGAAACCGCAATAGCTCGCGGTATTGACCACCAGCACCACCTTGCCAGCGTACTGGCACAGGTTCTGCGGCGCATCGTCCTGCAGGCGTGGGAAGGTGAAGTTGAGCGATGCCGGGCAGCTGCTAGCGGCGGCAGGGGCGGCAGGCTTGTCGGCAGCGCGCAGCGGCGCCGGCAACAGGGCTGCGCTGGCGGCTGCCACGGCAAGGGCGGCAGCCAGGGGAACGGACAGGCGCAAAGGCGGGGGGCGACGGCTCATGGCAACGGGGCTCCGGTGGTCGGCTCGCTGGTTCGGGTACGCGTAGTCTACGCCGATGGCGGGCAGCCGGAGGCGGCCGCGCGTCAGTCCATCGCCAGCGTGGCGACGTGCTCGGTGACGCTGCTGCGCAGCTCCACGTCCGGCATGCGGCGCACGATCAGCAAGGCCAGCACCGCCGCCGCGGCACCCACCGCGAAGATCAGGTGGAAGCCGGATTCGACGCCGCCGGCCAGCACCGCGCGCACCGACGGCGACAGCTGCGCGAAGGCTTCGCTGCCATGGCGCAGCGCGCCCAGGTCCAGCGCTTGCGTGACCCCCGAGGCCGCCAGCGCCTGGCGGAATTCCAGCGTCAGCAGCGTGCCGGCCAGGGCGCCGCCCAGCGCGCTGCCGAGCGAGCGCAGCACCAGCAGCGCGCCGGTGCCGGCGCCGGTATCGCGGCGCTCCAGCGCGTTCTGCACGCTCATCAGCGTTGCCACCATGGTGATGCCCAGGCCCACGCCCGCCAGCGTCATCGCCGCCAGCACCACCGCCAGCGGCACCGCCGGGGTCACCAGCGCCAGCACGATCAGGCCCAGCGCGCCGGCAACATAGCCCGCGCTCAGGATGCCGCGCAGGCGGCCCACGCGCGGCGCCAGCCACGCCACGATGAAGTTGCCCGCCACCGTCGCCAGCAGGAACGGCATCACCAGCAGGCCGGAGGTCGACGCATCGGCGCCGCGCACCAGCTGGAAGTGCAGGGGCAGGGCGAAGATGCACAGGAAGATGTCGAGCGCCGCCAGCGCCGACGCGGCCACGCCCAGCACATAGGCACGATTGGCGAACAGGCGCGGCGGCAGCATCGGGTCGGCCGCGCGGCGCTCCTGCCAGGTCAGCAGCAGCACGGCCGCGACGGCGGCCAGCAGCAGGGCGCCCAGTTCAGGAGAGAGCCAGTCGTAGACATCGCCGCCCCAGCTCATCGCCAGCAGGAAGGCGACGATGGCCACCGCCAGCAGCAGCGCGCCCAGCCAGTCGACGCGCGCACGCCCGCCGCGCGCGGGCAGCATGGCCAGGCCGCGGTAGCACATGAACATCGCCAGCAGACCCAGCGGCACGTTGACCCAGAACAGCCAGCGCCACGACATGTGGTCCGAGACCCAGCCGCCCACCAGCGGCCCGGCGATCGACGCCACCGCCCATACCGTGGCCAGGTAGCCCTGGTAGCGCCCACGCTGCCGCGGCGCCACCACGTCGGCGATGGCGGCCTGCGCCAGCGACATCAGCCCGCCGCCGCCCACGCCCTGCAGCGCGCGGAACAGGATCAGCTGCCCCAGCGTCTGCGCCAGCGCGCACGCCACCGAAGCGCCGATGAACAGCGTAATCGCCACCATCAGCAGGCGCCGCCGCCCGAAGCTGTCGGACAGCTTGCCGTACAGCGGCGTCGTCACCGTCGACACGATCAGGTACGCCGTGACGATCCACGACAGGTGGCCGAAGCCGTTCAGGTCATTGGCAATCGCCGGCACCGCCGGGATCACCACGGTCTGGTCGAGTGCGGCCAGCAGGATGCACAGCACGATGCCGCCGATCACGCGCATCACCGCGCGATGGTCATGCGCGGGCAGGGCGGATGCGAGGTTGGGCGAGGACGAGACAGCGGACGCGGCGGGACCGGCGGAGGCGGGCGAAGACATGGGCAAGCACAAGGCCGCATCGATGTGCGGCGAAAGCAACGTCAAAAGCAGGGAATCTCGGCCGGGAACCGCGCGAGGGGGGCGTGATGCCGGAGCGGGTGGCCTAATTCAGCGAACGCATAATTATATGCGGCCAGCGAATATCGTGCTGGCGGAGGATCGGGATGGACTGCAGGACCGCGCACGGCGCTGCTGCCTTGCCGTGAAAGCAAGGGACAAAGCAGGCCGCAGCAAGGCGGCCCTGCTTCAGGCGGATGCAAACGCTAGCGACCGCCGCCAGTGATGTAATGCTCCAGCTGTTCGATGATGAACTGCTGCTCGGAGATGATGTCCTTGACCAGGTCGCCGATCGACAGCATGCCGATCAGCTCGTCGCCCTGCATCACCGGCAGGTGGCGCAGCCGGTGCCGTGTCATCAGCGCCATGCATTCGTCGGTGGTCTGGTTGGCGCTGACGTAGATGACCGCGGTGGTCATGATGTCGCGCACGAGCGTCTCGCGCGAGGTGCGCTGCATCAGGATCACCTTGCGCGCGTAATCACGCTCGCTGATGATGCCCTTGATCTCGCCATGCTCGATAACCAGCAGCGCACCGATGCCTTTCTCGGCCATCAGCTGCAGCGCGGCGTAGACGGACGCCGTGGGCGGAATGCTGTAGATGGCCTGACTCGGCTTGGACTCCAGAACCTGGCGTGCGGTTTTCATCACCAACTCCTTTTCCGTCGAGAAAACATGCGGCTGGCGCTACCTGGCTTGCTGCCAATGGAACCAGAGTAGCAAAGGATCGCGCGGGCTTACAGGGTGACTTACGCTAATCTTTGTAAGCAAGGGTGTGGCGCTCCCACTACCGGGCGCGTGCATTACTCCGTCAGCATCCGCACCTTCACCTTTTTGCCCTTGACCTTGCCGGCGTTGAGCCGCTTCACCGCCTCGCGGCCGATGCTGCGTTCCACGGCGATATAGGTGGACATTTCCAGCACGTTGATCTTGCCGATCTGCTCCTTGGCAAAGCCCGCCTCGCCGGTCAGCGCGCCAAGGATGTCGCCGGGGCGGATCTTTTCCTTGCGGCCGCCCAGCATCTGCAGCGTCACCATCGGCGCCAGCAGACGCTCGGTGCTCGCCGGCGTCAGCTCGGCCAGCGGGTGCCATTCGAACTCGCCGCCGTGGTGCTGCTCAAGGTTGCCCACGCGCCCCATCTCGTCCATGCTGACCAGGCTGAAGGCCCAGCCCTCCTGGTCGGCACGGCCGGTGCGGCCGATGCGGTGCACGTGGACTTCCGGGTCGGGGGTGATCTCGACATTGATCACTGCCTCGAGCTGGGCGATATCGAGCCCGCGCGCCGCCACGTCGGTGGCCACCAGCACCGAGCAGCTGCGGTTGGCAAATTGCACCAGCACCTGGTCGCGCTCGCGCTGTTCCAGTTCGCCATGCAGCGCCAGCGCCTGGTAGCCCTGCGCGCGCAGCAGTTCCACCAGGTCGCGGCAGCGCGCCTTGGTATTGCAGAAGGCCAGCGTGCTGGCCGGGCGGAAGTGGTCCAGCAGCCGCCCCACCGCGTTCAGGCGCTCGCTTTCTTCCACCTCGTAGAAGCGCTGGCGGATGGTGCTGTTGTCATGCGTGGCCTCCAGCTTGAGCGACTGCGGGCTGCGCAGGAAGCGGTGGCTGAGCTTGTCGATGCCGGGCGGGTAGGTCGCCGAAAACAGCAGCGTCTGCCGGTCCCTGGGGCAGCGGCTCGCCACATAGGCGATATCGTCGAAGAAGCCCATGTCGAGCATGCGGTCGGCCTCGTCCAGCACCAGCGTGTTGATGGCCGACAGATCCAGGCTGCCGCGATCGATATGGTCCAGGATGCGGCCCGGCGTGCCGACCACGATATGCGCGCCATGGATCAGGCTGTCGACCTGCGGGCGCATCGGCGCGCCGCCGCACAGCGTCAGCACCTTGACGTTCTCTTCGGCGCGCGCCAGGCGGCGGATTTCCTGCGTGACCTGGTCGGCCAGCTCGCGCGTGGGGCACAGCACCATGGCCTGCACGTCGAAGCGGCGCGGATCGAGCCGGTGCAGCAGCGCCAGTCCGAACGCCGCGGTCTTGCCGCTGCCGGTCTTGGCCTGCGCCACCAGGTCCTGGCCGGCCAATGTGATCGGCAGGCTGGCCGCCTGGATCGGCGTCATTTCGTCATAGCCGAGCTGCGCCAGGGTGGCGAGCATGGCGGGCGACAAGGGCAGGGTGGAGAAAGCGGGGCCGGCTGGCGGCTGGGCGGGGGTAGAGTTCATGCGGGATTATAGCGAGCCTGGGTCAGGCATCCGCTTCAGTGGGCGGCGTCCAGCCCAGCCGCTCCAGCAACGCCTGCGCGGCGGCCGGCGCGCGTTCCTTGGCACCGTTGATGAAGAACACAAAGACCTCGCGCTGGCGTGCCGCCGGCTTGCGGTCCTCGAGCATCGGCAGGTCATCCGGCTGCGCGCCTTGCGCCCACGACTGCGCGCGTGCGGCCCATTGGTCGAGCGCCTTCGGTCCATAGCCGGCCTTGAGCTTCGCACTGCTTTCCATCAGCCGCGCGTAGACAAAATCCGCGGTCAGGTCTGCCATCGACGGGAATTTCGGCGCATCGGTGAAGACCGTGGCGGCCTTGTACTTGCGCGCGAGCCTGAGATAGTCCGGCGACCTGAAACTGTCGTGCCGCACCTCCAGCACGTGGCGCAGTGTCACGCCTTCGACAGAGGCCGGCAGCAATTGCAGGAAGGCCTCGAAGTCTTCCGCGTCGAATTGCTTGGTCGGCGCGAACTGCCACACTACCGGGCCCAGCTTGCGGCCCAGCTCGGCAATGCCGCTGTCGATAAAGCGCGCGATCGAGTCGCCGGACTCCGCCAGCACGCGGCGGTTGGTGGCAAAGCGCGAGGCCTTCACCGCAAAGACGAAGTCATCCGGGGTCTCGTCGCGCCACTTGGCAAACGAGGTGCGCTTCTGCGTGCCGTGATAGGTGCTGTTGATCTCGATCGCGCTGAGGTGCCGGCTGGCAAAGGCCAGTTCGCGCGCCTGCGGCAATTTGGCGGGATAGAAATTGTCGCGCCACGGCGCGTAGTTCCAGCCGCCGATGCCGACGCGCACCAGCCCGGCCGGCGCGGCGGCTTTGCGCGATGGCGCGGTCGATGGGGATCTGGACGCGGCTTTGGTTGCGGCCGCAGAGGTTGCGGCAGGCGTGGATGCGGCCTTCGCCGCGGTGCGTGCTGGCATGGCGCGGTCTCCCGAGACGCGAGACTGGCAGTCTAGCGGGAAACCGCGCGATGCGGTAACGCCGCGGTGGCGATGCGGCCAAATCCATCGCCCATAAAAAAACCGGAAGAGGGCAATGCCCCCTTCCGGCCCCGCTCCCCGATCCCCCGGGTTCAGAACGAGAAATTGAGCAGCACGTCCGCGATATTGACGTCCGCGGGCTGCGTCTGCACGGCACCCGCGGCGCTGGTGGCCTGGATGCTGTACTTGCCTGCCGCGGCGCCATCCGGCGACAGCGGGATCGGCAGCGCGGCCTGGTAGGTGCCGATCACCGGCGCGGCCACCGGCAGCGCGGGTTCGGTCGCGAACAGGCTGTAGGCGCCGGTATCGCTGGCCGCCGCGGTCCCGGCGATTTCAAAGGTACCGCCGCTGACCAGCTGCAGCGCGCGCAGCGTGGCTTCGGCCGAGGCCGGCGCCACCGCGCCCGAGACGCGGCGATAGGTCGATGCCGGCAGCGTCATCGGCGCCGCGGCGGTCGAGATCGCCGTGGGCGTACCCACCACCACCGGCACGCCGCGCACGATGCCCGCCGCCTTGGCGTTGGCCGCACCCGGCACCACCACCACGTCGACCGGACCGGCCGTGCTGCTTTGCTCGATCGGCGACAGGCGGAAGCTGCCGTTGGCATCCGCCACGGTCGACTTCACCACCACGCCATTGCGCTCGGCATAGACCCGCGCACCGGGGGCCGCGGCCACCACGCCGTTGACTTCGCCGCTGACGGTCATGGGGATCGCGGTCACCACCGGCTTCAGGCCATAGGTGCCATTGCCGCGCGTCACCACCGACTTGCACGCGTCGAAGTCGAGCACCAGGTCGGTCAGCGTGTCGCGCGCCACCGTGAACGGACGATTGATCTTGATGCCCGACTGGACCGCGCTGGGCGTGTCGAGCGGCTGCTCTGCGCCACCGACGGGCACCACCGAATTGGCCAGGGCCGAGGCACCGCTGCCGCGGTTGGCATCCAGCACCAGGCGCACCTGCTGGTAATCGCCGGCCGGCAGTGCGGTCTGGCCCAGCACCGTCATCACGCCGTTGGTCAGCGACAGCAGGTCGATCCTGCGCGCGGGCACCACGTCGATATCGACCCAGCCCCCGGCGCTGGCCTCGGCGCTGGCGCTGCTGTGCACGCGCACCTTGTTGACGGTGACGAAGACATTGTTGAAACCGCAGGCCGGCGCATCGGTCATCGATACCTGCAGCGTGCCGCGACCGGAGCCGTCGTCGCCGCCGCCGCCACCGCCGCAGGCGGCCAGCGCAAGCACGCTGCTCACGGTAAGCAGGCGCAACGGGGCAGAACTCTTGACAAGGAATGACACGGCAATTTCTCCGTTTATTGTTTGTGGGTTGATCGCAGCATATGTGGCGGTTCGCATAACCGGTGTAAATCTTTGTAATACGTTGTGAAAAAGTTCGCTCCATTGTCTGCATGACTGATCAGCAGGCCTTGAGCGATCGCAACGATTCGCGCTGCATTGTTTCGTCAACTCCGGCAATCACGAGCGCATGCATCACATTGCTCAAGTCGGCGCGGCGCGCTCCGTATACAGCGGGATGGAAATCCCACCCTGCAGATTCCCTGCAAACGCCCCCAACGATTCCTTAACGAAGGATTCCCCTTGATGTTCACTACCATCCGCGCGCGGATCGTGGCCCTGTGCGTCGCCATCGTGGTCGCCGCGCTCGCCATCAACACGGCACTGAACCAGTTCGTTGCCAATCGCCATAACGAAGACGCCATCGACAGCAGCCTGGCCGCGGTGCAGAGCGGCCACGCCAGCGCCATCGCCGACTGGGTGGCCTCGCACAGCCGGATGATCGCGTCGCTGCAGGACGCCGTGCTGCAGCCCGAACCCGATGCTGCGCTAAGGCAGATCGCGCAGGCCGGCGGCTTTACCAACGTCTACGTCGGCTACGCCGACAAGACCGCAAAGTTCTCCAACCCGCAAGGCATCCCGCCCGGCTACGACCCTACCGGCCGCCCGTGGTACCGGCAGGCCGCCGCGGCCGGCAAACCCGTGGTCACGCCGCCTTATGTCGATGCCGGCACGGGCAAGCTGGTGGTGGCGTTCGCCGCGCCGGTGGTGCGCGACGGCGCCGTGCAGGCCGTGGTCTCCGGCGATGTCGCGATGGATACGGTCATCGCCAACGTGAAGGCCATCCATCCGTCGCCGGCCAGCTTCGGCATGCTGGTGGCGCAGAACGGTGACATCGTCGCCCACACCGACGACAAGCTCACGCTCAAGCCGGTCACGGAACTCGTGCCGGCGCTGAGCGCCGACAAGCTCGCCACGCTGGCCGGTGCGAAGACGCCGCTGCAAGTCGAGGTGCACGGCAGCACCAAGCTGCTCGGCGCGCGCGCCATCCCCGGCACCGACTGGCTGGTCATCGTCGCGCTGGACCAGGCCGAGGCCACCGCCGGCATGCGCTCCGTGCTGATCGCGTCGGTGATCGCGCTGGTGCTGATCGCCGGCGTGGCCGCGGCGGTGGTGTGGGGTGTGGCGACGATGTCGCTGCGCGGCCTGTCCACCGTGCGCGACGCCATGAATGCGATCGGCTCGGGCGACGGCGACCTGACGCAGCGCCTGCCCGCCGACGGCAACGACGAGGTCGCGCAGATCGCGCGCGCCTTCAACACCTTCGCCGACAAGCTCTGCACCATCATGCGCCAGATCCGCGACGCCAGCGAATCGGTGCGGGCCGCGTCCGACGAAATCGCCGCCGGCAACATGGACCTGTCGCGCCGCACCGAATCCGCCGCCGCCAGCCTGCAGCAGACCGCCGCGTCGATGGAAGAGATCACCGCCACCGTCGGCCAGTCGGCCAGTTCGGCGCAGCACGCCAACGAATCCGTCGCCGCCGCCTCGCGCGTGGCCGGCGACGGCGGCGTGGTGATCGGCGAAGTGATCAGCACCATGGGGCAGATCGAGACCGCGTCGGTCAAGGTGTCGGACATCATCGGCGTGATCGAGGGCATCGCCTTCCAGACCAACATCCTGGCGCTGAACGCCGCCGTCGAAGCCGCGCGCGCCGGCGACCAGGGCCGGGGCTTCGCCGTGGTTGCCGGCGAGGTGCGCGCGCTGGCCCAGCGCAGCGCCCAGGCCGCGCGCGAGATCAAGACCCTGATCGAAACCACCGTGGGCAGCGTCGCCTCGGGCTCCGAGCAGGTCCGCCGCGCCGGGGACACCATGGGCGAGATCGTCAGCAACGTCTCGAAAGTGACCGGAATTATCAACGAGATCACTCACGCGACGATGGAACAGACGCGTGGCATTCAAGAGGTGAATATGGCGGTGAGCCAGCTGGACCAGATGGTGCAGCAGAACGCGGCGCTGGTGGAACAGTCGACCGCGGCGGCCGCGGCGCTGCAGACGCAGGCCGGGAGCCTTGCGGGGGCGGTGGGGCAGTTCAGGCTGGGCTGAGATTCCCGGTCGTCATCGCGATTTGCCCGGCGGCACGGGCGCCCGCTCGCGCCGCCCGCCGATCGCCCCGGTGCCCGCGGCCTTCACGATCCTGCGGAAGGTCGGGCACTCCATATGGCTGGGCGCCGGGCAGACCGCCGCATGCCGCAGCCCGTCGCGCATCGCCGTCAGCTTGCGGATGGTCCGATCCAGCTCGTCCGCCCTGGCGGCCAGCATCTGCCGGTCGATGCGCGGCTGGCCCTGCGGCGAGAACATCCGCGCGAT
This sequence comes from Cupriavidus sp. 207A1, assembly GCF_057798955.1. Classification (NCBI taxonomy): domain Bacteria; kingdom Pseudomonadati; phylum Pseudomonadota; class Betaproteobacteria; order Burkholderiales; family Burkholderiaceae; genus Cupriavidus; species Cupriavidus sp. 207A1. The sequence continues at coordinate 171,434 of NZ_JBYOJO010000012.1, read as the reverse complement.
GTCGTCCAGCGAAAAGCCGGCCGCCCGCCCCAGCGCGATCAGCGCCAGCCGCTCCAGCACCTCCGCATCGAACACGCGCCGCATCCCGCGCCGGCCGATCGATGCGATCAGGCCCTTTTCCTCGTAGTAGCGCAGCGTCGATGCCGGCACACCGGCCTGCCGGGCCACTTCCGCAATATCCAGGCTTGTCACCGCTTGACCTCAAGTCGACTTGAACTGGCACAGTGTAGCTTCCAGCCACGCGAGGGGATACGACCATGGGTGAACAACGGCAAACCAGCAGCAACGGCGGCGAGCAGGCCGCACTGTGGAACGGCGCCTCCGGCCAGGCGTGGGTGGAGCACCAGGGCCTGCTGGATGACATGTTCCGGCCACTGGAAGAGCAGCTGGTCCAGGCCGCCGGCAACGCCGCGGCGCAACGCATCCTCGATGTCGGCTGCGGCACCGGCAGCACCACGCTGGCGCTGGCGCGGCGCCTGGGTGAGAAAGGCCATTGCACCGGCATCGACATTTCCGCGCCGATGCTCGCCGCCGCGCGGTCCCGCGCGCAACGCGAGGGCATCAACGCAAGCTTTATCCACGCCGATGCGCAGGAGCACGCCTTCGCCCCGGCAAGCTTCGACATGATCGTGTCGCGCCTGGGCGTGATGTTCTTCAGCGACCCGGTGCGCGCGTTCGCCAACCTGCGCTGGGCCGCGACGTCGGACGCCACGCTGCACTGCATCGCCTGGCGCAGCGCCGCCGAGAACCCCTTCATGACCACCGCCGAGCGCGCCGCCGCCCCGCTGCTGGCGAACCTGCCGCCACGGCAGCCCGGCGCGCCGGGGCAGTTTGCCTTCGGCGAGCGCGAGCGCGTGTCGACGATCCTGCAAGGGAGCGGCTGGGGCGATATCGAGATCCGACCGACCGACGTGACCTGCACGCTGCCGGAGCCGGCGCTGGCCGGCTACCTGTCGCGTCTCGGCCCGGTCGGGCTGGCACTGCAAGGCGCGGACGCCACCACACGCGAGCGCGTCGCCACAACCGTGCGCGCCGCGTTCGAGCCCTACGTGCAAGGCGATTCCGTGCGCTACACCGCGGCGTGCTGGACCATCACGGCGCGCGCGACCGCGGCTGTTCCGCTCAATTGCCGGGACACCAACCATGCCTGACCACACCACCGCCATGCTGCTCCATGCCACGGTCATCGGCACCGGCGCCACGCTGGTCATGGATGCCTGGGCCATCCTGCGCAAATGGCTGCTCGGCTTGCCTGCGCTGAACTATGGCCTGGTGGGACGCTGGCTCGCCTGGCTGCCACGCGGACGCTTCCATCATCAGCCCATCGCCGCGACGCCACCGGTGCGCGGCGAGCAGGCCATCGGCTGGATCGCGCATTACCTGACCGGCATCGCGTTCGCGGGGATACTGCTGGCGTTATGGGGGCTGGACTGGGCGCGCAAGCCGACGCTGGCACCAGCCTTGATCGTCGGCATCGCCAGCGTCGCCGCGCCCTTCCTGCTGATGCAGCCCGCGATGGGCGCTGGCATCGCGGCCAGCCGCATGCCACGGCCGAATGTCGCGCGGGTGCATAGCCTGGTGACGCATGCGGTTTTTGGGGTGGGGATGTATGCGGCTGGTTGGGTGGCACAGCTGATCGCCGGTCCCAATTGGTCATTGGCGTAAGCGCATCAGCCTGTGCGAATCACTCCGGCACCGGATACTTCCTCGCATTGATTTCCATCTTCGCCCGCACCGCGGCGTCCAAATCCACGCCGAGCGCCGTCACCAGCTGGGTCAGATAGATGGTGATATCCGCAAGCTCCTGCTCCACATGCTCGCGCTTGGACGTGGACATGATGGCGCGCGATTCGTCCTCGGTCTGCCACTGGAAGATCTCGACCAGTTCGGAGACCTCGACGCTCAGTGCCATCGCGAGGTTCTTGGGGCTGTGGTACTTGCCCCAGTGACGGGCTTCGCCGAAGTCGTAGGCGGCTTGCTGCAGGTTCTTGATATCGATCAGGGGCATGGTGGTGTGGCGAATGCTTCGTGTGGCAGCACGCCGGCATCGGCGTGTGCAATGGGTGAGTTGCCCTCGGGCAGTGAACGGATGGCTGCGGCGGCTCAAGCGCCGAGCAGCCGGCGCGCCAGCAATGCCTGCAGGTCGCGCCGGCCATCCGCGATGACATAGATGATCACGCTGTCGTCCACCAGGCGGTAGATCACGCGATACGGCTTGAATGCGGTCTGGCGATATTCCCGGATACCCAGCGCGATCAGCTCGGCCGGGTAGCTGCCCTTCTCGGGGAAGCGCGAAATCTGGTCCACGGCTTCCAGCAACCGATCCAGCACGTAGTCCGCATTCTCGACACAGTCGAATTCCGCAATGTAGTCGTAGATGGACTCCAGATCCTGTTCGGCCCCGGCGGTAAGCAGGACCTCATGGCGCTTGCCGCCCGCCGGCATCAGTCGGCGGCCCGCTTGCTGCGCAGGCGCGCGACCACGTCCTTGACAGGCTTGAGCTTGCCGGCGGCGATTTCCTGGTTGCCCAGCGCCAGGATCTTCAGCAGGGCCAGCGTTTCCTGCGTCTGCTCGAACGACGCAACGTCCTGCAGCACCGCGCGGGCCTCGCCGTTCTGGGTGATCACCAGCGGCTCGCGCCGCTCATTGACCTGCTCGAGCACCTCGGCGGCATTGGCCTTCAGGTAGCTGATCGGCTTGACCTGGGAAGAGTAGCGCATGATGTGAGCCTGACTGTGCAATGGACCGAATATAGACTTTATTCGGTCCTGCAACAACCGACGGCAGCCGGGCGATTTATTGCCAACACGAAGCGGCGCCGCGCGCACCCCACCCAGCAAATTGCCACCCTCCAAGGGTTATCCCTAGGCAAGCATTCCCATTTTTCGGGACTGGCGGTTTTGATTTCCGGGAATCCGGTCCTATTCTTGGGCCCCATGTTGAATGCAGTCGACCCCACCACGCCGCGGCAGACCGCCGCTCCCACAAGCGCAGATGCCGCACAGCCGGCCGGCGGTGCCGACCGCGTGCTGTTCGTGCTGGCCGCGCTGGCGCAACACGGCGCCCCGATCACGGTGCGCGACCTGGTGGCCCGGACGGGACTGCCCAAGAGCACGCTCTATCGCCAGTTGATGCTGCTCAAGCGCTGGGGCTTCGTGCTCGAATCCGACGGCGAATACGCGCCGGGCCCGATCAGCCTGCAGCTCGCGCTCGGTTTCGACATGGCCTCGCACCTGGCCCGCGAAGCGGTGCCCGATATGCGACTGCTGGCGCAGCAGTCGGATGAAAGCGTCGGCCTGGTGGTCGCGGTCAAGGACCACGCGGTGTGCCTGGAAATGGTGGAGAGCCGCCAGTCGCTGCGCTGTTCGTTCGAGAAGGGCCGCGGCGTGCCGCTGCGCGCGGGCGCGTCGGCCAAATCGCTGCTGGCCTTCATGCGCGACGACGCGCGCGAACGCGTGGTCCGGGCCCAGTGCGAGCCGGCCGAAGCGGAAAAACTGCTGGCGGAACTCGCTGCGATCCGCGCCACCGGCTATGCCGTCAGCGAGGGCGAAGTGGACCCCGGCGTGTGGGGCGTGAGCGCGCCGCTGTTCTCGCGGCGGGCCAAGGCCGACGCGCTGGGCTCGATCACGCTGATGGTGCCGGCCACACGCCGGCAAGGGCGCGAAAGCGCGCTGATCGACATGACCGTGGCGGCAGCCATGCGGATTTCCGCGCGGCTGCAGTCTTACTGAAAACACCAGAGCAATCTTTACCGCACCGTCCGCAGACCCGCGCGACGGCAGATTTCCCGTTCCCGGAAAAAAGGAGACCCCCATGAACCTTCGTCGCAAATGCCTGATCGCCGGCCTCTCGGCCGTGGCCGGACTGACCTTCGGCGCCGCCGCGCACGCGCAGGACAGCAACGTGCTGCGCGTGGCCACCGACGCCACCTTCCCGCCGATGGAATTCATCGAGAACGGCAAGCGCACCGGCTTCGACGTCGAGCTGGTCGAGGCCATGGCCAAGACCATGGGCAAGCAGGTGGAATGGACCAACATCGACTTCAAGGGCCTGATCCCGGGCCTGGTCTCGCGCCGCTTCGACATGGCCGTATCCGGCATCTACATCACCCCGGAGCGCCGCAAGGTAGTGGACTTTACCGAGCCGTACTACACCGGCGGCCTGGTGGCGCTGGTCAAGAGCGGCAACGCCACCATCAACAAGCCGGAAGACCTGAACGGCAAGAAGGTCAGCGTGCAGGTGGGGACCAAGTCGGTCAGCTTCCTGCGCGACACCTATCCGCAGGTGCAGCGCGTGGAAGTCGAGAAGAACCAGGAAATGTTCAACCTGGTCGAGATCGGCCGCGCCGATGCCGCCGTGACCGGCAAGCCGGCCGCGATGCAGTACGTGAAGACCCGCGGCGGCCTGCGCGTGGTGGAACAGCAGCTGACCACCGAGGAATACGGCATGGCCGTGCGCAAGGACACGCCCGAGCTGACGCGCGCGCTGAATGCCGCGCTGGCCAAGCTCAAGGCCGATGGCACCTACGCCAAGCTGACCCAGAAGTGGTTCGGCGCGGCCGCCAAGTAAGCCACGCGGACCGACACCATGGAACTGGATTTTTCTCCCGTCTTCGCCGGGTGGTCTGACATCCTGCACGGCGCCGTCATCACCGTGCAGGTCACGGCCTGCGCGCTGGTGCTGGGCTGCGTGATGGGCCTGCTGGTCGGCATCGGCCGGCTGGACCCCAGGCGCCGCGTCATCTACAGCATCTGTACCGCCTATGTGACCTTTATCCGCGGCACGCCGCTGCTGGTGCAGCTGTTCCTGCTGTTCTTCGGGCTGCCGCAGTTCAACATCCTGCTGCCGGCCTTTGTGTGCGGCGTGATCGGGCTGGGCATCTATTCCGGCGCCTATGTCTCGGAGATCGTGCGCGGCGCGATCCAGTCCGTCGACAAGGGCCAGATGGAAGCCGCGCGCTCGATCGGCATGTCGTCCGGCCAGGCCATGCGCGCAATCATCCTGCCGCAGGCCATCGTGCGCATGATCCCGCCGCTGGGCAACGAGTTCATCGCGCTGATCAAGAACTCGGCGCTGGTGTCGCTGCTGACCATCGCCGACCTGATGCACGAGGGCCAGAAGATCATCAGCGTGTCGTACCGGTCGCTGGAAGTCTACCTGGCGATCGCGCTGGTGTATCTGATCCTGACGAGCGCGGCCGGGCTGATCCTGCGCCGCGCCGAACAACGGCTGCGCATGGGAGGCATGGTGCAATGAGCGATTCCGCAATCATCCGGATCCGCAACCTGGGCAAATCGTTCGGCAGCCACACCGTGCTGCGCGGCATCGATTTCGACGTGGAACCGTCGCAGGTGGTGGTGGTGATCGGCCCCAGCGGCTCCGGCAAGAGCACCTTCCTGCGCTGTTGCAACGGGCTGGAGCAGCCCGAGGCCGGCACCATCGACATCGTTGGCAAGCGCCTGGTGACCGACGGCCAGCTGATCGACGAGCAGGGGCTGAACCAGCTGCGCACCGAAGTGGGCATGGTGTTCCAGTCGTTCAACCTGTTCCCGCACCTGTCGGTGCTGCACAACGTCACGGTGGGGCCGCGCATGCTGCGTGGCGTCTCGCGCGACGACGCCGAGCGCAAGGCAATGAGCCTGCTGGAGAAAGTCGGCCTGGCGCACAAGGCCCACGCCATGCCGGCCAGCCTGTCCGGCGGCCAGAAGCAGCGCGTGGCCATCGCCCGCGCGCTGGCGATGGAGCCGCGCGTGATGCTGTTCGACGAGCCGACCTCCGCGCTGGACCCCGAGCTGGTGGGCGAAGTGCTGCAGGTGATGAAGGTGCTGGCCGCCGAAGGCATGACCATGGTCGTGGTCACCCATGAAATGGGCTTTGCCCGCGAAGTGGCCGACGTCGTCGTGGTCATGGACGGCGGCGGCATCATCGAGGCGGGGCCGCCGTCGGTGATCTTCTCCGCGCCGACGCAGGAACGCACGCGCGGCTTCCTGCAGGCGGTGCTGACGCGGGCATGAGGATGGCAGTGACGCAAAACCCCTGGCAGGGCCGTGTCGACCACGGCGAGCAGGGCGACACCACGCGGCTGTTCCGCATCGTGCAGGCGCTGGACCCCGCGGTCACCGCGCCGCTGGACCACGCGCCGGTATTGCTCGGCTTTCGCTGCGATGCCGGCGTGCTGCGCAACCAGGGCCGCCCCGGCGCCGCCCACGGCCCCGACGCCATCCGCCAGGCGCTGGCCAACGTGCCGGCGCACGGGCTGCCGGCGCTGTACGACGCCGGCAATGTCAGCTGCGACGACGGCGAGCTGGAATCGGCCCAGCAGGCGCTGGCCGGCGCGGTCCAGGCGGTGCTGGCGCGTGGCGGCTTTCCGCTGGTGCTGGGCGGCGGCCATGAAGTGGCGTGGGGCACGTGGCAGGGCCTGCGCGCGCACCTGGATGCGCGGGACGATGCTGGTCGCGTGCTGATCATCAATATCGACGCCCACTTCGACCTGCGCACCAGCCGGCCCGCCAGCTCCGGCACGCCGTTCGACCAGATCGCCCATGCCTGCGCCGGGCGCGGCCAGCCGTTCGACTATGTCTGCCTGGGCGTCAGCCGCCTCAGCAACACGCCGGCGCTGTTCGGTCGCGCCGAGGCGCTGGGCGTCAGCTACGTCGAAGACGTCGACATGCAGGAGCGCCACCTGGCAGCACGGCTGGCGGAGTTGTCCGCCCGCATCGATGCCGCGGACCACGTGTACCTGACCATCGACCTCGACGCCCTGCCGGGCGCAGTGATGCCGGGCGTGTCGGCGCCCGCCGCCTACGGCGTGCCGTTGCCGGTGGTCGAGGAAGTGGCGCGGCTGGTCCGCCGCAGCGGCAAGCTGCGCGTGGCCGACCTGGCGGAGTACAACCCCCAGTACGACCGCGACCACCTGGGCGCGCGTGTGGCGGCGCGGCTGGCCTGGCGCCTGCTGCGCTGAAGCGCGGGCCAGGGACCCTTCCGCCAGTTGGCAGCCGCCGCGCGCGGCGATAGTATTGCCCTTCGCTAGATTTAGCGATTCTGATCAGAATTGATAAAGCCAGGCAAGGGCAGTCCTGCGCCGGCGCGGCCGTTGCCGCGCCCGGGGATCCGCCGCTTGCCGTTGCTCGGGCGGAAGGGTCTGCGTGATCGAACATATCGTCATCGTCGGTTTTGGCTGCATCGGCCAGGCCGTGCTGCCGCTGCTGGAGCGGGCCTGGCCGCGGGCAGCGATCACCGTGGTCGACCGCGTGCTGGACCGCGCGCGCCAGGAACTGGTCGCCCGCCACAAGCTGCAAGCCATCCAGGCCACCATCACCGCGGCCAACTACGAAACCATGCTGGCCCCGCTGCTGCGGCCCGGCGCCTTCCTGCTGAACCTGGCCCCGTCCGTCTGCAGCCGCGACCTGATCGCACTGGCGCAGGCGCACGGCGCGTTCTATGTCGACGCTGGCATTGAACCCTGGGACTACGCCGCCGATCCGCGGGCCTCGCACCTGAGCAACTACGCGCTGCGCCACGAGATGCTGGCCTTCGCCCGCGGCCGCGAAGCGCTGCCGACCGCGCTGGTCGCGCATGGCGCCAATCCCGGGCTGGTCTCGGTGCTGGTCAAGTCCGCGCTGATGGCATTGGCCGGCAAGGCGGGCATGGATCGGCCGGAACCCCGGGATCGCGCCGGCTGGGCCGCGCTGGCGCGCGCGCTGGACGTGCGCGTGATCCAGGTCGCCGAATACGACAGCCAGCAGGCGCCTGGCTATCCGCGCGACGGCGAGTTCGCCAACACCTGGTCCGCCGAAGGCTTTATCACCGAATGCCTGCAGGACGCCGAACTCGGCTGGGGCAGCCATGAACCCCGCATGCCGCCCGCTGGCTACCGCCACGGCTACGGCAGCGGCGCGGCGATCGCGCTGGACCGGCCGGGCCATCGCACCCGCGTGCGCTCGTGGTCGCCGGTGCACGGCCCGTTCGACGCCTGCCTGATCACGCACAACGAATCGATCTCGATCGCCGAGTACCTGACCGACACCCGCGCCGGCCAGCCGCTGTATCGCCCCACCGTCTACTACGCCTATCGCCCCACCGCCGCCACGCAGGCCTCGATGCAATGGCTTGACGACCGCGCCGCCCCGCGCGTGCGCGGCGAACGCATCCTGCGCGACGAGATCCAGTGCGGCGAAGACGAACTCGGCGTGCTGCTGATGAGCGGCCGGCACGGTGCAGTCTGGCATGGCTCGCGCCTGTCGGTGCAGCGCGCGCGTGCGCTGGCGCCGTACAACACCGCCACCAGCCTGCAGGTGGCATCGAGCCTGGTCGCCGGCATGCAGTGGATGCTGGCCCATCCGTCGCGCGGCGTGGTGGAATCCGATGCGCTCGACTTCGGCCCGGTTCTGGCCGATGCCGCGCACTGGTGGGCCCCGCTCAGCATCGCCTTCACCAGCTGGCTGCCCCGGCCCGGCGCCAACTCGCTCGCCTTCACCGACTTCCTGCTGGACGACACCAAGGTCCAGCCCGATCCCTCCCTGCTGAACCTTGCCTGCTGATGCAACGCATTCCGCAAACCCCGCGCCGCAACTGGCCGCGCGAACTCGAGAAGGTGGGCTTCCACTTCCATTCGCTGGACGAGTTCAACGTCCCGCGCGAAGTCGATGACAACACCTTCTTCTACTGGCGCGAAGACGCTGCCTACGCCTTCAGCAAGCAGGAGGTGGAAACGCTCTATGCCGCCGCCTACGACCTGAACCAGCGCTGCCTGGAAGCCGTGCAGCATGTGATCGACCACGACCTGTTCGCGCGTCTGGCGATCGGCGCGGACTTCGCGCAACTGATCCGCACCTCGTGGGACCGCGACGAGCCCACGCTGTTCGGCCGCTTCGACATGACGCTGGACCCGCACGGCGTGCCCAGGCTGTACGAGTTCAACGCCGACACCCCGACCTCGCTGATCGAATCCGCCGTCGCGCAGTGGTACTGGAAAGACGCCGTGCAGCCGCAGGCCGACCAGTTCAACAGCCTGCACGACGCCCTGGTGGCGCGCTGGCGGTGGCTGCGCAACCACTACCGCAACGCCAGCCTGCTGCACCTTGCCTGCATGTTCGACAGCCAGGAAGACGTTTGCAATACCGAGTACCTGATGGACACCGCGCTGCAGGCCGGCTGGCCGGTCAAGCTGGTCGACCTGCAACAGATCGGCACCGACGGCCGCGGCAACTTCTACGATGCCGACAACGTGCCGATGGAAGTCGTGTTCAAGCTCTACCCGTGGGAATGGATGGCCACCTCCGACTACCGCGACCAGCTCGCGCACAGCCCCGTGCGCTGGGTCGAGCCGCCGTGGAAGGCGGTGCTGTCCAACAAGGCCATCCTGCCGATCCTGTGGGACCTGTTCCCGGGACATCCCAACCTGATCGAAGCCAGCTTCGACCCCGGCCACTTCGCCGGCAAGCCGCACGCGAAAAAGCCCTTCCTGTCGCGCGAAGGCGAAAGCGTGACGCTGCTCACCCCCGAGGGCGAGCGCGTCCACAACCCCGGCGAATATGGCGAAGAAGGTTTCATCTACCAGGCCTACGAACCGGCGCGGCGCTTTGACGGGCGCTACACCACGCTGGGCGTCTGGATCGTCGACGACGTGCCCAGCGGCCTGTGCGTGCGGGAAGAATCCGGGCCCATCGCCAAGAACACCAGCTTCTTCGTCCCCCATTACTTCACCCACGCGTAAGCCATGGCCAACAAGAAGAAGGGCACCAAACGCTCCAAGTACGGCAGCCCATACATGCCCGGCCGGGGCGGCTCCGGCGGCCCGTCGCCGCGCATCGCCGCCTACCAGGCCGAACAGAAAAAGCAGGGCGGCTCGCCCGCGCTGTGGATCGTCGGCGCCTGCGCCGTGGTCGCCGGCGTGGCCGTGCTCGGCTCCTGCGGCGACGACGCCGACGACGACCCCGGCGTCACCGTGCGCCGCGCCAGCTACGCCACGCTGGAAGACTGCGAGGCCGACTGGAACACGCCCAACGACTGCGAAAGCGTGCCGATCGACGACCCCAGCACCATCTACAGCTCCAGCCTCAACGCCCCCGCCAGCGAAGCCGCCGGCTCAGGCACCACGCACAGCAGCAGCGCGTACTACGCACGCTGGTACGGCCCGTACTACACCGCCAGCGGCACCGTCTACCACCCCAACGGCACCCAGACCCAGCGCGACATGTCCTCCGGCCCGCTGCGCCCGATGCAGGTCTACGACCGCAACGGCACGCCCACGCAATCCTTCACCAACGCCACCCCGCGCGCAGCCATGGTGGAAGAAGCCACCGTACGCCGCAGCGCGCTCGGCGGCGGGCGCTCCATGGGCCTGACCATGCGCTCCGCGGCCGTATCGCGCGCACCGGTGGTATCGCGCGGCGGCTTCACCAGCCGCTTCGGCAGCTCCGGCCGCTCCGGCGGCGGCTGAATGCCCCTGCCGAACGCCATCCCGCACGCAAACCAGACAACCGACAACGAGTCCATCCAATGGTCAATACCATGCACCCGGCGCTTGCCTACCTGATCTACATCGTCACCAGCTTTGCCATGCTGGGGCTGTTCCTGCTGGTCTATACGCGCGTCACGCCGCATCGGGAATTCACGCTGATCCGCGAGGGGAATATCGCGGCGGCATTGTCGCTGGGTGGGGCGGTGTTGGGGTTCTCGCTGACGTTGTCGTCGAGCATTCAGCACAACGCTACGTTTGCGATGTTCTTGCTGTGGGCGTTTGGGGCGTTTGCGGTGCAGGTGGTGGCTTACCTGGTGGTGGCGCGGGCGCTGGGGGGTGTCAGTGAGGCGATCTCAAGTGATAACCGCGGGGTGGGGGCGGTGATGGGGGTGATTTCGTTGTCGGTGGGGGTGGTGAATGCGGCTTGCCTTACCTGAGGCCAACTCGGTCGCCTCTCCTGACGCGATGGAATTCATCGACCTCTATGCGGTACACGAGAAGAAGGCCAGGAGTGGACTACTTACCATTCATCCTGCTCGGTGGCTCCATGCCGGTGGGGGCCTAGTTGGCTACGGCGTATTCGATCTTCTGTCGCCTGACTATCAAGCGATCCGCATAGAAGACCAACTAATATGCCATTTCAAAGAGCTGAGTCAGGTAAGTAGGGCGCGCCACAAGCATGCCCATTACTTTGCAACACCGGCGGTTGCCAAGCGGTACTGCAATTATTTGCCAAAGGGCAACATGGTCGAATGCGCCGTTCAGGACATACTTGCCATCCGAAACCCTGAAGGTCGCATTGAAGTGCATACGCCGGTTGGATTCATAGACTTGCTGCTTCCAAAAGCTATCATCGAGATCAAGAGACTCGAGAACTGGAAGCATGCGCTCGGCCAGGTGCTCGCATACTCCGCTTACTATCCGAACCACGCAAAGGTTATTCACCTCTACTCGCAAAGCCGGTCTGCGCCAGACTTGCAAGAGCCCACGCGAATTTGCCAGCAATTCGGCGTCGATCTTGTGCACTCAATTATCTATGCGAGCAATTTGGTTACGGATATCACATGATCCCGCGGGCTGACGCCCCGAACGAGGTCGTCCGCGAGGCAGGTCGGTGCCTGTGCTGCTGGGCGATGCTGTCGCACTAATTGGAATGGGCGTATTCGGCCTGATCGGCGGTGGCAGTGGCTCAGGCGTGCCGGATGGCCAAGCGGACCGTGGCGCCTGGCGCTCCCGTAAGATCATGCTGTGACTATCGCTTGCCGTCCTTAGATTGTCCAACGCCCGCCCGGACGCCTGTTCATCTTCACGGGGAGGGGCCTGCTCACCAAAAGCGCTGATCAGCGCTTCGCCCTCGCCCGCCCCGCCTTCGCGGCCCGTTTTAATGGCACCAGTGCGACGGCCGCCTCTTCGGCCTTATCCGCATTCACCAGCACCCCCGCCGAGACAATATAAGCCGCCGCACTCTCGATATCCCCACGCAGCGCCGCGCAGGCCGCCGCACCGTCATGCTTGCGCAGCGCCTCGACCAGCTTGTCGTGATGCTTGACCGCGACGCGTTCCTCTACCCGTCGCGACCCCGAGCGCAGGTCATGGTTCAGGATCGGCCCGATGCGCAGCCACTGTGACTCGATCATCTGCAGCAGGATCGGCATGCGCGCCGCCGTGTACACGGCAAAGTGAAAGGCCTGGTTTGCGGCGATGACATCGGCGCCGTCTGGATTGCGCTTGGCCATCTCTTCGGCAAAGCGGCGGTGCAGGGTCTGCACCTGCCTCAGTTCCTCGCCGGTGATGCGTTCGGCCGCGGTCGCGGTGGCGAGCCCTTCGAGTTCGATCCGGATCTTGGTGATTTCCTCGAACTGGCTGACGCTCATGCGTGGCACGCGCAGCGCGCGGTTGGGCGTGAGTTCGAGGGCCTGCTCGGCGACCAGCCGGTGCACCGCTTCGCGCACCGGCATGACGCTGACGCCCAGTGCGGCAGCGATGTTGCGCAGGGAAATCTGCTCGCCCGGCATCATCTGGCCGCTGACCAGCAGCTCGCGCAGCTGCGTGTAGACATCGCGGCTGAGGGTCTGGCGGACGAGAGGCGTCACAAGGTCATTCAGGCTCATGCCGCGAAGCATAGCACATAGGGTTATTCTCTATATTTGATCTGTGATCACAGTTTTAATCTTCGTCCGGAAGGCAGGCACCGGCCTGCCCTGAGGAGATTGAAACCATGTGGAAGGATGAATCGCTCGCCGGCAAGCGCGTACTGGTCACTGCGGGTGCCAGCGGCATCGGGCTGGAGATTGCACGGGCGCTGGCCGAAGCCGGCGCCCGCGTCGCGGTCTGCGACGTGGCCGGCGACGGACTGGAGCGCGTGTGCGCCGAATTGCCGGGCGTGGTGGCCCTCAGGGCCGATGTGTCGAAGGAAAGCGACGTCGAGGCGCTGTTCCAGGCGGTGGACCAGGCTTTTGGCGGCCTTGACGTGCTGGTCAACAATGCCGGCGTTGCCGGACCGACCGGCGGCGTCGAAACGCTGTCGCTGGCCGACTGGGAACGCACGCTGGCCGTCAACATTACCGGCCAATTCCTGTGCGCCCGCGCCGCGGTGCCGCGCCTGCGGCAAGGCCGCTCGCCTTCGATCGTCAACCTGTCTTCGGCCGCCGGGCATCTCGGCATGCCGGGCCGTTCTGCCTACTCCGCCTCGAAATGGGCGGTGGTGGGCTTTACCAAGTCGCTGGCGCTGGAACTGGGCGCCGACGGCATCCGCGTCAACACGGTGCTGCCCGGGGCGGTCGACGGTCCGCGCATTCGCGCCGTGATCGCCGCGAAGGCCGAGTCGCTGGGCAAGCCGCTGGAGGAAGTGACGCGCGACTACACCTCGCAAGCGTCGCTGGGCCGCATGGTGACGATGCGCGATATCGCCGACATGGTGCGCTTTCTGTGCAGCGACCAGGCCGCCAGCGTGCATGGGCAGGAGATGGTCGTCGACGGCCTGACCCAGGCGCTCAGCTAGCGCGCCTCCCGCATTTCTTGCACCGCGGGCTATCCGCGATGCGGACCACCAACATCGACAAGGAACCACCATGGCCAAGCGAGCCAAAGCCATCATCACCTGCGCCCCGACCGGCGCGATCCACACGCCCAGCATGTCGCCCCATTTGCCGGTGACTGCCGACGAGATCGCCACCGCCGCCATCGACGCTGCACGCGCCGGCGCCGCCATCCTGCACCTGCACGCCCGCGATCCCAAGGACGGACGCCCGTCGCAGGATCCGGAGCTGTTCCGGCCGTTCCTTACCAGGATCCGCGCCGAGACCGATGCAGTGATCAATATCACCACCGGCGGCAGCCCGCACATGACCGTCGACGAACGCATGCTGCCGGCCACCACCTTCAAGCCGGAGCTGGCTTCGCTGAACATGGGTTCGATGAACTTCGGCCTGTTCCCGATGCTGGAGCGCTTCAAGGATCTCCGTCACGACTGGGAGCGCGAGCACCTGGAGAACAGCCGCAACCTGATCTTCAAGAACACCTACCAGGACATCGAGAACATTCTGCGCATCGGCAATGCCAACGGCACGCGCTTCGAGTTCGAGTGCTATGACATCAGCCATCTCTACAACCTGCGCCACTTCCTTGACCGTGGGCTGGTCAAGGGCCCGGTGTTCATTCAGTCCGTGTTCGGCATCCTGGGCGGCATCGGCCCTGATCCGGAAGACCTGATGCACATGCACCGCACCGCGCAGCGCCTGTTCGGCGACCAGTTCCGCTGGTCGATCCTGGGCGCCGGCCGCAACCAGATCCCGCTGGCCACCATCGGCGCGGCGATGGGCGCCAACGTGCGCGTCGGCCTGGAGGACTCGCTGTGGATCGGCCCGGGCCAGCTGGCCGCGTCCAGCGCCGAGCAGGTCACGCGCATCCGCACCGTGCTGGAAGCGCTGAACATCGACGTCGCCACGCCCGACGAAGCCCGCGACATCCTCGACCTCAAGGGCGCCGCAGGCACCGCGTTCTGAACCGCCGAGCCGCCATGGCGCGGCCCGGGCAGGCATCGATCACCGAAGACATCAACCAGGCCGAATGGCAAGCCCGCGCCACGGGCGCGGCGCCGTATCCGCCGATGGAGACCACGCACATGCAGACCGTACCCGCCTCGGGCGCACCGCCGCTGGCCGCGCCGACCGACCGCCCGCTGACCGCGCTACTGTTCCGCAAGCTCATGCCCTTGCTGGTGCTGTCGTACGTGATCAGCTTCCTGGACCGCACCAATATCGCGCTGGCCAAGACCCACATCGCGGTCGACCTGAACATCTCGGCCGCGGCCTACGGCCTGGGCGCCGGCCTGTTCTTCCTCAGCTACGCCTTCCTGGAAATCCCGAGCAACCTGATCATGCATCGGGTCGGCGCCCGCTTCTGGATCACGCGCATCATGGTGACGTGGGGCCTGCTGTCCGCGGCAATGGCCTTTGTCCAGGGCGAGACGTCCTTCTACATCATGCGCGTGCTGCTGGGCGCGGCCGAGGCCGGACTCTTCCCCGGCGTGATGCTTTACCTGACCTACTGGTTCGGCCGCGAAGACCGCGCGCGGGCGGTGGGCTACTTCCTGCTGGGTGTCTGCATCGCCAACATCGTCAGCGGCCCGCTGGGCGGCGCGTTGCTGGCCATGGACGGCATCTGGGGCTTCAAGGGCTGGCAATGGATGTTCGTGCTCGAAGGCCTGCCTGCCGTGTTCCTGGCCGCCGTAGTCTGGAAGAAGCTGCCCGACGGACCGGACAGCGCGCCATGGCTGACGCCTGCGCAAGCCCAGGCCGTGCGCAGCCGCCTTGCCGCGGAAGCCGCCGATGCCAGCACCGGCAAGGCCGGCCATTCGTTTTTGGGCGCCATGCGCGACCCGCAGGTGTGGCTGGCGATCTTCATCTACTTCTGCCACCAGATCTCGATCTATACGGTGATCTTCTTCCTGCCGGGCATCATCGGCACCTACGGCAAGCTGACGCCCGTGGAGATCGGCCTGCTCAACTCTCTGCCTTGGATCGCTGCCGCCATCGGCGCCGCCTGGCTGCCCCGCCACGCCAACACCCCGGGCCGCGGCCGCCGACTTCTGTGCCTGGGACTGGCCGTGATGGCTGGCGGCCTGCTGATCGCCGCCTTTGCCGGCCCGGTGATGGCGCTAGTGGGCTTCTCGCTGACCGCGCTGATGCTCTTCGTGGTGCAGTCGATCGTGTTCCTGTTTCCGTCGTCGCGCCTCAAGGGTGTAGCGCTGGCGGGCGGGCTGGCGCTGATCAATACCTGCGGGCTGATTGGGGGATTCATCGGGCCGTCGGTGATGGGGCTGATCGAACAGGCGACCGGTAGCACGCGTAACGGACTGATCATCATGGCGGCGCTGCTGCTGGTCGCGTGTGCGGTGGCGCCTGCGTTGCGGCAGGGGCAGGAGCGATGAGAGGCGTACCGCGAAGCCTGCTCAATCGCTTCCCGCCCTAGTGTCGCTATCGAATCGGCGTCAGCAGCGCCGGCGCACCGAACCCATCGAGCCGGGCATTGCTTCTTCCAAAGAAGCTTTCCCAGAACGCCTTCAACGCCTCAATGCTTTGCGGCGAACGATAGGAGGCCGCTGCGTTTCGCGCTCCCTTCGGCTCCGGGACAATCCCGGCGCCCATCACATACACGGACGCCCCACCAAAGTCCGCCCGCACGTTCGCCTTCTCGGCCTTGCGCAACTCCTGCGCAGGGTCGATTTGCCGCATGCGTTCCTGGCTGTAAAAGCTCGAGACCGACGAGTTCTCCAGCATGTCAGACACGATGAGCACAGTCTTCTGCTGCGCGGTCACCTCTCGTACCGCCTGCGATACCGCGGCAATGCTTGCCAGCACGTCAGAGCGGGCCAGCGCTTCGCTGCTTCCGCGCAGGGCTTCCCGAACCGAGTCCGCCACCAGCCTGGTGCCGTAAGCGTATTGCGACTTCAGGCATGCATCGAAGCTTTTCAGCGTCCTGACCGCCGTAGCGTCCCGCACTGACTGGTCTAGCAGTGGTGCCTCCAGCGTTCCGGCCGCCAACTGCTGCAGGTAACGGCCTTGCGCGTAAGCGGAGAAGCTGTAGACGCGAAACGTCGTTCCCGGTTTTAGCAGGCCCTGCAGGTGACGACCCAGCTCCGCAACGAGCTTGTCGTCCAACACCGTAGTCTGGTCGATCATCAGGAACAGTGCGCGCTGTGCCGATGCCGGTACGCCGAGCTGATTGGCCGCATAGCAACTCGGCATGTCCGGTGCGGCCCAGGCAGGCCCGCACAGCAATGTGGTGGCGAGCGCGAGCCATGCCGCCCAACCCCGCATGCCTGCGGCGAACCGGCTCGCCATGTCAGAGAAGGGCTTCCAGGCGGGCACGTTCAGCCTCCTTATTGCGTTCGTCTTCATCCTTGCGGGCTTGCTCCTCAGCGAGTCGAGCGGCTTCCTGTGCCGCCTTGCGCTCAGCCAGCCTCGCCGTGACATCGTCGCGCACAGGGTCCGGGAGGCTCTGGAGCAACGCTACGGCATCCGCTTTGCGGCCGGCGGCGGTCATGGCATCGATGCGCGCGAGCACGCTGGCGGTATCGGTGGAGTTTTCAGCCGCCGTCGGCATGGTCGCCTGCGGTGTATAACCGGCAGCAGTGACGCGCGAACGGGACGTACGCGCGTCCATCAGGTAGTCGTCAAAGGTATGTTCGAGCCGCAGGCCATCATTGGCGCGCCGTTCACTCATCTTCTGCTGCAAGGTCTGCAGCTTCGACTGAGCCACTTGCATCAGCGGGGTAAAGAACGCAAGGTAATCGTCATAGGTAGAGAAGCCACGTGTGCCGCGGTAGGCGGCTTGGCTTTCCTTACCGGCAAAGCCCCACTTGTAGCCGCCGGCGATGCCCACCAGCTGCGTGATCGCAAAGATGAACGCGAGCATCAGGAAGGCTGCGAGACCTTCGTCGGCATAAGCGGCGTGGCCATCGGCCATGGCCTTGTCGTCGGCCTTCTGCTGTTCCTGGCGAAGTTCGTCCGGCAGCGCCTGGCCAAGCTTGTCGAACGGATTGCCCGCGCCGGGCGCTTCGGAGACGAGTGCGGTTTGCGCGGTACGCTCGGCTTCCAGGTGTTTGACACGCATTACGGTAGAGACCACCGAGACAAAGACGATGATGACCGCCGCCACGCCCACCATGAAATAACTGCGAGTCGTGCCCACACGGTTCACGCACTGCTTGTACTCAGGCTCAGCCTCGTCCTTCTCTTGCGGATCGTTCAGCTTGATATTGTGGCTGGCAAACTTGCCAGGCTGCCCCTCGCCGCGCCACTCCGAGTCGGCCTTGGCGATCAGGTTGCTACGGTAGAGCTGATGCCCGGCACTGTGCATCACGAACACAAAGATCACGCACAGCACGAACACGATTGCCCACATCAGCAACTGGCGCGCGTTCTCGCTCCCGCCTTCGCCGGCCATCCACGTCCCCAGCATGTACGAGAAGCCCAGGCCTTCGGCAAGCACCAGCACGCACAAGAGCCCCATCATCCAGCCGGGCGTTGGCGAGCGCCCGAGGTCGTGCGCCTTGGACAGGTAGGTCAGCCGCTTGTTGAACTCTTCCTCCGTGGTGAAATGGATGAACTGCTTGTAGGCATCGCACAGCGTGCGTTCGGACAACGTCCAGGATTTGTCCTTGGCGAAGCGCGTCGTGTCCCGGGACAGCCGAGCGATCTTGCCGATCAGCGGCAGGCTGTACCAGAGGTTCATCAACGCAAAGTCGATCCGAAACTTGTTGCCCAGGTACACCACGAGCAACACCGCGAGAGCGAGCGCCGAGTTCAGCGCCGCAAGGTTCTCATTGATCCATTGACTCATTGCTTTTGATCTTTGTGGTTCGTTAATCAGATCTTGCCGCTACCCGCCATGCGCGGATTGAATGCGGCGGAGTAGCTGTTGCCGTCCTTGTCGTAGCGCAGCCACGAGCCCCGCGCCTGGTCAGGCGAGGCATGTGGAATCACGATGTCGAGGCATTGCAGCGGCGCCTTGTTGACGAAGACGCGATAGAGCAGACCCTTGTCGCCACGATAGGTATTCACCTGTGCCTCGGTGCGGAGGTCCGCGGTCTGGCTTGCGTCGTGGTAGTTCCGATAGACCAGCACTTCAGGGCGGCGCGCCGGCGCGCCACCGTCGCGCAACACCGCCACGCCTTTCAGCGCAACCAGATGGCCGTTGACGGTATCTGTCCAGATGGTGTTGTACAGGCCGGGCATGTAGTCGGCAGTGCGATAGGCCTTGTCGTCGCTGAGCGATTTCACGGCACGTGCCTCGCGTGGCCGGTCCTGGTCGCAGCGAGCCAGCGGCGTGTCGGCTACCGCCGAGGAGATCAAGGCGAAGCCGCCTTGCCGATCGAGCTTGCCGAGATCCGGCACCATCGCGCTGCGGCCAGAAGGCGTGCCACCGAAGTCAATCGACGGCGTGCCAGCCGTCCGTGTCTGCAACGCGGGACTCTTCTTCTGCGCTACGGCAGGCGAGGGCGAGGTAGCGCCGGAGGCCATGGCCGGCCGTTCATCGCTTCGCACCTTTGCTGTATCGCTGTGCGCCCCGCTTTGCCGCATCGGACGGTCGGAAGCGGTGCCTGCAGAGGGTTGCGATTTCTCCCGGTCACCTTGGCGAGTAATCGCTGTCGATTTCGCCTGTGTGGCGCCGCCCGACTCACCGCCCTTGCCGGACTGAGCCCGCTCAGCGGCAGACTGGCGATAGAAATCAACGTTGGGCCGGCGGGCGTCCAGATACTTCGCGAAGGCCGCTTCGTCGGTCACATCCACGATTTCGACGCGGCGATTCTTTGCCCGTCCCGCTTCGTCACGATTGTCGGCCAGGGGCATCGTTTCCCCCGCGCCCTGGTAATAGAGCTGCGCCTCCGCCACGCCCGCATCACGGAACAGCGCCGCAACGGCACGCGCTCGCTGCTCCGACAACTCGGCGTTCAGCGTGGAACTCCCGGTATCGTCGGTATGCCCTATCAGCAGGATGCGTCGTGACTTCAGCGCCTCGACGGCCTGCCGCTCCTGTGCCGTGGATTTGTGGCCAAGCTGCCTGGCATGCGCGGCGTAGGCGTATTGCTGGGCGATCTCCGTGAAGGCAATCCGGGCTTCCGGTGCCAGCGTGCTCGATCCGGAAGCAAACTGGCCATTGCCACCCGTACCGGTGTCCCGCACCGACACGGACATGCCGATCCCACCTTGTTCACGCTCGCGCGATGCCGGTGGCATCGCGCTGCCGTCGGCAGCAATGTCGACCATCGTGACATCCAGCCCATGCTTCTTTGCAATGCGCGACAACTCACAACGGCGGTGATCCATGTCCGCCCCGATCAGTCCGCCCAGCGCCGCGCCAACACCCGCGCCGAGCAGTGTGCCGACCTTCTTGTTGCCGGATACGACATTGCCAAGCACGGCCCCCGCAATCACACCCGCCGCGATCCCGATATTGCGGGCGTTATTGGAGCAAGGGTCATCGCTGGCAAAGGTCTCCTTCAGATAGGCTCCCGGCGCGGTAGCGCATCCGGTAACCATCGAACAGGCAACCGCCAGACTGGTCCACCGCCACACGGCACGTGTGGCGGCCCCTCCCATCGTATATGTCGCGCGGTGCGAGCCGCCAACCGATTTTTTGTTCTCGTTGTGCATCGACCTCTGTTCCCTTGAGCGCCTTGCCTGATCCAATGACAGGCACAATGGGGCGCCACGAGAATATCGGCGGATGTTGGAAAAACTTGAGGGCAGGTCCGACCGCGGAGGCAGCGGCACGCTGAGAAGGGAATGGGCGGGGCATTAGCCCGGCCGTCGATGTTAGTGGCCGACCGTGTGCGTGCCAACCCTCCATGGGCCATGCTTCAGTGGGGTACGGACCGAACAGGCGGGCACCGCGTTGCGACCAACGCCTACGGTCTTCCCCTCAAGTTCTTCCTCTACGAGAACGCGGGAGACGCGGCCTCGGACGATTTCAGCGGCAACTGGTTGCGACGCAATTGTGGCGCCGGATTGAGGCCGTTGGATAATCCAACAACCAACTACCTTGAGAACCCCGCAGTGAAACGAAGCACTCGATGGATACGCCTTGCCCTGGCGCTGGTTGGCGCCGTGCTGCTCGGCGATGCCGTCGCACTGATGGGGATGGGCTTGTTCAACTTCGGCATCACGTTGCCGGCGTGCATCGGCATCGTGTTCCTGCTGCTCGCATTGTGTTGGAATGGCGTGGCGCGATGGCGGAAGGCGGACCGGCGGCGGCAGTGGCTTTGGCGTGCCGGATGGATGGCGTTCGCCGTGTGGCTGGTTACTGTCGGCGTTTTCTTTTATGGCATCCGCAGCGGCATGGGCGTTTCCGTACCCGCGGGGATGCCGGTGAAGGCCATCGTCATTCTTGGATCTGGTACCCCTAACTGCAAGGCGTCGCCAACGTTGATTGCGCGACTGGATCAGGGACTGGCGCAGGCGCGAAGGTGGCCGGACGCCAAGGTCGTTGTGAGTGGTGGGCAGGACTTTGGGCTGCAGTGTGTCGAGGCGGACATCATGGCCGATTACCTCGTTGCACGCGGGATAGCGGCGGACAGGGTGATTCGCGAAGGACGCAGTACCAGTACCGAAGAGAACCTGGTGTTCAGCCGGCGGTTACTGGAGGAGCAGGGCATCGATGCCACCGACTCCGTTGTGGTGGTAACCAGCGACTTCCATGTACGGCGGGCGGTGCAGATTGCCGGGAAGGCTGGCTTCGGCAAAGTCGCCGGAGTCGGGGCGGGAACGCCGATCTACCTTCGATATAACGCCTGGCTCCGCGAGTACTTCGCAGCGATCAGCGGATGGGTGTTGAGGGAGTATTGAGGCTTCTGCGTCCATGTCGTACCGCACATCCTTTTCCTATCGCATTCGCGACCGGAGCATGATCGCGACGTGACGCTTTCGCCTCACTCCAACCCGACTCCACCCGCTGAGCACAGGACTAAAGTGCGTCCTGCTTGTCGGGTTCGCTGACCTCGACTAGCCTGCTATGGATGTCAATCCACTTCGCTGCACTGCGATACCCATTTGATGCCAGAACGCCCGACCACCCGCTATGACAAGGCGCTGCAGCGCCTGCGCGCGGTCTTTTCCCCGTTGAACCTGGCGGCGGCGGCGTGGCTGATTGCAACATGGGCGTTCGCGGCGTTCCAGCTCGTGAGCGAGCGGGACCGCTTGCTGCACGACGCCGCCAAGCGTACCCAGGCCCAGGCCCAGGCGTTCGGCGCGTACTCGAAATCCAGCATCCTGCGACTGTCCGAGTTCCTGCTGGACCTGCGGGCCAGCTGGCTGGCCGGCCAGCCGGGGTTCATCGAGATGGTGCGTGAGCGGCAGAACCTGGTGGTGGACCTGTCATTCCAGGTGTCGGTGATCGACAAGCATGGCCTGCTCATCTACTCGTCCATCGCCGGGCCTGCGCCCACTGAGAAGGTCGACCTGAGCGGGCGCGAGCATTTCCGGGTCCACCAGAACGCGGGCGGGCGCGACATGCTGTTCATCAGCGACCCGGTGAAGGGCAAGGTCTCGCGCAAATGGTCGATCCAGTTCACGCGCCCCATCCTGCGCGCGGGCAGCTTCGACGGGGTCATCGTGGTCTCGGTCAGTCCGGAGCAGTTCGCCAGCTTTGCGCAGACATTCACTGAACGCGATGGCGAAGTGGCGTCGGTCATCAAGACTTCCGGCATGGTCCTTGCGCGCGTGCCGGCGCTGGAGGGTACGCTGGCCAGGGCGGTCAGCAACAGGCCGTACCTCGCCAGCGGGTCGCCCGACTCTGGTAGTTATCGGGCGATGTCGGGCTCCGAAGGCGTGGAGCGAGTCTTCGGCTATTACCGTTTGCCGGAGTTCGGGCTCAATTTCGTGGTGGGCGAGGCGGTCAGCCTGGTGCTGGCGCCCTACGAGGTCTATCGCCGCGTAGCCCTGGCCGGCGCCATGGCTTCCACGCTGCTGCTTGCCCTGCTGTACTACAGCCTGCGCCGCTCCATGGCGGAGCGACGGCGCCATATGGAGGAAATGCGGCTGGCTTCGCTGGTCTATTCGTCCAGCAGCGAGGCCATGGTGGTGACGTCGCTCGATGGCACCATCATCGACGTGAATCCGGCCTTTGCCGCCGCCACCGGCTATACCGCCCAGGAGATCCGGGGCCGCCCGGGCTATGGCATCAGCGGGGCAGGCAATGCGGCAGGTCTGGTCGAACGCCTGCGGGCCACCGTGGCAGCCACGGGCCGATGGAGCGGCGAACTCTTCATCCGCCGCAAGGACGGCAGCGAGTTTCCCGCCTACCTGACCGTGGATACCTACCTGGCCCACGCGTATGGCGAGCGCTGCCGCGTTGCGCTGATCCATGACATGACCGAGAAGCGCCAGGCGGAGGAAGTCATCCGGCACCAGGCGAATTTCGATGCGCTCACGGATTTGCCCAACCGCCGCCTGTTCTTCGACCGGCTGGAGCAGGAGATCGGGCGTTCGCGCGGCACGCTGGATGCGGTGACCCTGCTGTTCATCGACCTGGATCGCTTCAAGGAGGTGAACGATACCCTCGGCCACGACCAGGGCGACCAGTTGCTGCTGGAGGCGGCGCGGCGCATTGCGGCATCGGTGCGCGCGCGGGATACCGTGGCGCGGCTGGCCGGCGACGAGTTCACCGTGATCCTGCCCGAGGTAGGCGATGCCGGCGTTGCCGGGGACATTGCCCAGGCGATCCTGCAGCGGATTGCCGCGCCTTACCGCCTGGCAGGCGAACTGGTGGTGGTGTCGGCCAGCATCGGCGTGGCGACCTGGCCCAGGGACGCCGACAACGCCGAGGCCCTGCTGGTGTGCGCCGACCAGGCGATGTTTGCCGCCAAGGCCGAGGGCCGCAATCGCTGGAAGGTCTTCTCGCAGGCGCTGCTGCAGGTGGAGCGGGAGCGCCTGCGCATCACGCAGGACCTGCGCACGGCGCTGGCGTCCGGGCAGTTCGCGCTGCACTACCAGCCCATTGTCGATCTGCGCACCGGCAAGGTCTGCAAGGCCGAGGCCCTGATCCGCTGGGACCATCCGGTGCGCGGGCCGATCCGCCCGGCCGATTTCATTGCCGTTGCGGAGGAATCCGGCCTCATCATCGACATCGGCCGCTGGGTGCTGACCGAAGCGCTGGACCAGCTTGCGCGCTGGCAGGTGCTGCTGGGCAAGGACTTCCAGATCTCGGTCAACAAATCACCCGTGGAGTTCAGCACCCCGGCGAGCGGGCCCGAGTCCTGGTCCAGCATGATCGAGCGCAGGAACGTGCCGGTGGGCAGCCTCGTCATCGAGATCACCGAAGGCTCGCTGATGGAGCAGAACGCCGATGTCATGGACCAGCTCTCCCGCTTCCAGGCGGCCGGCATCGAGATCGCGCTCGACGACTTCGGCACCGGCTACTCGTCCTTGTCGTACCTGCGGCGCCTGGACATTGACTACATCAAGATCGACCAGTCCTTCATCCGCTCGCTGACGCGGGGGCCGGACGACGTGGCCTTGTGCCACGCCATTATCAGCATGGCGCATGCGCTGCGCATTCGGGTGATTGCCGAGGGTGTGGAGACGGAGTCGCAGCGGGACATTCTGGTGGCGGCTGGTTGCGATTACGGGCAAGGGCACTTCTTTTGTCCGCCGGTGGAGGCTAGGGCGTTTGAGGCGTTTGTGAGTGCGGTGACTTGAATTCATTTGTCGCCCCTGGTGCCGTGCCTCGGCGATCAGGCCAGAACGGGCGTCGGGGCCGGGACGCCTTTGTACCTTCGATTCAATGCGTGGTTGCGGCAATATTTTGCGGTGATCCGTGGTTGGTTTTGAGGGAGTACTGAGGCTTCAGGTTGCGGCACTTCTAGGTGCTAGTACCTGAACGGCGAGAGGTCCTCAAAGCCAGCGCCATACCGCGATACGGCCTCTTCATTCCCCGAGTAGACGCGATGCATCTGAGCGATGTGTTTGGCCGCGCTCGCTGATTGCCATGGACTTTCATACGGCGCCCGAATCCTAAACGCGAGAACAACAAGCGTCCGGAGGTTGTTGTGCTAAATGCCATAAGTCGGATGCCGATATACGTATTTTGAGCGGCGCGACAGATATGAGTGACTCTTTAGATTTGGAACGAGCCAAGCTGGCACTGGAGCAAGCGAAACTAGCGTACATCAAGAGAACGTTCTGGACAGACCTTGGCGCAAAGTACTTACTACCCTGCTGCGTGCTTGTCTTGTCCTATGCCACATACTTGAGCAACAACGAGCAAGCCCACAAGCGGCTGGCGTTCGAAAGCGATGTCAAGGCGCGGGAACTTCAGCATAAAGAGGAAGAGATCGGCCTCCGGCGTCAGGACTCAAAGTTTGCTCGCACAACTAGGCAATCCGCATTCATCCTACAGAATTACCAACTGGTCAGCTCCCCGGACGCAAGAGCGGAAGATCGCGTGATTGCCCTTGCGCGCGCAGTATTTGCTGAAAAGGAAGATTTGGATGCAGTCATTGCGAAGGTTCGCCAGTTGCGCTCAACCCTGTCGGCTCCGTCAGCCTCCAGCGCGATCGCATCTGTGCAAACCTATTTGGATGAGGGTAGAAAGGCTCTTCGTAGGGGCGAAACTGCACTCGCTCTCCAATCCTTCGACAGCGCGACGGTGCTTGCACCAAACAGCGCGGATGCGTGGAACAGCAAGGCTTATGTGCAAATGCGCTTGGGGTACAACGAGGCTGCACTG
Organism: Cupriavidus sp. 207A1; assembly: GCF_057798955.1. Classification (NCBI taxonomy): domain Bacteria; kingdom Pseudomonadati; phylum Pseudomonadota; class Betaproteobacteria; order Burkholderiales; family Burkholderiaceae; genus Cupriavidus; species Cupriavidus sp. 207A1. The sequence continues at coordinate 146,242 of NZ_JBYOJO010000012.1, read as the reverse complement.
ACTAGCATCTCGACGTCCATTTCCCTTTCTCCGGAGGGGAACCAACTACGCCAGAATGTCGCATTGAACGCGGCAAAAATACTCTGCTCCCTAGGTCGCTTCGACGATGCCACGTCCTACCTGAGTAACAGTATTGCGGTAATTCCCGGCCTTGGGAGCATCGCGAAAAATGAGCAGGAATTGAGAAGGCGATGCAATCTCTCTTGAGGGAGCTAAGCCCACCCGCTGTCTTGGCATTGTCGCATCGCGCTCGCTCGCTCGCATCATTTGCGCTTTTAGAATGCGCTCGTAACTGGAGCCCGGCGATGTCTGGCTCACGCTTGAGTCGACGCCGACGCATCAACTTGCAGCATAACCCAATGCCAGCGCCAAAACGGCGCAGGACTAGCCTCGCGCCGTTTTGCTTTCGGGCCCGCGTTGCGCGGGCCCATCCCTCGTCAGACAAGCGCCTGCAGACGGTCGGCGCACTGGTCGATCTGCCGCTTGAGCGGCGAAAGCAGGGCGTGGAGGCCTATGCTGTCGGGAATATCGCCGGCCTGCAGGTCCAGCAAGGTCAGAACCGACTGGAACCCGGCGCTGGCGCGCAAAAGGTCGTCGCTGACTTCGAGGATGTGGTCCTCGAGGGTGACGGCTTTGCTAGGTTGCGGTGGGGCAGCCTTGGCGCGGCGGCGGAACTGGGCGCGGTCAACTTTGGCCAGGTTTTCGGCCAGCTGGGCTTGTTTTTGGGCGAGGGTGGGATCTTGGGGGGTTGGGGTGGTGCTAGTCATTGCGACCTCCGTATATGTGGGATGGAGGCCCGCTGTCCGCTGTCAACCGGGGTGGGCGGGCACGAAGCAGGATTGACAGACCGGCCACATATAAACCGGCGAGCCCTAGGGCTCCCCTGCCAAGGCCCGCCCGGAGGACGTGCAAAGGCGCACGAACGAGAGGATACCGCTATCTGCTCGTCCGCTATATATGGGACAGGCTGTCAAACCTGGTCAGCCATCGACTGGATGACAAGGCAAGTTTCCCAAGAGAGGTGATACAGAACAATGCGCGTACTCTCAAATTTTCGGCAACCCACACCGATGTAGACCCCGTGCTTCGGAAACGAAGTCTTGACACTCTTGCCGAGAAGTCCTTGCGCTACTTAGGAAATCCGTTGCCGAGCTTGGCATACTACTGCTGTTTTCGGTTGTTGAAATTCGACATCGAGGGGTAGATCGTCCACATTTTTTAGCTGAGATGTATCATGGCATTCTCCCCAGACCAAGACGGTAGGTAACAGCGTGCAAACGCCAGTTGCATTATCCTTAGACCAACAACAACATCATGCGGCGGGATGGCAAATTCCGAAAAGCAGCGCATTCTGGCGGTCGACACGACGCTCTATGGCAAGGGACTCACCCACGCCTGGCGCAAGGCGAGCAACGGCTGTGACTTGATCATCCTCTCCCCGTACCTGACCTCCGGCACAGCCGAGAATGTGCTCGCTGGCGCCGGACCGAGTCGCATCTACTCGCTCTTCGACGCCGAGACCTTTGCCAACGGCTCCTCGTCTCTAGCGACCATGTCGGCCATCCTCGCTGCCGGCCACCAGATCTTCTGCATCCCGGAGCTCCATGCCAAGGTCGTCATAGCACCGGAACGTTTCGCCAGCGTGGGGAGCCAAAACCTGACCCGCGCCGGCACGCGTCGAAGGGAAATTACCGCAGCCTTTGCAGATGTAAGGACGCCGCGAGCGATCATGGAGATGATCGAGCCGTGGATCAAAGAGGCGTGGGAAGTCACGCCAGAGCTGGTTGCTGCGATGGAAGAGGAAATCAAAACGCTGCGCCCGGCTTTTAAGACAGCACAAGCCAAAGCCAGAGCGGCTCAAGATCGCTTCGAGCAGTTACGGCAGGAAATCGCCGCCCGTCAGCGCCTCGCGGAGAAGCGCCGACGCCATGCCGGCCTCTCGCGCCTCCACGCATATGCTGAACATAGCCGGATTCCCTCCGAAGAAGTTTTGGGCACGGTCAACTGGCGCTACTCCAAGGGGCAGGCAAGCGCTATGCTCTACTCGCTGATGGCCAAGTCGCGCGACACGCTGACAGAATGGCTAGTCGACGGCGTGCCAGTCTCCCTAGCTCGGGAACATCGATACCTTTGCCTGTTGGAAGACACAGGAGAAATCGGATGGGCCCGCCTAGCCACGACCCGGATCTCCTTCATCAGTCCGTTTCGCGATGACTACAATGCGATCGACATTGATGAGCACAGCTTCAGTCTTGTCTTCCGAGGGCTAAGAGGCGACAAACTCGGGGCAGCAAACCTCCAAATTGGCATTTGCTTTCAGTACTTCCGCCGCCCCCATATCAATGTACTAGCCTACTTTGACAGCGCATCGCTGGAGATCATCGACATCTCGCCAAGCGACGACCCGTTTGAGAGCCCCGAATACAACGACAACATAATCGCTTGGATCAGCGCGAACAGCCAGGCATTCTGCGCCCAAACACTGCACAGCATGTTGTCCGTTTACCAGCCCGACGAAGACCGCCTCGACGGCGCGCTCGTTCGCCAGTTCTTTGGTGACACGGACACGGACATCTACCTGCGAGTTTCCAGACTCGATGGCGAGAATTTTTTCCTCGCCCGTCGCGGCCACTACAACGCACCCTGACCACCGCCTACAATCGACATCGAATTGGCTGGCATGGCCATAGTTAATTCGCCGTTGCGTGCCGATATCGCTTGCACACTGCGAGCGCATAGGAGATTGATACAACTCTATCTGGCATTATCGCAGAAGCCGGCCAACCTAAGCTATCAATGAAGGATGCGAATTGGCGACAGTGTTCCAAGTAATAAATGAAGATGGCTTGCAACTGGATGCCCATTTCTCCGTGGACCAGTCGGACATCATCTTGCACAGCCGAGGTGGCGTGAAAGGTCAACGTACGGCCGTAAATGCGGACTATACGAAAGCTATGCTCTTGTTGCTCAACAGGCTTTCGCGAGTTGGGATTCCTATCCTGGGCGTGTGGGTCGATAGCAAAACGGTCCAGTCACTGCCCCCCAGTGCGAGATCGATCCTTGACAACTCCGAGGGGAGTCTATCGCCGGAACGAATTTGCAGCCTGTTGAGCAGTCGCATGAAAGATATCCGCAGCGATCCAAATTCAAGCGCAAAGGGAGGCAATTCGACGAAGCGCATTAGAATCGCGACCGGTTTCAGGGGCTCCAGTGAAGACTTGGCGACCCGGCTCGGAGGTCTCGCGGTCGACGGAGATCTCCAACGCACGGAAAGGCTACCTGCCGACGTGCTGCGTCAAGCTACACCCGAATACGTCTGGCTCGCGGTTCAGCAACTACTTGCGGGCAAGGTGCAACATCCCTTTGGGCCTTCAACTAACTATGACCTGATCGCTGACAATGGCCGCCGCCTTCCGCCCAAAGCCGTCTTTGGACTTGCACTTTCGATGGCGCTCGATGGTGTACCGATCGAACCGAGACATTTTACCGCCGGGGGGATGTGCTTCGCGTTGTTGCGGGCAGCGGGATATCGGATCGTGCGCAAGGACGAGGCGTCCGAACGTACCGACAGCGAAACCTATATCGACATGGAGTGGCGTGAGGGTAGCGTCAAGCTCAAATCTCACTTAAAGCGGGAACGGGCCCCCGGCCTCGCAAAAGCAAAGAAAGCGCAATATCGTCGATCGCACGGACGGCTTTCGTGCGAACGATGCGGCTTTGATCCAGTGGTCCACTATGGAGTTCAAGAGGGTGAGGCATGTATCGAAGTTCACCATTTCTCCACTTACGTTAGTGAAATGGCGGAAGGTCACAGAACCACTCTCGACGACGTCCAATGTCTCTGCGCCAATTGCCACAGACTAGTTCATAAGATCTTGAGCGAACAGAAAATGAAGGGCTGAACTGTAGGCTGGATCAAAAAATGATATTGTCACATCATATTCTCGGTCCACGGAAAGCCCTTAACTCCACGCGTACTCAGGTCTACGCCGCGGACACCCAAATATTTGTATCACCGGCGAAGGTCGGCCCATCGCTCAGGGATTTTGGATATTTGCCACCAAGATCGCCTGACTCCAAGACCTGACGAGCCACCTGTACTCACGAACCCGACCGATGCCCAGTTTGCGTACTCCCGTTAGTACCATGTCCTAATGACCGGCTCGACAGGCGCCAAGGCGCCACGTCAATTTCGTACGGACATTAATGCGTCACTGCTTTGCCCGTCATTTGATGTTCAACTTCGGCGAGAGCGCTGTCCACCCAATTCCGTCAAGCCCGCGTGTCTGCGCCCATCGATCGAGCATCGGCATTGCGGCGGGTGCGTGCCTCCTGGAGTCGCCACGCGCCGACATGCTTCGAGCAGTTCTTCTCCGGCATCCCTTCGCGCGTTGAGCGCGCGCCTTCAACACTCGTCGCCTACAGCACGCGTACAGGCGGTCCACCTTCGTCAATCACCAGCGTTATGCGCCCGACCTTTGCCTGACGAAGGAATTGGACTGGTGCGAGAGGACCATCGTTAAACCCCTACTATTCCAACGCCGGCCATTCCAGATACTGCTGCGACCCATCAGTGATGTGTCCGGGAAGCCATCCGAGGCGCTCTTCGGCATCAACCGATTTGAGGCCACATTCCCAGATCACGATTACCTTCCAACCAGCGGCAAGCAGTTTCCCCACGGCAAGGCAATCCCGTTCGACGTTGGCGGCGAACTTGCGTTGCCAGAACTCGACATTCGTACCGGGGGTCGTGGCAAGGCGGCATTTAACATGGCGGTGCCAGAAGCAGCCGTGAACCAATATGGCGGTACGAAACCGCGGCAACACCAGATCCGGAGTACCCGGAAGCGAGCGATCATGCAACCGGTATCGGAAACCCGCCTTGTGAAGGAATCGCCGCAGGCGCATTTCCGGTCGGGTGTTCTTGGCCCGGATACCGGCCATCATCCGCGAGCGCGTCTCGACCGAAACTACATCGACCATCCAGTGTGCCTCCCGATCCGGGTCATTGGCTGAATTGCTGCTGCAGGAAGCTAGGTACTGCGCGCGCGTTTCCCTGCACTCGACTGGAAGCCGCGTTCCTGGTAATGTCCCGCTCTTGAAAGCTTTTCTGCCCGTCTTGTGATGCAAAGATCAATCCCTATCCCCGTCGTCGACTTGTTTGCAGGCCCTGGGGGGCTTGGCGAAGGCTTTTCGGCACTCGATGATGGTAAGGCGTTCCGCATCATCGTTTCCGCGGAGATGGACAAGTCTGCGCATCGCACTCTGCGACTGAGGGCATTCTATCGCCTGCTTAGGCGGGAGGACGCGGTTGCGCTCAAGCCGTACTATCGGTTCTGCAACGGGACAGCGGACACTCCGTGGGACATGGCCACGGCGGCTGCATGGGAAGAAGCTGGCGAGGAAGCACGCCAGATCACGCTGGGTACGCCGGAAGGCAATGCCGAGCTCGACCATGCCATCTCGAAAGCAGGACTGGGCCCGAACAAGCCTTGGATACTCATCGGTGGCCCGCCCTGCCAGGCATATTCGCTGGTAGGGCGCTCGCGGAATCGCGGTAAGGCGAACTACAAACCCGAGGAAGACCACCGGCACTTCCTCTATCGCGAATATCTGAAGATCATCCAGAAATACAAGCCGGCAGTTTTCGTCATGGAGAATGTCAAGGGAATCCTAACCTCGCGGGTGGGTGATCAGCAGATTTTCCATACCATCCTGGAGGACCTTGCCTCACCAGACATGGCCTTGGGTAAGCGGATACAGCACGAATACACGATCCACTCGCTGGCCTCGCCGGTCTTTTTCAATGGGGACATGTCTCCAAGCGACATTGACGCCCGGGAGTTCGTCATCAAGGCAGAGGACTACGGCATACCGCAGGCACGGCATCGCGTGATATTGCTCGGGATACGCACGGATCTCGGGGCGAAGCCCGGGCAGCTTCGGGCAATGGCCCAAAAATATGTCGAGGACGCGCTCAGCGGATTGCCCATGCTGCGCAGCGAACTGAGCAGGCGCGACGAACAGGTCGCTCCTTGGAGCCGCATCGTGAAGCGGCACCTGACCGAATTGCTGGACGAAGCGAAGGGCCGCCATGATCTGTCACCACTGCGCCGCGAACTCAGGCAGGCATTATCCCGCCTTTCGGACGACCTCAGCACCGGCGACCTGCGGCTGAAAAGGGCAAGGTCGGACTTCACGCCGCGGACAGAGCTGGAGCGCTGGTACCACGACGGCAACCTTAGGGTATGGCTGAACTCTGAGGTGCGTGGACATATGAGCAGCGACCTCAGGCGCTACGCATATTCGGCGGCCTTCGCGGAGGCATTTGAACACTCGCCGAAGGGGCACGAAGAGTTCTCGCTACTAAGCGGACTTCACCCGGAGCATCGCAACTGGAAGTCCGGCAAGTTTGCCGACCGGTTCAGGGTGCAGCAGTACGGTCGTCCTTCCACGACGATCACAAGCCATATCGCGAAGGACGGTCACTACTTCATACACCCGGATCCTGCGCAATGCCGCAGCTTCACCGTTCGCGAGGCGGCACGGATGCAGACGTTCCCGGACAACTATTTCTTTCAGGGAAATCGCACCGAGCAGTTCCATCAAGTCGGCAATGCCGTTCCGCCACTGCTAGCCTACAAGATCGCACAGGTTGTGGCTCAGCTCGTCTGAAAGCACTGGATCGTTGGAGCGGGCAGGAGATTGCTGAATCATGACCAAGAGCCTGATCCGACTGTCGAACCGATACTGCCTAAGCTAAGGAAACGTCCGCAGCCAGCGGTCTCTCGCAACTTTCTGCGGCCTCCCTCTCTCGTGGGGTAAATATCGCCCCGTTGCTTGCCGAGTTTAATATTTGACCGGAGCGGATCGCTCAGGGCGATAAGACTGGAGAGTTCATTGATCGAACGTCAAGAAACGGAGCTGCACTTCTTGCGCTCGCGGGAACCAATCCCGACCGTGGAAGTGGATATGGACAGCCTCCCCGAGAGGCTGCTCGGATATGGAGACACCGTTGTCGCGTCAATTCGGGGGATTGCCCATGACTCGCAAGAATTGCGGGCTACCATCTACGTCTGCCAGGGCGAGAGTGTCAATTTCGGAACCTATTCGTGGTCTGCCTTTGTCGGCATCGACGGCCCGATAGCACTGCTCGAACCGATCCTCTGCGGTTTCGAAGCCATCCCGGGGGTGCGGGCCAGACTGAGCGACTCCATTCGACCATCGCAGGAACTGTGCGAATTCCATATCGAGGATGGCAGGGTTTGGCGACCCCGCGATGCGATCACATGGTATGCCGAGGACGACGAGGACAATGACGCAGTGATAACCTGCGTCTGGCCCGACGATGCATTGGAAAGCGAGTCCGACCTGGAAAGCGCCGTAGTACCAGCCGAAGCAGAAAAGACAAGCGGCGGCGAAAGTCCTCGCCGGTACCGTGCTGCGCGCGGCGATGCAACGGTCGGCAGCATCCGGCGGAATATCGAACAGGTATTCGGCCTGCCGGCAGGGTCAGTGTCGCTATGCGGTCCCGATGGACATGCACTCAGGGCCGACGCCCGTATCGCAACGCTGCGTCGACGCTGGGAGTAGTCGCCAGCGACGTACCGGCTGATCCTTGCATATCAGAAGCGGGGATGATCGACTTACAAGGTTCTTCGCGTCCGCAGCCAAAGGCGAGCTTCAGTGATTGGTCACCAAGCCGTCGGGCACCTTGCCAACGAGCGTTTATCAAAGGCGCCTAGGATACCAGGTCCCCTCAACCGAAATACCCGCTTCATCAAAATGGTTGCCCATGCAGCGCGGAAAGATCCACATCGTATTCGATGGACACAATGCCGGCCGGGACCACGCCCGCCAAGAAGCTCGATGGCGTAATGCTAGGGAATTCATCGTTCACCGCGTAGACGGTTGACTCCAGCAGTCGATACGTCTCCGCGCGCGCGGCGCCGCCGGCGTGAAGCCCATCGCGGGCGAGCAATGCCTCCAGCTCCTCGACAGCCATGCCACATTCGGCGAGTCGAAGCACCACAGAATCGATGGAGTCGCCAGCCAACGACGGCTCGAATCGCTGGTGTATCAGGTGCAAGGGGACATGCCTCGAGCGACTCAACTGGAACTGCCCTGCGATATGGACCACCGAACCATAACGGCTCAGCGTCGACTTCACCTCGTACGATGCGCCGGCTGTTTCGATGTCCACCGAACCCTGCCGTGGACCGATCCACCTCGCATCGATACCTTGCGAACGGAGTCGCTCAAGCGCGAGCAGCTCACCAAGGGAGCTATATGCCCGGCGGTCCCAATTCGCATTACCCAGTAGTTGCCGCCATCGGTTCCACCATGCCAGGGGATCCGTTGTCAAATCCGCTCTGTCGTGTCCATCGATACCTGGATCGATAAACTGAGCGCAAACGACTGCAAATTCGTTGCGCAATGCTTCACAACCTGAATCCAGACGGAGCAATGTACGCACATGGCCTTCCACGTCGCGCTCCACTGTTCCCAGCTTTGCTCCTGCAAAAAACTCCAGGATATGCAAATTTGCGCTCAGGGGGACTGCGACGCCAAAGCGTCCATCCTCGCGAAACACCCACGCTTCGGATTCGGCCTGCCCCGATCTTACCGGCAGCATGGCGCCTTCCCAAACATTGGCAAAAGCCGCACGGATCTCCTGTACAACGTTCATTTTGTGCCGAACCCGAAGTTTTACTTGGTCTGGTCGATCTGCTGATACAGGGCCTCCACGTATTCGGAGACCCCTCCCCGGTACGCTGACGGCTCGACCATCACCACAGTGGCCGTATTGAGCTTCATCAGCTGCCGGATTTTTCGTTGCCCTTGAGGTCTCGCACCGGCGGCTCGGACCATGGCACGATAAAGCTCCACACGGAAGCCACGGCGCCCGGGGCGTTCAACGATCTGCACGATGTCGTCGGTCGACATGCCGCTTACACTGGCAAGGGTGGAGGCTGCATCGCCTTGCCACGAAAGATGGACGAACCACCAAATTGCGCGCAGCCAAATACGACTGCGATCTCGCCAGAAACGCGCCTCTTGGAATTCATCCCACCGGGACTGCACATAGTCCGGCAAGACAATAAGCGACAGATAGCGCCATATACCGTCATCGGCGGCATGACGCAAGCCGAACCCTCGCTCCCCCAATACTCTGTACAGGGTGAGACCTGCCTGGATATCGTAGGCACCCGCTTCGAGGCCACTCTTTGCGAAAAGCGGAAGCGAGTCGAGGACAGCCGCTCTAAGCTCGGGATAGCCTGGTGCTAACGACCCGGGCCGAATTGCATCGGCATCCTTCAGTTCGTTAAATTTTCGGCTGGCCGCATTGCGTGTAAATTTCGCCCAGTTCATTGCTTCTCCCGGGTCGTCCGAGCCGTGATGTCCACCCACGCCTGAATCGATCTGATCAGTTCTCTAGGCGACGAACAATTGAGATTGCCACGCTTCACCATCGACGCCGCAGCATCCACGATACTTCCGCGTGCCGCGGCAGCCGGCCGACCAAGAGCAATGGCATCAAAATCAACTCCTGGCTCGCCCTTGAGCTCCATGAGAAAAGTGGCAAGCCAAGATGCCATAACCTGGCAGAAGAGCGGCGTCCACGCTTCCGAACCCTGTTCGCGAAGCATTGAAAAGTCCGGGTGGTCCTCGTTCAGCGAGAGAGATAACCATACGGTGGAGAATTCATCTTCCGAAGGGTCAGACCAGTCATGCGTAAACCTCCAGAGCGGCTCGTCGGTGCCAAGCGCTTCCACCACAACCGGGAACAATGATCCATCCCCATCAATGACGAGACGTGTATCGAGCCCTAGCATACCGAAACGGAATCCGGGCATACGTGCCAGACCTGTTTCGTCCTCTTCCGGCGTACCCGCATCGCCAAGCACGAGCTGCAACGACAGTGTGCCAGTCCCCCGAAGCGTATTGGCCGGCAAGGTCAGCGTGAGTTGCGCTGGGATCGGCAAATCGGGTTGTTCCGGCAGGCTTAGCATTGCCGGGGTTCCGAGTATGCGCCAGCCCGAATCTGGCGAGAACCACTCGAGAGCCAATGCGAGAGTCGCGGAGCGCGGAGCAACCCCGTCTGGCCCGAAGAGCAGCCCGACATTTTGGATGCCATCGATACTACAACGTACCTCTAGGTCGTCTCGGCCGGGATCCCAGTCAGAATCGTGGCCAAGCGTATACTGCTCGCCCCATGCCCCTCGCGCCCCAGGAGTCGCTCGCGATGACGCAAACGTGATGGCAGGAGCAAATTCCATCTGCTCGACCAGCGCCGTGGTGAGTACGGGATGGGGTGGAATCGTAGATCGCTTCATGCTGGCTCGTCCGTTGTCTGTACTACAGCAGCGTGCAGAACCGGCCGTAGATTTCCGGCGAGCCTCCCGGACATGCGGATAGTCATTTCACCGTTGACGGTGGTGCCATCCATATTGGATTGCCATGGTCTTATTACCAGTAGCATCCTGTCAATTCCGAGAATGTCGGTGACGTGCGATCGAAGTTCATCGGTGATTACTGCCTGCTCGATCGTGAGCGGGAAAGGCCCAAGCCCTTCTTCGGTCCACTTGTCATAACTGATCACGCCGGACTCCGAATCCACCCCAAGCGATATCTGCCTACTGGTCAGCCCCTTGCCCCAATTCAATCGCCAGCAGATGCGCATTTCGTTTTCCCCGTATCGCACGTGTGTGACTTCAAGGTCGGGAAACTTGTGTGCGCCGCCATTGCGCCCTCCGGGGGAGCCACCTCCACTTGGTGGATCAGGTGGGACAGGAGCGATCCGGCCATCTTGCCCGAACCCTGCGGGGAGCAATCTGTCTGCAAGATTCCGTGCCGCGCGCAGAGATATGCTTGGAGTTCGAGCGGACACTGGCGCATTGAATTTTCCTAGTTCACTACCCGCCTTACCACGGATCCTAGTGATGATCGTGAGCCCAGCCTGATCTGCCCACTGATGGTGATCCGCTCTCTCGCATGATCGCAGATAAGCTTCAAGCGTCTGGTCCGGGTTCCTCAGTTTCTTGCGCACATCATCTTTTAGCTCCCTGTCCTTCTCCGGCACGTACAACCCCAGAAGAAACGCTTCCCCGGCTGGCATCTGTACACTTCCCCCCCATCCCTTGGAATCGTTGCTGTTGTCCCAGCGGATCACCATTCCAGGACCGCGCATGAACGCGACCAAAGGCCGATCCCGTTGCGTATGTTCTTGCGGGCTGAAAATGCAACGGTAGGGATCCGGCATGTTCTCCGGCTCGGTCATCTTGAGCTGTGCCGGGGTGAGGCGGACCGCAGTAATCCGCCCAGCGCTCGTTCCAGCTCTGAAGACCCCGCGTAGATCAATGGGCGCATCGAGCACGTCGGCTGGGCCGACACCACATTTATCAAGGTAGTCTTCACCGAGGCTTCCTTGATCAAGGCGGTTATAGAGTGCCTGCAAGACTTGGAACACCGGCTGCATGCGGGCGGTCTGCAGGCGCTGGCCATTGACGCTAACTGCGAGGGCCGCCCCTCCACGAAAGCGGGGGTTATCAATCCGGGCGCAGAACCACCGTTGCAGCGCCACGCGCACGTAGGACGCATAGTCTTTGAACCACCACGGCAATGGTTCCGCGTGTGCGCTGTCATCGCGCTCCTCGGGAGAAGCTTCTTCCTGCTGAGGGATCAGGTTGTCTTTTAGAAACGGGATGATGATCGCTGTACCGGTATCCTCTCCCGAATACGGCTGCACACCGATGGAACGTAGCAACGTCGCAATTCTTGCAGAATCAGTGAGGGGCAGGGGCGTGCCCGCTTCCCCTCCCCACCAAGCAATGCCCGTCGCCGAGTCGCGCTGAAGCCGGTTCTCGTCAGATTCATTTTCGACAAGACATGCAACAAGCCTCTCCTCGAAGCGGTTGTTCTGCAGGATCCGTGAGTAGTAGAGAACGAGGCCCACACCGACTCGGAAATAGCATGTCTTTCCGAGCCCCCAAGAGCCGCCAGACGTTTCATCGCTGCGGGTCCTGCCCACCTCGTACACGAGTTTCAGGAGATTTCCCCGACGCTGGCCACGTCCGACATCCTCGAGCCGAAGCGGTCCCGACAGGCCCTCTGTACCCTTGTCACGGATTTCGAGCATACGTCCGCCTTTGGGAAACAGGCGGAAGAGCACTGCCTTGTCGATGCCGGACTCGAAAAGGCCGGCAACCGCATCGGTTCCATGCGGCCGGATCGTGACATCGACAGTAACTTCGCTGCCGGCGGACTTCAATGCTGCATCCAGACTGTTTTGAACGGCCTCCCTGACCAGCAAGTCAAGCGGAATCATGGAGTCGTTCTGTAACGCCCGCAGCAGAGCGCTTCCGGACTCCTGCATGGGACCAAGGCTCAGCGGAAAATACTTCATCTGACGTCCCCGATCCCCGTGCCGGGAATGTCATCATCGTCGGCGGCCAGAACAGGTGGTATGCGTACGGTAAGATGCGTCGCATAGGACCGCTTGACATTTCTTGCGCCAGGAAGCCAAAGGCTGATACCGACGATGTCTTCCTCCGCGCCAAGCCTGGCTCTCTCGCTCTCCTTCTGTGCTTTGCGCATCTGCGCGCCGCTAGGTTGACTGTCCTTGTCAATCAAATACAGAAGCAGTTGTGGCGTCCTGTGCAGACCAGCCTTGGCGCGGCAATGCGAAACAAACTCGTTGGTGGGCTGCTCAGGTACCTCGTACGGGGTCTCGATATCCGCCAGAAGGTCCAATGGATCCCTCAGCACGCCAATGGAAACAGCATCGTCCCGGCTCGCTTTCGTGACGCGGGTGCGCGTTACGAGCCCCACGGCATGACCTTTTATTTCCCACGCCTTGCCTTTTGCAGACGTGCCTGCGGCAACAATATTCCAGTCTTCATAGCCTGCTGCTGCAGCCTGCGCCCGATACCATTTCAGAAACGGCGCAATATCCGAGAAGAACTGTGCATTTGGATGAAAAACCAGATCGCTCAGAAATTGCGCAACGGAATCGAATGCCACCCCACGCCATACTAGTGCGTTTCTCTGCAAAGCAGTCGTCGGGCCATTTTCAAGTCCTTCTAGAAATGCCATCGCCTTAGATCGGTTGCCTCGATGAATCGAGCCGCTGTTTTGTCCGGCATGGAAAATCGTTGTCTGTCGATTGACCCCTGAGAAGTCATACTCGGCGCCCTGGGCCTCGCTCATCCGGTTGCGAGCTGTCGGGCGCAACCACGATGCTCGGGGATGGGCGCGTACTCTCGGTCCGAATTCACTGGGATTAGCTCCCCCGTCCATGAATCGCTTGAGGTCGTCCCGCAGGTCCTCCTCGGCCAGTGTCAGGAATTCGAATTTTTCCTTGGTCTGCTGTGGCATCCAGATCCTGGGAAGCAGTTCGTATCCCCTTCGATAGCCGAACCAGCGCCCCATCTGCATGAGTGAATCGCCGAGAACCGACGCACGGAGAAAGTAAGTGCTGACGAGGTTCTCGATCGTGAGTCCGCGGGCGAGCGTGCTTCCACCTACCACGATGAAAGCCGTAGAGAAGTGCGGATAGTCCTTGGCATCCGGGTCAGGGTAGAAAAGTCGCCGCACCTCGTTTTCGTCGCTGATACCGTTGTTCGCGCAGTTGTCGATGCAGAGGTGGATACCCCGGTGATAGGCCATGGCGCCCTCTTTATCGAGCGGAATGGCGGTCACTCCTGTGAGCAATTCCCTTATGTGCGGGATCATCGCTTCGAACTCAGGATAATCGCGAAGACTATCGAGGCAGCCGTAGCCGGGGAATCGATCCTTGAAGTCGTCCCTACCGAGCATGGCACCCATTTCATCCCATGTCATCCGGCAGGCTGCAATGAAGGTTTCCTGATCGGCACTCGCCGCCAAAAGCATTGTGCGCACGGCTTCGGCGATATTGTCGTGATGATGCTGCCGTTGGCTGGTATGGACGAGCATGCTGACAGGCTTCGCGATTCCGTAGACGCGAAATGCTGCCGCCGCGCAGACGAACCAGCGCAGCGCATCCGCCAAGCTGTCGGGAATCGCCGCAGATGCTTCGTCATGCAGATCGCTGATCGCGCTTAAATCGTCGGACGAAATCGGGCTGACGATTCCAAGCGGTTCGATGCCGCGATCGGGTGCACCAAAGATCTGCGGCGGACCGAAATGCTTGTCCGACTGCTGCAGAGAGAGAATGAAGTCTTGGGGATACAGACCCTCACCGGGCCCTTCGTTAAGAAAGTTTGCTGCCGGCGTTGCCGTGTAACCGACATAGTTGACAGAGAGCGCCTTCACCTGTGTCAGGCTAATGATTGCCCGGTTGATAGTGGTCCGGACCTGCTCAGCTGCCGCGGTATTGATGCTCGCCTGATCCGCTTCGTCGTCGATTATCAGGATCCGCATCTGGCTCAGCGAAGCCTTATCTTTCGTGATCCAGTCGAGCAGATTCTTGAGACGCTTGGGATTCTTGAGACATACAACGAGATGGCGAGACGTGCTTCCCGCCCTGAAATGCTTGTCCTGTGCCCGCTGGCCGTGCGGGCTCTCGTCTGACGGCTGGTTGATAGCCTCCCAATGCAGGTTGCCAGAGTGATTCAGATCCTTCACAAGTCGGCGCAGTGTCTGCAGACGCAGATTCTCCAAGGTGCCGCTCAGAACAATCACGAGATTCCACCCATGATCTGCTGCCATGGCCGACAGCCCCGCGATACTCGCTGTCTTTCCCGACTGTACATGGCCGATCACCATCCCGCGCACGGGTGACATTCCTGCCGTCTTCTTTCTCAGCCGCTTCAGGATCCTGAGCGACGATTCCTCGATCGGCGCAATGGCCTCGCTGTCCCAGCCCTGACCCTGTAGATGGTCGCGGTATAGCTGCCATGACGAATGCTCGGCCTCAGGCACGTTGATGTTGGGCTCGGTCTCCTCTCGCCCGACGACGACGAGTGGACGTTTCGCGAGCGTCATCCTCGTCTCGGCTTCCTCTTTTGCATCAAGAAGTGCAATCCACGTCGTGCGTCGCTCTTGCGGCGTGGAACCAAGACTTGGCCACGACGAGAACGTCTGCTGGGAAATGAACCAAGAGTCCATTGCATCGAACGCGTGTTCTACCTGCGCCCGCAGGTCCGCCCAAGTCTTGCCTTCCCGCAATTGTCTTTCGATGTGAGCGCGATAAGGATCGAATTCGGGGTCGATGAGGAAATTCGTCATGGCCTTCTATCTATACGGTCTGAAATTGGGCAACATGAAATTTTTTGCCCCGCGCGTTCTCAATCTTGATATCCGCTTTGTGTTGCCTAGCGATATTGGCTCGTTAACCGAGTTGGGGCAGCGAATTGTGCCAAACGTCGTATGAATCGTTCATCGTTAAGGGCGTCTCCATCTTAGGCGATCTCTATACCCCACTGTTGGGTAGTGGCTCGCCCCCCTTCTCATCTAAGGGCGATTCACCTAATTATATAAATGTAACAGATTGTAATGTCAAACGTGTTCGACGAATTGATCCCATAAATTCGAACTACCAATGAAAAAGACCCATAAGTTTTTCAACTCATGGGTCCGCGATTCTTAGGTTAGGCGACTATCTACTATGGCACTCAAACATCAATATTCCGCGCCACTAACGCATTACTCTCAATAAAGTTCCTCCGCGGCTCCACCTCATCCCCCATAAGGGTGGTAAAGATCTGATCCGCCGCAATAGCATCCTCAATCTGCACCTTCAGCAAACGGCGTTGGGTCACATCAAGTGTCGTCTCGAACAGCTGCTCCGGGTTCATCTCACCCAGCCCCTTATAGCGCTGACGAGAAACCCCACGCTCAGCCTCAGCCAGCAGCCATTGCATAGCCCCGTGGAAGTCGTTGACAGTCTGATCCCGCAGCTTCTCGCCGTCACCCCGCTGCACCTTAGTCCCTTCTGGCGTCAGCCCTTGGAACGTCTTAGCCGCATTGGACAGCGCAGCATAGTCAGCCCCATGAACAAAATCCGCATCCAGATGCGACAGTCGCACGTTGCCGTGATGGCGGCGAGCGATCATGAGGCGATGCTTGTCAGTCTTTTCGTCGAACTGCGCGTACACGTCCGCGGTGCCGTCATCATTGACAGCAGCTCCAATCAACGTCTTGGCATGCATCTCAGCCAGCTTAGCCTTCAGCGCCACAGCTGAAGCTTCCGCTGCAGCAGCACTATCCAGATCCAGCGTCACCCCATCCGCAATAGCCCGCAGCGCATCGGTATCCACAACGCGCGACAGCCGCCCAATCACACCTTCCGTCAGCTGATACTGACGAGCCAACTCAGTCAGCGCATCCCCACTGATTTCCGACCCATCCGGCCGAACCAGCGACGCCTTCTCCATCGCCAGCTTCAGCAGGTAGGCATTGAGCTCGACATCATCCTTGATATACCGCTCATCCTTCCCATGCTTGATCTTGTACAGCGGCGGCTGCGCGATATACACATACCCGCGCTCGATGATGTCAGGCATCTGACGATAGAAGAACGTGAGCAGCAGCGTCCGAATGTGCGATCCATCCACGTCCGCGTCGGTCATGATGATGATGCGGTGATAACGCAGCTTGTCCAGGTTGTAGTCGTCCTTGCCGATGCCGGTGCCCAGCGCGGTGATCAGCGTCAGCACTTCCTGGCTGGACAGCATCTTGTCGAAGCGGGCGCGCTCTACGTTCAGGATCTTGCCCTTGAGCGGCAGGATGGCCTGGAACTTACGGTCGCGGCCCTGCTTGGCGGAGCCGCCTGCGGAGTCGCCCTCCACCAGGAAGAGTTCGGACTGGGCGGGGTCTTTTTCCTGGCAGTCGGCCAGCTTGCCGGGCAGGCCCATGCCGTCCATCACGCCCTTGCGGCGGGTCATTTCGCGGGCCTTGCGGGCGGCTTCGCGGGCGCGGGCGGCGTCTACGATCTTGCCGCAGATGGTCTTGGCGTCGTTGGGCGTTTCCAGCAGGAAGTCGGTCAGGGCCTTGCTGACGAGTTCTTCCACGGGCAGGCGCACTTCGGACGAGACCAGCTTGTCCTTGGTCTGGGAGCTGAACTTGGGCTCGGGCACCTTCACGGAGAGCACGCAGGCCAGGCCTTCGCGCATGTCGTCGCCGGTGGTTTCCACCTTGGCTTTCTTGGCAACTTCGTTTTCTTCGATGTACTTGTTGATGACGCGGGTCATCGCGGCGCGCAGGCCGGTCAGGTGGGTGCCGCCATCCCGCTGCGGGATGTTGTTAGTGAAGCAGAGCACCTGCTCGTTGTAGCCGTCGTTCCACTGCATGGCCACTTCCACGCCGATGCCGTCTTTTTCGGTGTTGGCGTAGAAGATGTTGGGATGCAGCACGCTCTTGGCGCGGTTGATGTACTCGACAAAGCCCTTCACGCCGCCGGAGAAGGCAAAGTCTTCTTCCTTGCCGGTGCGCTGGTCGACCAGCTTGATATGGACGCCGTTGTTCAGGAACGAGAGCTCGCGGATGCGCTTGGACAGGATCTCGTAGTGGAACTCGACGTTGGTGAAGATTTCTTCATCGGCCAGGAAGTGGACTTCGGTGCCGCGCTTGTCGGTGGCGCCGGTGATCTTCATCGGCGAGACTTCAACGGGCTGGCCGTCGGGGCCGGGCACGGTCTCGATGATGCGGTTCTGCACTTCGCCCTTGGCGAATTCGATCAGGTGGACCTGGCCGTCGCGGCGCACGGTCAGGCGCAGCCACTTGGACAGCGCGTTCACGCAGGACACGCCCACGCCGTGCAGGCCGCCCGATACCTTGTAGCTGTTCTGGTTGAACTTGCCGCCGGCGTGCAGCTCGGTCATGGCGATTTCGGCCGCGCTGCGCTTGGGTTCGTGCTTGTCGTCGAACTTGACCAGGGGCGGGATGCCGCGGCCGTTGTCGACGATGGAGATCGAGTTGTCGCTGTGGATGGTGACCTGGATTTCGGTGCAGTAGCCGGCCAGCGCTTCGTCGATGGAGTTGTCCAGCACCTCGAACACGAGGTGGTGCAGGCCGGTGCCGTCGGAGGTGTCGCCGATATACATGCCCGGGCGCTTGCGTACCGCCTCCAGGCCTTCCAGGATCTGGATCGAGGAGGCTCCGTAGGTGTTTTCCTGTTGCGGTTTCTGCTGTTCGGTCATGTCTTTCCTACTTGCGGCGAATGCGGAATCGGGGCCGGGCGGGCATGGCTGGCATGCCGGCGGCGGGGCGCGATGGGTCCGCATGGCGGGTTACTAAAAACGGCAAAAGGGGCGGATCGTCGTAACGATCCTGCCCCCGCGGCGGGATATTCATCCCCTGGACGTACCGGCCGGGGCCGGG
The DNA here is from genome assembly GCF_057798955.1 of Cupriavidus sp. 207A1. Classification (NCBI taxonomy): domain Bacteria; kingdom Pseudomonadati; phylum Pseudomonadota; class Betaproteobacteria; order Burkholderiales; family Burkholderiaceae; genus Cupriavidus; species Cupriavidus sp. 207A1. The sequence goes on along the minus strand of NZ_JBYOJO010000012.1, from coordinate 127,939 downwards.
TGTCGTAGCGTGCCGTTTGCTGCTCCGGTTGCTGTCTGCGCTGGTTGTGGCACAGGTCCTGTCACCGGATCATCAGATGCGCATCGGCATGACGACGTACTTGAAGTTGTCGTCGTCCGGCACGGTGATCAGCGCACTCGAATTCGAGTCGCCGAGGCTGACCTGCACCTGCTCGGTCTTCAGGTTGGCAAGCACGTCGAGCAGGTAGGTCACGTTGAAGCCGATATCGAGCGCGTCGCCCGAATAATCGAGTTCCAGCTCTTCCTGCGCCTCTTCCTGGTCGGCGTTGGTGGAGCTGATCTTGAGCATGTGCGTGTCGAGGATGCAGCGCACGCCCTTGAATTTGTCGGTGGTCAGGATCGCGGTGCGTTGCAGCGCCTGCTGCAGCTGCACGCGGTCGATCGCGAAGGCGTTCTTGTAGCCCTTGGGGATCACGCGCTGGAAGTCCGGGAACTTGCCTTCGACCAGCTTGGAGATCAGTTCGATATTGGCGAACGTGAACTTGACCTGGTTGGCGGCCAGCTGCACCGTGACCGGATCGTCGTTGTCTTCCAGCAGGCGCTGCAGTTCCAGGATGGTCTTGCGCGGGATGATGACTTCCTGGCGCGAGCCGACACCAGCCGCTTCGTTTTCCAGCTCGACGCCGCAGTAGGCCAGGCGGTGGCCGTCGGTGGCGACTGCCATGACCTTCTTGCCTTCAACCACCAGCAGCATGCCGTTCAGGTAGTAGCGGATGTCCTGCTGCGCCATGGCGAAGTGGACCATCGCCAGCAGGTGCTTGAAGGTCTTCTGCGGCAGGCTGACGCTGGCGTTGAATTCGCTGGCTTCGGCCACGGTCGGGAATTCTTCGGCGGCCAGCGTCTGCAGGGCAAAGCGGCTCTTGCCGGATTGCACGGTCATGCGCTTGTCGTTGAGCGACAGGGCGACGTCGCCGTCGGGCATGGCGCGCAGGATGTCCAGCAGCTTGCGCGCGGCCACGGTGGTGGCGACGCTGTCATTGCCGACGCCGCATTCCGCATGCGTGGTGATCTGGATTTCGATGTCGGTCGACAGGAAGGATACGTTCGACCCGGACTTGCGAATCAGCAGGTTGGCCAGGATCGGGAGGGTGTGGCGGCGCTCCACGATGCCGCTCACGATTTGCAGCGGACGCAGCAGGTTGTCTCGCGAGGTTTTGACCAATTGCATTGAATTTATCCTTCGTCGTTTGTAATCGGCGACCGCAGAACGCAAACAACTCCAAATTCACTTAGGAATCAAGGAGTTAATGTGCCATTGTACCAAGGATAAGCCGCTGCGGTGAAGCGGGGCGGGACCGGCCGGCGGGCCAGCTGTGCCCAAAAAGCCACGCTGGCGCCAACCGTTCTTGCCATCCCGTCCCGACTCACCGCAAAGCCTTATCAGTGGCCACTTTCCGGACACTTGCCCCGGCGTCGCTGACGTTAATTCCCCAGGCGCCACGGGATGTCCGTGGCGCGCACCCTACAGTATGCCAGCCCGGCGGGCTGGCCCTTCAAAACGCCGTCCCGGGAGCCGCCCCGGGTACCAGCCGGCGATCAGCCCTTGAGCGTCTGCTCCAGCACGTGCAGCTCATGGTTGAGCTGCGCATCCTTGCTGCGTTCGTCGGCAATCTTGCGCACGGCGTGCAGCACGGTGGTGTGGTCGCGGCCGCCGAAGAGTTCGCCGATCTCCGGCAGGCTCTTCTGCGTCAGCTCCTTGGCCAGGTACATCGCGATCTGGCGCGGCCGTGCAATATTGGCAGGCCGCTTTTTCGAATACATGTCAGCGACCTTGATGTTGTAGAAATCCGCGCAGGTCTTCTGGATGTTCTCCACAGAGATCTGGCGGTTCTGCACGGTCAGCAGGTCCTTCAGCGCTTCGCGCGTCACCTCGATGGTGATGTCCTTGCCGTGGAAGTTGCTGAACGCCAGGATCTTGCGCAGCGCGCCTTCCAGCTCGCGCACGTTTGAGCGCAGGTGCTTGGCGACGAAGAAGGCGACCTCTTCCGGAACGTTCACGTTCTCGGCGGCGGCCTTCTTCATCAGGATCGCCACGCGCATTTCCAGCTCGGGCGGCTCGATCGCCACGGTCAGGCCGGAATCGAAGCGCGAGATCAGGCGGTCGTCGATGCCGGTGATTTCCTTGGGGTAGGTATCGCTGGTGATGATCACCTGCGCCCGGTTGGCAATCAGGGCCTCGAAGGCGTAGAAGAACTCTTCCTGCGTGCGGTTCTTGCCGGAGAAGAACTGGATATCGTCGATCAGCAGCAGGTCCAGCGAGTGGTAGTAGCGCTTGAACTCGTCGAACGCCTTGCGCTGGTAGGCCTTGACCACGTCGGACACGTATTGCTCGGCGTGGATGTAGCGGATGCGCGCGCGCGGGTTCTCCATCAGCATGTGGTTGCCGATGGAGTGGATCAGGTGGGTCTTGCCCAGGCCCACGCCGCCATAGAGATACAGCGGGTTGTACGACTTGCCCGGGTTGTTTGCGACCTGGATGGCGGCGGCGCGCGCCAGCTGGTTGGCTTTACCCGTGACGAAGTTGTCGAAGGTCAGGATCGGGTTCAGGCGCGAGCGCTCATGGACCGTGTCGCTGGGCTGGTGGCCGGGCATCTGCACAGCGTTGCCCATCGCGGCATGCGGGTGCTGGCCCTGCTGCGGCGCGCGATAGGAGCGGGCGCTGGCTTCGGCGGGGTCCATCTGGACCACGTCGATCTCGCCCAGCTCGGCGCTGTGCTGCGGGTGGTGCTGGCCGGGATGCTGGCCCATGCCCTGGTGGCGCGCGCCGGCCGGAAGCGGGGCGGCGGAGGGCATGCCGGCCGGGTTGCCGGGGTTGCCCGGATTGCCGTATTGCGGCTGCCCCAGGCCATAAGCGGCCGCGCTCGGGTATTCGCCATAGCCGGGCTGCGCCGGCTGGCCAGGCATGGCAAACGGGGCCTGGCCACCCATCGGCTGGACGGGCTGGGCGCCGGGATAGCCACCCATGCCCGTACCCGGGGCTGCGTGATGTTCCATGCGGTCCATGCCGCCCACGCCCATGCCGGGCTGGGCCGGCTGCATGTAGGCAGCGGCACGCCCCGACGCGGCGGGATCGAGCACGAACTGGACGCTGACCTGCGCTTCCCAATATTCGCAGGCCAGGGCGGTGATGCGCCCCGAAAACTGACTCTTGACCCAGTCGAGCTTGAAACGGTTGGGCGCAGCAATCCGCAGCGCATGCGTTTCTTCATCGAACGCAACGGGCGCCAGCGGCTTGATCCACGTTTTGAACTGTTGCGGCGTCAGTTCGCGCTCGAGTTGCGCGGCTGCCGCCTGCCAGAAATCTTGCATTGTTTGTTGTTAAGTAATCGCACCCGTTGCCGCCTTGCCGGCGGCCCGGGTACGCCACGGGCGGCGTATGCGCCGCGTGATCCGGGCCGCCTCGGCTCTATTGGGAATCCATTCCCACGGTCGAGGCCGCCGCGGCATGCCATGCAGCCGCCAGCGAGCCTTCCGGTTCGCCGCACTGGCGTGCGTAAAGTCATGCGTTGCCGCGGTGGGAGCCCGGGTTGCGCCTGCGCCACGCAGCCCGTGTTGTGTTTGGACCCGGATTGTACCCCCGCCCCTGAGTTATCCACAAAGGATAAGTCTGTGGACAACTTGTGCAAATGCAGTGGATTGATGTGCACAACCCCTGCTGCGACGCGGGTTTCCGGGGTGGGGAAACGGGCAAAGATTCAGGAAAAACAGGGACTTCGCCTGTGGATGACAGACCTAGAGGTGTCCTTCTGGGCACTAGCGGTTACCCACTGGCCGTTGTGGACAATGGCGCACCACGCGCCACCAGGCGGTGTGGTGATTGTGCCGTCGCACACTGACTGTCGCCTTGACAGCGTCGCGGAAAATCGTTTAAATGGCGGGTTCTGCGATGCGGCAGGGGATCACGTATGCGCATCGCCGGGTCTGGCCTGTCCGTGCCGTCCGCGCCCACAGGCTACCTGCCTGCAGCGCGCGCCCTTCGGCCGGCAGCTAAGACAGAACCAGAATCGTCGGACACGCCGCTGCAGTTCCCTCGCAAGCGGCAACCCCATGCGAACCATACGCGGCGGCCACGGCACCCCGGCACCGGCCGGAGTCGGGCGAGCCAAGATCAACCAGAGAGTGCAACATGAAACGTACCTACCAACCTTCCGTTACCCGCCGCAAGCGTACCCACGGTTTCCGCGTGCGCATGAAGACCCGCGGCGGCCGTGCCGTCATCAACGCTCGCCGCGCCAAGGGCCGCAAGCGCCTGGCCATCTGAGGCCCGGGCGACCGGCCTGACGGCGCGCCCGGCGCCGGCTGCAGCGTACCGCAGCCGTGCCGCGCGGCCGTCAATGCCCACCGCCCCGGCTTCAGGTCGGCCGGCAGCTTGCCGCAGGGCGCCGCTTCGCGCCAGCAGTCTTATTTGCCAGCGCTTGCCAGTGTCACCCAGCGTGTCAGCCCATGCCTTCCCCAAAGCCGCGAGGCTTACAAAGACGGATGAGTTTTCATCCGTTTTTGCTTTGCGGCCCCGGCGGCGCAGCACCCACTTCGTGCTCTATGTACGCCCCAATGACCGGCCGGAAGGCCGCCTGGGCGTGGTGGTGGGCAAGAAGTTCGCGCCGCGCGCCGCCGAGCGCAACCTGGTGAAGCGCATGGCGCGCGAGCTGTTCCGCCAGCGCCGTGAACAACTGGCGGGCCGCGACGTGCTGCTGCGCCTGCAAGCGAAGTTCCCGCGCGTGGAATTTGCCACGCGCGCGGCGGTCCGAAGGGCATGCGCGGCGGAAATCGCCAGCCTGCTCGACGTAGCGGCAAAGCCACTGCCGCCGCCCGCGCCGCCTGCCTCGCCCCCGGCACCGCCCACCGCGGCGCCGCCGGCGAGCCCCTCGCCAAGCCAGCCACCAGGCCAGCCAGCCTGACCGCCCCGCCATGAAGCGAATCCTGCTAGCCCTGCTGCGCGTCTACAAGATCGCCCTCAGCCCTTACCTGGGCTCGCAGTGCCGCTTCCTGCCGACCTGTTCCGACTACGCCCGCGACGCCATCGTCCATCATGGCGCCGCGCGCGGCAGCTGGATGGCCGCCTGCCGGCTGTGCCGCTGCCATCCTTTCGCCCAAGGCGGGTATGATCCCGTGCCGGGCACGGAAGCAGACACGCCAGTCCATGCCGCCACAGGCCATGCGCCCGTGGCAATCCGTCTGCCCAGACCCTGATTTTTCCGACCACAGCCAGACATGGATATCAAACGCACCATCCTCTGGGTCATCTTCTCGATGTCCCTCGTGCTGCTCTACGACAACTGGCAGCGCGCCAACGGCCATGCGTCGATGTTCTTCCCGAGCACGACGCAGCAGCAGGCCGCTTCGGCGCCGGCCGCCAGCGGCGCGGCCGCGCAGGGCGACGTGCCCAAGGCCAACGTCCAGCCGGGTGCAGCCGCCCCGGCCGCGGGCGCCGCGCCGCAGGCCGCGGCCCAGCCCACCGGCGAGAAGATCGTGGTGACCACCGACACGGTGCGCGCCGAGATCGACACCGCCGGCGGCATCGTGTCGCGCCTGGAGCTGCTCAAGGAGCATGAGAAGGACGGCAAGCCGGTGGTGCTGTTCGAGCGCGACAACGTGCGCACCTACATGGCCCGCTCGGGCCTGATCGGCGGCGACCTGCCCAACCACACCACGCTGTTCACCGCGGCCCCGGGCCCGCGCACGCTGGACGGCGCCGAGCAGCTGCAGGTGGTGCTGAGCGCCGAGAAGAACGGCGTGAAGCTGGTCAAGACCTACACCTTCCGCAAGGGCAGCTACGTGGTCGACAGCAAGTTCGACGTGACCAACGCGGGCACCGCGCCGGTCTCGCCGACGCTGTACCTGGAACTGGCGCGCGACGGCAGCAAGGTAGAGCAGTCGCAGTTCTACAGCACCTTCACCGGTCCGGCGGTCTACACCGACGCCGACAAGTACCACAAGATCGACTTCGAAGACATCGCCAAGGGCAAGGCCACCGTGCCGGCCGCCGCCAATAACGGCTGGGTGGCGATGGTGCAGCACTACTTTGCCTCGGCGTGGATTCCGCAGACCGGCAAGGAGCGCAGCTTCTACGTGCAGCAGATCGATCCGCACCTGTACCGCGTGGGCGTGCAGCAGCCGCTGGGCCAACTGGCCCCGGGCGCGAGCGTGAGCACCGATGCGCGCCTGTTCGCCGGCCCGCAGGAAGAGCACATGCTCGAGAAGATCGCCCCGGGCCTGGAGCTGGTGAAGGACTACGGCTGGCTGACCATCCTGGCCAAGCCGCTGTTCTGGCTGCTGGAAAAGCTGCACGGCTTCCTGGGCAACTGGGGCTGGTCGATCATCGCGCTGACGGTGCTGATCAAGCTGGTGTTCTTCCCGCTGTCGGCGGCGAGCTACAAGTCCATGGGCAAGATGAAGGACCTGCAGCCGCGCATGACCGCGATCCGCGAGCGTTACAAGAACGACCCGCAAAAGATGAACCAGGAGATGATGGGCCTGTACCGCACCGAGAAGGTCAACCCGCTCGGCGGCTGCCTGCCGATCGTGATCCAGATCCCGGTGTTCATCGCGCTGTACTGGGTGCTGCTGTCGTCGGTGGAAATGCGCGGGGCGCCGTGGCTGGGCTGGATCAAGGACCTGTCGGTGCCGGATCCGTTCTACATCCTGCCGATCGTGATGGCCGTGTCGATGTTCGTGCAGACCAAGCTGAACCCGACCCCGCCGGATCCGGTGCAGGCCAAGGTGATGACGATCATGCCGCTCGTGTTCTCGGTGATGTTCTTCTTCTTCCCGGCCGGCCTGGTGCTGTACTGGGTGGTGAACAACATCCTGTCGATCGCGCAGCAGTGGCAGATCAACCGGATGCTGGGCAAGGGCAAGACGGCCGTGGTGGCCAAGAGCTGAGCCTGTTGCAAGATGCGGTGATGGAAAGCCCGGCAGAGATGCCGGGCTTTTTGTTTTTTGCCGACCGATGGCCTGTGCCTGCCGCCGGTTTGCTCCCCTCTCCCACTTCGCGTGAGAGGGAGCCGCGCTCATGCGGTGTTGGCTACGGCCTGCGGTGCCGGCTACTGCAGGCGTATCCTACTGACCTGCGCCCGATATCAGGAGATCCCCATGAGCTGGTCCGCCCACCAATACGTCGCCTTCGAAGACGAACGCACCCGCCCGGTCCGTGACCTGGTGGCAGCCATTCCCAACGAGATCGCGCGCAGCGCGGTGGATATCGGCTGCGGTCCCGGCAACTCCACCGAGGTGCTGCTGGCGCGCTATGCCGGCGCCTCGGTAACCGGGCTGGACAGCTCGCAGGACATGATCGACGCCGCGCGCAAGCGCCTGCCCGACGTGCAGTTCCGCGTGGCCGACATCGGCGCCTGGGACGAGGCCGGCCCGTACGACGTGATCCTCGCCAACGCGGTGCTGCAGTGGCTGCCCGACCACGCCCGCTTGTTTCCCGAACTGGTGTCGAAGCTTTCCCCGGGTGGCACGCTAGCCGTGCAGATGCCGGACAACCTGGAAGAACCCGCGCACCAGCTGATGCGCCGGGTGGCGGCGGAAGGCCCGTGGGCCGACAAGCTTGCCGGCGCCAGCAAGGCCCGCGCCGAACGCGCGCCGGCGCGCTGGTACTACGAGCTGCTGCGCCCGCTGTGCCAGCGCGTGGACGTGTGGCTGACCACCTATCACCATCCGCTCGCCGGTGGCCCGGCCGCGGTGGTGGAGTGGTTCAAGGGCAGCGGCCTGCGCCCCTTCCTGCAGCCGCTGGACGAGGCCGAGCGTACCGCCTACCTGGCCCGTTACCAGACCGAGATCGCCAACGCGTACCCGGCGCTGCCGGACGGCTCGGTGCTGCTGCCGTTCCCGCGCCTGTTTATCGTCGCGACGCGCTGAACCCGCCCCTGAACCCGCCCCTGAACCCGCCGCTGAATCCGCCGCTGAATCCGCATCACGCGGGCTTGTGGCAGACCGCCTCGATGTTGTGGCCGTCCGGGTCCAGCACGAAGGCGCCGTAGTAGTCGGGGTGGTAGTGCGCGCGCAGGCCGGGTGCGCCGTTGTCGCGCCCGCCCGCGGCCAGTGCCGCGCGATGGAACGCATCGACGGTCGCGCGGCTGTCGACGCGGAACGCCACGTGCACCGGCGGCTGGTTGGGCGTGCCGCGGTGGATCCAGAAATCTGGATGGCCGGGCGTGCCGAAGCCGGCGACATCGGTGCTGCCGGTGACGCTGGCCGGGAATTCCTTGTCCAGCACGTAGCCGATGGCGCCCAGCGCGGCCTGGTAGAAGGCGCGGCTTTTCTCGTAATCGCTGACGCTGACGCCGGTGTGGTCGATCATGGGTGGCTTCCTTTGTCGAGATGGGAGAGAGAGGATCTCAGGCCAGGTCCAGCACGCTCATGGTGGCGTTGAGCCGGCTGACCAGCACGGATTCGCCGTGAACGTCGGCAAACACGTCGGCCTCCACCACGATGATGGAGCGGCCGGACTTGAGCACATCGGCGCGGCAGCGCAGCCGTTCGCTGCGCACGGCCCGCAGCAGGTTGATCTTGAATTCCGCGGTGACCACGTGCTGGCCCGCTTCCAGGATGGTGGATGCGGCCGCGCCGGCGGTGTGGTCGGCCATGGTGGCCTGCACGCCCGCGTGGACGATGCCGCCGTGCTGCAGGTGGCGCGCCGTGATGGCCAGCGTGGACTCGCACCAGCCGGGCCCGCAGTCAGCAAGCGCGATGCCGACGTCGTTGACGAAGGCGGCCTGGCGGAAGCCGGCCTCGATGGTGTCGCGCAGCAGAAGCCGTTCCTGTTCGGTGGTCATGGCGGTTTCCTCGTGGGTCAGGGTGCTGGTCCTGGCGAATCTGCGCATTCCAGCCTGAAGGACAGGGCGTGTCAACCGCCAAAGCGGCGCTGGCGCCGCATTCCGCCCAAGCGCGTGCTGTCGCCTACACTGAAGGCATCTGCGTCCCGCGTGCGCGCCTGACCGCATGCAGTCCGCCATGAACGCCGACGCCAATTCTCCCAAGCTGCGCCGCAAGGCGCGGCCCGCCGCAGCCTTTGCCGCGCTGGCGCAAGCCAGCCTGGCGCGCATCGACGCGTGCCTGGACCCGCTGCAGCGCCGCGACGACCCGGAAGACCTGCACCAGCTGCGCATTGCCCTGCGCCGGGCGCGCGCGGTCGTGTGGGCCATGGGCCCGGCCTTGCCGCGGCAGGAGCGCGACCGCTGGAAGCGCGACTTGCGCACGCTGGCCCGCACCACCACCACGGTGCGCGACTGGGATGTGTTCCTGGCCGAGACTATCGGCCCGGCCCGCGAACTGGAGCCGCAAGACACGATACTGGCCGCCATCGCCGACACCGCCCGGCAGCGCCGCGATGCCGCGCGCGCCGCGATGCTGGCGACACTGGCCACTTACCGCGACTGGCCACTGCCCGCGCTGCATCGCGACCTTGCGCACCTGGCGCAACTCGCCGCGCGCGCCCGCGGCGACGGCGCCCGCCTGGCCACCTTTGCGCGCCGGCGCGTGCGCCGCGGCCGCAAGCAGCTGCGGGCACTGGCCCGGCATGCCCGCAAGGGCGATCCCGCCGCGGTGCACGCGCAGCGCATCGCCGGCAAGCGTCTGCGCTACGTGATCGAAGCGCTGGCGCCGGTGCTGCCGGCGCGCTATACCAGGCGCCTGCACGGCAAGCTGGTCAAGCGGCAGGCCCGGCTGGGTCGGCAGGTCGACGGCATCGTCGCGCGCCGCCTGATGGCCGAGTGCCTGGACCTGCAGGCGATGCCGGACGAGGCGCCGCCGTTGCCCGGCGCCAGCTGACCGTCCCGCCAGCCATGGCGGCCCGCCATAGCGTTCCAGCGCGTTCCAGCGCGTGCCACGCCAACCGCACCCGATCTGCGACAATACCGCCATGACTGCTCCCCAGCTTCCCATTGCCGCCATCGCCACCGCGCCCGGCCGCGGCGGCATCGGCGTGGTGCGCGTGTCCGGCCCCGATGTCGGCCCCGTGATGCGCGCCGTCTGCGGCCAGGCACTGAAGCCGCGCCACGCCACCTACCTGCCGTTTCTCGATGGCAACGGCAAGGTCATCGACCACGGCCTGGCACTGTATTTCCCGGCGCCCAACTCCTATACCGGCGAGGAAGTGCTGGAGCTGCAGGGCCACGGCGGCCCGGTGGTGATGCAGATGCTGCTGACGCGCTGCCTGCAGGCCGGCGACGGCATCGGCCTGCGCCTGGCCGAACCCGGCGAGTTCACGCGCCGCGCCTTCCTCAACGACAAGCTCGACCTGGCCCAGGCCGAGGCCGTGGCCGACCTGATCGAAGCCAGCACCGAGGCCGCGGCGCGCTCGGCCGCGCGCTCGATGGAGGGCGAGTTCTCCAACGCCATCCGCCAGCTGGTGGACAAGGTCATCCACCTGCGCATGCTGGTGGAGGCCACGCTGGATTTCCCCGAGGAAGAGATCGATTTCCTGGAGCAGTCCGACGCGCGCGGCCAGCTTGCCACCATCCGCGATGAACTTGGCGCGGTGCTGGCGCAGGCGCGCCAGGGCGCGCTGCTGCGCGAGGGGCTGTCGGTGGTGCTGGCGGGCCAGCCCAACGTGGGCAAGTCGTCGCTGCTGAACGCGCTGGCCGGCGCGGAACTGGCCATTGTCACGCCGATCGCCGGCACCACGCGCGACCGCGTGCGCGAGACCATCCAGATCGACGGCATCCCGCTGCATATCATCGACACCGCCGGCCTGCGCGAGGAAGCCACCGACGAAGTCGAGCGCATCGGCATCGAACGCACCTGGGACGCCATCCGCCGCGCCGACATCGTGCTGCATCTGGTCGACGCCACCGACTACCTGCGCCACGGCCTGTCCGAGATCGACGACGCCATCGACGACAAGCTCAGCGGCCAGCTGCCGCCGGGTGCGCCGATCGTGCGCGTGGTCAACAAGATCGACAAGGCCCCCGCGGTGGGCGAGGTCATGTTCGGCGGCAACCGCCCGCACGTGGTCGCCGCCAACGGCCCCAACCCGACCGAGATCTGGATCTCGGCGCGCACCGGCGCCGGCATCGAACTGCTGCGCCGCGAACTGCTGCGGCTGGTGGGCTGGCAATCCGGCAACGAAGGCACCTTCCTCGCGCGCGAGCGGCACCTGACCGCGCTGCGGCAGGCGCAATCGCACCTGGACGTGGCCGCCGAACAAAGCCAGCGCCAGGCCCAGGCGCTGGACCTGTTCGCGGAAGAACTGCGGCTGGCGCAGGAACACCTGAACAGCATTACCGGCGAGTTCACCAGCGATGACCTGCTGGGGACGATTTTTACGCGGTTTTGTATTGGGAAGTAGGGTGAGGCAAGCCGGCGTGTCCCAACGGCTCCGCCCACGCGGCAAGGCGATGTGGCCGGCGTTTCCCGACGCCGTACGCGCTTCTGCGGCAGGCAGGGCGCATAATTCGCCCTTCGCCCTCCGCTCTCACTACGCAGGACCTTCCCGATGTTGAACCGCACCCAGCAGATCCTCGTTGCCATCGTCGCCGTGGCCGTCCTTGGCATGTTGTGGTTTGCCGGCAATGACCGCCGCGACGATGTCGGCGGTGCCGTGCCCGACACGCCGGCCGATGCGCAGGCCGAGGCCAGCGCGGTGCCGGCGACCGAGGTGCGTGGCGTACCGCGCAACGGCACGCTGGATCCGGTCAGCATCGACCCGCAACGCCCCGCCGACCGCCTGCCGCAACTGCAGGCCGATGCGCTGCTGAAGGCGTACCGCGACAATGCCGCGCAAGCGGATCGCAATTACCTGGACCAGTACCTGATCGTCGAAGGCGTGGCCAGCGGCATCCGCCGCGAGGGCGAGCAGGTCTTTGTCGACATCCGCACCAACGACCCGGGCGCCAATGTGCGCGCGCTGCTGCTGCCGCGCCAGATCTGCGGCCCGGCCGGGCGCGAGTGCGAAGTGGAAGCGCGCGCCACCATGGTGCGGCGCGGCCAGAAGGTGGCGGTGGAGTGCAACGGCGCCGGCCTGGCCGACGGCATGCCGCTGCTGCGCGACTGCCTGCTGCGCGGCGGCGCCAACTGATCGAACCCCGTCGATTCCGGAGTTACCTGCCATGCAATCCGTGCTGTCCGTCCTTGCCATCCTGGTCATGGTGGCGACCGTCGTCGGCGTGATCTCGCCCGCCTGGCTCAGCCAGACGCTGCTCGGCGGCAAACCCGTGACGCGCGTGCAGGTGGCGGTGGTCGGTGTGTGCCTGGCCGCGCTCTGCCTGGTGCTGGTGGGCCGGCTGGCGCAGGGCGGCGCGGGCGGCTGAGGCGCCATCCGCCACGCCAGAAGCGGCCGGTTTGCGCTTCTGTTCGGCCGATTGGATTGGCCTGCCGGCGCCTACAGTGTGAAGGTATGCGGTGGCCATTGCGCCTTGTCGTGGCGCGCCGCCCAGCCCTCCAGGACATTCCATGAACCATGCACTGCTGGCGGCCTGCGTGGGCCTGCTGCTCACCGGCTGCTCGACCTACCAGGCCGTGACGCCGGTCGACCGCCTTGACCCCACCGATCCCGTTGTCGCGTTCCAGCTCCCGGCTGGCGGCGGCCCGCTCGGCAACTACGGCGCCCACGGCACGCTGCTGTGCGTGGTGGTGAACCCGGTCAGCGGCAATGACTTTGTCGAGAACTTCCTGTCATCGCTGCGCCGGCGCAATTTCGAGGTGAAGGTGCTGCAGGCGCAGACCTCGATCGCATCGTGCCCGATGGTGGCGCTGTACACCGCGCGCGGCGCCTGGTTCTGGAACACCTACCTGAACAACGCCGACATCACCGTGTTTCTCAATGGCGACCGGGTCGGCAAGGCCATCTACAACGCCAACCGCAGCGCCGGCGGGCTGAACCTGAGCAACTTCGTGCAGCCGTCGTCCAAGCTCGATGAGCTGGTCGAGCAGCTGTTCCCCGGCATGCTGCCGCCTCCGCCGCCGGAGGACACGGCGCCCGCGCCGGCCGCCTAGCCCTTCCGCTTACCCCACCTACAGTCAACCGGAGGGCCGCGCCATGAGCCTGTGCACCGCATCCTGCCGGGCGCAGCCGCGCCCGGCCCAGCGTATCCGGGTCAGCGTTCCAGCCGGCCCAGGCGCACTACGGTCACGCCCGGGCGCAACTGGCGCAGCGACGGCATCACCAGCACGCAATCCGGATACGGCGTCACCACCGGCTCGCCGTCGCGCCAGCCGATTACGGTCCCGGCCTCGGTAAAGGTCTCCAGCCCGGTGTAGGGGCCGGCAAAGCGGAAGTCCATGCTGGTGGCCACCACCGGCTCGGTCACGCGCACCACGCGCTGCGCGGCGGTCAGCGGCTGCAGCCACCCGGCCGGCAGGTCGCTTGCGTCGACGATGCCGGCATGCAGCAGGAAGCGCGCGGTACTGTCCTGCGCCACCGTCACGGCGGCGGGCTCCCAGTGCTGGCCGCATTCGATCAGCAGCGCGTTGCGCGGGCTGGCGGCATCGCCAAAGCCATCGTAGTCGCGCATGCGGCGGCCTTCCGGGTGGCCTTCGTCGACGATCACATCGGCCGGCGCACCCAGCGCGCGCGACAGGGCGATGCCCTTGTCCAGCGGGCCGGAGACGATCAGCGGCCGGCTCTTCTCATGCATCGAATGCAGGTCCAGCAACAGGTCGACGGTATCGATCACCGGCCGCATCGCGCGCGCGCGGCGCAGTTCCGAGGAATCGAGCCTGGCGTCATCGAGCACCTTGGCGGTCCAGACCCGGTTGAAGTCCTGGTCGACGAAGCGCGAGGCATCCGGGCTGGCGGGATCGAAGCGATGGTACGCATCGACGTTGGCAAAGGCCAGCGTCAGGCGGCCGCGGCGCGGGCGCAGGCCGTGGTCCAGCAGCGCCTTGACGGCGATGGCGCCGCAGACCTCGTTGCCGTGGGTCAGCGCGTTGACCATCACGTGCGGGCCGGGCTGGCCGCTGTCGAAGGTGTAGAGGTAGGGGATGCCGGTGTTGCCGGCGGCGTAGGGGCGGATGTCGGGGAAGGCGACGTCGACGGGGTAGGCTTCGAAGGGTGCGGTGGGCTGGCGGGTCATGGAGTCGGTGCGTTCAGGGTGCCTGGCAGGTCGGTGCCTGCCGGGTCATGTGATAGGGACAGGGAGTGTGCAGGCGGCAAGGAGCGGTGCCGCCTCGCCATCCCCCTTACTGCTGGATCCCCGCCGTCTGCACGATGGTGCGATAGCGCCCGGTCTCGCGCTTGATAAAGCTGCCGAACTGCGCCGGATTGGCGGGCGCCACTTCCACGCCGGCCTCGGCCAGCTTCTTCTTCACGTCCGGCATCGCCAGCACGGCCTGCATCTCGGTGTTCAGGCGCGCCACCACCGGCTGCGGCAGCTTGGCCGGGCCCATCAGGCCGAACCAGACGCCCATGTCCACGCCCTTGAGCGCCGGCGTCTCGGCCAGCGCCGGCACGTTCGGCGCCACCGGCGAGCGCTTGGCGCCGGTCACGCCGTAGGCCTGCACGCGGTTGGCCTGGATATGCGGCAGCGCCGACGACAGCACCATCACCGCCAGGTCGATCTGACCGCCGAGCAGGTCGGTCGCCATGGCCGAAGCGCCCTTGTAGGGCACATGGGTGATATTGACCTGGCCCTGCTGCTTGATCAGCTCGCCCGCCAGGTTCAGCGGGGTGCCGACGCCGGACGAGGCGTAGGCCAGCTTGCCCGGCTGGGCCTTGGCCAGCGCGATCAGCTCGGCGGCGTTCTTGGCCGGCAGGCCGGGCTTGCCGACCAGCACCATCGGCTGGGTGCCGACAAAGGTCACCGGCGCCAGGTCCTTCTCGCCGTCATAGCGCACCGCCGGGTTGGTCAGGCGCGCGATCGACACTTCACTGCCCGAGCCCATCAGCAGCGTGTAGCCATCGGCCTCGGCCTTGACCACCTTGGACGCGCCGATAGTGCCGCCGGCGCCGCCCAGGTTTTCGATCACCACGCTCTGGCCCAGGCGCTTGCCCAGTTCCGGGGCGATGGTGCGGGCCACCAGGTCGACGCTGCCGCCGGCGGTGTAGCCCACCACCAGCGTGATCGGCTTGCTTGGCCAGGCATCGGTCGCGGCGGCGGCAGTGGAAACGGCGCCGGCACAAGCGGCAAGGCAGAGTGCGGCAGCGGCCGCGCGCAGGGTGGTCTTCATGGTATTGGCTCGGGGTCCCGGAATCGTGGTTGTGGACCGATGTTAGAAGCGCGGGACCGGCGCGGCGTGCGGCTTTGGCAACCCCGGTTGCCGATTTGGCAATGGCGGCAATACCAGCGCGGGGGACGGTTCAGCGGGGCGCCTGCACCGCCGCCTGCCAGAACGCCTCGGCCAGCGGCCGCATCGGCGCGCGCGGGCGGTACAGGCGGATATCGAGCGCCAGGTCGCCGCCGTCGCCACCGTCGTGCCCGCGCGCGGCGGCGATGGCGCGCACCAGCCGGCCATCGCGCAGGTCGTCGGCAATCAGCCGCGCGGGCAGCCAGGCCAGGCCCATGCGCTGGCGCACCATCTCGTGCACCGACTCGGCAAAGTCGCTGACCGCGATCACGTCCAGGCGCGGCGCCAGCTTGCGGCGCGCGATCTCCTGGTTGACCATGCGGCCCAGCGTCAGGGTCTCGGCGTAGGCGATCATCGGCACCGGCGCGGGCGCGGTCTTGCCGGCGACCTTGCCCGTCCCCAGCCGGTGCAGCGGCGCGCCGCGCGCGTCGGCCGCGCTGACGCACACCAGCCGCTCCACGCCGGCCAGGTGGAACTGGTAGCGCGCGTCGTCCAGCATCACCGGCAGGTCGGGCGGGCTGTAGCACAGCAGGAAGTCGGCATCGCCCTCGGCGAACATCGCCAGCGCGTCGTGCATCGGGAAGGTCGACAGGCGGGTGCGGAAGCCCGCCGCGGCGGGATCCTGGCGCAGCGCCTCGCGCAGGCCCGCGAGCCAGGCCGGCACCATCGAGCGCGCCAGCGTCTTGCCGGTGGCAATGGTCACGGTGCTGGCGTCGGCGCGGTGGGCGGCGCGCAGCGCCAGGCGGGTGTCATCGAGGGTGCGCAGCGCGCTCTGCGCCGCTTCCAGGAACTGGCGCCCTTCGGCGGTCAGCCGCACCGGGAAGGCGCTGCGGTCGATCAGCGGGGCGCCGGCCCAGACCTCCAGCGCCTGCATGCGCCGGCCAAAGGCGGGCGGGGTCACGTTGCGCAGCTCGGCGGCGCGCGCGAGGCTGCCGGCCTGGGCCAGGCAGACGAAGTCTTCGAGCCAGCGGATATGCATGGAAACGGCGGTCAGGGTTGGGGGCAATGCCTTCATTATCGGCAAAACCCGCCGCCACTTTGGCGGCCGCGTTCCTCGGTTAGAATTTTTGGCATGACACTGACCCGGCGCCGCCAACCCTCGCCTCCGTCCCGCCCGGGGTCCGCCGCAGCCGGACCGCCGCCCGCCCCGGAATACACCATCGACGAGCTGGCGCGCGTGGCCGGCACCACGGTGCGCAACGTGCGCTCGTACCAGGACCGCGGCCTGATCGACCCGCCGCAGCGGCGCGGGCGCGTGGGCATCTACACGCAGGCGCACCTGGGACGGCTCAAGCTGATCCACCACCTGCTGGCGCGCGGCTACACGCTGGCCAATATCACCGAACTGCTCAAGGCCATCGTCGAAGGGCATGACCTGCGCTCCATCCTTGGGCTGGAAACCGCGATCAGCAGCCCGTGGACCAACGAGACCCCGCGCCACTATTCCTACCTGGCGCTGGCGCGGCTGTTCGGCCGGGCGATCTCGCGCCCGGCGCTGGCCAAGGCGATCTCGCTGGGGCTGCTGGAACCGGACGGGCTGGGCTACCTGGCACGCAGCCCGCGCGCGCTGGCCGCCGGGGCCGAGATCGCCCACGCGGGCTTTGCGCTGGAAGACGTGCTGGAAATCATCGCGCAGTCACGCGGGCATTTCCAGGCGGTGTCGGACCAGATCGTCGCCACCGTGGTGCGCGAGCTGGACCGCTTTGGCGTTGGCAAGCTGCCGCCGCCGCAGGACGTGCCGCGGCTGGTCGATATCCTGTGGCGCATCCGCCCGCTGGCGCTGGTGATGGCCGAGACCGAGATGATGCGGGCGCTGGAGATCTCGGCCAACAAGTACCTGGGGGACCGGGTGGCGGCGATCATCGAGCATCTGCATGATGAGGAGGGCGGGGGCGCCAAGCCTTAGCCCTCATCCACCCATTGCCGCCTATACCGCAACCATGTCGAAATCCGCTTTCGCCATGCCGCAGTCCGGGCAGCTCCATTCCGGCGGGACCGCGCCCCACGGTGTGCCGGGCGCGATGCCATGCTGGGGCATGCCAAGCGCTTCTTCATAGACGAATCCACAGATGCGGCACTGCCAGATCGTCATGCCGCCCCCCGCAGCGAAGGTGCCCGCGTGGAGACGCCGGCGGCGCGCGCGGTGTCTTCGATCTCCTGGACCAGCGGATCGATGCGGGCCAGCTCGGCGCGGTTGTCGTCGTCCCAGGGATGGAAGCCGGGGCGGAAATAGCTGAGCCACTCCGGGATCATGCGCGGCAGCGCGCCGGGCGATGCCCACAAAAAACGCAGCGCGGTGCCAAACCCGCTCAGCTTGTTGCGGCAGCCCTTGTCGCCCAGCACCAGCGCGATATGGAACACGAACACCATGGCCCAGAACGTCACCGTGGTGGTCAGCATGGTGAAGGTGCGCACGAAGTAGCGGTACGGGCCAGGCTTCATCACCGTGTTCCAGACGTCGTAGGCCACCGCCTTGTGCTCGGTTTCCTCCAGCGCGTGCCAGGTCCACACCTGCCGGTAACCGGCCTGCGAGTTCGCGCCGAGGTGGCGCACGTCCTTCAGCACGCCGCCGGCCAGCATCGCGGTGTAGTGCTCCAGCGCGATGGTGTGCGCCAGCTGCCATGACCTGGGCAGGATTTTGCGCAGCAGGTCCAGCAGCTTCCACACCGCGCGGTCCAGCGCTGCGGCGGGCAGCCCGGCATCTTCCATCAGCCGGTTGTAGAGGATGTGCTCGCGCGTGTGCATCGCTTCCTGGCCGATAAAGCCGGCGATGGCGCGGCTCAGCTCGGGATCCTTCACCTGGTCGCGGTAGTTGCGCACGCTGTCCATGAAGAAGCGCTCGCCGGCCGGGAAGAAGATCGACAGCGTGTTGAGGAAATGGGTGACGTGGCGGCCCCGCTCGTGCCAGTCGCTGATGCGCTCCGGCGGCAGGTGGGGATGCACGTCGCGGCGGACTGGCATCATGGCGGTCTCCTTGGGTGACAGCCGGCGCGCGCGGCGCCGGCGCGATTCATTGGCGGTCCAGGAATGGCAGCAGGTCTGCGGCCACGCGGTGCGGGTCTTCTTCCATCGGCACGTGGCCCAGCCCCGCGTAGCGGCGCAGCTGCGCGCCGGGGATGCGCTCGGCGAAGGCCTGTGCGTGCGCCGGCGGGATCCAGCGGTCGCGCTCGCCCCACAGCACCAGCGTGGGCGCCCGCACGCTGCCGAGCAGGTGGGTGTCGAGCTGGGCGAAGTCCAGCTTCGGCACCATCTTGCCGACCGCCTCGCGGCTGCCTTCGGCATAGAAGAAGTCCACGTAGCGTCGGAAGGTGGCTTCGGGCACGCGCGCGGCGTCGCCGTAGACGTCGCGCGTGGCGGCGCGGATGATGCACTCGGGCAGCAGCCACGGCGCCGACCACCGCACCGGCGCATGGCGGAACAGGTCGATATAGACCGGCAGCTTCATCGGGAAGCCGGCGGCATCGATCAGCACCAGCTTGTCGACCGCACCGGGCCGGCGCACCGCGAGGTCCCACGCGATCAGCCCGCCCAGCGAGTTGCCGATGACGCTGGCGCGGCGCACCTGAAGCGCCGCCAGGAAGGCATCGATGAAGTCGCGGTAGCGGTGCACGTCCATGGTCTCGATGCGCCCGCGCCCATCGCGCAGCGGCCCGGTCAGCCCGAACGGGGCCAGGTCCAGCCGCAGCACGCGATAGCGTTGCGCCAGCGCCGGCACGATGCCCTGCCACGTATGCAGCGACGCGCCGAAGCCGTGGATCAGCACCACGGTGTCGCCGTCGGCGGGGCCTTCGTCGGTGTAGTGCACCATCGCATCGAGCACGCGCACCCAGCGCGAGGCCGGCAGCGCATGGCGCTGCGCCAGCGTCGCGCGCGACAGGCTGAACAGCCCCACGCGGCCCTGCCCGAACCAGCGCGTCAGCGCGCCCGGCGGCGCCAGCAGTGCGGCGTCCGCTTCCATCGCCAGGCGGCTCACGGACGCTCTCCCTGGCCCACCGGTGCGGGCGCCACCACGTTGCCGAGATCGCGCTTGCGGCGCGTCTCGCGCACCACCAGCGACTGGTAGGCGGCGGGCAGCAGCCGCGCCATGGCGTCGGCGGCGTAGGCGTCCGGACCGATCAGCACGCGCCGGCGGTTGCGCCGCACGCCCTCCAGGATCACGCGCGCGGCCTTGTCGGGCGAGGTGATGAAGAATTTCTCGAACTCGTCCTTGCCGTGCTGCGCGTCGCGCACCAGGAAACCGTTGACGCTGGCGGAGACCCGGCTGGCCTGCGCGATATTGGTCTTGATGCCGCCGGGGTGCACGGTGGTGGCCGACACGCCGCAGTGCATCAGGTCCAGCTCCTGCCGCAGCGATTCGGTGAAGCCGCGCACCGCGTACTTGCTGGCGTTGTAGGCGCCCATGCCGGGCTGGGCGAAGATGCCGAAGATGCTCGAGGTATTGACCACGTGGCCGTCGCCGCTGGCCTTCAGGTAGGGCAGGAACGCCTTGGTGCCATACACCACGCCCCAGAAGTTGATGCCGATGATCCATTCCAGGTCGTCGTAGCTCATGCCCTCGACCGTGCTGGACAGCGCCACGCCGGCGTTGTTGAAGATCAGGTTGATGCGGCCGTGCGCGTCGGCGGCGGCCGCGGCCCACGCATAGACCGCGGCGCGGTCGGCCACGTCGACGGTGTGCTGACTGATGCGGGCGTGCGGTGCCGCGGCCATGGCCTGCGCCGCGGTCTGCGCCAGCCCGGCCTCGTTGCGGTCCGACAGCGCCAGCTGGCAGCCCTCGCGCGCCAGCGCCAGGGCCAGTGCGCGGCCGATGCCCGAGCCGGCGCCGGTGATCGCGGCAACCTTGTTGCGGAAGTCCTTCATGTCCGGTCTCCTTCCGGTGTGTGTCGTTGTTCTGGGTGAAATCGGGGAAAGGTGCATGCGTCACGCACCCGCGGCAGTGGCGATATCGGCCGCCGGCTGCCTCGCGGCCTCGTCCGGCACGGCGCGGCGCACCGGGTAGAGGTCGTAGTCGGTCATGCGGAAGCTGGCGGTGGCGCGGCGGAACTGCCAGGTGAAGCCCGGCCACAGCGTGGTGTTGCGGCCGCTGCGCGGGTCGATGTACCAGCTGGCGCACCCGCCGGCCGACCAGATCGCATGGCCCAGGCGCGCCTGCAGCCGTTCGTTGAAGCGGCGCTGCACCGGCTCGCGCACGTCCACCGCCTGCACGCCGTCGCGGCGCATCTGGCGCAGCGCGTCGGCGATATAGGCCACCTGCGACTCGATCATGAACACCATCGAGCTGTGGCCCAGGCCGGTGTTGGGCCCGACCACGAAGAACAGGTTGGGAAAGCCCGCGACCGTGGTGCCAAGGTAGGCCTGCGCGCCGTCGCGCCAGGCATCGACCAGGTCGACGCCGCCGATGCCGGCGATCACGCCCCGCGGCAGCGGGTCGGTGGCGTGGAAGCCGGTGCCGAGGATGATGCAGTCCGCCGGCCGGCGCGTGCCGTCGCGCAGCACCACCGCATCGCGCTCTACGCGGGCGATGCCGGTGGTGACCACGTCGACGTTGTCACGCGTGAGCGCCGGGTAGTAGTCGTTGGAGATCAGCACGCGCTTGCAGCCGATGGTGTAGTCCGGCGTCAGCGTTGCGCGCAGCGCCGGGTCGCGCACCTGCCGCGCCAGGTGGCGGCGCGCGACGCGCTCGACCACCTTCATGATCTTCGGATGCAGCACGAAGCCCAGCACGCGCGACTCCAGCATCCAGTAGATGCCGGTGCGCACCAGCGTCTGCGTGAACGGCAGGCGGCGGAACAGCCAGCGCTCGGCGGCGCTGACCTCGCGGTCGGGCTTGGGCATGATCCACGGCGGGGTGCGCTGGTACAGGTCCAGCTGCGCCACCTGCGGGGCGATCTGCGGCACGAACTGGATCGCGCTGGCGCCGGTGCCGATCACGGTGACGCGCTTGCCGCACAGCGCATAGGCGTGGTTCCAGTGCTGCGAGTGGAAGCACTCGCCTTCGAACGTGTCCAGCCCCGGGATGTCGGGATACGACGGCCGGCTCAGCCCGCCCATGCCCGACACCAGCACGCGCGCCCGCACCACCTTGCCGTCGGCCATCTGCAGCCGCCACAGCTGCGCGGACTCGTCCCAGGCCGCGTGGCGCAGCTCATGGTGCAACCGCAGATGCGGACGCAGGCCGAAGCGGTCGGTGCAGTCTTCCAGGTAGGCGCGGATTTCCGGCTGGGTCGAGAACATGCGCGACCAGTCCGGGTTCGGCGCAAAGGAAAAGGAATACAGGTGCGACTGCACATCGCAGGCGCAGCCGGGGTAATGGTTGTCGCGCCAGGTGCCGCCGACCGAGCCGGCCTTCTCGAACACCAGGAAATCGCGCTCGCCGCGCTCGCGCAGCCGGATCGCCATGCCCAGGCCGGCAAAGCCGCTGCCGATGATGGCGATGTCGGTGTGCTCGGGGGCAGGGGGTGCCTGTTGTGGCCATTGCTGCGACAACGCCGGCGGCAACTCCGCGGGTGCATTCATGCGCGCTCCTCACCTTTACGACAGTGTTTATTGTGACATTGATGGATGTCATCGTAGGAAGCGCGGCGCGGGTGGTCAATGCCGTGAATCGAAGGATGGTTCTAATTTTTGCGGTGTGCCAGCGGCGCCTGGAGCACATCAAACGAGGCCACAAGGCGGCATCGCCCCTTGCACCGGGACATGGCTGCGTGCGTTTGAAACCGCAGGATTTTTTCAGGGCTTCGCCGCTGACGAAGGCGTGGCCGCAACAAAGGGGCGCTAGGCGGCCCGGCCCTTGCGGCGCCAGCCCTGCGGCGTTTCACCGGTCCAGCGCTTGAACGCATGGGTGAAGGCGCTCTGTTCGGAATAGCCGAGCCGCATCGCGCACTGCGCCAGGCTCAGGCCGGGTTCGGCCAGGTACTGCCGGGCCAGCGCCTGCCGCACGTTATCCACAAGCTGTGAATAACTGATGCCCTGCGCCTGCAGGCGCCGCTGCAGCGTGCGCACCGGCAGGCCCAGGTGCGCGGCGATGTCGGCGATCGGCACGTCCCCCTGCGGCAGCCGCGCGCGGATGCAGGCACGCGCCTGCGCCAGCGCGTCGGCGCCCGCGGGAACGATCTGCTGCAGCTGGGTGTCGGCGAGGCGCGTCATCTGCGCCTGCATGCCGGCATCGGCCTGCAGCGAGGGCAGGTCCAGCAGGGCTCGGTCGATATGCATGGCATGGCGCCCGGCGTTGAAGACCACGGGACAGCCGAACACCTCGGCATGCAGCCGGGTATCCGCGGGCGCGGCGTGCGGGAATTCGACCTGCGTCGCCACATGCTGGCTGCCGATCAGCCAGCGCGCGAACACCACCCACGTGGCCATATGCAGCTCATGCGCATGGCGCGACAGCGGGCCATGCCGCGCTTGCCACGTCATGCACGCGGACTGCGGCGTTTCGATCAGGCGGGTGCCGCCGATGTCGTTGGCCAGCACTTCATAGCGGATGCCCTGCAGGATGGCGTCGCGCACCGTAGGCGTGGTCAGTACCACGTAGCCCATCTCGGCATAGTGGCGCGGCGCGAAGGCGGCGCCGGCGCGCAGGCCGACATCGGCGTCGCCGGTGGCCTGCTCCAGCCAGTCCAGCAGCGCGAGGTAAGCCGCGCCGGCAATGCGCGTGGCGGTCTGCGCCTGCGCCCCCGCGTCCAGCAACGCCGGCGGCACGCCGACGGCGCGCAGCTGCTCGGCCGGGGCAATGCCCTGGCGCTCGCCGTGGTCGAGCACGGCGCGAAGGTAAGCAAGCGAGACGGTGCCGGATGCGGGATCAGGCCCGGTGCCGGCCTGCATACCACCGGCACCGCCATCGGACGGGTTGGCGCGTGGCATCAAAAAACCTGTCATGCGGGATCAAGACCGGGCACCGATCTTTATCCAAACTCCGGACAGCGTCAATGCGGGCCTGCCCGCCCGCACCGTAGAGCAAAGACAAGAGACCGACGCAAGGAGACCCGATGCGCCCCAACCCTCATCACCGCCGCGACGCGGCCGCTGCCGATGCGCTGCACGCGCTGACGCGACGCGGCTTCCTCAAGGTGGCCCTTGGCTTCTCGGCCGCGCTGGCGTGTACCGCGCTGGTGCCGTCGCTGGCCGGCTGCTCGTCCGCCGATCCCGCCCCGCAGGCGGGCATGTCGTTCCTGCGCCCGGACGACGTGGCGATGTTCCGCGCGCTGCTGCCGGCCATCGTCACCGAACTGGCCGAGGCCCCGCCACCGCGCCAGGCCGCGCTGGCGCACGACGCGCTGCGCAATATCGACGCCACCTGCGCCGCCATGGGCGCGGGCGCGCGGGCCGAGCTGCGCAAGCTGTTCGGCCTGCTGGCCAGCACGCCGCTGCGCTGGGCCCTGGCCGGCATCCGCCAGGACTGGAGCGTCGCCACGCCGGCGCAGGTGCAGGCCTTCCTGGCGCGCTGGCGCGCCAGCCGGCTGGCCACGCTCAATGCCGGCGCGGTGGTGCTGGTCAAGCTCGGCAGCGTGGGCTACTACGCGCTGCCGGCCGCCTGGGCCGGCTGCGGCTATCCCGGCCCCGACGCGGCCGTCTACCGGGCGCTGCACGCCTGAACCCGACATGGCCATCGACAATCTCTACGATGCCGGCATCGCCGCCGGCTGGAAGGTGCTCGACGCCGGCACCTTCACCGCCCCGCGCACGCTCGACGCCGACGTCGTCATCGTCGGCAGCGGCGCGGGCGGCGGCATCAGCGCCGAGGCCCTCAGCCGCGCCGGCCTGCGCGTGGTGCTGCTGGAGGAAGGCGCGCTGCGCACCTCGGACAGCTTCCGCGACATGGACGAGAACCGCGCCTACCGCGAGCTGTACCAGGAGGCCGCGGCGCGCACCACCGCCGACGGCGCCATCGCCATCCTGCAGGGCCGCGCGGTCGGCGGCAGCACCACGGTCAACTGGTCGTCCAGCTTCCGCACGCCGCCGCAGACGCTGGCGCACTGGGCCACGCACCACGCCGTTACCGGCCACGGCGAGGCCGAGATGGCGCCTTGGTTCCGGCAGGTGGAGGCACGCCTGGGTATCGCGCCGTGGGCGATGGCGCCCAATCCCAACAACGACGTGCTGCGGCGCGGCTGCCAGACGCTCGGCTGGGAATGGCACGTGATCCCGCGCAACGTGAAGGGCTGCTGGAACTCGGGCTATTGCGGCTTTGGCTGCCCGGTCAACGCCAAGCAGTCGATGCTGGTGTCGACCATTCCCGCCGCGCTGGCCAGCGGCGCCACGCTGGTGCACCGCGTGCGGGTGCGCACGCTGGACCATGACGGCAAGCGGGTGCGGTCCGTCACCGGCGAAGCGCTGGGCGCCGATGGCTATACGCCGACGGGCATCAGCGTGGTCGTGCGCGCGCGGCACGTGGTTGCCGCCGGCGGCGCCATCAACACGCCGGCATTGCTGCTGCGCTCGCGCGTACCGGACCCGCATCAGCGGCTGGGGGCACGAACTTTTATCCATCCGGTGAATATCAGCATCGCCAAAATGCCGGGACGCATTGATCCCTATTATGGCGCGCCGCAATCCGTCGCCTCCGACCACTTCCAGTGGCAGCACGGCGCGACCGGGCCGATGGGCTACAAGCTGGAGGTGCCGCCGATGTTCCCCGGCATCAGCGCGGGCGTGGTCAACGGCGTGGGCGAGGCGCTGCGCCGCGACATGGCACAGCTGCCGCATACCCAAGCAATGCTGGCGCTGCTGCGCGACGGCTTCGTGCCGGAAAGCCCGGGCGGCAGGGTGCGCCTGGCATCCGACGGCAGCCCGCTGCTGGACTATGAGATGACTGAATACGCCTGGGACGGCGTACGGCGCGCGTGGCTGAGCATGGCGCAGGCGCAGTTCGCCGCCGGTGCCGAACGCGTGCGGCCCGCGCACCTCGACGCCGCCGAGTACCGCAGCTGGCCCGAAGCACGCGAAGCCATCGCGCGGCTGCCGCTCAAGCCGTTCCGCACCGCGCTGTTCACCGCGCATCTGATGGGCGGCTGCGGCATGAGCGACGACCCGCGCGGCGGGGTGGTCGACAGCCGCGGCCGCCATCACCAGCTGGCCAACCTGTCGGTGTTCGACGGCTCGGTGTTCCCGACCAGCGTGGGCGCGAATCCGCAGTTGTCGGTGTTCGCGCTGAGCGCGCAGAACGCCGACGCGCTGGCGCAAAACCTCACGTCATGATGCATTTGCGCGAGACCGGCACGACCTGGTCTGGCTGTGCGGGCATGTGGCCAGCATGCCCGCTGCATGGCGCGTCGGATCATGCCGTGCGATGGCCCACACAACATCGGTTTTTAGAATGTCCATTCCAATTCAGCGCTTGTGAAACGCCCGAAGCCGTGGATAGGCTTCGTACAGCTGTTTCAAGCATCCGTATGCCGCCAGAGCAGGGAGCGGACAGCGCAGCAACTTGCACAGGGGTTTATCGCGGTACAGAAGAGAGAAGCGCCCCCATGAAGACCGGCAAAAGCTCGGCAGGAGACACCAAGGCCCGGATTCTCGACGCCACGGAAAAGCTGTTCACCGAGGTAGGCTACGAAGCCACCTCCCTCAGGCAAGTCACCTCGCGCGCCATCGTCAACCTGGCCGCCGTGAACTACCACTTCCGCAGCAAGGACATCATGATGCACGCCGTGCTGAGCCGGCGCCTGGACCCGCTCAACGCGCGGCGCCTGGCGCTGCTCGATGCATGCGAAGCGCGCTGGCCCGGCCACGCCATCCGCTGCGAGCACGTGATGGGCGCGCTGTTCGTGCCCGCGCTGCAGATGGCGCGCGACCCGTCGGTGGGCGGGCCGTCGTTCCTGCGGCTGCTGGGACGCGTGTATTCGGATACCTCGCCGTTTATCCAGCAATACCTGCTGGAGCACTACGCGCCGGTGTACGGCCGCTTCTTCGATGCCTTCGCGCGCGCCATCCCGGCGCTGCCGCGGCACGAGCTGGGCTGGCGCCTGCAGTTCGCGCTCAAGGCACTGGCAGGCGTGCTCGCCGGCGAGGAACTGACCAGCCTGCTGCCTGCCTTCACGCAAGGCCGGCAGATGAGCGATGCGCACGTGCTGGCCCAGCTCACCGCGATGGTCGAGGCCGTGCTCAACGTGGCGCAGCCCGGCGCGGACCAGCTCTCGGCGCTGCAGTCGGTGTTCGGGCTGGGCGAGGAGCAGCAGCACGGCGGCCAGCACAGCGGCCAGCGCGCCGGCAGTGCCGCCAATGATCCGGATGCCAGCGTGGCCGCGATCGCGGCGGGCGAGGCGGCCAGCCATGCCGCCAACGCCCTCGACAAGGCCCGCTCCGGCGCACGCACCGTGCGCCATGCGGGCACCAAGCGTGCCGCCGTGACCAGCGTGCCAGTGCGCGCGCGCGAGCACACCGTGAGCTTCCCCAGCAACCCGCTGGATGACTGGATGCGCATGCGCAGCCGGACGTAGCGGCATGCGCCGCCGCCGATTACCGCCGGCACGGCGCCGCCGCGCTCACGCAACCTGAACCGTCGATCCACCCCAGCGGGGCCGCGCCGCGGCCCTGTGGACCCCGTGCGCGCGGCCGCTTGCCGCCGGCGTTGCGGTGACCTGTTCGCTTTGCCCGTCTTGAGGAGGAAGTTGCCGTGCCAATCCCTGCACCGATCCGACCATCGAACACACTGCGCCTTGCCGTTATCAGCGGCGCCGTCATCGGCCTGCTGGCCGCGCCGCTGGCGTATCCGCCCGTGGCCATGGCCCAGCCGGCCAGCGCTGCCGCCGCCACAGGCACCGCCTATGACGACCTGCCGTCGGCACAGCAGGCCGCGCTGTTCTCGCGCCAGGTCGCCAGCGGCGAGCTCGCGCGCCTGTCCGACGCGCAGGTGCTGGCCGTGTTCCAGGCGCTGCAGCCCGATGCGCTGCTGAAATGGGCGCGCGCCGAGATGAACCGCTACCCCGAATACGAGTACTGGATGTCGCGCCAGGAGCGGCTCAACGGCCAGTGGCAGGAACAGCCGGCGAAGATGCAGATCCGCTACCGCCATGCGCCGCGCCAGCTCTACGCCAGGTGGCTGCCCGGCGGCGCGCAGGCGGGCCAGGAAATCCTGTATGACGAGACCCGCCGCAAGGACGAGATGTACGGCCACCTGGGCGGCGTGCTGGGTTTTACCTCGATGTGGATCGCGCTGGACGGCTCGCTGGCGCGTTCGCAGTCCAACCATACCGTGCGCGACCTGGGCTTCCAGTACGTGCTGTCGATGCTCGAGCGTGACGCGAAATCGCTGCGCGCCGCCGGGCTGTCCGAGAAATACGGCAAGGCCGAGATCGTGCAGGAGCAGGGCGTGCGCATGGTGGCACTGACCTGGGACTTGCCGGCCGGCGCGCCGCAGTACTACGCCAAGCGCGTGCAGCTGATGCTGGACCTGAAGCATCCGTATATCCGCGTGGAAACCGCGTGGGATGCCGACGGCAACATGGTCGAGAAGATCGTGTTCGACAAGCTGGTGCGCAAGACCTTCGAGGCCGCGGCGTTCGACCCGGCCAATCCCGAGTATCGCTTCTGACGCGGCACGCGCCGCGCGCGGCCGCGCCCGTTTGGAACGGCCGCTCTATTGACGCTGAAACCCGCGCGCGGCGACAGTCGCCGCTCACGACAGGATCCGGACGCAGAGCCGGACCACCGATCCGGCAACAGGGGTCGCAGGAAAATCAGGAGACAGGCAATGACCATGTCGAGGCTTTGGCGCAGCACTTTGGTGGTGACAGGGGTGAGTGTGGCCGCGGCGCTGGCCGGCTGCGGTGGCGGCGGCGGCGACGAGGACACGCCGCGCGCCGGCACGCAGGCGCCGCCGCAATGCGCGGACACGGGCACGTGCCCGGCGCAGGGGCCGGTCACCATCGGCGGCCCGCCCGGATCGCTGTGCCCGGCGGCGCTGGACTACGGCACCACCTTCACCGGCGGCTCCGGCGCGGGCGAACTGGTGAAGCTGCGCTTCGATACCGCGGCGCGCACCTACCAGCTCGAAATCATCGAGTCGCCGGTGCCGAAGCAGCCCGGCAGCGTCAGCCCGACGCGCGCGGGCGTGACCTTCACCGGCACCTTCGCCAACCTGAGCTCGCTGCCCACCGCCGAGCAGAACCGCTGCGCGGTGGCGCTGCAGACCGCCACGGCATCGGACGGCGTCTCGCAGGCGAATATCGACAGCGCCAAACCGCCGGTGATCTTCCTCGGCAACGGCGTCGCCGGCGGCGGGATTCCGGGTGCCACCATCTCCTATGCGGGCGTGCTCGGCCTCGGCGCGATCCCGGCCACCACCTTCCCGTTCTACCCGGTGCTGGCGTTTGCGCAGACCGAGACCGACTTCACCAGGGTGGCCGGCACCTACAACCTGCTGGGCTACCACCAGGTGCCGTCCGGCGGCGCGCTGACCGCCCAAAGCCATTTCACGCCCGCCACCGCGCAGACCACCGAGACGCTCAACGCCGACGGCAGCTGCACCACGGCAAGCGGCAGCTGCCGCAGCACCGGCAACAGCTGGAAGCTGCGCAGCGCCGACGGCGCCTTCGAAAGCAGCAATGCCGATGGCAGCCGCCGCTATCCGTCGTTCCACAGCCAGGCCATCACCGCCAACAACGCCAGCCGCGCCAAGGGGCTGATGGTGGTGGGCAAGCTCGACGGCGCGCTGGTGCCGCTGCTGGTGCGCACCGGCTATGCGCAGATCTCGCTGCTGCCGCTGACGGTCAATGTCGACGATGAATCGGGGCTCGCGCTGATGGCACCTGCCACCACCGTCGCCAGCGGCCGGCTCGACGGCGGCTATATCGGCTCGGGCAGCGACTTTGCCTACACCGCGTCGCTGATCAAGGGCGCGCGCGTCGACCTGCTCGACCCGATGACGATGAACCAGACCGGCGGCTTCCAGCTCGACTTCACGCAGGCCGCGGCGGGCATGGTGACCACCACCGACAACAGCGGCACCACCGGCGCGCTGATCGCCAGCGGCCGTGTGTTCGGCCACTTGTCCGGCACCGGCGGCAGCAGCCCGACCTTCCGCGTGGGCGTGCTCGCGGCACCCTGATCGCAGCGCAGAGAAAACAACGAGGAGACCAAGCCATGCAGCCCCATCAAATTGTCCTGCCGCGCCCATCGACCGTACCGGCGCGCGCACTGGCCGCGGCCGCCACCGCCATGCTTGCCGCCTGCGGCGGTGGCGGCGGCGGCGACGACGCCCCGGCCACGCCGGCGGCCGCGCAGACGCGGCTGTGTCCGGCTGCGCTGGACTACAACACCACCTTCACCGGCGGCACCGGCTCGGGCGAGCTGGTCAAGGTGCAGATCGACACCACCCGCATGACCTGGCAGGTGACCTTCCTGGACTCCTCGGTGCCGCGCCAGACCGGCACCGTGCAGCCCACCCGCAGCGATCCCACCAACGGCCTGAACGTGGTGCGCGGAACGCTCAAGGCCGAGACCGGCCTGCCCACCGAGAAGCTGAACCAGTGCGCGTTCGAGCTGAGCGGCGCCAGCCTCGATCCCGCCCGCCCGGCCAAGCTCTTCGTCGGCGAAGGCGTGGCGGGCGGCACCATACCCGGCGCGCGCATCCAGTTCAACGGCGTGCTCGGCGCCGGCGCGGTGCCCGATACCACCTTCCCGTACTTCCAGTTCATCGGCTTCGCGCAGACCGAGACCGACCTGTCGAAGATCGCCGGGCAATACCACGGCACCGGCTTCCACGAGGTGCCGTCCAAGCAGTTCCAATTGGTGGCGCAGGACTACCGCATGGCGCTCGCCGCCGACGGCTCGTTCACGGTCTGCGACAACGCCACCAGCACGTGCGAGCGCAAGGGCGACAACTTCGTGCCCCAGCCCAGCGGCGCACTGCTGTCGACCCGCTACAAGGCCGAGAGCCAGCCGCCCACGCTGGGCAGCACGCTGGGCAAGGCCTACCTGATCGTGGGCAAGCTGCGCGGCCAGCTGGTGCCGATCATGATCCGCGTGGGCTATGCCAATGACTCGCTCGCCAATGGGCCCCTGGGCGCCGACGACGAAATCGGCATCGGCATGATGGCCCCCGCCGTGGCGG
Source organism: Cupriavidus sp. 207A1 (assembly GCF_057798955.1). Taxonomy (NCBI): domain Bacteria; kingdom Pseudomonadati; phylum Pseudomonadota; class Betaproteobacteria; order Burkholderiales; family Burkholderiaceae; genus Cupriavidus; species Cupriavidus sp. 207A1. Next base: position 97,639 of record NZ_JBYOJO010000012.1, on the reverse strand, counting down.
TCTCCGAGGGCACGGTCAATGGCGAATACGTCGGCGTCGACAGCAACTTCAACTACCGCGTGACGGCGCTGGTTGGCGCCGCCGCGACCATGATGGATCCGTTCCGGCCGTCCGATGCGTCGCTGGCGATCCCCTACCGGCTGGACTTCGCGCAGCAGGTGCCGGGCGTGGTCCGCACCTCGCGCCGCGAGGCGCCCGCCGGCTCGGCGCCGACCGGCAAGCTGATGTTCACCGGGGGCGTGTTCGGCTTCCTGGAGCAGCGCGACAGCGGCCCGTACTTCACCGTCGGCGCCTTCGTGCAATAAGCCGGCCCAGGCCCGGGGCCACCGCAGCCCCGGCGCCCTCCATCGATGCATCACCAGTGACTTCACTGCCCGGGGATACAACATGAAGACCTTGCCTCTGACGCTCGCGCTGGTGCTGGCCGCGCTGGCCAGCATCGCCGTGCCTGCCCATGCCCAGAAGAAGGGCGACAACGTGGTCTCGGCCGGCTGGTTCCATATCCGGACCCATGGCCAGAGCGACCCGCTCACCACCTCGCTGCTGGACGTGCCGATCAACTACCCGCTCGGGCTGCCGTCGACCTTCACCGCGCCGGGCAGCAGCATCTCGTCGTCCAACGCCAATACGCTGGGGCTGACCTTCAGCCACTTCGTCACCGACCATATCGCCATCACCGCGGTGGGCGGCATCCCGCCCGAGTTCAAGCTCTATGGCCACGGCGAACTGATCCCGCCCGGCCCGGCCGGCGCGCTCGGCCGCCAGAGCCTGGGCGACCCGGCGCTGAACCCGATCATCACCAAGGCGCGCCAGTGGAGTCCGGCGGCGATGGTGCAGTACCACTTCCTGGAACCGGGCACGCGCTTCCGGCCGTTCCTGGGGCTCGGCGTCTCGTACAACTTCTTTACCAACATCGAAGTCAATCCGGCCTTCGCCAGCTCGGTCAACAACAACCTCGGCGCCATCCTGGCGGCGGGCGCAGGCATTCCGGGGCCGACCTCGGTCAGCGCCGATGCGTCGTCGTCGTGGGCGCCGGTCTTCAATATCGGCGGCACCTACAACTTCGACGAGCACTGGGGACTGACGGCGGCGGTCACCTACATCCCGCTGAAGACCACCTCGACGATGACGATCAAGGCAGCCAACGGCACGGTGCTGTCGACGTCGAAGACCAAGCTGGAGCCGCATCCGCTGGTGTTTTTCCTGGCGGCTTCTTACAAGTTCTGAGGACGAAAAAAAGCCAGTGGCAAGCCACTGGCTTTTGTCGCATGAACCGCTGCCGGGGTACTCCCTCTCCCGCAAGCGGGAGAGGGGAGCAAACCCTCGGCAAGTGTTACTGCGTCACCGTCCCCTGCTGCGCCGGCGTACCCTGCTGCGCCACCGCACTGCTCTCCTGCAACCCGCCGCCCAGCGACCGGTACAGGTCGATCGCATTGTTCAGCCGCAGCTGCCGGGCCTGCACCAGCGCCTGTTCCGCGGTGAACAACTGGCGCTGCGCATCGAGTTCGTCCAGGTAGCTGGCCACGCCGCTGCGGAAGCGCAGGCGCGACAGCTCGTAGCGGGCGGCCTCGGCATTGCGCGCCTGTTCCTGGCCCGCGACCTGGTCTTCCAGCGTGCCGCGCGCCACCAGTGCGTCCGCCACTTCCGCGAAGGCCGTCTGGATGGTCTTCTCGTAGTTGGCGATCTGGATGTTCTTGCGCACGTTGGCCAGGTCCAGGTTGGACAGGTTGCGGCCGAAGTCGAAGATCGGCAGCACCAGCTGCGGCGCGAACGACCAGGCGCGCGTGCCGGCATCGAACAGCCCGGAGAACGTCGGGCTGATGGTGCCGCCGCTGGCGGTCAGCGTGATGCGCGGAAAGAACGCCGCGCGCGCCGCGCCGATATTGGCGTTGGCCGACAGCAGCTGCTGCTCGGCCTGGCGGATGTCGGGACGCTGCTCGAGCAGGTCCGACGGCAGCCCCGGCGGAATATCGCTGATGATGCGCTCGTCCGACAGGCGCATCGGCTCGGGCAGGTTCTCGATGGTGCCGATGGGCTTGCCCACCAGCACTTCGAGCGCGTTATGCGCCTGCGCGCGCTGGCGTGCCAGCTGCGCCGCGGCGACGCGTGCCTGCGCCACCAGCGACTCGTTGTCACGCAGGTCCAGCGCCGAGGTGGCGCCGGCTTCGAAGCGCTGCTTGGCCAGCCCGTAGGTGCTTTCGCGCGCCTTCAGGGAGTCGCGCGCCAGCTCGTACTGCTCGGCGTAGGCGCGCTCGGCCAGGTAGGCCTTGGCGACTTCCGAGACCAGCGAGATATGCGCCGAGCGGCGCGCCTCTTCGGTGGCGAAATACTGCGCCAGCGCGGCATTGGACAGGCTGCGCACGCGCCCGAAGAAATCGAGCTCGTACGACGAGATGCCCAGGCCGACCTGGTACACCTCGGTCACGCCCGGCTGCCCGAGCACCGTCGCCGCCTCGGCGGCGGTGGTGCGGGCCCGGGTGTAGCCGCCGTTGACGTTGACCGTGGGCAGCAGGTCGGCGCGCTGCACCTGGTACAGCGCGCGCGCTTCCTCGATGCGCAGCGCCGCGGTGCGCAGGTCGCGGTTGTTTTCCAGCGAGGTCGCGATCAGCGCCTGCAGGCGCGGGTCGCGGAAGAACTCGCGCCAGCCGATGTCGGCGGCGCGGCGGGTTTCGCCGCTCTTCACCTCGGCGGTGGCATAGCCTTCGGGCGCCGTCGGGAAGCTGTCTGCCACCGGCGGGGCAGGGCGGTCATAGTGGGGCGCCAGCGTGCACCCCGTCAGAACGCCGGCCACCAGCAGCAGTGTGGTCAGAGTCTTGGTCATGTTCAGATTTCCTCTTGGGGGTCGTGCCACTTCTGGTCCAGCATGCGCTGGCGAGCACTGCCCTTGAAGCGCTTGCGCACCACGACGAAGAAGACCGGCACCAGGAAGATCGCCAGCACCGTGGCCGTGATCATCCCGCCCATCACGCCGGTACCGATGGCGCGCTGGCTGCCCGAGCCCGCGCCGGTGGCGATCGCCAGCGGCAGCACGCCCAGGATGAACGCCATCGACGTCATCAGGATCGGGCGGAAGCGCAGGTGCACCGCTTCCAGCGTGGCTTCGATCAGGCCCTTGCCCTGCGCCTGCAGGTCCTTGGCGAATTCCACGATCAGGATGGCGTTCTTCGCCGACAGGCCGATGGTGGCGATCAGGCCCACCTTGAAGTACACATCGTTGGGCATGCCGCGCAGCGTCACGCCCAGCAGCGCGCCCAGCACGCCCAGCGGCACCACCAGCAGCACCGAGAACGGGATCGACCAGCTTTCATACAGCGCGGCCAGGCACAGGAACACGATGATCAGCGACAGCGTGTACAGGATCGGTTCCTGCGAGCCGGCCAGGCGTTCTTCGTACGACTGTCCGGACCACTCGAAGCCGAAGCCCGGCGGCAGCTTGGCGAAGTTCTCCTCCATCACGCGCATGGCTTCGCCGGTACTGCGGCCCGGCGCGGCCTGGCCCGCCAGCTTCACCGCCGGCATGCCGTTGTAGCGCTCCAGGCGCGGCGAGCCCATCACCCACTTCGAGGTCGCGAACGCCGCGAACGCCACCATGTCGCCGTTGCTGTTGCGCACGCGCAGCTTGGTCAGGTCGTCCGGCAGCCGGCGGTCGGCGCCTTCGGCCTGCACGATCACCTTGCGCACGCGGCCTTCGTAGATGAAGTCGTTGACGTAGTTGGAGCCGAAGGCGATCGACAGCGTCGAGTTGATGCTCGCCACCGAGACGCCGAGCGCCTTGGCCTTCTCGCGGTCGATGTCGATCTGCAGCTGCGGCGCGTCTTCCTGGCCTTCCGGACGCACGCCCATCAGCACCGGGCTCTGCGCGGCCATGCCGAGCATCATGTTGCGCGCTTCCATCAGCTTGGCGTGGCCCTGGCCGGTGCGGTCCTGCAGGCGGAAGTCAAAGCCCGAGGAGTTGCCCAGCTCGGAAATCGCCGGCGGATTGAGCGGGAAGATGATCGCGTCCTTGATGAACGAGAGCGCGCCGAAGGCACGGCCGACCAGCGCCTGCGCGGTCTCGCCCTCGCCGGTGCGTTCCTTCCAGTCCTTCAGGCGCACGAACGCGATACCGCCGTTCTGGCCGCGGCCGAAGAACGAGAAGCCCGCCACCGTGATCATCTGGTCCACCACCTTGCTTTCCTTCTGCAGGTAGTAGTCCTCGATCTGCTTGAGCACGCCGATGGTACGGTCCTGGGTCGCGCCGTTGGGCAGCTGCACCACGGTGATCATGTAGCCCTGGTCTTCATCGGGCAGGAACGACGACGGCAGGCGCTTGAACAGCACCACCACGCCGGCGATGATCAGCGCGTAGATGATCAGGTAGCGGCCGGTGCGCTTGAGGATGCGCGCGACCACGCCCTGGTAGCCGGTCGAGGCCGTGGCGAAGGTGCGGTTGAACCAGCCGAAGAAACCCTTCTTCTCATGATGATGGCCCGCTTCGACCGGCTTGAGCATGGTCGCGCACAGCGCCGGGGTCAGCGTCAGCGCCAGCAGCGCCGAGAACGCCATCGAAGCGATCAGCGACAGCGAGAACTGGCGGTAGATGTTGCCCACCGAGCCCGAGAAGAACGCCATCGGGATGAACACCGCGGTCAGCACCAGCGTGATGCCGACGATGGCGCCGGTGATCTGGCCCATGGCCTTGCGTGTGGCTTCACGTGGCGAGAGTCCTTCCTCGCTCATGATCCGCTCGACGTTCTCGACCACCACGATGGCATCGTCCACCAGGATACCGATCGCCAGCACCATGCCGAACATGGTCAGCACGTTGATCGAGAAGCCGAACGCCAGCAGCGCGCCGAAGGTGCCCAGAAGCGCGATCGGCACCACCAGCGTCGGGATCAGCGTGGCGCGGAAGTTCTGCAGGAACAGGTACATCACCAGGAACACCAGCACCACGGCTTCGAGCAGGGTCTTGATCACTTCCTCGATCGAGATCTTGACGAAGGCCGAGGTGTCGTACGGCACCGAGTACTCGTAGTCTCCCGGGAAGTTCTTCGACAGCTCTTCCATCTTGGCGCGCACCGCGGTGGCAGTGGCGAGCGCGTTGCCGGTCGGGGCCAGCTTGATGGCGATGGCCGCCGACGGCTTGCCGTTGGTGCGGGCCTGGGTCGAGTAGTCGGCACCGCCCAGTTCCACGCGGCCGACGTCCTTGATGCGCACCGACGACCCGTCCGGGTTGGTGCGCAGCAGGATGTTGCCGAACTGCTCGGGCGTGGTCAGCCGGCTTTCGGTGGTGACGGTGGCATTGAGTTCGGTGCCCTTGGGCGACGGCGTGCCGCCCAGCTCGCCCACGGCGACCTGGATGTTCTGCTCGCCGACCGCGGCGGTGACGTCGGTCGGGGTCAGGTTGAAGCCGGTCAGCTTGGCCGGGTCCAGCCAGATCCGCATCGCGTACTCGGTGCCGAACAGGTCGGCCTGGCCCACGCCGGGCACGCGCCGGATCGAGTCGATCACCTGCGCCGAGACGTAGTTGCCGAGCTGGATCGCGCTGGCCGTGCCGGACTTGGACGACACCGTCAGGAACATCATGTAGTTGTTCCCGGCCTTGTCGACGCGCACGCCCTGCTGGCGCACCTCCGCCGGCAGGCGCGCTTCCACGCGCTTGAGGCGGTTCTGCACCTCGACCGAGTTTAGGTCGACGTTCGAGCCCGGCGCAAAGGCGATGGTGATGCTGGCCAGGCCGGACGACTCGCTGGTGGAGCTGTAGTAGAGCAGGTTGGGGGCGCCGTTAAGCTCCTGCTCGATCACCGAAGTGACGGAATCCTCCAGCGTCTTGGCCGACGCACCCGGATAGGTGGCAGTGACCGAGATCGTCGGCGGGGCGATGTTCGGATATTGCGCGATCGGCAGTTGCAGGATCGACAATATGCCGCCCAGCACGATGATCAGCGCGAGCACCCACGCGAACACCGGCCGGTCGATAAAAAACTTGGCCATAAGACTGGCTCCCTCTTTGTCTAGCCCTGTGTGCCGCGGCGGCTGGCGTCAGCCGTCGCGGCCCGGCGGTTTCAGCCTTGCTTGCCCTCGGCCTTCGCTTCCTGCTTCGCTTCGGCCTTGGGGGCCGAGGCCGGGGCAGCGGAAGCCGCGGTCGGCGTGGCGGCCGGCGCCGAGGCGTCCGCCTGCACGAACGGCACCGGCTTGGCCGGCGCGCCGACCTTGACCTTCTGCAGGCCCTCGACGATCACCTTCTCGCCGCCCTTCAGGCCTTCGGTCACGATCCAGCGGTCACCGATCGCCTGCGGCGCCTTGACCGGCACCGCCGCGACGTTGCCGTCGGCACCCACCACCATCACGCTGGCACCCTGGGCGCCGCGGATCAGCGCGCGCTGCGGCACGGTCAGTGCGTTCTCATCCACGCCCTGCTCGATCTTCACGCGCACGAAGGTGCCCGACAGCAGTTCGCGGTTCGGGTTGGGGAACTGCGCGCGCAGCGTGATCGCGCCGGTGGTCGGGTCGACCGTCATGTCGGAGAACAGCAGCTTGCCGGTGTGCGCATACTCGCGGCCGTCTTCGACGAACAGGTGCACGTTGGCACCGCCGTTGACGCCCTTGACCGCGCCGGACTCGATGGCGCGGCGCAGGCGCGTGACTTCGGAGGCCGGCTGGGTAAAGGTGACCCACATCGGGTCGACCTGCTCCACCAGCGCCAGCTTGGTCGCCTCGCCCTTGCCCACCAGCGCGCCTTCGGTCACCAGCGCGCGGCCGGCCCGGCCGCTGATCGGCGCGGTCACGGTGGTGTAGCCCAGGTTGATCTGGGCGGTGCGCACCGCCGCCTTGGCCGACGCCACGTCGGCGTTGGCCTGGCCGGCGGCGGCGACGGCGTCGTCGTACTCCTGCTTGCTGACCGCGTTGACCGCCACCAGCGGCTTGTAGCGGTCGGCCTTCAGGCGCGCCGACACGGCGTTGGCTTCGGCGCGCTGCAGCGCGGCCTGGGCCGAGGCCAGCTCGGCCTGGTAGGAGGCGGGGTCGATGCGGAACATGACCTGGCCGGCCTTCACTTCGCCGCCTTCGGTGTAGTTGCGCGACAGCACGATGCCTTCGACGCGCGCGCGCACTTCGGCCGTGCGCACGCCTTCAAGGCGGCCCGGCAGTTCATTGACGACGGCGACCGACGACGGCGTCACGGTGACCACGCCCACTTCAGGCGGCGGCGGGGCGCCGCCCTCGGCCTTCTTGTCGCCGCAGGCGGACAGCGCCACGGCCGACAGGGCCGCTAGTGCGTAGGCTGCAACGCAACGGATAGGTTGGGACTTCCTCATCGATAACCCCATGATGGCAATTTGAGATCCGCCGTGCCGCCCCGGCCTGTCATCGGACAAACGGGAACGACATGGCGCGCCGCAAGGCTTTGCGGCGGGCAAAAGCGTGATGCTAGCCACAAATCGCGGCGTCGCGGTGACGATTGCGACGAACGGTGGCTTTTGTGTAACGACTGGATAATTTGTCCGGCTGGCCTGCGGCAGGATTGCCCGCCGTGCTGGGTAGGTCACAGTGGGCGGCTGGCCGAATGCCGGGCAAGCGCGTATTATATATACATTCAAGCATGTATGTTAAGTTGATGTCGCGATGGGGCTTTCGGCGCACAACATGACCGGAAAGCCATGGCAACACGCACGTCCCTACAGCTCCCTGGACCGGATCGGTACGAAATGCGTGGAATCTACCCCCGGGATCAGGGCGCGAACCGCCGGCCCGGGTTAGGATGCGCGCCGTCGTGTCGGCTCGCAAGCGTGGCAATGCCCATCATGTGATGACAACGACCCACCGGAGCCACGCTGCCGGCAGGTGTGCCTGCCGAGGCAGCCGCACCAGGGAGAATCAACCAGACCGGCCATGATCGCGCGATTGCGACATGCCGCCGGCAGCAGAGACAATCATGGTCAGACGCACCAAGGAAGAGGCGCTTGAGACGCGCCACCGGATACTCGACGCGGCCGAGGCCGTGTTTCACGCCCGCGGCGTGGCCCGCCCGTCGCTGGCCGACATTGCCGAGGCGGCCGGGGTCACGCGCGGCGCGATCTACTGGCACTTCAAGAACAAGAGCGACGTGTTCGCCGCCATGTGCGACCGCGTCCACCTGCCGGTGGAGGCGCTGATCGAGCCGGAGCGGCTGGCGCGCCAGGAAGACCCGCTCGGCGGCATCCGCGACATCTGCGCCTATGTAATGCGCCAGACCGTGATCAATCCGCGCTGGCGCCGGGTCTTCGAGATCATCTTCCACAAGTGCGAAATGGTGCAGGACAACGGCGCCATCTTCGAGCGCCAGCGCCAGTCCCACCAGGATGGCCTGGTCAAGATGCGCGAGCACCTGCGCCTGGCCGTGGAGCGCGGCCAGCTGCCCGCCGACCTGGACCTGGACCTGGCCGTCAATGCCTTCCATGCCGCGGTGGGCGGGGTGCTGGCGCACTGGCTGTTCTCGCCGCAGGACTTCAACCTCGACGCCAATGCCGAGCGCCTGTCCGACGCCTTCATCGATACCCTGAAGTTTTCGCCGGCGCTGCGCCACGGCTACGTGCCGCGCCCGATGGCCGAGCTGGACCAGGAGCTGTCCACGCTGTGCCGGCAGGCCTGCGCCGGCGCGCAGAACGGCAGCCTCGATACCCCCGACCTGGTGCCCTGAGCCCCGCTGCTGTCGATCGCGGGCGTCGCGCTAGCCGCGCATGGCCTCGCGCCAGCGCGCCAGGAACGCGCGCTTGCGCATGGCGTCCTGCGCCGCCAGCAGCCCCGGGCCGACGCTGATCGGCTTGAGCGCGTAGCCGAGCCGCTCCGACAGCGCCGCGGCCGTGTGCACGCTGTCGGTATCGGTGCGGATGGTATAGAGCTGCGAAGTGGACTTGGCCAGCAGCGCCTGGCCCTCGCGCGACAGCAGGTAGTCCAGCCACAGCCGCGCCGCATTGGGCCGCGGCGCGCGCCGCGCGATAAAGGCCACGCGCGACATCACCAGCGTGTAGTCGCTCGGGGCGATCACATCGATGGCCGCGCCGCGCTGCATCAGCGACAGAGCATAGGACCCCAGCAGGTTGTAGCCCATCACCAGCTCGCCGCCGGCAATGCGCTCGATCATCTCCGCGGTGGACGCCGACAGCTGCACCCCGGCACGGCCCAGCGCCTGCGCCAGGTACCAGAACTCGCTGCCCATGCGCGCGTCCTGCTGCGCCAGCAGGTAGCCCACCCCCGAACGCTCCACGTCATACGTCACCACCTTGCCGTGCCAGCGCGGCGCGTGCTCCTGCAGCAGCCGCGCCAGCCCGCTGCGGCTGCGCGGCGGGCGCATGCCGGCCAGGTGGTGGCGGTTGTAGACGATCACCGCGGGCTCGAAGGTGGTGCCCCAGGCCTCGTCGCGCCACACCGCCCAGCCCGGCAGGCCGCCGCGCTCGGGCGAGGCGTAGCGCTGCGCGTGGCCGTCGTTGACCAGCTTGATCTGCAGGTCCATGGCGGTGCTCCACAGCACATCGGCAAAGACGGCCCGCGGCCCGGGCGGCTGGCCGGACAGCGCCGCGGTCTCGGCCAGGAAGCGCTGGTTGAGCTGGACCGTGTTGAGATCCTGGTAATGCACGCGGATGCCGGGATAGCGCGCCTCGAACGCGGCAATCAGCGGGCGCGCCACCTCCAGGTCGGTCGACGCGTACACCGTGACCATGCCTTCGCGCAGCGCGCCGGCAATGGTGGCGTCATACCCTGACGGGTATCCCGGCGGCGGCGCCGGCGGCCTGGACTGGGCATGAAGGGGCCATGCGGCGCCACCCAATAGCGCGGCGCCCAGCAGGCGGCGGCGCTGTCCCGAAGGGGGCGAAGCGCAGTCGGTCAGACAAGGCGGGGAAGGTTGGAACGGCTGGGACGAACGCGGGGACACGGTGCACGGGACGGAGGGACTGCCGGTGGTGCCGGGGAAAGCGGCGAGCGCGCCGGGACCGGCGGGGCGAGGGTATTATAGGCGCCCGCGGCGGGCGCGCTCCATCGGTGCTGCCCCCGGTTTTGCGGGCGCTTGCCATGCCTTGTTCCCGCGTGTGCGCGCCGCAACTAACATAGAACCAACCGGCACAGGAGGAGACCGGCATGCGCATCCTGCTGGTGGAGGATGAAGTCGAACTGGCACGCTGGGTCGCCCGCGCGCTGGAGCAGGGCGGCTTCGTGATCGAGCACGTCGCCGACGGCCTGCAGGCCGAGGCCCGCCTGCAGGCCGAGGAATACGACGCCGTGCTGCTGGACCTGCGGCTGCCGGGCAAGGACGGGCTGGCCGTGCTCAAGTCCATGCGCGGGCGCGACGACCGCACCCCGGTGCTGATCCTGACCGCGCAGGACACGCTCGACGAGCGCGTGCGCGGCCTGAACCTGGGCGCCGACGACTACCTGCCCAAGCCCTTCGCCATTGCCGAGCTGGAAGCGCGGCTGCTGGCGCTGATCCGCCGCAGCCGCGGGCGCGCGCATCCGCGCCTGCAGTGCGGCACGCTGGTATTCGACGGCGAGACCCGCAGCTTCACGCTGGGCGGCGCGCCGCTGGCGCTGACGCCGCGCGAATCGACCCTGCTGGGCGCGCTGCTGGCACGCAGCGGCCAGCCGCTGACCAAGGCGCAGCTGCTCGACAAGGTGTTCTCGCTCGACGCCGACGTCTCGCCCGACGCGATCGAGGTGCTGGTCTACCGGCTGCGCAAGAAGCTGGCCGGGCACGGGGTCACCATCGTCACGCTGCGCGGCTTCGGCTACCTGCTGGAGCCGGAGGCGAAGGGCTGAGATGCGGCACCCGGTGCTGCTGTGGCGCCGCGGCAGCCTGCGCCGGCAATTGCTGTTGCTGCTGCTGCCGGCGCTGGCGGCGATGATGGCGATCGACACCTGGCTGACCTACGGCACCCTGCGCGACGCCGCCAACACCGCCTACGACCGTTCGCTCTACGGCTCGATCCGCGCCATCGACAATGCCATCGGCATGGCCGGCGACAACGTCCAGCTGACGCTGCCCGACGCCGCCATGGAGATCTTCGAGACCGCGGCGCAGACCCATGTGTTCTACCGCGTCTCGACCGAGCGCGCCGGCCAGGTCGAGACCGTGACCGGCTACAGCGACCTGCCGCTGCCGCGCGGCCCGCTGGTCAACAATCAGCCGCGCTTCTACGACGCCGAATACCTGGGCGAGGCGGTGCGCATCGCCGCGATGGCGCGCCCGGTGTACCGGCCCGATGCGCGCATGCGCGTGATCATCCAGGTGGCCGAGACCGCCGAGCCGCGCAGCGCGCTGATCGGCTCGGTGTGGCGCAGCGCGCTCGCGCGCGACCTGCTGCTGATCCTGCTGAGCGCCGCGATCCTGGTGGGCGGGGTCACCTACGTGCTGCGCCCGCTGGCGCGCGTGCGCGACGACGTCGAGGCGCGCTCGCCCGAGGACCTGGCCCCGCTCGTGTTCGAGCGCGTGCCGGCCGAGGTGCGCCCGCTGGTCGATGCGGTCAACCTGCACGTATCGCGCTCGGCCGCGATGGCGCAGTCGCAGGCGCAGTTCATCGCCGATGCCGCGCACCAGCTGCGCACCCCGCTGGCCATCCTCAAGACCCAGGCCGAGTACGCCCAGCGCCAGCTCAACGCCGCCGCCCCTGCCGCCGACCCTGCCGCCGACCCCGCCGCCGCGCGCGCCGCCGCCGGCGAAGCCGTGGGCGGCATCGTCACGCAGCTGGAGCAGGCCGCGCGCCTGACCAACCAGCTGCTGGCGCTGGCGCGGGTACGCCAGCACCGCGGCGACGCCGCACAGCAAAGCGAGCCAGGCGAAGGCATCGACGTCATCGATGCCGTCACCGTCGCCGAGCAGGTGGCGCTGGACTACCTGCCGCTGGCGCGCGGCAAGCAGCAGGACTTCGGCTGGGAGCCGGTGCCGGGGCTGGCGCTGCCGGTGCGCGCCGACGCCGCGCTGCTGCGCGAGGCGCTGGCCAACCTGGTCCACAACGCGATCCAGTACTCCCCCCGCGGCAGCCGCATCACGCTGTCGGCAACGCGCTCGGGCGATCACGCCTGCCTGGTGGTAGAGGACGATGGTCCCGGCATTCCGGCCGAGGAACGCGAGAAAGTGTTCGCACGGTTCTACCGGCGCGTGGGCAACGCGGAGCCCGGCTCCGGGCTGGGGCTGGCGATTTCGCGGGAGATGGCGGCGCGGTTTGGCGGGACGGTGGAATTGGGGGAAGGGGAGCAGGGGACTGGGGTGCGTGCGGTGTTGAGATTGCCGGTGGAAGGTAGCTAGGTTTACGACCGGGTCCATGGATCTGGACATCCGACTCCGTGGAGGCACCCGCCCTCACCCCCGCCCCTCTCCCGCAGGCGGGAGAGGGGAGAAAACCGGCGGCAGCGGACGCGTTCGAGCGCCAAGCGAGCGCAGCGACGCGTTCCGTGCCAGGGCCCACGCCCCGCGATAGGGCCGGCGCAGCAGCCGAAGGCGTTCCTACGGTAAGACTCGCAGCAGGGACCACTCCGCGCTCTGGGCTCGTTCAACCTGCACTTCAACGCCCCTGCCACCGTGGTGCACCACCGCGGCAGGCAGTCTAGCTATGTGAGGAAGCAAAGCCCCGTACGAAAACCCCCAGGCACACTACGATAAGACATGCCGCCCGCAGGGCAGTAAACGCGCTTTTTGGTTACTTTTTGGCGCTCGGCCAAAAAGTGACCCGCCCAGCAGGGCGGAACCACGCGGTTCAACAGCCAAAAGCATGTCACCAACATCGACGCCCCCAATAACCAAGACCGCCAGCCCTATCAGGCATGCCGAAACCTATCCAAACAACTCCTCCGCCACCGTAGGATGCACCTGCACCGTCGTCTGCAAATGCGACTCCCTTACCCCCAGCCTTAACGCCACCGCCAGCGCCTGCACAATCTCCGGCGCCGCGTTATCCATCAGGTGCACCCCCAGCACGCGCCCGCTGCGCGCATTGAGCACCAGCTTGAACACCGACTGATGCGGCGTGCCGGCAAAGCGATGCTCCAGCGAGACAAAGCGCTTGATCACGGTACGGATACGCTCGGGCTTGCCGGCGGCCTCGATGGCCTGGGCTTCGGTCAATCCCACCGCACCGATGGCGGGCTCGCAGAACACCGCGGTCGGCACGAAATCGAAATCGGCGCGTTCGCCGCGCCGCCCGAACAGGCGGTCGGCGAGCCAGCGGCCCTGCGCGGTGGCCACAGGGGTAAGGTGCAGGCCGTCGATAGCATCGCCCAGCGCATAGACGCTACGCACGCTGCTGCGGAACTGGCGGTCCACGCGGATGCCGCCCCGTTCGCCGAAGGCCACGCCCAGCGCTTCCAGCCCCAGGCCCTGCACGTTGGAAACGCGCCCGATCGCCGCCAGCGCGGCCTGCGCGCGCACGGACTCGGTCTGGCCGGCGCGGGCCGGGTCGTTGGTAGGCTGGTAGCAGACTTCGACGGCGCCGTTGGCCTGGCTCAGCAGGTGCACGCGCGCGTTCAGGTGCAGCCGCACGCCGCGCGCGGTGAGCGCGTCGGCCAGCGCCGCGCCGATGTCGTGGTCGAAATGCGGCAGCAGCCGCTCGCCGGCGACGATCAGGTCTACCTTCACGCCGTAGCGCGACAGGATCGAGGCCTGTTCCACGCCGATATAGCCGCCGCCGATGACGGCGACTGACGCGGGCAGGCTCTGCCAGGTGAAGACGTCGTCGGAGCTTGCGGCCAGGTCGCCCCCCGGCACCTCGAGCGTGCGCGGGCGCGCGCCGGTGGCGATCAGGATGCGGCGCGCACGGATGGTCTCGTCGCCGACGCAGACTTCCTCCGGCCCGGTGACGCGTGCCTCGCCGTGCAGGACTTCGACGCCGGAATCGGTCAGGCGCTGGGTGTAGCCCACGTTCAGACGCGCGACCTCGGCGTTGACGCGCACGATGGCATCGCGCCAGTCCTCGTGTCCGCCGGTGTGGGACAGGCAGCCCGACAGGATGGCCGACCACGAGGCCCCGTAGGACAGCATCTTCTTGGGCACGCAGCCGCGGTTGACGCAGGTGCCGCCAATGGCGTCGCGCTCGACCAGGATCACGCGCGCGCCATGCGCGGCCGCGCGCCGCGCGCACGCCACGCCGGCCGAGCCGCCGCCGATCACCACCAGGTCGGCCTCGCGCGACTTGTCGTTGCGACGGCTGCGGCCGCTGCGCGCGCGCGGCACCTGCTGCACCGGCGGCGCCGCGCTGACTTCGCGGGCGCGCCGCGGCGCGCTGGCCGCGCTGGCCCCTGGCGCTGTGGAAAGCGGTGTCTGGCGTTTGGTCATCCATGCCTCCTGTCGCGGCACGCGGGCCGCATCGACAATCATCAGGCCAGCGCCGGCAACACGGAAACTAGGCAGCGGGCCGCAGTTCGGTATTCAGGATCGACGGCCACTCGCGCAGGAAAGTTTCCCCGTCGCGGCGGCCGAGTTCGTAGGCGTGCGTCATGGCGTCGGGCCGGGTGTAGTCCCAGCTCGAGATCGGCACGCGCTGCGAGGGCTGCAGGTACAGGCGGCGCTGGCCGCCTTGCTCGAGCACGAAACGGCGCGGGCGCGGGTACAGCCGCGTGACCAGCACCAGCACATTGCCGGGCGCGGCGTCGAGCGCGTCGACCGGCACGTTGTCGACCAGTCCGCCGTCCAGCACCGGGCGCCCGTCGCGGCGCAGCACGGGCGTGAACGGCGGCGTCGACGCCGACTGCAGCAGCAGGTCGGCCAACTGCTCGGGCGAGGCGCAGTCCTGCGCGCGCACGAACTCGGGCCGGAAGCCCAGCTTGCGCCCCAGCCGCGGGTGCAGCGTCTTGAGCACGTGCTTGTCGATGTTGTAGGCCAGCAGCCCGGCCGCCACCGCCAGGCGCGGGCCGCTCCAGCGCGGGATATGCGCCACGCCGATGCGGATCTCGGGCGCCTGCTGCAGGTGCGCGAGGCGCCCATCGGCAAAGATGGTCAGCAGCGCGGTGCGGTAGATGCCGTAATGCGGGAACACGCGCTCGTTGCGCAGCAGGTTGCCCCAGTAGGCATTGCGCCGGTTGTCGGCCAGCACCGCGCGGTAATAGTCCATGGTCTGGTGCGAGTCGTGCGCATAGACCATGCAGGCGGTGGCCGCGCCGGCCGAGATCGCGGCGATCACGCGCGGACGCAGTTGCAGTTCCGGCGCGACCGTGTCCCACCAGCCCGCCTGCCACCAGCAGCGGTTGCCGCCGCCGGCAAAGACGACCTGGTCGAAGGGATTGGCGTCACCGCAAGCCATGGAAGATCCGGAGCGCGTCAGAGCAGGGCGTAGGTGGTGGTGGCCTGCACCGCGAGCTTGCCGTCGGTGCCGGTCAGCTCGATCTCGCCGAACACCACGGTCTTGCCCAGCCGCAGCACATTGGCGCGCACCAGCACGTCGCCGTCGATCACGGGGCGCATGAAGTTGGTGGTCAGCGTGACCGTGGTCATCGGCCGGAACGCGCCCAGCGCGCTGGCCACGGCAACGATCATGGCGGTATCCGCGGCGGACATCAGCACCTGGCCGCAGACCACGCCGCCCGCATGGCGGAACGACTCGCTGAACGGCAGGCGCAGCGTCACGCCGCGCTCATCGACGGCTTCGGCGCGCAGGCCAAGCTGGCGTACCCACGGCGCCAGCACGCGCTCGAGCGTGGCGTCGATGTCGGCAAGGGTCAGGGCTTCGGGCATGAGGCTCCTTGTTCTGTCTGGCCGCGCCATGGCGATCCTGTGGCGGACCGCTATTCCGTCTCCTCCGGCGCGACGCGATGTTTGAGGCAATGATACAGGGGCCCGGTGGCCAGCACCACGAACGCCATCCGGATCACGTGGAAGGCCGTCACCAGCGGCACACCCACCTCCAGCACCTTGGCGGTGATGCACATCTCGGCGATGCCGCCCGGCGTGGTGCCCAGGATCACCGTGGCCGGATGCGCGCCCGACAGCGCCGCCAGCCCCCAGCCGAACAGCGCCGACACCACCAGCGCCAGCACGGTGTAAAGCGCCACCCCCGACAGGAAGCGCGGCGCGGTATGCAGGAACTCGCGCGAGAAACGCACCCCCAGCGACACCCCGATCAGCAACTGTCCGGCCCGGCTCATCCAGGTGGGAATCGCCGACAGCTCGATGCCGCAGGCGGTCAGCACCGCGGCTGCCAGCAGCGTGCCGATCACGAACGGGTTGGGCATGTTCAGCCGCTTCACCAGCAAAGCCACACCCAGCGTGATCGCCACCAGCGCCAGCAGACCCGGCGCGCTGACCACGCGCGGGCCCGGGATATACGGATCGAGCCCGTGGATGCCGCCGTACTGGAAGATCGCCGGCACCGTCACCACCACCATCAGCACCCGCAGCGAATGCGCGGCCGCCACCTGGTCGATGCGCGCGCCGTTGCGCTCGGCCAGGTTGGCCATCTCCGAGGCACCGCCAATCGCGGTGGAGAAGAACGCGGTCTTGAAGGCGACGCCGGTGGTCCGCCGCAGCAGCAGCGCGCCGCCCGCGCCCAGCGCCAGCGCGAACAGCGAGCCGGCGACGATGTACGGCAGGTATTCCACCAGCCGCGCCACCACGTCCGGCGTGAAGTACAGCCCAAGCGAAGCGCCGATGACCCATTGGCCGGCATTGCGCGCCTGCGCCGGCGCGCGCAGGTCGGCGCCGGCCATGCGCGCGGCCGCCACCGCCAGCAGCGGCCCGATCATCCACGGCAGCGGCGTATGCAGGAGGGTGCAGAGCAGGGCGGCGGCCAGCCCGAGCGCCAGCGTGGGCAGCGCGGACAGCCAGCGGTTGGCGGCAAGCGGCATTGGTCAGCGGCCTGGCGCGTGGCGCCGGCGCTTGTTGTTGTGACGAAGGAAAGCAAAGAGGCCCGCGCGCCATGGCGCCGGGCCCCCCGAGAGACTATCGCATGCTAACGCGAATCACGCGGCGTTGTCTGCCTGCGCATGCGCGCTGCCGCGCCCGGCGTGCCAGCGCAGCAGGCGCGGGATCACCACCACCGCCACCGTCAGGGCCAAGATCGAGGCCGAGATCGGCTGGCGCAGGAACAGGCTCCAGTCGCCCTGGCCGATCGACAGCGCGTTGCGCAGCTGCTTCTCCGCCATCGGCCCGAGGATCATGCCGACGATCACGGGTGCGGTGGGGAAGTCGAAGCGGCGCATCACCATGCCCAGCAGGCCGATCACGAACAGCAGCAGCAGGTCGAACCACGACTGGCGGATGCCGTACGCGCCCAGGCCGGCGAAGATCAGGATGCCGCCGTACAGCAGCGGCGTCGGCACGCGCAGCATGCGCACCCACAGGCCGATCGCGGGCAGGTTCAGCACCAGCAGCATCACGTTGCCGATATACAGCGACGCCAGCAGGCCCCACACCAGGTCGCCCGAGGTCTGGAACAGCATCGGCCCCGGCTGCAGGTTGTAGTTCTGGAACGCCGCCAGCAGGATCGCGGTGGTGTTGGAGGTGGGGATGCCCAGCGTCAGCAGCGGTGCCAGCGTCGCCGTCACGGCCGAGTTGTTGGCGGCCTCGGGGCCGGCCACGCCTTCGATCGCACCGACCTTGCCGAACTCTTCCTTGTGGTCCGACAGCTTCTTCTCGGTCGCATACGACAGAAAGGTCGGGATCTCGGCGCCGCCCGCCGGGATCAGGCCGAACGGAAAGCCGATGAAGGTGCCGCGGATCCACGCCGGCAGCGATCGCTTCCAGTCCGACCGGTTCATATGGGTCGAGCTGAGCTTGTTGTAGGTGCTGGGCGGCTGCGGGAAGAAGGCGTTGAACAGGGCCTCGCCCACCGCGAACAGGCCGACGGCGACCACCACGATGTCGATGCCGTCGTACAGCTCCTGCACGTTCATCGAATAGCGCGTCTGCCCCGACAGCGAGTCCATGCCGATCAGGCCGATGCCCAGGCCCAGGAACAGCGCGGTCATGCCGCGCAGCAGCGACGAGCCCAGCACCGCCGAGACCGTGGTGAAGGCCAGCAGCATGATCATGAAGTACTCGCCCGGGCCGAACTGCAGCGCCACGTCGGCCGCCACCGGCGCGAACAGCGACAGCATCACGGTGGCGATGGTGCCGGCCACGAACGAGCCGATCGCCGCGGTCGCCAGCGCCGGGCCGGCGCGGCCGTTCTTGGCCATCAGGTTGCCTTCCATGGCGGTGACCATGGTGGAAGACTCGCCCGGCGTGTTCATCAGGATCGAGGTGGTCGAGCCGCCGTACATCGCGCCGTAGTAGATGCCGGCGAACATGATCAGCGCCGCGGTGGGCTCGACCTTGGCGGTCAGCGGCAGCAGCATCGCCACCGTCAGCGCGGGGCCGATGCCGGGCAGCACGCCGATGGCGGTGCCGAGGAAGCAGCCCACCAGGGCCCACATCAGGTTGATCGGCGTGATCGCGACGGCAAAGCCGTGCATCAGCTGGTTCAGGGTATCCATGCGAAGACTCCTTGCGTGACGGGCGGGCTCAGAAGCCGGCGATGGGCAGCAGCGGCAGGTTGATGCCGAGCAGGAATTCGAACAGCGCCCACATCGGCACCGTGATGCACAGCCCGATGATCGCGTCGCGCACGATGCGGCGGCTGCCGTAGCCGCGCGCCACGCAGACCATCAGCAGCGTCGACGACAAGACAAAGCCGAGCGTGCCGATCAGCGCCATGTTCAGCACCAGGCCCGCGGCGACCCAGACGAAGCCGACGAAGTTGTGTGGCGCGTTGGGCAGCTCGGCGTCTTCTTCCGGCATGTTGCGGAAACCGCCGCGCACGCCCTGCCAGGTCAGCAGCGCGCCGCACACCGCCAGGCCGATCGCCACCAGCGTAGGCACGAAGCGCGGCGACAGGCCCGCATAGCCCTCGTCGCCGGTGATGCCGGACAGGCCGAGGAAGAAGAACAGCGAGATCGCCAGCACGGCGATGCCGATGGCGAGGTGCGAGGGTTTCATGGAGACTCCTTGGCCATGGTCGCCGGGCCGCGGGGGCGGGCGTGCGCGACGCTGGCGGATGCTGCCCGCGCGGCGGCAGGGCCCAGTGACATGTGTTGTTGTCTTCGGTATCGCAGGTGGACACCGGGCCCCGCGCCGTGTTTCCGGCCGCCGGGATCACCGGCGGCGTCGGCAGGCACGACAGGTAAAGCGAGAGTAGTTAGGGCGGCAGGCAGGGCGCGGCAGTCCGCGCGCCTGGCGCTGTGTTACTTGGCCACGCCCAGTTCACGCAGCGTGCCACCCAGGCGGGTCGATTCGCTGTCGACGAACTTGCCGAACTCGTCCCCGGTCAGCAGGAACGGGGTCCAGTCGTTCTTCTGCAGCGTGTCCTTCCAGGCCTTGCTCTCGGTGGCCTTGACCACCGCGTCGATCATGGCCTTGCGCTGCTCGGGCGTGGTGCCCGGCGCGCCGTACACGCCGCGCCAGTTGTAGATCTCGACATTGACGCCTTGCTCCTTCAGCGTCGGGATATCGGCAACGCGGTCCTTGGACGTGACCGCCAGCGCGCGCATCTTGCCGCTCTTGATAAAGGGCAGGAACTCCGACACGCCGGCGATGCCCACCGTCACGTGCCCGCCCATGATCGAGGCCGAGGCTTCGCCGCCGCCCTGGAACGGCACGTAGTTGACCTTCTTCGGATCCACGCCGCTTTCCTTGGCGACCAGGCCGGCCAGGATATGGTCGATCGAGCCCTTGGAGCCGCCGCCCCAGCTGACGCTGCCCGGGTTGGCCTTCAGTTGCGTGGTCAGGTCCTTGATCGACTTGATCGGCGAGCTGGCCGGCACGGTGATGACCATGGTGTCGGCGAACAGGCGCGCGATCGGCGTGGCGTTCTTCAGCGTGACCGGCGGCTTGTTGGTCTCGATCGCGCCGACCATCACGGCACCCACCACCATCAGCGCGTTGGGATTGCCCTTGTCGGTGTTGACGAACTGCGTCAGCGCGATGGTGCCGCCGGCGCCGCCCTTGTTGTCGTACGAAGCGGCCTTGGCCTGGCCCGCGGCGATCATCGCCGCGCCCAGCGAGCGGCCGGTCTGGTCGAAGCCGCCGCCGGGATTGGCGCCGATCATGACCTTGACGTTGTCCATGGCGAAGGCGGGTGCGGCCACGGCAGCGGCGGCAAGGGTGGCGGATGCCATCACGGCATGGGCGAAGCGGAAATAGGTACGGCGCATGGCGGTCTCCTTGGTAATACCGGTGATCGCTTGCCAGTCAATGGCGGCCGCGATCCGACCCGGGGGTTCCGGCGGCCACGGCGTTGCGGGACGGGATGTGCGCCCGGGGCGTGCGCATCAGCGCGGCTTCGGGCTTGTCTCCTGTCCGGCGCGGCGGGGGCTGGCCGGGACTGTTCTTGGATTTTGGTGAACGTCAGGCCGGAACTTCCGGCCTTGGGGCGGATTCTAGGCGGGGGAAACTGTCAAAAGGCTGTCAAATCGGGGGAGAGGGGGGTGGGGTTTACGTGGATGGAGGAGAGTGGACGGGTGGAAGGGCGGCACTTCGTGGAGACGCCGGCACTGAAACACCACCTCACCCCGCCGGCTTCGCCTGCAGGCAAGGATCCTTGCGCCCGACCGCCGGCACCACCACCGCCCTATCGAACTTACCCTCTTCCGGCGCGTTTTCCACATAGCCGATGCTGAGCGCCTGCGCTGCGTCACCGCCCAGCCAGCGCGGCACCCCCACATCGCGCCGCACATGCCCGTTCCCCGCGATCAGCACCGCGCCGCGAGCCGCATAAGGCCGCAACGCCTGCGCCATCACCGCGTCGCGCGCGGCCTGTGCCGCCAGCATGCCGGGCAGCATCGCCTTGGGGAAATTGCCGCAATGCCCGTGGTCGAGCACCGCGGTCTGCGCCGCCACCAGGTCCGGCGGCAGCGCGCCGGTCAGGCCAAGGCGCTGCCTCTCGGCCGCGGAAAACAGCCCGTCGAGCCCGCCGCGCACGATCTTGCCCGCATCGGCGCGCGACAGGTTGGCGGCGACCAGCGGCAAGTCATACTGCAGCGCCAGCGCCACCACCGGCTTGTACAACGGCCACTGCCACGCGCCCCCGCCGGCCTGCGCGATCAGGTAGTCGGCATCGCGCGGGCGCTCGCGGCGGGCCCGGTCGATGTCGGCCTGGCGCTCGCGGTCGAACTGCTCCATGGCGATGGCCGGGCGCCAGCCTTGCTCGATCGCGCGGGTCAGCGCCTCCAGCCGCTGCTGCTGGCCGATGGCGTTGTCGTGGACCTCGCCCAGCAGCACGTAGGGCTTGCCGGCGAAGTCAGCGCCGAGCGCGGATGGCGCCGGCCCCGGGGCCGCACAGCCGGCGCTCAGCACGGCAACGGCAGCGGCCAGCGTGGCGGCCGCGCACAAACGGAATGAGATCACGCGGTCTCCCTTATCTCGTTTCAGTCGCCGGCACCGACGCCTGCGGCGGCGGCTGCTCCGGCACGTACACCATCGATCCGTCCTGCATCCGGTACGCCACGCCGGCCTTGATGCCGTCGCCGCTGCCGACCTGGCCGCTGGCCTGGTAGCGCACCACCTTCTCGCCCTGGCGCGACACGATCTCCATGTTCGGCTTGCCGGGATTCTTGATGATGGTGACGTCATCATGGGTGAACGGGTTGGCCGGGTTCTGCGCGATCGCCACCAGCAGCGCGGCGATCACCACCAGGAACACGTCGATCAGGTTCACCACCGACAGGATCGGGTCGTCGGCCTCGCTCTCTTCCAGGAACTTCATTCGTCCACCTCCCACTGCGGCCGCGACTGCGCCAGCCACACCAGTTCCTCAGCCAGCCAGCGCCGGCGCACATTGACCACCCAGAACGTGATGCTGGCCGCGATCAGCGCCAGGATCACCGCGGAGAAGGCGATGGTGAGATTCTCGCCCACATTGGCCAGGTTGCCACCCGACAGCCCCTTCAGCGCCGGGCCCATCGGGATCATGGTCGCCACCAGCCCCAGCATCGGCGCCACGCGCGTGGCAATGCGCGGGCGCTCCAGCAGGCGGTGCGCGGCGACGTCGAGCGCGTCGGCATCGGCCACCTTGTGCCTGCGCGCCCAGGCCACCAGCACGTAGCCGCGCCCGCTGGCGACCGGATGGCGCGCGCGCAGCCAGGCCTGCATGGCGAATTCGCCGAGGGCCCAGAAGGCATAGAGAAACAGCAGCGCGATCAGCGCCAGCGTCGGGATCAGGAACAGCTGGCCGACGTCGTACATCAGGGTTTCGAGCAGGGTGGGTGTCATGTCTGGTCTCGTTGAATGCGATGGATATCCTGGTGGCCTCAGCGCCGTTCCGGCAGCCAGCTGCCGGATGCAGCGACCGGGCGCCGCCGCGCGCTGAGCGCGCCGCCCGCGATCGCCGCCGCCAGCGCGATGCCGCCGGCCAGCCACGACAGCACCGGCACGATCTCGGCCGCGGGCGGCTTGCGCTCCACCAGCTCCATGCCTTGCACGGGCTGCGGCGGGTTCGGCGCGGGTACGGGTGCCGGAGCGGGTGCCGCGGCGGCAGGCTGCGGCGGCGTTGGCGCCGGCGCCGGACGCGGCGCCGCAGCGCGCGGCTGCAGGCCATAGCCCGGCGCGGCGGCGCGGGCCTGCTGCTCGCGATACTGGTTGAACGCGCGGTTGTGGCTGACGATGTCGTGCCGCTGCGCCAGGTCCTGATAGCGCTGCGCCAGCGTCTGCAGCAACTTGCTGTCGGCTTTCCAGTAGCCCTTGCGCGCGGCCTCGAGCATGCGCTCGATCACCTGTGCCTGGGCCTGCGGCGCGTGCTGTTCGAACCAGTCGTTGAGGCCGAGCTTGTGCTTGTCGTTGACATAGACCTCGGCAAACTCGGTCCACTGGTCGTCGCGCACGATCTCGGGCGAGACCGCGGTCCAGCCCCAGAAGTTGTTGACGGTGTCGAGCACGTTCAGCGCGCCGCTGTAGCCCTCGGCCTTCATGCCCTCGATCCAGCCGGGATGGAAGTAGCGCGTGCGCAGCTCGCTGGCAAGGAAGCCGGCGGCGGTCTCTGTGCGCGCCTGGCTGGCATCGCGCAGGTTGGAGATCAGCAGCTCCGGCGCCTTGCCGGTCAGGTGGCGCACCGCCAGGCCGATGCCGCCGAGGTACTGGAACGGATCGTCGGTGGTGAGCATGCCGTACAGGTTGGAGCTGCGCGCCAGCAGCGCGCCGTCGACGCCCTTGAGGTTCTCGGCATACAGGTTGACCTGCGGCAACGCCTCGCCCCAGTGCTGCTCGTCCGGGCCGTAGGCGTACTGCATGCGCGCCAGATACAGCCTCGCCAGCTTGTCATCGGCCAGGCGGCCGCTGCCGAAGGTGTCGGTCGCCAGCGCCGCATCGTTCAGGCCGGTGCCGTAGTTGCCCGATTCGCTGGCAAAGATGCGCGTCACCGCGAGCCCGTCCAGGCGATCAGCGGGGACCTTGAGCCGGGCCAGGCGCTCGCGCACCGCGCGCGTATTGGCGGCGACCACGTTGCCGGGCTCCGGCTGCGCGGCGGCCACCTTGACGGCCTCGGCCAGCCACTTCATCAGGTTGGGGAAGTGGTCGCGATAGAGACCCGTCGCCGACAGCACCACATCCACGCGCGGACGCCCCAGTTCCGCGGCGGCAATCGGCTCGACACCGACCACACGGCCGCCGTCGTCCCACTTCGGCCGCACGCCCAGCGCCGCCATCGCCTGCGCTTCCAGCATGCCCTGGTGGCGCATGGTCTCGACGCTCCACAGCGAGAACGCCAGCTTGTCGGGATAACGGCCATGGCGCTTGCGCCAGTCGGCGATCATCGCCTCGGCGGCGGCCTGGCCAGCCTTCCAGGCTTCGCGGCTAGGGACCTTGGAGGGATCGAAGCCGTACAGGTTGCGCCCGGTCGGCAAGGTGTCGGGGTTGCGCACCGGATCGCCGCCGGTGCCCGAGTGCAGGTGGCGGCCCGCCAGCGCGGTCAGCAGCCCGGCGTTTTCCGGCGTGGCATCCAGGCTGGCATAGAGTTGCCGCGCGCGCTGCATGTCTTCGCGCTGGCGCGCATCGCGCAGTTCCTCCAGCGGCGCGCCCTCGGCCACATAGCGCCGCACCATCGCATAGGGCGGCGTCTGCGCCAGCTGCGCGTAGTCGACCGCGAACAGTTCTTCCGGCTCGTCGGGGAACACGCGCCTGAGCCAGTCTTTGCCGAGCATCGCCATGGTTGTGTACAGCCGCAGCCCCGGGTCCTGCGACTGGCCGAAGGTGTGCAGGCCATAGGGCTGCAGCGCGCCGCCGAGTTCATGCAGGTGGATGTGCAGCGCATCGAGATAGCCGCTGAAATCCGCGCGCGCCCGTGCCGCGCTCCAGCCCATGTCTTCGAACAGATGCATCGACGCGCTGCGCGACAGGATCTGCTGGCGGATGGTGTCCTTCACCGCGCCTTCGTCCTGCTGCAGGTACGCGTGCAACTGGTCGTGCAGCGCGACCAGGTCGGTATGCAGCCCGGCCGGCCGGAACGGCGGCGTCTGGTGGCTGACGATCACGGCGCGGCCGCGGCGCTTGGCCTGGATCGCTTCGCCGACATCGTCGACGATATACGGATAGATCACCGGCACGTTGCCCAGCACCAGGTAGGGCTGGTCGGTGACCGACAGGCCGCGCTCCTTGCCCGGGGTCCATTCCTGCGTGCCGTGGGTGCCGTAGTGCACCAGCGCCTCGCGGTCCTGGCGCGCCCACAGGTAGGCCGCCATGTAGAAGTGGTTCAGCGGCGTGGTGGTGGAGTGGTAGAGCGCCTTCTCGTCCGACTCATTGCGCTCGCCGCGCGGCGGCACCGGCATCAGCACGACGTTGCCGAGCTGCAGCCGCGGGATCACGAAGCCGGCCTCGCCACGGCGCATGGTCGCCATCGCCGATTGCTCGGGATTGCCCCAGCGCTGCGCGACCGCGGCGCGGAACGGCGCGGGCTGCGCGTCGTACCAGCGGCGGTACTGCGACATCGGCATCCACACCGCGAGGCCGGCATCGAGCAAGGGCTCCAGCCTGCCGCTGCGATAGAAGGGTGCCAGCAGCGCGCCCAGGTCGCGCTGCAGCCGCGCTTCGTCGGCGGCCTCGGTGGTGTAGCCCGCCGCGCGCAGCGCCGCCAGCGTGCTGGCCAGGCTCTTCGGCAGGTTCAGGAACGACGCCGACAGGTTCTTCTCGCCGGCGGGATAGTTGTAGTACAGGATCGCCACGCGCTTGTCGGCGTTGGGCAGGTGGCGCAGCCGCGCCAGCGCCAGTGCCTTGTCGGCCACCGCATCGAGCTGCGCCGGCAGGCCGACGATAGCGCCGTCGCCCTTGGCCGTGGCGGCGGCCAGCATGGGATCGATCACGCCGGCCAGTTCGGGCTGCACCAGATAGAACGGCGTGTCGGTCAGGCTGATGCCGTGCGGGTCGTCCTGCCACGCCTGCGCGTCGCCCTTGCGGTAGGGCATGACCTGCAGCACCGGCACATCGAGCTGCTCGAACTCGGCCTTGCGGCCATGCGGGTTCAGCATGATCTGGCCGTTGACCAGCACGTCGACCAGGCGCTTGCCGCCGGGCATCGCCATGCGCGTGATGCCGTCCGCATCCATCACCGGGCCGTAGAACGTGAGCACGCGCGCGTGGCGGGCTTCGAGGCGGGCGATGAGGTCGTCAATGAAGGCGCTGTCGAGGCCGGACACATAGGCCTGGTGGATGGCGATGCCAATCACCGGGCCGCTGCTGCCGGAGGCGGCCAGCGCTTCCTGCGGCGAGGTAGTGATCACGCCGGCGAGCCTGGGATGGTAGTAGGCGGCCTTCGGGAACACCACGGGCGCCGGGATGCCATCGGCGCTGCGCAGGTGGAACTGGCGGGCCGCGATCGTGCGCATCATCGCGCCGAAGTTGCCGCGGCCGCCGTTGACGTAGTACGCCTGCAGCCGGGCGGCGAGCTCGTCGTCGACACCGTGCGCCTCATGGCGGTCGGTGGCGATCAGCACGCGCGGCACGCGCGCCTCGCTCCACAGCGGACCGAGGCGCTGCAGCATCGCGGTCACGATGTGGTCGCGCGGCGCATCGACGATCAGCAGGTCGGCGTTGTGGATAAACGGCGCGACCTCCTGCGCCGGCATGCGCTCCAGGTACTGCGCCTCCAGCGACATGCCCTGGGCCTGCGCCAGTTCGCGCAGCGGGCCGAACTTGCCCGCCGGCACCGGCGAGCTGGTCAGGATGGCGATGCGCGGCGCGGCAGCCTGCGCCGCGCCGGTCCACATCAGCAGGCACAGCAGCGCCCAGAGCCAGCGCGAAGTTATCGTTTGTGAGGACATGCGTTACCTCCTTGAGCCGGCGTGACTCAGAACGACAGCTTCAGGCTGGCGGCGAAGGTGCGGCCCGGCTGCGTGTAGAAGTCCACGCCGGGCTCGGTCGCCGAGACGCCGGTCTGGCGCACGTCGCCCCACAGCCAGTACTTCTTGTCGAACAGGTTGTTCACCGACAGCGCCAGGCTGACATGGCGGTTGAAGCGCCACCACGCCTGCAGATCGACCACGCCGTAGCCGGCGGGCTTGAAGTAGGTGAACGACGAATCGTCGGTGCGCGTCACCGGGCGCGCGCCGCGCCAGCGGATCGCAGCACCTTGTCCTTGCACACGCTCCCACGTCAGCCCGGCGCTGGCGCGCAGCGGCGAGACGCTGTTCAGCGGCTGGCCGGTCTGCTCGTTGTTGCCATGCGCGTACGCCACCGCGCCGTCGATGCGCCATTGCGGCAGGAAGCGCCACACGCCGCGCCACTCGGCGCCGTAGATGCGCACGCTGGTCTGGTTGCGGTACTGGTAGGTCGCGCGCAGGCCGGGCAGGCATGCGGGGTCGGACGGGCAGGTCAGCTGCACCTGTTCGATGAAGTCGCGGTAGCGGTTGTCGAACAGCGCCACGCTGGTCTGCACGTTGTCGCTGGTATAACGCGCGCCGATTTCGAACGAGCGGCTTTTCTCCGGATCCAGGTTCGCGTTTGGCGCCGCGCCATAGCCCTGCACGGGGTTGCGGAAGCTGCCGTTGACTTCCTGGTAGTTGGGCGCGCGGTAGCCGAACACATACTGCGCCCACAGGTTGACGCGGTCGGTCGCCTGCCACAGCGCCGACAGCTTGGGCGACAGGTGCGAATCGCTCTTGCTCACTGCCGGGCGGCCGCCGGCATTGCTGTAGACCAGGTCATCGCCATCGGGCGAGAGCGAGTAATGGTCGAAGCGCAGCCCGGGCGTGAGCGTGAAGCGGCCATCGAAAAAGCGCATCTCGTCCTGCGCGAACAGGCCGGTCTGGCGGGTCTCGCCGGTGGGGAAGTCGTGGATCGGGAAAGTCTCGCCGGCCAGCGTCTTGGTGGTGGTGCCGGTGGTCAGGTTGCGCACGGTGCCGTCGCGCGACTCCGACGAGCGCACGCGCATGAAGTCCACGCCGCCGATCAGCCGGTGCTCGACGCCGCCGGTGGCAAACGACTTGTCCCCCTGCAGGTTGAAGCCGGTCTGCTCCTGCTTGAAGCCGAAGCCCAGCGAGACGTTGCACAGGCTGGTGCCGCGCGTGGTGGCCGAGCAGCCGGTGCTGGTATTGCTGCGCACCTGGTTGGTCAGCGTGGTGGTCTCGGACTCCTGGTAGTAGACCTGCGCGGCCAGGCGGTCGAGCACGCCGCTGGCCGGCTTCCACTCGTAGTCGAGGCTGACGCGGTCGCGGCTCAGGTCTTCATTGCCATTGGCGGCGGTGACGCGCGGCAAGGCCGTGGACAGGCGCAGCAGCTCGGTGTCGGTGTTGCCGTCGCGATGCTCGTAGGTGAACCCGAACTTGTGCGCCGGGCTGGCGTTGAGCAGGATCTTGCCCAGCCACGCCTGCGTGCGCACGTCCTGCGGGTTGGGCCGGGTGCGGTTGACCGAGCTGGAATCGTCGCTGCCCATGTTCTTCATTTCATGCGCGTTGCGGTTCGCGTACATGAACAGGCCCTGCAGCGTGTCGCTGCCGCCGGCCACGCCCGCAGTCTGGCCGAAGCCGTTGTCGATGCCGTTCCAGTTGAGCCCCAGCTCGCCGCCGACCTTGCGGCCCTGCATCAGGTCCGACGGATCCTTGGTCGCGTACGCCACCACGCCGCCGATCGCATCCGAGCCATACAGGCTCGACGCCGGCCCGCGCAGCACTTCGACGCGCTTCAGGAACGAGAACTCCGGCGCATCGCGCGTCGCGCTGGAGATGTTCGACGGCCCGCCGCCATTGAAGAAATCGGGCAGCCGCACGCCGTCGACCATCTGCAGCACGCGGTTGTCCTCGATGCCGCGGATATTGATGCTGCCGGCGCCGAAGCGGCGGCGGTCGCGCGGCACGTCGATATCCGGCTCGTCGGCGAACAGGCCGGCCTCGTCGACCGGTTGTGCCCGCTCGACCTGGCGCGCATCGCGCGTGGTGATGGTGGAAGCGACCGCGTCGGCGCGCTCTGCGGTGCGGGTGGCGGTGACCACCACCTCATTGAGCGCAGCGAGCGTGGTGGCGTTGGCGATGGCAGGCGCGCACAGCGCCGCGCACACGGCGGCAACAGGCGTGACCCGGACGGTGGCGCGCAGGCGCGCCAGGCAGCGACGTTCCATGGATTCTCCCCAAATGAAAGCGGACGCTGGCTGGCTGGAAACGGGGGCGTATGGCTGGCTCGCGTGGAGGCGCTACCTGACGGCGGAATGCCATCGCAACTGGCGCCTCGTTTTTGTTAACGAGAATTATTATCGTTTACTGCGAGCGCGGTAAAGCGCTTCACGCATAGGATGTGGTGGCTCTACCACATAGACGGCATGTTGTCGGCTGGATAGCCGTCCTCGGAGTAGCTCCCGGTGCCATGCAAACTTTGTTTGCAGAGAGGTTAGCAACCTACTAACATGCATGCATGCCATCGAATTCACCAGGCAGGCCGCGCAAGCGTTGAAGGCAATGCCGAGGAATGTCGCAGCAACGATCCGGGCAAAGATCGACGTGCTCGCCACGAATCCCTACGCACCCAATCCGAATGCGACCCGGCTCGCGGGGCGGCCCGGCTACCGGCTGCGGGTGGGAGATTGGCGCGTGCTGTACCAGATTGAAGACGGCCGGCTTGTCATCCTCGTGGTGGCGATCTGTCCGCGAGGAAGTGCCTACCAATGACCAACATCCAATTCATCCAGCGCGATGGCCGTCGCGAGTTTGCCGTGGTGCCCATCGAGGTCTGGGATCGCGTCAAGCATCTGATCGAAGCGAGCGATGACGTCATCCTGTTTGACGCCGCCACGGAACAGGACGACGGCTTCCGCGTGCCGGCCGCCGTGCTCGACGCCGAACTGGCCGGCGATCATCCGGTCAAGGCGTGGCGCAACTATCGCCGGCTGACGCAGGATGCCCTGGCCCGGGCCGCGGGCCTGAGCAAGCCGTATCTCAGCCAGATCGAAAATCGCGCGCGCGCTGGCAGTGCCGAAGCGCTGCGCCGGCTGGCGCAGGCCCTGGACGTACCCGGCGACATCCTCGCGGAATCGGGCGCATAGCCGGCTTTCCAGCCATCGCGCTCAGTGCTGCCGCACCGTCTCCCCGCTCACCTTCTCCGGCAACCGGTTGCCGTCCGCATCGATCTGCAGCGGCCCGGTGCCGGAGAACCGGTCCAGCGCCAGGTAGATCACCGGCGTGATGAACAGCGTGATCACCTGCGAGAACAGCAGCCCGCCCACCACCGCCAGGCCCAGCGGCTGGCGCAGCTCGGCGCCGGCGCCCAGGCCCAGTGCCAGCGGCAGCGCGCCCATCACCGCGGCGAAGGTGGTCATCATGATCGGCCGGAAGCGCAGCAGGCATGCCTGCCGGATCGCCCTGGCCGGGGTCATGCCCTGCTCGCGCTGCGCCGCCAGCGCGAAGTCAATCATCATGATCGCGTTCTTCTTGACGATGCCGATCAGCATCAGCACGCCGATCACCGCGATCAGCGACAGCTCGACGTTGAAGATAAACAGCGTCAGCAACGCCCCCACCGCCGCCGAGGGCAGGCCAGCCAGGATGGTCAGCGGGTGGATGTAGCTCTCGTACAGCACCCCCAGCAGCGTGTAGATCACCGCGATGGCCGCCACCAGCAGCACGATCTGCGTCGCCTGCGACGACTGGAACACCGCCGCGTCGCCGCCCCAGCTGGTGAAGATCGAGGTCGGCATGGCGATCTCCTGCTTGTAGCGGTCGATGCGCGCGGAAGCGTCCCCCAGCGCCGCGCCCGGGGCCAGGTTGAACGACACCGTCACCGACGGCAGCTGCCCCTGGTGGTTGACCGCGATCGGGCCGACCCGGCGCTCGGTGGTGGCGAAGGCCGACACCGGCACCATTTGCCCGGTCTTGCTGCGCACATAGAGCTTGGAGAACGCGCTTTCGTCGGTGCGGTCGACATCGGCCGCCTGCAGGATCACGTAGTAGTTGTCGATCGGCGTGTAGATGGTCGATACCTGGCGCTCGCCGAAGGCCGAGTACAGCGCGGTGCGCACGTCCTGCATCTGCACGCCGAGCGCATTGGCCTTGTCGCGGTCGATGGTCAGGTGCGCCTCGAGCCCGGACTGCTGCGAGTCGCTGGTGACGTCGCGGAACAGGCTGTCGGCGCGCATCTTCGCCATCAGCTGGTCGGAGTAGTCCTGCAGCTGGCCAGCCTTCACGCTCTGCAGCGTGTACTGGTAGCGGCTCTTGCTCTGGCGCCCGCCCAGCTGCAGGTTCTGCACCGGCGCGAAATACACCGCCAGTCCGGGTACCCCGGCGACGTCGCGGCGCAATGACTCGATCACCTTCGGCATGGCCCCGCGCTCGCCGCGCGGCTTCAGTTCGACGAACATGCGCCCGGTGTTGATCGCCGGCGACGGACCGCCGCCGATGGCGACCACGATGCTCTTGACCGCCGGGTTGGCGCGCATGCGCTCGGCCGCGTCGCGCAACCGCTCCGACATGGCGTCGAAGGAAATATCCTGCGGTCCTTCGGCGTTGACGCGGATCTGGCCGATGTCCTCTTCAGGGAAGAAGCCCTTGGGGATGGCCACGAACAGCACCGCGGTCAGCACGAAGGTCAAACCCGCCGCCGCCAGCACGGTGCGCCGGTGCGCCAGGCACCAGTCCAGCCCGCGCGCATAACGGTGCAGCGTGAACTCGAACAGGTTCTCGAACCACTGCGTCGAGCGCATGCCCAGGGTCGGCTTCTGCGGCGCCGCGGGCTGCGCCACCGCGTGGTCGCCATAGGCGTGGTGCGACTCATCCACTGGCACGTTCTCGGCCGACAGGAAGCGCGCGCACAGCATCGGGATCAGCGTCAGCGACACCAGCGCCGACACCAGGATCGACAGCGACACCACCGCGGCGAATTCGTGGAACAGCAGCCCGATCACGCCCGGCATGAAGAAGATCGGGATGAACACCGCCACCAGCGAGATCGAGATCGACAGGATGGTGAAACCCATCTCGCGCGATCCCACCAGCGCGGCCTTCAGCGGCGGCACGCCTTCCTCGATATGGCGCACGATGTTCTCGAGCATGACGATGGCATCGTCCACCACCAGCCCGACCGCCAGCGTGATCGCCAGCAGCGAGACGTTGTCCAGGCTGTAGCCGAACGCCTTCATCAGCGCCACCGTGCCGATCAGCGAGATCGGCAGCGACACGGTGGGGATCAGCGTGGCGGCGGCGCGGCGCAGGAACAGGAAGATCACCATCACCACCAGCGCCACCGTCAGCGCCAGCGTGAACTGCACGTCGTGGATCGATTCGCGGATCGAGTTGGAGCGGTCGTTGACCACCGCCACGTTGACCGAACCCGGCATCTGCGCGATCAGGCGGGGCAGGGCGGCCTTGATCGCATCGACCACCGCCACGGTGTTGGCGTCGGGCTGGCGCAGCACGGCCAGCACGATCGAGCGTTCGTTGTTGAGCCAGCTGCCGGTCTTGATGGTCTCGACGCTGTCCTCGACCTCGGCCACGTCGGACAGCCGCACCAGCGCGCCGTTGGGCTGGCTGGCGACGATGATGTTGCGGAAGGCATCCGCATTGGTCATCTGCCGGTTGGCCTGGATCGTCAGGGTCTGGCGCGCGCTGTCGAGCGTACCCACCGGGGTGTTGGCGTTGGCGCGGTTCAGCGCGGTGGCCAGCTCGTCCAGCGTCAGGCCGCGCGCGGCCAGCGCGTCGGGGTGCGCGCGCACGCGCACCGCAAAGCGCTTCTGGCCGAAGATCTGCACCTGCGCCACGCCCGGCAGCGTCGCCAGCGTTGGCGAGATCAGGTTGTCGCCGAAGGCATTCAGGTCCGCCAGGCTCATCGCCGGCGAGTTGATCGCCAGCAGCAGCACCGGCGCGTCGGCCGGGTTGACCTTGCGGTACGACGGCGGCGTCGTCATCTCGATCGGCAGCGAACGCTGCGCGCGGAACAGCGCCGCCTGCACGTCCACGGCCGCGTCGTCGATATCGCGGTCGCTGTTGAATTCGATGGTGATGCTGGAATTGCCGAGCGTGTTCGACGAGCTGATCACCGACACGCCGGGGATGGTCGCGAACTGCTTTTCCAGCTGCGTCGCCACCGATGCCGCCATGGTTTCCGGGCTCGCGCCCGGCAGCGTCGCGGTGACCTGGATCACCGGCGAGTTGAAGCTGGGCAGCGCGGCGATCGGGATGGTCGGATACAGCACGATGCCGGTGACGATCACCGCCAGGCACAGCAGCACCGTCATCACCGGACGGCGGATGCAGAGTTCCGAGAGCGTCATGGCTCAGTGCCCCGCGCTGGCAGGGCGGGCGGCGTCGGCGCCGGAAGCGCCGCGGGCGGCGGCCTCGCGCACCAGCGCGCCGGGGCGCAGGTTCTGCGTACCCTCCACCACCACGCGCGCGCCGGGCTGCACGCCCTCGACCACGGCCGCGGCGGCGGTGGTGGTCACCACCCGCACCGGCACGCGCGCCACCTTGCTGTCGGGCTGCACCACATAGACGAAGCGGCCCTCGGGCCCGGTCACCACCGCCTGCGGCGGCACCGACAGCGCGTCCTTCAGCGTCTGCACCACGGCGCTGACGGTGGCATAGGTGCCGGGCCACAGCCGCTGCTCGTCATTGTCGAACTGGGCCTTGACGCGGATGGTGCCGTACTGCGGATCGACCGTGTTATCCACAAAGCTGATGCGGCCGGTCACCGGCGCCTGGTTGCCGTCGTTGGGCTGCGCGGTGACCTGCACCGGGCCGGCGCGCAGCGCCTCGCGCAGCGCCGCCAGCTGGCGTTCGGGCAGGCTGAAGGTGACGGCAATGGGCTGCACCTGGGCGATCGTGACCATCGGCTGGGTGCTGTTGGGCAGCACCAGCGAGCCCGGGAAGGCGTTGATCACGCCGGTGCGGCCGCTGATGGTGGCGCGGATGGCGCCGTAGCTGACCGCCACGCGGCTGGCTTCGATCGCGGCCTGGTCGGCGCGCACGGTGGCGGCAAGGCCGTCGGCCCGCGCCTGCGCGGTATCGACCGCGCTCTTGGAGATGAAATTGCGCTGCAGCAGCTCCTGGCTGCGCGCCAGCGCGCGGCGGGCATCGGCCAGGTCGGCCTGGTCGCGCAGCAACTGCGCCTGCGCCTTGGCCAGGTTGGCCTCGTCCATGCGGGTATCGAGCGAGAACAGCAGCTCGCCGGGCTTGACGGTCTGACCTTCCTTGATATGGACGGTGCGCACGGTGCTCGACACCTGCGGCCGCACCTCCACCGTGGACAGCGCGGTGACATTGCCGTTGGCCGAGACCTGCAGCGGCACGTCGCCCTGCTGCACCGGCGCGGTCGACACCACCGCCGCCGCAGGCGGCTTGGGCGCGGGCTTCGGCGCCAGCCAGGTACGCCATGCGAACCAGCCCATGCCCGCGACGGCGAGCACCACCACCACTGCCAGCCACGGCGACACGCGGCCGCGCCCGGTCCCGGCGGCCGCCCTCCAGTTGCTGTCGACGAAGCCCTTGGGCTGGTCGATCCTGTCAGATTTCATATTGTGTGGACCCTCTGCCCCGCGTCTTCAGCGCCACTCCCCGTGTACCGCCCGGCATGTTGTGCCCGATTGCTGCCGGTGCGTGTCGCGCAAAGACTCTACTAGTACCGCGCTTCGCCCGCCGGAGCCAGCGCCGCGTATTACAGTCCGTTACAGGGGTGCAAGGGTCTGGTAATGCCCGGCGCCGGCAAACGCCGTCCGGGCCACAGGGGAGGCCGGAGATGTGTGTAGCGGGGCGCTTGTATGGTTAGACAAACATTATCAGAAAAGCTGCCGGCGGCCATCGCGGCGCCACTCATTTACGCTGTCCACCGACAATTCCCGTGGTCCGGCCTGCACAATCACGGCGTCGCCGGCACGCACTTCGCCCTTCAGCACCACGCTGAGATAGACCCCGGAGTAGCCGCTCTGCACCATGTCCCGCACCGCATGGCGATACCCCAGCGCGGCGTTGAACTTGTAGCAGGGCTGGCGCGGGGCTTCCACGCGCAGCAGGGCGGTGCCGACCCGCACCAGGTCGCCGATCCATAGCGCGGACTCCAGCAAGCCCTCCAGCGTCAGGTTTTCCCCCATCGCGCCGTAGGGCAGCGGCGGCCCCGAGTCGGGCTGGGCGCAGGCGCGGCGGCGGGCATTCCACCAGGCGTAGTGCTCAGAGGGGTAGGCGTAGACCGCCTTGTCGAGGCCGCCGTGCACCGTCAGGTCGCCCTGCTCGTCGCCCGCCAGGCCCTGTTGCTGCACCTGGACCCGCAGCGGGTGCAGCAGCGTGCTGACCGGATGCTTGCGAATGCCCGACAGCACCACCGCCTCGGTGCCCGCACCCGCCACCACCAGCGGGATGGCCTTGCCCAGGCTGACTGCCAGCACGCGTGCAAGGCCCGGCCAAGGTCTCGAATCGCTCACGTGCGCCCCCGCTTCGTGGTTGTGGAAAGGGATGTGGATAAGCTGCGGATATCCCTGAGGATAACGGGGCGGATAACGCTGTGGACAAGTGCTTGGTGCGGTTCCTCACAAGGCGCCGGCGGGGGGGCGTGGCGCGTGTTTCAGACTGGAATCAGAGCTGCCGGGCTGCCGCTTGCGCGGGCTGCCAGCGGCAGCCCAGCAGGCGCGCGCGCTGCGACACCGCCAGCGCCGCCAGCATCAGCGCCGCCGCGCCCCAGTGCAGCGTGTCGGGCCCGGCCAGGGTATAGATCGCCGCGCCCGCCATGGCGCCGGCGGCCTGACCCAGGTAGATCGAAGAGGAATTCAGCGAGATCGACACCGAGGCCCGCTCCGGCGCCAGCAGCACCAGCCGCGCCTGCTGGGCGCTGTTGGTGGCAAAGCCGCCCACGCCCCACAGCATGAACAGCGCCACCAGCGCGACGCTGCCCAGCCCGGCCAGCGGCCACAGCACCATCGCCGTGATCGAGGTCAGCAGCGTCACCTGCACGATCCGGCTGGGCGTGACCCGGTCCATGCGCGACGCCGCCATGGCATTGCCGAACACCCCGCAGGCACCGTAGGCGAGGAACATCAGGCTGAGCGCGCCGCCGCTGATGCCATGGACGTCGCGCATCAGCGGCGCGATATAGGTAAACAGCGTGAACATGCCCGCCGACGAAATCATGGTAGTCAGCACCACCAGCATGACCGGCTTGTGGCGCAGCACCGCGCTCCAGGCCTCGCGCCCGGCCGGCGGCACCATCAGCCCGCGCGGCAGCGCGCGCCACACCGCCGCCGCCGCCAGCAGCGCCATCACCCCCACCAGCGCCATGCTGACGCGCCACCCCAGCGTGCTGGCAATCCACGTCCCCAGCGGCACGCCCACCACGCTGGCAATGCTCCAGCCAAGGAACACGAAGCTGATGGCGCGCCCGCGGGTCTGCGCATTGACCAGCAGCGGCAGCGTGGCCGCGGTCTGCGGCGTATAGATGGCCGCCCCGATCGCGGTCAGGAAGCGGATCGCCATCAGCGCCGCAAAGCTCGGCGCCAGGGCCGCAGCCACGTGCATCACCCCATAGACCAGCAGCGAGCCCGCCAGCAGCAGCCGGCGGTCGATGCGCGACCCCAGCGTGGCGAACAGCGGCGCTCCCACGCAGGTGGCCAGCGCGAACACCGATATCAACTGCCCGGCACTGGCCGCGCCCAGCCCGAAGTCGCCGGCAATGTCGTTCAACATGCCGGTGACGATCATCGCACCAGTGCCGATGACAAAATTGCCGACGCAGAGCGTCACGAGCCTGGGGTCCATGCCGGCCTTGGGAGAGGGATCGGCGCGGAGGGCGCCTTGTTGTTGTCAGGGCTGCCGCGGGCCATGGCAGGCCGGGCGGTAAGGGAAGTCCCGAGTGTAGCGGTTTCGGGATATTCGCGTTCGCGGAGGGACAGGCAGGCTCCGGCCGCAGCCAACACCGCCCGAAGCAGGCTCCCCTCGCCCGCTTGCGGGAGAGGGGGAGAAAACCGGCGCGCGCCGAAGCGCCTCAGCGCGTCAACACCGGCGCCAGCGCCTTTGGGTTGACGATGCAGTCGTGCTTGCCACCGAGCACATCCAGGATGTTCTGGAAGGCCGTGCGGAAATACAGCTCGTAGCTGTCGCGCTCCACGTAGCCCAGGTGCGGCGTGCAGATGCAGTTTTCCATGCGCAGCAGCGCGTGGCCCTGCAGGATCGGCTCGGATTCGAAGACATCGATCGCCGCCATGCCCGGGCGGCCCCGGTTCAGCGCGGTGACCAGCGCGTTCTCTTCGAGCAGTTCGGCGCGGCTGGTATTGACGAACAGCGCGGTCGGCTTCATGGCGGTCAGGTCGGCCTGCTTGACGATGCCGCGGGTGTCGTCATTCAGGCGCAGGTGCAGTGACAGCACATCGCTGTCGGCGAACAATTGCTCCTTGGATGGCGCCACGTCAAGGCCGTCGGCACGCGCGGCTTGCTGGGATGCCTCGCGGCCCCAGACCAGCACCTTCATGCCGAAAGCGCGGCCATAGCCGGCCAGCAGCCGGCCGATCTTGCCGTAGCCCCAGATTCCCAGCGTCTGGCCGCGCAGTACCTGGCCCAGGCCGAAATTAGGCGGCATCGTGGTCGATTTCAGCCCCGACTGCTGCCACGCACCATGCTTCAGGCTGGCCACGTACTGCGGAATGCGGCGCTGGGCGGCCATGATCAGGGCCCAGGTCAGTTCGGCCGGCGCCACCGGCGAGCCCACGCCTTCCAGCACCGCCACGCCGCGGTCGGTGGCGGCATCCAGGTCAATATGGCTGCCAGGCCCGGCGCCGACCCGGCCAGTCTGGCTGATCAGCTTGAGTTTTGGCAGTTTTTCAAGCAGTTGGCGGGTGATGCGTGTGCGTTCGCGGATCAGCACCACGGCTTCCACGTCTGACAGGCGCGCCGCCAGCTGGCCTACGCCCTTGACGGTGTTGTTGAACACCTTGACGTCGTGCCCCTCCAGCAGGCTGAAGCAAGGCAGCTTGCGCACGGCATCCTGGTAATCGTCGAGTACGGCAATCTTCATCGGCAACCCTGGTTATCTTCGGGACGTTGTGCCAATTGGTGCGCGCGCCCACCGAGGCGCGCGCCGGCCAACAGTATTGTTGTGAAACGTTTGCGAACCCGCACCGGCGCGCCGCAACCCTGGTGGCAGGCGCGGCCAAATACCGCGCCGGCCGACGCCGGCAATTGTTGCGCAGCAAAAAACAGGGGGGTGCGCCAGTGGTATCCTTGCCCGCTCCGGTGCCGCCGCGGATTGTCGGTCGAGCGTTGCTCCCGTCACGCCGCTGCCTCCGGACAAAGCCCGGCCGGCAACTGCAGGCCCCGCTGCGCGGGCGAAGCGCCACTGTAGCGCAGCCGCCGTGGCCGCCGCGACCTTTTGCGCAAACCGGGCCGCCGCGGAGTTGTAACGGGATGTGACGCTCCCGATGCGGCCCTTGCAGGACACTGCAGGGACACAGCAGCAGTGACGGTTCCGCCCCCGGCACACATGAGAACCCGCCGGCCAGGCTTTGCAAGGATTCCCTCCCTTCCTTCCCTTTACAAACCTGGAGTTTGCAGTATGAACCACCCCACGATGCAAGGTACGGCAGCCGTCAATGCGCCGGCCTGGGTCAAGCACCCCAAGCTGATCGCCTGGGTCGCGGAAATCGCCGCGCTGACCAAGCCCGACAATATCTACTGGTGCGACGGCTCGCAGGAAGAATATGACCGCCTGTGCGAACAGATGGTCGCCGCCGGCACCATGAAGCGGCTGAACCCGGCCAAGCGCAAGAACTCCTTCCTGGCCCTGTCGGACCCGTCGGACGTGGCCCGCGTCGAAGACCGTACCTTCATCTGCTCCGAGCAGCAGGAAGATGCCGGCCCGACCAACAACTGGACCCCGCCGGCCGAGATGCGCCAGACCCTGGCCGGCCTGTTCGACGGCTGCATGCGCGGCCGCACCCTGTATGTGGTGCCGTTCTCGATGGGGCCGCTGGGTTCGCCGATCGCCCATATCGGCGTGGAACTGTCGGATTCGCCGTACGTGGCGGTCAACATGCGCATCATGACCCGCATGGGCAAGGCCGTGTACGAGGTGCTGGGCAGCGACGGCGCCTTCGTGCCGTGCGTGCACACGGTGGGCAAGCCGCTGGCCGCCGGCGAGAAAGACGTGGCGTGGCCGTGCAATCCCACCAAGTACATCGTCCATTTCCCGGAAACGCGCGAGATCTGGTCGTTCGGCTCGGGCTACGGCGGCAATGCGCTGCTCGGCAAGAAGTGCTTCGCGCTGCGTATTGCCTC
Source organism: Cupriavidus sp. 207A1 (assembly GCF_057798955.1). Taxonomy (NCBI): domain Bacteria; kingdom Pseudomonadati; phylum Pseudomonadota; class Betaproteobacteria; order Burkholderiales; family Burkholderiaceae; genus Cupriavidus; species Cupriavidus sp. 207A1. The sequence goes on along the minus strand of NZ_JBYOJO010000012.1, from coordinate 59,017 downwards.
GACCATGGGCCGCGACGAAGGCTGGCTCGCCGAGCACATGCTGATCCTCGGCGTGACCTCGCCCGAAGGCAAGAAATTCCATGTCGCCGCCGCCTTCCCGTCGGCCTGCGGCAAGACCAATTTCGCCATGCTGATCCCGCCCAAGGGCTTCGAGGGCTGGAAGGTCACCACCATCGGCGACGACATCGCCTGGATCAAGCCGGGCAAGGACGGCCGCCTGTACGCGATCAACCCGGAAGCCGGCTACTTCGGCGTGGCGCCGGGCACCAGCGAGAAGACCAACTACAACGCGATGGCGACGCTGAAGGAAAACGTCATCTTCACCAACGTGGCGCTGACCGACGACGGCGACGTGTGGTGGGAAGGCATGACCAAGGAAGCGCCCGCGCACCTGATCGACTGGCAGGGCAAGGACTGGACCCCGGAGATTGCCAGGGCCACCGGCGCCAAGGCCGCGCACCCGAACGCGCGCTTCACCGCGCCCGCGTCGCAATGCCCGTCGATCGACGACAACTGGGACAACCCGGCCGGCGTACCCATCGATGCGTTCATCTTCGGTGGCCGCCGCTCGACCACGGTGCCGCTGGTGACCGAGGCGCGCGACTGGACCGAAGGCGTCTACATGGCCGCCACCATGGGCTCGGAAACCACCGCGGCGGCCGCCGGCCAGCAAGGCGTGGTGCGCCGCGACCCGTTCGCCATGCTGCCGTTCTGCGGCTATAACATGAGCGACTACTTCGGCCACTGGCTCGAACTGGGCAAGAAGCTCGAAGCCGCGGGCGCAAGGCTGCCGAAGATCTACTGCGTAAACTGGTTCCGCAAGGATGCCGACGGCAACTTCGTGTGGCCGGGCTTTGGCGAGAACATGCGCGTGCTGTCGTGGATGATCGACCGCGTCGAAGGCAGGGGGCAGGGCGCCGAGCATGTGTTCGGCACCTCGCCGCGCTACCAGGACCTGAACTGGAACGGCGTCGAGTTCTCGCCGGCGCAGTTCGAGCAGGTGACCTCGATCGACCGTGACGCCTGGCAGAAGGAACTGACGCTGCACGACGAGCTGTTCACGCAGCTGAAGCACCACCTGCCGCAGGCGCTGGCGCAGACGCGCGCGGCACTCGGCAAGCGACTGGACGGCTGAGCGCGCAAGTCCTGAGCCAGCCAACGCCCGCCTGTCCCAGGCGGGCGTTTTTTATGCGCCCTCGCTGTCCCCCAGCGTCTCCACCGCATACTTCACCAGTCCGGCCCGCCCCTCTATCCCCAGCTTGCGCTTCAGGTTCAGCCGATGGGTTTCGACGGTGCGCACCGACACCCCGAGCTGCGCCGCGATCTCCTTGTTGGCCAGGCCGCGCCCGATGCCGCGCAGGATATCGCGCTCGCGCGGCGTGAGCGCATCGAGCGGGCCGGCAGCGGGGCTCTGCTCGGCGATGCCGCGCGCAATGCGGGCGCTGTAGAACACGCGCCCGGCCAGCACCGAGCGGATCGCCGCGATCAGCTCGTCGGCCGGGGCGTCCTTGAGCACATAGCCGCGCGCGCCGGCGCGCACGGCCTGGCGCACGTACTCCAGGTTGTCGTGCATCGATACGATCAGCACCGCCAGCTCGGGATAGCGGTCGTGCAGCGCCGCCGCCAGCGCAATGCCGCCCATGCCGCGCATGCCGATATCGGTGATCACCAGGTCCGGCATGTCGGCCGCGCCGGCGCGGTCCAGCCACGCCAGCGCGGCTTCGCCGTCATCGGCTTCGCCCACCACGCGCAGCCCGGGCTGCAGCGCCAGGTGCATGCGCATGCCGTCGCGCACCAGCGCGTGGTCGTCGATCAGCAGCACGCGCGCGGGCGCTTCGTTATCTTCTTCGCGATCTTCGGCAAGAAACTGGATCATGACTGCGAGGGTCCTGCGGTAATGGCGTCGCGCGCGGCGGCCGCGGGGCTGGCCAGCGGCAGCGAGGCGATGATCTGGGTGCCGCCCAGGCCGGAAAGGATGTCGAACTGCCCGCACAGCGCGGCGATGCGCTCGCGCAGGTTGCGCAGGCCAATGCCGCGCTGCGGGTCGGCCTGCATGCGCGCGACGTCGAAGCCATGGCCGTCGTCGCGCACGGCCAGGCGCGTGGCATCGGGATCGAAGGCGAGCGACACGGCAACGCGCCGGGCACCAGCGTGGCGCTCGACGTTGGTCAGCGCTTCCTGGGCGATGCGGAACAGCGCCGTGGCCTGCTCGTCGGGCAGTTCGCGCGGGGTGCCGATTTGCGTCACCGTGATCTGGAGGCCGCTGCCGCCCTGCATCTCGCGCCCCAGGTGCTGCAGCGCGGCGTACAGCCCCAGGTCATCGAGCAACGCCGGCCGCAGGTTGCGCGCCACCCGACGCACTTCATTGAAGACCGTGTCGAGCCGGTTCAGCGCCATGCCCAGCACCGGCGCCACCGCCGCGCCGTCGGCCGGTGCCAGGCGCAGCCGGTTGGCGGCGGTTTCCAGCACCAGCTTGACCGAGACCAGCAGCTGGCTGATGCCGTCGTGCAGTTCGCGCGACAGCCGCGCGCGCTCTTCTTCCTGCGACTGCACCACGCGCTGCGCCAGCTGGCGCAGCTTGGCGTCGGCCTCGCGGTGCTCGCTGACGTTCAACGCCAAACCGCTGGCAGCCACCAGCAGGATGCTGATGCCGGCGATCACGCCGATCCACCCCATGGTCTCGCGGATATCGGTCTCGGCGCGCGCGTCGAGCTGGCGCAGCGTGCTTTCGACGTCATCCAGGTAGATGCCGGTGCCGAGCATCCAGCCCCATTCGGGCACCGCCACCACGTAGCCGAGCTTGGGTGCCAGTTGCTGCGTCGAGGGCTTGCGCCACTGGTAGCGCACCGCGCCGCCGCCGCCCCTGGCCGCGGCGATCAGCTGCTGGATGGTGGGCGCGCCCTGCGGGTCGCGCAGTGTCCACAGATCCTGGCCCACCAGCTCGGGCTGGCGCGGATGCATCAGGTTGCGGCCCTGCAGGTCGTACAGGAAGAAGTAGCCGTCGGGGCCATAGTCCAGCCGCGCCAGCGCTTCCATCGCCGCCTGGCGCGTGGCTTCGTCGTTGCGGCCGGAGCGCACCAGCGGCGCGATCGCGCTCTGCGCCAGTTCCACGTAGTGGCGCAGCTCGGTCTCCTTGCTCTGGAGGTAGGCGGCCTCGACCAGCGCGCGCTCATGCTGTGCCAGTTGGGTGGCCTGGTAGCGCACCGCCAGCGCGATGCCCAGCATCGCCACCGCGAGCGGCGCCACGGCGAGCAACAGGATTTTCTGGCGGAGTTTCATACAAGACCGGGGAAGCGGGGGTAAACACCGATGCCGCGCAGGCGGCATGCCACCGTCGACTTGCGTAGTACTACGCAGAAGTGCTGCGTAGTTACGCGCTTGTGCCGGGTTTGGCGGCTGTCAATACTACACGCCGGACGCGCAAGCCGCCCCAACATGCGGCGCGGGTCCACGCAGTTGGTGCACCGCCTACCCGGCTGGTGCATCGCCTGCCTGCAAGACGAGATCCGGAAACGACACGAACCGGGCGCGCAGCAATTCATTCCAGCAGCCCAGGAGACCCCTCACCGCCGGATTGCCCTCGCTGCCCGCCCCAGGCGCGCCCGCCGCCGACCCGCCCGTTGCCAGTTGCCAGTCCTTCGCCGCCGCAGGCTTCCCAAATCCCGGTCTGAGGAGACCCTACACTATGAATCGCATCGGAGAACACCTGGTGTGGCTGGCCGTCGCCATCCTTGGCGCGTTTGCCTTCGGCACCGTCGCGCTCGCGCGCGGCGAAGCCGTCAGCGCGCTGTGGATCGTGGTGGCCGCGCTCTGCATCTACCTGATCGCCTATCGGTACTACAGCCGCTTCATCGCCGACAAGGTGATGCAGCTCGATCCCAAACGGATGACGCCCGCGTGGCGCCATAACGATGGCCTGGACTACGTGCCGACCAACAAGGCGGTGCTGTTCGGCCACCACTTCGCCGCGATTGCCGGCGCCGGCCCGCTGGTGGGCCCGGTGCTGGCCGCGCAGATGGGCTATATGCCCGGCATGCTGTGGCTGCTGGCCGGCGTGGTGTTCGCCGGCGCGGTGCAGGACTTCATGGTGCTGTTCATCTCGACGCGCCGCGACGGCCGCTCGCTGGGCGACCTGGTCAAGTCCGAGATGGGCACGGTGCCTGGGATGATCGCGCTGTTCGGCTGCTTCATGATCATGATCATCATCCTGGCGGTGCTGGCACTGATCGTGGTGAAGGCGCTGGCGGACTCGCCGTGGGGCACCTTCACCGTGGCGGTAACCATCCCCATCGCCATCTTCATGGGCATCTACACCCGCTACATCCGCCCGGGCCGCATCGGCGAGGTCTCGGTGATCGGCTTCGTGCTGCTGATGCTGGCCATCATCGGCGGCCAGTACGTGCATGAAAGCGCGACCCTGGCGCCGCTGTTCACCTACGACGGCAAGGCGCTGACCTGGATGCTGATCATCTACGGCTTTGTCGCCGCGGTGCTGCCGGTGTGGCTGCTGCTGGCCCCGCGCGACTACCTGTCGACCTTCCTGAAGATCGGCACCATCATCGCGCTGGCGGTGGGCATCCTGATCGTCGCGCCGGAACTGAAGATGCCGGCCTTCACGCAGTTCGCCGCGGGCGGCGGGCCGGTTTGGTCGGGCAACCTGTTCCCGTTCCTGTTCATCACCATCGCCTGCGGCGCGGTGTCCGGTTTCCACGCGCTGATCTCGTCGGGCACCACGCCCAAGCTGCTCGAGAACGAAACCCACGCGCGCTTCATCGGCTACGGCGCAATGCTGGCCGAGTCCTTCGTCGCCATCATGGCGCTGGTTGCCGCCGCGGTGATCGAGCCCGGCGTGTACTTCGCCATGAACAGCCCGGCCGCGGTGATCGGCACCACGCCCGAGGCGGTGGCGCAGGCAGTGTCGACCTGGGGCTTCGTGATCACGCCGGACGTGCTGGTGCAGACCGCCAAGGACGTCGGCGAGAACACCATCATCTCGCGCGCCGGTGGCGCACCGACGCTGGCCGTGGGCATCGCGCACATCCTGCACCAGGTGGTCGGCGGCCAGGCCATGATGGCGTTCTGGTACCACTTCGCCATCCTGTTCGAGGCGCTCTTCATCCTGACCGCCGTCGACGCGGGCACCCGCGCGGGCCGCTTCATGCTGCAAGACCTGCTGGGCAGCTTCGTGCCGTCGATGAAGCGCACCGACTCGCTGCCGGCCAACCTGATCGCGACCGCGCTGACGGTGGCGGCCTGGGGCTACTTCCTGTACCAGGGCGTGGTCGATCCGCTGGGCGGCATCAATACGCTGTGGCCGCTGTTCGGCATCTCCAACCAGATGCTGGCCGCGGTGGCGCTGGTGCTGGGCACCTGCGTGCTGGTCAAGATGAAGCGCGGCCAGTACGCCTGGGTCACGCTGGTACCCACGGTCTGGCTGCTGATCTGCACGCTGACCGCCGGCTGGCAGAAGCTGTTCCATGCCGACCCGAAGGTCAGCTTCCTGACCCACGCCGCCAAGTTCAGCGCCGCCATCGCCGAAGGCAAGGTGCTGGCGCCGGCCAAGTCGATGGAGCAGATGCACCGCATCGTCTTCAACGATTACCTGGACGCCGGGCTGTGCGCGCTGTTCATGGTGGTGGTGCTGTCGATCGTGTTCTACGGCTTCAAGACCGCGCTGCAGGCCCGTGCAGCGAACCGCCCGACCGACAAGGAAACGCCGTTCGAGCCGCTGCCGGGCGCCGCTTCGGCCCAGTCCTGACCCTGATATCAACAAGGAGCCGCCATGCTGGAACAACTTGGCACCATGGGCCGGTACCTCGGGCAGTCGCTGCGGCTGATGGTCGGCCTGCCCGACTACCAGACCTATGTGGCGCATATGGAAAGCACGCACCCTGACCGTGCGCCGATGAGCTACGAGGAGTTTTTCCGCGAGCGCCAGGAGGCGCGCTACGGCGGCGGGCAAGGCAAGTGCTGCTAACGACACGTTGAGCTACGCCGCCGACTTTGGTTCGGCGGCCGACAAAGCAGACAGGCGATCACATGATCGCCTGTCTTTTTATTAAGTGTTGTATTTTCACCGCGCCTTTGTAATGGCCCGATACCGTTTCTGCAGGGGGTTACAGGGCTTTACAGGTGGTTACAGCAAGGCCGCGGCACCTTATCTACACTTGCGACACATCATGGCAATTCGAGGAAAAAACATATGACTCGCCATCCCATTCGCAACCTGACCGTTGCCCTTGCCCTGGCGGCCTGCGCGCTGCCGGCCGTCGCGGGCGACATGAACAACGCCCTCGGCGGCGCGCTCGGCGGTGTCGCCGGTGCCGCGGTCGGTGGCGCGCTGGGCGGCAGCACCGGCGCCGTGATCGGCGGTGCGGTAGGCGGCGGCGCGGGTGGCGCGGTCACGTCGAACCGTCGCGAGCGCACCGGCGCCATCATCGGCGGCGCCCTGGGCGGCGGTGCGGGTACCGCGGCAGGCAATGCCATGGGCGGGCGCACCGGCGGCCTGATCGGCGCCGGCCTGGGCGGCGGCGCGGGCGCGGCGCTGGGCGGCAATATCTCGCGCAACAACTCGTACGACGACGATCGCCGCTACTACAACAAGAGCCATTACAAGCGCAAGAAGCACAAGCACCATCATCGCCACCACTACGACGATTAAGTCGCAGCGGGGTCAGCAAAACGGGCCGTGATGGCCCGTTTTTCTTTGGCGCCGCCACCGCCGGGTATTCACCAGCCCTTGTTGCGTTGCGGCGTCTGGCATAATCGACCAGAGTTCGGCCCGGATCTGCCGGCGCCTGAAACAAAGAAGCCCGCACCGGTCCCGGTGCGGGCTTCTTCTCCAATAAAGCGGGAGAGACGCGGGGCGCTCTCCTAAAGACCTGTGGAGACCAGGTTGAAGCGGTGGACCGTGCCGGCTCAGAGCGGCGCGCGATCGGTCGTGGTGTCGTACTTCGCGCCTTCCGAGAAGGTATCGAACTTGCCGGTGCGGGCACCGTCGGTGAAGGTGTCGAACTTGCCGGCCTTAGCACCGTCCGTGTACGGGTCGAACTTGCCGGCCCGGGCGCCGTCGGCATAGACGTCGAAGCTGGCCACCTTGGCGCCGTCGGTGTAGACGTCGAACTTTCCATTCTTGGCAAAGGCCGGCGCGGCGGACAGGGCGGCAGCGACGGTGGCGACAGCGATCAGGGTGTAACGGTTGGTTTTCATGATTCAGGCCTTTCTTGTAGCGTGGATGCCTGATCCGGCACCTTCCGGGGAAGGGCATGTTGCATTGCGGCATCCGATGGCTAGATATTAGGCATTTCCCTCATATCAATAAATATCAGGATCCACAATGATTAGTTTTGATTCGGACAATAAAATAAGCTGATTGCGTAAGAATTCAGCAAAGAAACCGGAGACTATGTCATGGATCGCCTGCAGTCGATGCGTGTGTTTTCCAAAGTGGTGGAGCTCGGCAGCTTCGCGCGTGCAGCGCAGCAGCTGGAAATGTCCAACGCGGTGGTCACGCGCTATGTGGCCGACCTGGAAAGCCACCTCGGCACGCGCCTGCTCAACCGGACTACGCGCAGCCTGTCGCTGACCGATGCCGGCGAGACCTACCTGCAGCGCTGCCAGCAAATCCTGGAAGACGTCGAGGAAGCCGAGAGCGTGGTCACGGCGCGCAGCCAGTCGCTGTCCGGCACGCTGCGCCTGGTGACGCCGGTGATGTTCGGCCTGCACCTGCTGCCGGAACTGCTGTCGCGCTTCCAGCAGCTCTACCCGGACGTGGTCTTCGACGTGATCCTGTCGGACCGCAATGTCGATATCGTCGAGGAAGGCCGCGACGTGGCCGTGATGCTGTCCGACCTGGGACTGGGCTCGCACCTGGTGGCGCGCCCGCTGCTGTCGGCCGAAGTCATCCTGTGCGCTTCGCCCGGCTATGTCGCGGCGCATGCGCCCATCCGCCATGCCCATGAACTGAGCCACCATCGCTGCATCGCCATGCGCCTGCCCAATGCCGAGCACGAATGGACGCTGCTCGGACCGGAAGGCGAGGTGACCGTGCCGATCCGCCCTGGGCTGCTGTGCAGCAACGCCGAGCTGGCGCACCAGGCCGCGCTGGCCGACATGGGCGTGGCCATGCTCTCGTCCTACCTGGCGCGGCCCAATATCGACGCGGGCCGGCTGGTGCGCGTGCTGCCCCAATACCAGTTGCCCCGGCGCGATGTCAGCGTGGTCTATCCGAGCCGCAAGTTCCTGCCCACCAAGGTTCGCGCCTTTATCGACTTCCTGCTGGAAGAAGGGCATGTGCGGGGCAAGGATGACCATCCGGCCGCCAGCCTGGGCGCCCACGCCGTGCGCACCTGAACGGCCGCGGCTGCGCCGCGCGCCGCAACAAACAAAAACGCCCGGCCATGCCGGGCGTTTTTTGTGGCTGGCTGGCTTACTCGCCGGCCGCGGCTGCGCGCGTCTTCTTGGCCGCGGCGGTCTTGGCGGGTGCCTTCTTTGCCGCGGCCTTCTTCGCCGGCGCCTTGGTGGCGGCGGTCTTGGTCGCAGTCTTGGCGGCGGTCTTGGTTGCAGCCTTGGTTGCCGGCGCCGCCTCGGCTTCCGCCGTGCCCCGCGATGCCGCCTTGGCCGCGGTCTTGGCGCCCGCCTTGGGCTCGCGCGCCTCGAACTCGAAGCCGATCTTGCCGTCCGGCTGCTTGACCAGGAAGGCCTTGAAGTTGCGGCCGGTGCGCGACGACTTGAAGCCGGTCAGCAGGTCGGTCTTGCCTTCGTTGAGCAGCTTGCCGATCTGCTCGCGGCTGATTTCCTGCTGCAGGATGATCTTGCCGGTAGTGAAGTCGCAGCTCTTGGGGCTGGTGGTGCTGTTCTCGCAGACGTACTTCATGCCGTGCTCGAACACCGAGCCGCCGCACTTCGGGCAGGTTCCCACCGGCTGCTGGCCGCTGAAGTCGACCGGCTCGCCGTCGTTGTCGTCGTCATTCTGGCCAAAGTCGAATTCCATCTTGTAATGGCCTTCGTCGTCCTTGCCCAGCTTGAGGATGGCGGCGAACGGGCGGCCCATCTTGCTGCGGAAACCCTGCAGCGGGCCGATCTCCTTCTTCAGCAGCAGTTCCTCGACTTCGTCGATCTCGAACTGGCGGCCGCCCGGGATCTTGCTGATCGAGAATTCGCACGCGGTGCAGGCAAAGCGGCGGTAGTTCTCCTTGACCTGTCCGCCGCACTGCGGGCACGGCGTGTCCAGCGTGGCGTAGTCGCCGGGGATGGTATCGCTGTCGTATTCCTTGGCGCGCTTGACGATCTGCTGGGTCATCTGCGCGATCTCGCGCATGAACTCGTCGCGCTTGAGACGGCCGCGCTCGATCTGCGAGAGCTTGTGCTCCCACTCGCCAGTCAGTTCCGCCTGCGTCAGTTCCTGCACGCCCAGGCCGCGCAGCAGCGTCATCAGCTGGAACGCCTTGGCGGTCGGAATCAGCTCGCGGCCTTCGCGCACCAGGTATTTCTCGGTCAGCAGCCCTTCGATGATGGCCGCGCGCGTGGCCGGCGTGCCCAGGCCCTTGCCGGCCATGGCTTCGCGCAACGCGTCGTCGTCGACCAGCTTGCCGGCGCCTTCCATCGCCGACAGCAGCGTGGCTTCGTTGTAGCGGGCGGGCGGCTTGGTGGTCAGGCCGACGGCCTCGACCTTGTCGGTCTTGACCTTCTCGTCCTTGGCCACCGGCACCAGGTTGGCTGCGTCCTCCTTCCCATCCTTGCCCTGCGCCTCGCGGCCGTAGATCACCAGCCAGCCCGGGTTGACCAGCACCTTGCCTTCGGTCTTGAAGTGGTGGCCGGCGACTTCCGTGATGCGGGTGGTGACCTGGAACTCGGCCGCCGGGAAGAACACCGCCAGGAAGCGGCGCACCACCAGGTCGTACAGCTTCTGCTCCGGTTCCGACAGGTTCTTGGGCGCCTGCAGCGTCGGGATGATGGCGAAGTGGTCGCTGATCTTGCTGTTGTCGAAGATCTTCTTGTTCGGCTTGACCCAGCCCTGCGCCAGGATCTTCTTGGCGTGCGGCAGGTAGTTGGGCGAACTGTCGGCCAGCATGTCCATGGTCTGCTTGACCGTGTCCAGGTAGTCCTCGGGCAGTGCGCGCGCATCGGTACGCGGGTAGGTCAGGACCTTGTGCTTCTCATACAGGGCCTGCGCCAGGCCGAGGGTGTTCTTGGCCGAGAAGCCGAAGCGCGAGTTGGCCTCGCGCTGCAGCGTGGTCAGATCGAACAGCGCCGGCGACTGCTGCGTCGACGGCTTGGATTCTTCCGTGACGGTGCCCGGCTTGTCGCGGCAGGCGGCGACGATGCTCTTGGCCTCGGCCTCGCTCCACAGGCGCGATTCGCGCGCCTCGGGATCGAACTCGCTCTTCTTGAACTTGGGGTCGAACCAGCGGCCTTCGTACAGGCCGGCGGCGGCGATGAACTCGGCGCGCACTTCCCAGTAGTCGCGCGGCACGAAGTGCTTGATCTTCTCTTCGCGCTCCACCACGATCGACAGCGTCGGCGTCTGCACACGGCCCACGGTGGTCAGGAAGAAGCCGCCGCCCTTGCTGTTGAAGGCAGTCATGGCGCGGGTGCCGTTGATGCCGACCAGCCAGTCGGCCTCGGAGCGGCAGCGCGCGGCGTCGGCCAGCGGCAGCATGTCTTCGTCTTCGCGCAGGCTGGCGAAGCCGTCGCGGATCGCCTGCTGCGTCATCGACTGCAGCCACAGCCGGCGCACCGGCTGCTTGGCCTTGGCCTGTTGCGCGATCAGCCGGAAGATCAGTTCGCCTTCGCGCCCCGCGTCACAGGCGTTGATCAGGGCGGTCACGTCCTTGCGCTTGATCAGCCGGTTCAGCACCTTCAGGCGCGACTCGGTCTTGGCGATCGGGCGCAGGTCGAAGTGCGGCGGGATCACCGGCAGATTGGCGAAGCTCCACTTGCCGCGCTTGACCTCGTATTCGTCTGGCGCGGCGATCTCGACCAGGTGGCCGACGGCGGAGGACAGCACGTAGTCGTCGCTCTCGAAATACTCGTCGTGCTTGGTAAACCCCCCGAGGGCACGGGCGATATCCGCCGCGACCGACGGCTTTTCCGCGATGATGAGGGCTTTTGACATGGGAAGGGTCCTTGCGGGCTGCATCCGGCAACCCGCTAATGCACTGCAAACGTAGTAATCAGAACGCCGGGGGGCTATGAGGCGCCAATAATAAGCGCGGTTTCGACGGCGGTGCAAGCCAGCCTGATGGCGGCTCGCCTGCCGTCGCGCGCGCCGCTCAAGCGCCGCCGCGCCCCCCGCCAAGCAACCAGTCCAGCACCTCGGGCACCTCTTCCGCCGGCGCCGGCATGGCCGCGCCACGCGTGAGCATGCGCTCGAGCACCTCGATATGCGGCAGCAGGGTGCCATAGAACTGCGGCGCGCCGCCCGCGGCAGGCTGCACCAGCACGGTCGGGAAATTCTCGATATCGATATCGCCGAGCGCATCCGCATGGGTCTCGATATCGATCCAGACAAAGCAATGGTCCGGATGGCGCGCGGCCAGCGCCGTCAACGCCACCAGGTAATCCCGGCACGTGCCGCACCACTGCGCGCACAGGCAGGCCACCAGGCGGCCCTGCGGCCGCGCCGCCAGGCACTCGGCGATGGCGCCTGCATCACGCTCAGGAAAGTAAACGGTCATGGCATCGGAAACATGAGGTGCCCGCGACACACGGACAGCGGCGATTGTATCGGTATTGCGCGCGCTGCCCGGCACGGCCTTCACGCAAGGCGTCGGAACAGGTTTCCCGGTAGACGCTCGACATGCCCGGCCAGTTCCAGCTCCAGCAGGCGTGCCGCGGCGGCGTCCGGGGGCTGGCCGCTGCGCTCGCACAGCGCATCCAGCGTAACCGGATCGTAGCCGAGGGCGGCCAGCAGGGGGTCGGCGGCATTGGCAAATTCAGACTGATCCGAAGCCGGCGGCGAAGCCACGGCCTGTGCTGACGGCTGGCCGAGCACCGGTGCGGCTGGCCCCAGGTTGATCTCCTCGAGCACGTCCCCGGTGTGCTCGACCAGCTTGGCGCCCTGGCGGAGCAGCAGGTGGCAACCCTGTGACAGCGGCGCGTGGATCGATCCCGGCACCGCGAACACTTCGCGCCCGAGTTCCGCGGCCAGCCGTGCGGTGATCAGCGAGCCCGAGCGCGCCGCGGCCTCCACCACCAGCACGCCGTGCGCCAGCGCCGCGATGATGCGGTTACGCCGCGGGAAGTTGGCCGGCAGGCCCTGCATGCCGAGCGGGAATTCGGTGACGACAGCGCCGCGCTCGGCGACCTCGTGAGCCAGGGCCAGGTTGTCGGCGGGATAGACCCGATCGGCTCCGGTACCCGTGACCGCGACGGTGCCGCCGCAACCGAGCAGCCCGCCGGCATGGGCGGCGGCGTCGATACCCAGCGCCAGGCCGGAGATCACCGTGAGGCCCGACTCGGACAGCTCGCGCCCGAACGCCTGCGCATCGCGCTTGCCCTGCGCGGTGGCGTTGCGCGCGCCGACGATGGCCACCGCGGGGCGGCCCAGCAGCGCGGGATCGCCTCTGATATATAGCAGCGGCGGCGGGTCGTGCAGATCGAACAGGCGGCGAGGGTAGGCCTCATCGGCCAGCGTCAGCAGATGGTTGCCGGGCGTGCGCAGCCACGCCAGCGTGCGTTCGACCAGCGCCGGCAGGCCGGCCCCCGGCTTGGCCAAAACCGCGCGGGCCAGCTTGACCGGGACCACCGCGGACAGCGCCGTCACGCTCTGCGACAACACCTGCCGCGGCAGCCCGAACGCCGCCAGCAGCAGCCGCACCGCGACCGGGCCGACGCCGGGGGCACAGGCCAGTTGCAGCCATGCCTGCAGGTCGTCGGCATCGCGGATGGCGGCTGGCGCGCCGGCGCCGGCATGGCAAGGGGATGCGGCGCCGACAGGCGCCGCCGGAGATGACACCAAGAGCGACTCAGCGCGGCGAGGTGGCGCGGTCGCCGACCGCGATCACGTTGGAAGCGTCGGTGACCAGCGCATACGAGACGCCGGAAAACACGCGGAAGACAAAGGCCAGCCCGTAGCGCTCGTCCGGCAGCCGGATGGCGCGGTTGCTGTCGGTCTTGTCGGTCACGGTTTCGCCGGTGCGCGACAGGGCCAGCACATGGCCCGGTTCCACCCCGGCCTGGCTGCCGAGGTTGAGCACCACCACCTGCCTGGCGCCACCGAATTCCACCCCGCCATAGACCTTGGCGACGCGGCCGTCGAGCTGGGCATCGGGCGCGTGCGGCACGTAGCGCAAGGCTTCGCGCGCGGGCTGCGGCATCAGCAGCGTGCCGACGCCCATCTCTTGCCTGGCCTGCGTGACCTGCATGGTCGAGACCGCGTCCGGGCCCTGCGCGCCGCGCGCCAGGCGCACATTGCCTTCATATTCGGCCTCGTAGCCGAGTACGGCCTGGGTCACGGGATCGCGCACCGGGGTGAGGGGGCGGTAGGCCTGCCAGTCACTGCCCTGCGGCGCCTCGGCGGGGATGCCGCGCGCATAGCCGGTGTCGTCGCGGCCCAAAATGACGCGCGATTCCGACACCGCCACGATGCGCGCCGAGGTGTCCAGCGTGCCCTGGTCGACCACCAGAGGCCGGATCAGGAAGGGCTCGATCTCGGCGGCCGGGATGCTCAGGATAGCGGCACTGTCGGCGGCGCCGCTGCGCATCTGCGGCGACAGGCGCACGGTATCGCTGCCGCCCGGCGTGGTCGACAGCCAGGCACGTCCGTCGCGCTGGATCAGATACAGGATCTGGCCCGGGTAGATCAGGTGCGGATTGCGGATCTGCTGCCGGTTCATGCCCCACAGCTCGGGCCAGCGCCACGGCTGGCGCAGGAAGCGGCCCGAGATGCCCCACAGCGTGTCGCCGGCGCGCACCGAATATTGCGATGGCGCGTTGGCGGCAAGATCGGCCACGGGAATTCCGTGCCGGTAGGTACGCTCGGCTTCGGCCTGCTGGGCCGCCGTGACCGTCAGGTCCGCCGCCAGCGCCGGCAGCGCGGCGGTGAAGGCCGCGGCACTCAGTAACGGATAAGCAAGAAATCTGGGGATGGACGCGTGCAGCCTGCGGCCCGACGCCGCCTGGTGTTCTTTGGTAAGATCGCGCATTTTCCTGACCGGCCGGTGGTTCGGCCGGATTGACCCGGGAGAGCGTGCCTGTTGCGGCGCGCCTTGAATTTTTGTACTTGCGCCCCGATTCTGCATGTAAACATCCGGCGCCGCAACGCGGCCTGGTTGCCGGCAGCAGCCGGCGTTGCGCCCCAGCATCATGGCAAAACTCGACATCCTGACCTACCCCGATCCCCGCCTGCACACCGTCGCCAAACCCGTGGCCGCGGTGGACGACCGCATCCGCCAGCTGGTCAAGGACATGGCGGAAACCATGTACGAAGCGCCCGGCATCGGCCTGGCCGCGACCCAGGTCAACGTGCACGAGCAGGTGGTGGTGATCGACGTCTCGGAAACGCGCGACCAGCTCCAGGTCTTCATCAACCCCGAGATCGTCTGGGCCAGCGACAACCGCAAGGTGTGGGAAGAGGGCTGCCTGTCGGTACCTGAGGTCTATGACCGGGTCGAGCGCCCTGACCGCGTGCGCGTGCGCGCGCTCAACGAGAAAGGCGAAAGCTTCGAGCTCGATGCCGACGACCTGCTGGCAGTCTGCATCCAGCACGAGATCGACCACCTGCGCGGCAAGGTCTTCGTCGAGTACCTGTCGCCGCTCAAGCTCAACCGCATCAAGAGCAAGCTGCAGAAGCGCGAACGCACCCGCATGTAAGCCGCCGCGGCGGCAATAAAGATGTAACAGCGCGCCGGAATCCGGCCACCCGCGTGCGGCAGCGGCGCGGGGTCTGTTATCTTTATGACTTCCGAAGAACCACGATACCGGCCGCTAAAGCGGCCGGTGCCATTTCCGGCCACGGAAACTGCCATGCCCCAAGCCAGCCCCTTGCGTGTCGCCTTTGCCGGCACGCCCGAGTTTGCGCGCGTCGCGCTGGACGCCATCCACGCCGCCGGCTTTCCGGTGGTGGCGGTGCTGACCCAGCCGGATCGGCCCGCCGGCCGCGGCATGCAGCTGCAGGCCAGCCCGGTGAAGCAGTTCGCCATCACCCATGGCCTGGCGCCGGTGCTGCAGCCGCGTTCGCTGCGCCGCCAGGGCAAGTATCCGGAAGAGGCCAGCGCGGCGATCGACACACTCGCCGGCCTTGCGCCCGATGTGATGGTGGTGGCGGCCTACGGCCTGATCCTGCCGGCCGAGGTACTGACCCTGCCACGCCTGGGCTGCCTGAATATCCATGGCTCGCTGCTGCCGCGCTGGCGTGGCGCGGCGCCGATCCACCGCGCCATCGAGGCGGGCGACGCCGAGACCGGCATCACGCTGATGCAGATGGACGAAGGCCTGGACACCGGCGACATGCTCACGCGCGAGGCGGTGCCGATCGGCGCGGACGACACCACCGGCACGCTGCACGACACCCTGGCCGCGCTCGGCGCACGCATGATCGTCGAGGCGCTGCGGCAACTGGATGCCGGCCGGCCGCTGCCGGCCACGCCGCAACCGGAACAAGGCGTCACCTACGCCGAGAAGATCGCCAAGGACGAAGCCCCGCTGGACCTGCGCCGCCCGGCCGCCGAACTGGCCAACCAGGTGCGCGCCTTCAACCCGTTCCCGGGCGCGACGGTGCAGGTGGGCGACACCGTGATCAAGTGCTGGCAGGCCGTGCCGCTGGCGGCGGCCAGCAGCCTGCCGCATCCGCCCGGCACGGTGCTGGCGGCCGATGCCGCCGGCATCCTGATCGCGTGCGGCGAGGGCAGCGCGCTGCAGGTCACCGAGCTGCAGAAGCCGGGTGGCCGCCGGCAGCCGGCGCAGCAGTTCCTGCAAGCCTTGCCGCTGCCGCCGGGCACGCGCTGCGTGGTGCCAGGCGACGGCGCAGCGGCGGCTTGATCGGGCAGCCGTTTGGCGCACATGACGCTTGATGTGCCGCGCACGGCGCCTCCCTGCCTGCAGCTGAGCAACATTGCAAAGGCCGTTGGACGGCCGTTGAATTTTCTGCGATCGGCCCCTATCTAACGGGCATCGCGTCAGCTTTTCCGGGGCGCGTCACGATTTCACGGAGATCACCGCAATGTTCAACTGGGTCAAGACCTTCATGCTGATGGCGGCCATCACGGCGCTGTTCATCGTCATCGGCGGCATGATCGGCGGACGCAGCGGCATGATGATGGCGCTGCTGCTCGCGCTCGGCATGAACTTCTTCTCCTACTGGTTCTCGGACAAGATGGTCTTGCGCATGTACAACGCGCAGGAAGTCGATGCCGGCAGCGCGCCGCAGTTCTACGGCATGGTGCAGGAGCTGGCGCAGCGCGCCGGCCTGCCGATGCCGCGCGTCTACCTGATCAATGAAGACGCGCCCAACGCCTTTGCCACCGGCCGCAACCCGGAACACGCCGCGGTGGCGGCCACCACCGGCATCCTGCACGTGCTGTCCGAGCGCGAGCTGCGCGGCGTGATGGCGCATGAGCTGGCGCATGTGCGCCATCGCGACATCCTGACCTCGACCATCGCCGCGACCATGGCCGGTGCCATTTCCGCGCTGGCCAATATGGCGATGTTCTTCGGCGGGCGCGACGAGAACGGCAACCGCACCAATCCCATCGCCAGCATTGCGGTGGCGATCCTGGCGCCGCTGGCGGCCTCGCTGATCCAGATGGCGATCTCGCGCGCGCGCGAATTCGAAGCCGACCGCGGCGGTGCCGAAATCAGCGGCGACCCGCAGGCGCTGGCCAGCGCGCTGGACAAGATCCACCGCTACGCGCAGGGCATCCCGTTCCAGGCAGCCGAGGAGCATCCGGCCACGGCGCAGATGATGATCATGAACCCGCTGTCCGGCGGCGGCATTGCCAACCTGTTCTCGACCCATCCGGCCACCGAGGAACGCATTGCGCGCCTGATGCAGATGGCACAGACCGGCACCTACCCCGCCTGACCCCCGGAAATCCGGGGCGCGGCCCCGTCACAAGGTAAACTGCCCGCTGTTCCGCGTGGACCGGCGGGCTTTTTTTTTGGCCCGTGCTCCGCGCCTTCCCGATTCACGCCTTACCCGCTGCCTGATCCGCCGCCTGACCGATATGCGCCTGCCTCCCGATTCGCTTGCCTTCCAGATGCTTGGTGCCGCCACCGCGGTGCGCGCCGTCAGCGAAGGCACGGCCTTGCCCCAGGCGATCGAAGACGCCGCCGCGCAACTGAAGCTGGACCGCGTGCGCGACGCCGCCACGCGCGGCGCGCTGCAGGACATCGCCTACCGCACCATGCGCCAGTTCGGCACTGCGCGCGCGCTGGTGACCAAACTGGTGACGCGGCCGCCCGGCGCGCAGGTCGATTCGCTGCTGGCAGTAGCGCTGGCGCTGTTGCTGGAACACGGGCCGGGCCCGCGCGAGCGGCACGACGGCGCCGACCTGGCGCGCCACGATACCGACTCCGGCCGTCCGGGCTACAGCACCTTCACGGTGGTCGACCAGGCCGTCAGCGCGGCCGCCTCCGAACCCAAGACCGCGCATGCGCGCGGACTGGTCAACGCGGTGCTGCGCCGTTTCCTGCGCGAGCGCAAGGCTCTGCTCGCTGAAGTCAACCGCGACGAGCAGGCGCGCTGGAACCTGCCGCCGTGGTGGCTGCGCATGCTGCGCGAGGCCTACCCCGACCAGTGGATGGCGCTGGCCGCCAGCGCCAACGTGCGCCCGCCGATGACGGTACGCGTCAACACCGCGCGCGTGTCGGTGCAGCAGTACCGCACCGACCTCGCCAACGCCGGCCTGGCCGGGCACGTCGTCGGTCCGCAGGCGGTGCGCCTGGTGCGCGCGGTGCCGGTAAACCAGTTGCCCGGCTTTGCCGAAGGCGCGGTCTCGGTGCAGGACGCCGGCGCGCAACTGGCCGCGCCGTTGCTCGAGGTGGCCGACGGCATGCGCGTGCTCGATGCCTGCGCCGCGCCCGGCGGCAAGACCGGACATTTGCTGGAGCTGGCCGATATCGAAGTGACCGCGGTCGAAAGCGACGCGCAGCGCGCCACCCGCATCGGCGAGAACCTAGCGCGCCTGGGCAAGTCGGCAAAGATCGTGGTCGGCGATGCCAGCCGGCCCGCCGACTGGTGGGACGGGCAACGCTTCGACCGCATCCTCGCCGACGTGCCGTGCTCGGCCTCGGGCATCGTGCGGCGCCATCCCGATATCCGCTGGCTGCGCCGCGAAACCGATATCGCCAAGCTCATCACCGAGCAGCGCCGCATCGTCTCGCAGCTGTGGCCGCTGCTGAAGCCGGGCGGCATCCTGGTCTATGTCACCTGTTCTATTTTTCCAACGGAGGGCGAGGAGCAGGCGCGCTGGTTTGGTGAGCAACTGGCAGATGCGATACGATTGCAGGCGCCGGGACAGCTGCTGCCCGGCACCCATGCAACGCTTGCCGCGGGCGCGGACGGTGACAAGGCCACCCTTGACAGCACCGGCCGCACCGACGGTACCAGCCTGCCATCCGATCACGATGGCTTCTTCTACGCCCGCTTCCAGAAACGCGCCTGATCTGATCCGATGCCGAGCACGCCGCGCCTGTCAGGCTTTCGCGTTGAAGTGGACCTCCGCCACAGACGGCTGGCGCGCTGGGCCCTCGCGCTGCTGCTGGCGCTGGCCGCCGTGCTGTGGCTGCCGCGCGCCGCGCAGGCCCAGGTCATCGAGGCCACCGAGGCCCGCGTCGAATACCAGGACGGCGGCTTCGAGCTTGCCGCCAGCTTCGACTTCGACCTGCCGCCCGCGCTCGAGGACGCGCTGCACAAGGGCATCTCGCTGTATTTCGCGGTCGACTTCCAGCTGTCGCGCTCGCGCTGGTACTGGTTCGACGACAAGCCGGTCAACACCACCCGCAGCGTGCGCCTGTCGTACCAGCCGCTGACGCGCCAGTACCGCATCTCCACCGGCGGCCTGCAGCTGCCGTTCACGCGGCTGAAGAGCGCGCTGCAGTTTATCCAGCGCGTGCGCGGCTGGCGCGTGTTCGAGCGCAACGCGGTCAAGCCCGGCGAGACCTACAACGCCGAAGTACGCATGCGGCTGGACCTGTCGCAATTGCCCAAGCCGTTCCAGATCAACGCCGTCAACACGCGCGACTGGAACCTGGCGTCCGACTGGCGGCGCTTCACCTACACCGTGCCGACCGACCTGAGCACGCCGCCCGCGCCACCGCCGCAGCCTCAGCCTCAGCCGCCGGCACCGCCACCGGCATTGCCTGCGTTGCCGGCCTCGCCCGCCATGCCTGCCCCGGCTGCGGCCTCGGCACCCGCCGCGGCCAATGAGCGTAGCCCGATGGAAGGGCGTGGCCTGTACGTGCAGGCCGTATCGTACGCCTTGTCGCCGGCGATGCTGGCGCAGCCGGCGCCGAGCCAGCCATGAGCACTCCGTTGTGGGACAGCCGGTTCCGGCGCGTGCTGTCCCGCGTCGTGGCCGGCATCATCGTGTTCCTGGCGCTGGTGCTGGTGGGCCTGCTGGCCGGCGCCTCGGCCAATACCGAATTCTTCGATCGCTATTTCACCCTGCTGTTCAAGGTGAACCTGGTGATCGGCGCGCTGCTGGTGCTGACCGTCGGCGCGCTCGCGGTCACGCTGTGGCTGCGCTATCGCCGCGGCAAGTTCGGCACGCGGCTGATGACCAAGCTCGCGGTGTTCTTCGGCGTGGTGGGCGTGCTGCCCGGCGTGCTGATCTACCTGGTGTCGCTGCAGTTTGTCTCGCGCAGTATCGAATCCTGGTTCGACGTGCGCGTGGAAACCGCACTCGAGGCCGGACTGAACCTGGGGCGCTCCACCATCGACAGCTCGCTGGCCGACCTGCAGGTCAAGGCACGGCTGATGTCCGAACAGCTGGCCGGCGCGTCCGGCGTGGCCACCTCGCTGCAGCTGAACCGGCTGCGCGAGCAATACGGCGTGCAGGAAGCCGCGATCTTCACCGGCAGTGGCCGCGTGCTGGCATCGGCTTCCAGCAACTATGCCTCGCTGGTGCCGGACCTGCCTTCCGGCGTGCTGGCGGAACAGGCGCGGCTGGCCGGTGGCTATGCCGCGGTGGAAGGCGGCACCGATCCGTCGAGCGATATCGGGCAGGCTGCCGAGCGTGTCGACAGCAGCCACCTGTATCGCCTGCGCGTGATCATTCCGCTGGGTGCGGCGCCGGGACCCGCGCAGGATACGGTCGGTGCCGCCAGCGCACCGCGTGCGCTGTCCCGCTCGCCGCGCTGGGCCGGCTCGGGCCTGTCGGTGGAGCGCAGCCCCGAAGATTCGCCGTCGAGCGGCTTCGGCCTGGTCGGCGAGACCGTGCGCGAAGAGCGCTACCTGCAGGTACTGCACCCGGTGCCGGCGGTGCTCGCGCGCAATGCCGACGAGGTCCAGCGCGCGTACCAGGAATACCAGGAGAAGGCGCTGGGCCGCACCGGCCTGCGCAAGATGTATATCGGCACGCTGACACTGACGCTGTTCCTGGCGGTGTTTATCGCGGTGATGCTGGCGCTGCTGCTCGGCGGCCAGTTGGCGCGCCCGCTGCTGATGCTGCTGCAGGGGACCAAGGAAGTGGCCGAGGGCGATCTGTCGCCCAAGCGCGAACTGAAGAGCCGCGACGAGCTGGGCATGCTCACGCAGCAGTTCAACCAGATGACGCGCCAGCTGGCCGAGGCGCGGCTGGCCGTGGAAGAAAACCGCGCCGCGCTGGAACAGTCGAAGGCCTACCTCGAAAGCGTGCTGCAGAACCTCACCGCGGGCGTGCTGGTGTTCGACCGCCGCTTCGTGCTGATTACCGCCAACCCTGGCGCCGAGCGCATCTTCCGCCAGCCGTTCGGCGCGGTGATGGGCCTGCCGATGGAACAGATCCCCGGCATGGGCTCGTTCGGCGAGATCGTGCGCCAGGCCTTCTCGGACCAGAACACCAGCGAGGTGCTGGGCGGCGCCGAGCACTGGCAGAAGCAGATCGAGCTGCCGCAGGGCGAAGAGCAGCCGCTGACGCTGCTGGTGCGCGGCGCGCGCCTGCCGGGCGGCGAGCGCGACGAGCCCGGCTATGTGATCGTCTTCGACGATATTTCCGATGTGATTTCCGCTCAACGCTCGGTGGCGTGGGGCGAGGTGGCACGGCGCCTGGCACACGAGATCAAGAATCCGCTCACGCCGATCCAGCTCTCGGCCGAGCGCCTGCAGATGAAGCTCTCGCCCAAGCTCGAGGGCACCGATGCCGACGTGCTCAAGCGCGGTGCCGCCACCATCGTCAACCAGGTGGCCGCGATGAAGCGCATGGTCGATGATTTCCGCGACTACGCGCGCACGCCGCCGGCGGTGCTGCAATCGCTGCAGCTCAACAGCCTGGTGGCCGAGGTCCTGCACCTGTACGGCATCGACGATCCGGCGGTGCACGAGCACCCGGTGATCCATCCGACGCTGGGCCGTGCGCTGCCCGAGATCAAGGGCGATCCGACGCAGCTGCGCCAGGTCATCCACAACCTGCTGCAGAACGCGCAGGACGCGGCCGCGGAGAACGTCGCGGCCGGTAGGGCGGCGCCCCATATCACTCTGCACACCGAGACTGTAGAATACAAAGATTCTGCCGGCGAGAACCGGCAGGCCGTCAAGCTCACCATTGCGGACAATGGTCCCGGTTTTGCACCACGCATCCTGAGCCGTGCGTTCGAGCCTTATGTGACCACCAAAGCCAAGGGCACGGGTCTCGGGCTCGCGATGGTAAAGAAGATCATTGACGAACACGGCGCGCGCATCGAACTGCGCAATCGCATGGAAGGTGCCGAGATCGTCGGTGCGCAGATCTCGATCCTGTTCGTTAAACTGGCATAGTCAACATTGGCGTCCGGTCCCGGAACGCTGCGGTGGGGTTAAGAGGGGAAGTATGGCAACCATCCTCGTAGTCGATGACGAAATGGGAATCCGGGAGCTGCTCTCGGAGATCCTCAGCGACGAAGGCCATGTGGTCGAACTCGCGGAAAACGCGCAACAGGCGCGCGATTACCGTGCGGCGGGCACGCCCGATCTCGTGCTGCTCGATATCTGGATGCCCGATACCGATGGCGTCACGCTGCTCAAGGAGTGGTCCGCGCAGGGACAGCTGACCATGCCCGTGATCATGATGTCGGGCCACGCCACCATCGATACCGCGGTCGAGGCGACCAAGATCGGCGCGCTCAATTTCCTGGAAAAGCCGATCGCGCTGCAGAAGCTGCTGTCCGCGGTGGAGCAGGGCCTGGCCCGCGGCATCGAACGCCCGCGCAGCACCACCACGGCCGCCGCCGCACCCGCCACCGCGCCGACCGCGGAGCCAGGCACGGCCGCCGCCACGCCCGAGGCCACTGCCGAAGCCGCACCCAACGGCAACCCGGCGCGCGTGCCCGAAGCCGAGATGCAGTTCTCGTTCGACATGCCGCTGCGCGAAGCGCGCGACCTGTTCGAGCGCGCCTATTTCGAATACCACCTGCTGCGCGAACACGGCAGCATGACCCGCGTCGCCGAGAAGACCGGCCTGGAGCGTACCCACCTGTACCGCAAGCTCAAGCAGCTCGGCGTTGAGCTGGGCCGCAACAAGCCGGAGCCGGCCGAACACTGAGGCAGTGCCCTACATGACGCTTGACTGGCCCAAAAAGACCAGTTATAGTTTCGCTTCTTTGGCCCGGTAGCTCAGTCGGTAGAGCAGAGGATTGAAAATCCTTGTGTCGGCGGTTCGATTCCGTCCCAGGCCACCAGAACAGGAAAAGCCCGGCTCTTGCAGCCGGGCTTTTTGCATTGGGCGGCCAGTCAGTGTGGCTGCCGTGCCGCCCGCGCTGGCGCCGACGCGACGCAACACCCAATCCAGAAGTAAAAATCTTCTACTTGGCAGCCGATCCATGTCTCTCTAGGATGCCCAGACGCACCGCCACCAGGCGGGACGGGCCAGGCCGGCCAAGCCGCATTGCAACGCGCAGCCATAACGCGGATACCCCGGCCCCGCGCCGATACTTTCTTACCGGGGGTTGGATGGACACACTGATCGGGACGGACAAGCACTGGCCGCCGCAGACCGCGGCCGGCGAGCGTGGCTTGTGGAAGAGCACCGTGGCGGCGGCCAGCCAGGCGCTGGGGGCGGCGGGGCGGATGCAGCAGGCGGTGTCGCAGACGCTGAAGCTGCAGAACAAGATCCGCGCGCTGCGCGACGAGCTGCATCAGATGGAAGCCGAGCGCGATGTCTACCGCGAGCTGCACGCGCGCACGGTGGAAGAGCTGCACCAGGCCATCGACCGCAGCCCGGCGGAGATCAAGCGGCTGCGCGCCGAGGCCGAGGCCATGCAGGTGCGCCATCGCGCCTACAAGCTGCTGGTGCAGCACTACATGCGCATCGGCACGCCGATCGATCCGGCTGTGTTTGCCGAGCAGCGCAGCCGCGTGCAGCAGCACATCCTGTTCCAGCGCCGCAAGGGCATCCCGGTGGCGAATATCGTGGTCGAGGATATTGCCTTCCTGTTGCGCTGAATGGCGCTGAACGGCGCGATTCGAAACCCGGCGTCAGCACACAACATCGCCAGCGCGCATTGACGCGCCCGGGCCGCGGCGGAACACTGTCGCGACCGCGCGCGCAGCCGCTGCGCCGCGGCGTTGCCCTGCTCAGGGCAACGACCTGCCACCGTTCGAGGCGTCGTCTCAGGCGACGTTGTCTACCTTGTTGCTGCGCGCTGTCCCCATCGTTTCCGCTACTGGTCCTGATAAAAGTCCACGGGCGTGCCTTGCTCCCGCCCATGCTTCGCGCCGCTACACCGGCGCAGCGCAGCGATGAGTACGCTGGCGCGCCGCCTGGTGGCGGAAGGACTCGGCACCGCGCTGCTGGTGGCGATCGTGGTCGGCTCGGGCATTCGTGCCGAGCGCCTCGCCGCCGGCGATACCGCGCTCGCGCTGCTGGCTAACTCGCTCGCCACCGGCGCCGGGCTGGTGGCCTTGCTGGTGTCGCTGGGGCCGGTCTCGGGCGGGCATTTCAACCCGGTGGTGAGCCTGTCGGCCCTGGTGCAGGGCGTGCTGGCGCCGCGCGACGCGCTGCGCTATGTGCTGGTGCAGCTGACGGGCGGCGTCTGCGGCGTGCTCGCGGCGCATGCCATGTTCGGCGAGCCGGCACTGGCATGGTCGGCGCAGAGCCGCACCGGCGCGTCGATGTGGTGGAGCGAGTTCGTGGCCACCTTCGGCCTGGTCGGCGTGGGCATCGGCACGCTGCGCAGCCGCCCGCAGCTGGTGCCGTTCGTGGTGGCCGGGTATATCACCGCGGGCTACTGGTTCACGTCGTCGACCTCGTTCGCCAATCCCGCGCTGACGCTGGCCTGCGCGCTGACCGATACCTTCACCGGGATCCGGCCGCAGGACGTGCCGGGTTTCATGCTGGCGCAGATCGGCGGCGGGCTGGCGGCCACGCTGCTGTTCCACTGGCTGTTTCGCAAACCCGCCGCGGTGACATCGGCTCCGGTCAGGGTGACTAGCGGCGCAACTACCAGCGCCGATTGAGCTGCACGCCGAAGATCGAGCCGCTTGGCTGCGACGCCCACGCGTCGGCCGGCGCGGTGTAGCCGATGCCATCCACATCGCTGGCGCGGCTGTAGGTGTAGAAAGCGCGCAGGTTGGCATTGCCGGCCGACTTGCCCAGCGTCAGCGTCGGCGCCACCGTCAGCGCGGTGCGCTGGCCGCTGACGCCAAAGCCGGACGAGATCTGGTCGTGCGACACCTCGAAGTTCAGCCGGAACTGGCTGCTGGCGACGTACGCGGGACGCAGGCGCGTGGTGGTCCATTGCAGCGTGCCGACCGGCGAACGGTCGAACTGCAGGCTCTGCTCGACCGCACCGCTCAGCCCCCAGCGGCTCTTCCATTCGATCGAATCGGCCACCCGCGTGCGCGACAGCGACGGTCCCATGCCGGTATAGCCGGTCATGGCGTTGCGTGAACCCGAGCCGAACTGCACCCCCAGCCGGTTGGTGCCGAACAGCACGCCTTTCTGCTCGTGCAGCGCCGACGCCCACCACGCCCCGCCCGAGTCTTCCACCAGCGGCTGGGCTTCCACCCGCGTGAAGCCGAGCTGGACCGAACCCTGTTCATTGGTGGGGATCGGCGCGGTGCGCAGCGAGTGGTAGCTGGGCAGGTTCTGGCCGTTCGAGTCGGCGCGGGCGGTGTACTGGTAGCTCAGGCCGATATCGCCGATCAGCCTGGCGTTGTCCACGCCGAAGCGCATCGCCGTCGAATTGGGCGGCAATAGCCCGGACGACATCAGGAACGGCGCGTTGTCGCGCCGGCCGGCCCACATGGTGGCGCCGTCCAGCACCGCCAGCCCGCTCACCGCCGTATAGAACTGCGGCACCAGCGCATAGGGATCGATCGCCGCCGGGCGGCCATTGACGGTGGTGGCATCCGTGCCGCGCGCCTGCGCGATCAGCATCACCTGGGCGCCGCCGTCGAGGTCCAGCACCGACTCGCGGATCCGGACCTCGCCCGTGCTGCGGCAGGCCAGCCCGCTGCCGATGCCGGTGGACAGCGCACCACCGGGGCAGGCGCGCATGGTGGACGGGCGATCCTCGACCGCGGCGCGTCCGCTGTAGCTCAGGCGCCACACGGACTCGCCCGCCGGGTCATCGGCGGGCAGCTGGGAATGCAATACCGGCGGCGCGTCCGACGGCGTGCCGGCGTCCGCCGCGCCTTGAGCCGGGGCAGGGCGCGCCTCGGCCTGGAACTCGCCAAGCCTGGGCGGGAACAGCACCAGCGGCGGTGGCGGCGGGGCCGGGGGTTCGGGTGGGCCGACCAAGTCGGGTTCGACCGGCGGCAGGGCCGCGGCGACGCTGGTGTCCGCCGAAGCGGGTACGGTGACGCTCGCCGCGGGCGCCGCTTCGCCGGCGATCAGCGCGGCGAGCGGATCCTCGGTGGTGGCCGGCGCGGGCGCTTGCGCTGTTTCGGCGGTCGCCGCTGCCAGCGCTGGGGCGGGTGCCGCCGCTGACGCAGTGACGGTTGCCGGCACCGCCGGCCGCGGCGCGATGCGCGGCGGCTGCAAGACTGCCGCGGATTCGTCAGCGCTCGTCACCGGAGCGCTGGTTTGCGCGCATGCCACCAGACCCCAGGCGGCCAGCACCGCAAAGCCGACGCGGCGCAGCGGCACGCGCCGGCCTGCGCAAGCGCCAGGCGGCTTCAGGGGGGGTCGACGAGAACAAGCAGGCAATTGGTACGGCAACGGGGCGATTCAGCGGGCAACCACGATATCCGGCAGGCAGGGCTCCGGAGGCGGGACTGTTTTTTATCAGCCGAGACCATTTGACCGCAAGCCGGGTTACAAAATCC
Source organism: Cupriavidus sp. 207A1 (assembly GCF_057798955.1). Taxonomy (NCBI): domain Bacteria; kingdom Pseudomonadati; phylum Pseudomonadota; class Betaproteobacteria; order Burkholderiales; family Burkholderiaceae; genus Cupriavidus; species Cupriavidus sp. 207A1. Next base: position 32,634 of record NZ_JBYOJO010000012.1, on the reverse strand, counting down.
ATCACACCGTGCGGCGTCTCACAATACGAAAAACAGCGGAAATGACGCAATCGACTAGCGAAAACCCGCACTTGCGCGGGGCCCCGTGCCGAAAGGGCCACCGCTATAATCGGCTGGCTTGTCTTTCGGGTAAGACAGCCCTCGGCCGCGCGCGCGGGTCCAGCGCCGGGCATGCGGGGCACGCCGCCGTGCCCGTTCGCCACAGGCACAGCGCTGCGCAGGCTGCCGTACCCCGGCGGCCGGTGCGTCACGGTCCGGCGCGCGGCCTCATGCAAGCCGTGCGCCCGCATCCGAATCAATATCTATAAGAGGAGAAGTGGAGATGGAACGTCGTTCCTTTCTGTTGAAAGCGTCGGCCGTGGCTGCCACCGGGGCACTGGCCGCGTGCGGCAAGGGTGAAGAGAAGGCAGCGCCTGCCGCCGCCAGCGGCCCGGCCGCGCCGGCCGTAGTGGGCAGCAACCCCGCCGTGGAATGGCGCCTGGCCTCGAGCTTTCCCAAGTCGCTCGACACCATCTACGGCGGTGCCGAGCTGCTGTCGGCCCGTGTCAAGGAACTGACCGACGGCAAATTCAACATCAAGGTCTTTGCCGCCGGTGAAATCGTGCCGGGCCTGCAGGTGCTGGACGCGGTGCAGAACAACACCGTGCAGATCGGCCACACCGCCGGCTACTACTACTTCGGCAAGAACCCGACGCTGTGCTTTGACACCACCATCCCGTTCGGCCTGACCGCACGCCAGCAGAACGCCTGGATGATGCAGGGCAACGGCATGAAGCTGATGCGCGAGTTCTTCAAGGAATACAACGTCGTCAACTTCCTGGGCGGCAACACCAACGCGCAGATGGGCGGCTGGTTCCGCAAGGAAATCAAGACCGTGGCCGACCTGCAGGGCCTGAAGTACCGCATCGCCGGGTTTGCCGGCGTGGTGCTGTCGCGCCTGGGCGTGGTGCCGCAGCAGATTGCCGGCGGCGACATCTACCCCGCGCTGGAGAAGGGCACCATCGACGCGGCCGAGTGGGTGGGCCCGTACGATGACGAGAAACTGGGCTTCTACAAGGTGGCGCCGTTCTACTACTACCCGGGCTGGTGGGAAGGCAGCGCGCAGCTGTCGTTCTACGCCTCGGCCAGCGAGTTCGAGAAGCTGCCGGCGCTGTACAAGCGCGCGCTTGAAACCGCCACCATCGAGGCGCACACCAACATGATGGCCAAGTACGACACGGTCAACCCGCAGGCGCTGGCGCGCCTGCTGGAAAACGGCGTCAAGCTGCGCCCGTTCTCCAAGGAGATCATGGAAGCCTGCTTCAAGGCGACCCAGGAGTCCTACGCCGACGAAACCGCGAAGAATCCGTCGTTCAAGAAGATCTACGACGACTGGCGCGTGTTCCGCAACAACCAGGCGGCCTGGTTCAACGTGGCCGAGCAGGGCTACGCCCAGTTCAGCTTCGCGCGCAAGCTGTAAGCCGCGTGGCGCCCGGGCAACCGGGCCCGCCGCAAAACCCCATGGTCCCCCGGGAGCATGGGGTTTTTTGTTGGCGGCGCCCGCACGCGGGGCGCGCCGGCGGGGATGGCGCGGCCCCGGTAGAATCGCCGGCATCGATTGGAAAACCTTATGCAACTCGGCATTCTCTACGCCCTGCTGGCGTACCTCATCTGGGGCCTGCTCCCGCTCTACATCAAGTCGCTTCCCGGCATCGCCCCGATGGAGATCCTGCTGCACCGGATGGTGTGGTCGCTGGTCTTCCTGGGGCTGATCCTGGCCTGGCGCCGCCAGTGGGCGTGGCTGGGCCAGGTGGTCAGGGACCGGCGCCTGTTGCTGTCGTTTGCCGCCAGCGCGGCGCTGCTGTGCGCCAACTGGTTCCTGTATATCTGGGCGGTGTCGGCCAACCGCGTGGTCGACGCCAGCCTGGGGTATTTCATCAATCCGCTGTTCAGCGTGCTGCTCGGCGTGGTGTTCCTGCATGAGCGCCTGCGCCGGGTGCAATGGCTGGCGATCGCGGTGGCGGCCGCCGGCGTGGCATGGCTGACGGTGGCGGCAGGACAGCTGCCGTGGATCGCGCTGGGCCTGGCCGCCAGCTTTGGCGGCTACGGGCTGCTGCGCAAGACCGGTGCGCTGGGCGCGCTGGAAGGGCTGTCGCTGGAAACGCTGCTGCTGTTCCCGCTGGCCGCGGCGGCGCTGGGCTGGCTGTTCGCCACCGGCCAGGACAGCTTTACCCACGCAGCGCCGGGTACGCAGTGGCTGCTGTTGCTGGCCGGGCCGGTGACGGCGGTGCCGCTGCTGTTCTTTGCCGCCGGCGCACGGCGCATTCCGCTGTCGCTGCTGGGGCTGCTGCAGTACACCGGTCCGACCCTGCAACTGCTGCTGGGCGTGTGGCTGTGGCACGAGCCGTTCCCGGCGCAGAAGCAGGTGGGCTACGCGCTGATCTGGCTGTCGCTGGCCTTGTATGCGGCCGAAGGACTGTGGATGAATGCGCGGCAGAAGCCCGCTGGCATCCAATCTATCAATGAGACGACCTGAAAATCGATATCAGACATTTATCCCGTTGATAATCCGCAGATAGCCGCTCCGCATCCCGGCCCCAATGTCCGCCCCGCCTGACGCCACTGCCGCGGTCCAGCGCAAGATCATCCATTGCGACTGCGACTGCTTCTACGCCTCGGTCGAAATGCGCGACGACCCGTCGCTGCGCGGCCGGCCGATGGCCGTGGGCGGCGCGCCAGACCGGCGCGGGGTGATCGCCACCTGCAACTACGAAGCGCGTGCCTACGGCGTGCGCTCGGCGATGGCGTCGGCGCAGGCGCTCAAGCGCTGCCCGGACCTGCTGATCGTGCGCCCCGCGATGGACAAGTACCGCGAGGTCTCGCGCCGCATCTTCGCGATCTACCGCGAATACACCGCGCTGGTCGAGCCGCTGTCGCTGGACGAGGCCTACCTCGATGTCAGCCTGTGCACGCACCATGCCGGCAGCGCCACCCGCATCGCCGAAGAGATCCGCCAGCGCGTGCGCGAGGAAGTCGGGGTGACCGTGTCGGCCGGCGTCGGCCCCAGCAAGTTCGTCGCAAAGATCGCCAGCGACTGGAACAAGCCCGACGGCCTGTTCGTGGTCCGGCCCGCCGCGGTCGATGCCTTTGTCGCCGCGCTGCCGGTCGAGCGCATCCATGGCGTGGGCAAGGTCACCGCGGCCAAGCTGCGCCGGCTGGGGGCCGAGACCTGCGGCGACCTGCGGCCGTGGTCGCCGGACCGCCTGCATCGCGAGTTCGGCGTGTTCGGGGCGCGGCTGTACAAGCTGTGCCGCGGTGTCGACGAGCGCGCGGTCACGCCCGAGCGCGAGCGCAAGTCGATCAGCGTGGAAGAGACCTATGCCGACGACCTGCCCGACCTGCAGGCCTGCCTGGCCGAGCTGGAACCGCTGATCGCCATGCTGGAGGCGCGCATCGCGCGCGCCCAGGCGCACGACACCATCGACAAGCTCACGGTAAAGCTGCGCTTCTCCGACTTCCGGCAGACCACGGTGGAATGCCGCGGCCATGCCCCGGACCGCGGCGTCTATGCACGGCTGCTGGCCGAGGGCCATGCGCGTCGGGGCTTGCCGGTGCGGCTGCTGGGGGTTGGGGTGGGCACGAGCGACCGGGATACCGCGCAGCTGGAGTTGTTCGATTGATCGCTGGTTTATTTACGTGATTTATCAGCAATGAAGAACTAAGCGCGGGTCGATAATTCCCATCGATAAACCGGCTTACTGCAGGTCGTTGCGCATCACCAGCAACCACGGCATATGCGAGTTGGTGATCCCGTCGAGCCGACCCGAATCGCCCAGCTCGATCTCTTCCATCGATACCGATTGCTGGACGTTGCCGCCGATGGCCCGCACCACGCGCGCCGCCGGATCCACGGCGACCACGATGTCGCAATGCATCGGCGTAGTGCCGAAACCGATCTCGGCGATGTCCTCGAGATAGCGGTCACGGCCGCGACCGGCGCAGATGATGTCGCCGGGGCGGGGCATCGCCGGCACGGGCTCGATGCGGAAGGCGGGGCGGGGCAGGATGCCGTCGCGGGCGTCGACCACGTACATCGAGTGCGACTGGCCAGTCAGGAACTGGCGCTCGTCCAGCCCCGCCTTGCGCAACACCCATGACACAAAGACCGCCGACCAGGCCCAGGCGCCCTGCGTGACCTGCCTGCAGCTGGGCGTTTCGCCGACGATGCCCCAGTAGCGGCGCGCCAGCGTGCAGCCCAGCGGCGTGGCCTCCATGCCGGTGCCGTCCGGGAAAGAAAGGCAGCTGGCTGCCGGCGGCGGGTTGCCGTTGGTCTTGGACTCGGTATCGGTGGTGGCCACGGCGGGCGCTGCGGCGTCGGTCGGGGACGCCAGCGGCAGCTCGGGAGGCAATTCCGGCGCCGGCACCGGACTGTAGGTCACGCAAGAGGTGTCGTCGCGGCCCAGCCGCACCACCTGTCCGCCCCAGCGGGCCCATTCCTTGGTGGCGATCTCGACGATGCGCTCGCGCGGCGTGGCGCCCGGGCTCGTCACCGGCCGCTCGGTGTCCGGCAGCGCCCGCGCTTGCGGCCGGGCCGGTTCGATAACGGTGGTGCAGGCGCTCAGCAGCGCCAGCAGCGCGGCCGCGCCGGCGGCGCGCAGCGGCGCACGCGCCTGTGGAGAACGCTGTGGAATCGGCTGTGGAAAGCGTTGTGCATAACGCTGTGGAGATCTGCGGCGCTGCGGACGGGCAAACATGTTGGCCCCACATGGCACGGCGCCCGGCATGGCGAGTTCTGGCCAAGGCTGGACGCCTGTTGGAAGACTTGGCGCGCGATCGCCCAGGCGCGGAGCGGGCGATGCGGCGGATACTGCAGGATATTCAGGTCACGACTGTGGATAACGTCCCCCGCCTGGCGCGCGCCTGCGCCCTCGGGCACCGGGGCGGCGGCATGGCGGGGTCAGGCAATGCCGGGCTCTGCAGTGCAGCCCGTCGGGATCACTGGTTGACAGCGTCCTTGAACTTCTGGCCCGCCTTGAACTTCACGGTCTTGGCGGCTTCGACCTTGATTTCTTCACCGGTACGCGGGTTGCGCGCCATGCGCTCGCCACGCTCGCCCTTGCTGAACGTGCCAAAGCCGATGAGGCTCAGCGTGTCACCCTTGGCCACAGCGTCCATGATGGCCGACAGGGTCACGTTCAGTGCCTGTTCCGCCTTGGCCTTGGTCAGACCGTCCACCCCGGCTGCGATAGCGTCGATCAGTTCGGTTTTCGTCATGCTTCACTCCGTATCGAGTTGATAAAACACAGGCGTCCGCGGCCGGGCGGCCAGGCTGGCACCGCTCCGGCAAAGACGCCGCGGGCCACATGATACCGTGTCGGACAAGGCGCACCGGGAACAGATTGTTACCTGGCAGTTTCCGCAAGGCCGCGCCAGTACGGGGCTGGAGGCAAATCGCACTCGCTGGAAGGGGGTCCGCCGTCGGCGGGATAGCGGCGCAAACGGCAAATGCGCGGCAAATCCCGTACCTCACGGAACCTGGCTGCCGCGATCGGTGTAGCACGGTATACCCGCATGCCAGGCGCCTTCAGAAGGCCGCTGACAGCCCGGAGATCCGTTCCGAGGGTCTGGGCACCCTCGAGCTCCTGAACGGGCAGGAGGCGCTATACGGGCTGCAACGCATCCAACTGCACTATGGTGCATGCCCAGAAGCAAGTTTCCGCCGGCCTTGCCCGGCGTTATTCGGCGCATGCATGGACCCTCGATCCCACCGAACCGAGATCCGCCGGCATCCGCGTATACCGCGATAGCGGTCCCGCTGCCCGGTATACGGCATCGGCGGTATACGCGGCGCCCGAACGGGCAAACAGAAAGTCTCTCGCAAACCCGCCGTTTACGCCTGTCGCCTTTCGAACGATGCCGCGGGCCTGGGATCGTTCTTTCGGTTTACCTTTTTCTTTCATGTATACAGATAGTAGTAGTAGGTAAACACCCGCAGCCGCTGTGGAAAACCCCGTAAACATCTTTGCCTTCAAGGGTTTACGTAAACGAGAAGTGGTCTCATCGAATGTTGGCCGAAGTGGAAGACTCCGCCCAATGGATGAGGGGTGGGCCGAACCCCCTCCGACTTATGCCCGAGGCGTCCCCATGCCAGCCCCAGGCAGCCCACACCCAATCCGCGTGCTTGTCCACAGATCGGGGCGGGGTTATCCACATGCGGGGTGGTAAACGGGCGCGGCGTATACCGGGTGCGCGACACGGCGGGGAGGGGATGTATACGTCGTTCGTGCCGGCTGCAGCCACGCACGTCAGCGTTGCCACGTATACGTGTCGCGGTCGCCCCGGTATCATCCCCGATCGCGCCGGGCGGCCGGCACCGGCCACCACCCAGGCACAACAGGCGAAAGCACGGAAAGGCAAATGGCGGACAAGGCAAAGCGCAAGGCAGCGGGCGAGGGCAGCAAGAAAACGGCGAGCGACCGGATCGAGGTGCGCCAGTCAGGCGTGCACGGCAAGGGCGTCTATGCCATCGCCCCGATTGCCGAGGGCGAGCGCGTGATCGAATACAAGGGCGAGCACATCTCGTGGAAGAAGGCGCTGGAGCGCCATCCGCACGATCCCAGCGATCCCAACCACACCTTCTACTTCAGCCTGGACGACGGCAGCGTCATCGACGCCAAGTACGGCGGCAACCGCGCGCGCTGGATCAACCACGCCTGCGAGCCCAACTGCGAGGCGCGCGAAAAGAAGGGCCGCGTCTTCATCCACGCGCTGCGCGACATTGCCCAGGGCGAGGAGCTGTTCTATGACTACGGCCTGGTGATCGACGCGCGCTATACCGCCAAGCTGAAGAAGGAATTCGAATGCCGCTGCGGCAGCCCGCAATGCCGCGGCACCATGCTGGCGCCGAAGGAAAAGAAAAAGAAAGCCAAATAAGGCCGCTACCCGCGCAGCCAGGGGTTCAGGCCACCGACCCTGCCGGCTCGCACGGGATCCGGATCACGAAGCGCATCACCGCGCGCCGCTCGGGCGTGCTGTCCGTGACGGAAGGTTGTGTCGCAGCGCCTGGCGCTGGCGGCACGTCCTCGATGCGGATGCTGCCGTGGTGCAGGGTCACGATCTCATGCACGATGGCCAGCCCCAGGCCGGCGCCGCCCGCCTGGTCGGCGCGGCCGCCGCCGGGCTCGGGGGCGCGGTCGCCGCGGAAGAAGCGCTTGAACACCTCCTCGCGCCGCTGCGGCGGGATGCCGGGGCCGTTGTCTTCCACCATCACCACCGCCATGCCGCGGTGGCCCATGGCCTCGCCGCCGGCGCGCACCGTGATGCGCCCGCCCGACGGCACGTATTTCACCGCATTGTCGATCAGGTTGGACAGCGCCTCGCGCATCAGCAGCCGGTTGCCGCGCACCACCGCCGGCGCGCTGCCGGTGAAGGTGGGGCCGGGCAGGATCTCGAAGCCCAGGTCGATGCGGCGCGCCAGCGCCTGCGGCACCCATTCGGCGCCGATTTCAAAGGCCAGCTCGGCCAGGTCGAAGTGTTCCACCGGCCCCAGCCGTTCCAGCGACAGCCCCGGCTCGGCCCGCGCCAGCGACAGCAGCTGGTTGGACAGCCGCACCGCGCGGTCGGCTGCGGTCTGCACCTCGCGCAGCGCATGGCGGGCCACTTCCAGCGAATCGGCGGTCTGCGCCCGGTCGGCATGCAGCTTGACCGCGGTCAGCGGCGTGCGCAGCTGGTGCGCGGCATCGGCAATGAACTTGCGCTGCGCGTCGAGCGCGTCGCGCAGCCGCGCCAGCAGCGCGTTCAGGCCGCGGATCAGCGGCGCCACCTCGGCCGGGACCTGGGTTTCGTCCAGCGCCGCCAGCGAGCGCGCGGTCTGGCGGTTGAGCTTGTCGGCCAGGATCTGCAGCGGCACCAGTTCTTCCTTGAGCACGTGCGACAGGATCAGGCTGCCGACCAGCAGCAGCAGGATCAGCGGCACCGACACCGACAGCAGGATCTCGTTGGCGGCGGTCTCGCGCCGGTCCAGCAGTTCCGCCACTTCCACCACGATGGGCCCGCGCGCGGGCTTGCCGGCCTCGCTGGTGCCAAGCTCGTCGACTGCGGCGCTGGGCAGCATCACCGGCAGCCGTACCGCGCGCACCTGGCGTCCGCTGAACCAGGCGTAGAACAGCCGCGCGTCGTGCAGCGTGGTCTGGCCGGTGCCGTACCCCAGCCAGGTATCCATGCCGCCGATCAACCCGTCGGGACCGTGGATGCGCCAGTAGATGCGGTCGGTGCCCTCGGCCTCGACCAGCGTCTGCGCGATCATCGGGATGTCCTGTTCCAGCCGCGGGCCGGCGATGCGGATCTGCTGGGCGATATTGTTGGCCACCCCGTACAGCGCGCGGTCGAACACCTGCGTGGTGTAGTGCGCCGCCAGCCAGTAAGACAGCGAGCCGCTGGTCAGCACCAGCGCGAACAGCGGCGTGGCCAGTGCGCGCAGCAGGTGCACGCGCAGGCTGATGTTGGAGCCGGGGCGGGCGGCCTGGCGCGGCGATGCGGGCGCGGCGCCGCCGGTGTCAGCCGCAGCGGAAGCGGGAGGCACATTGCGCGTTGCAATGCGCGAGGCGGTGCGCCAGGAGACTCGAGAGGAGGTGCGGGAGCGGGGCCACATTGCCGGTTGGGCCTGGGACAGCGCCGGGGATCAGCGTGCGCCGGGCGGCGCAAGCGGCAGGAGCGCTTTCATTGTCCGGCGCGGATCTGCAGCAGGTAGCCGAAACCGCGCACGGTCACGATCTCGACGTCGCTGTCCTCGAGCTTCTTGCGCACGCGGTGCACGTAGACCTCGATCGCGGTGTCGCCGACGGTATCGCCGCCTTCGCCGGCGGGGTGGGCAAAGGTGGCCAGGTGGTCCTGCAGCTGGGCCTTGCTGACCACGCGGCCCTGGCGTTGCAGCAGCAGCTCCAGCACCGCGAACTCGCGCGGCGACAGCTCCAGCGGGCGCGCGTCGATAAACATGCGGCGATCGTTGCCGGACAGCCGCAGCCGGCCCAGGCGCACGTCGCGCTCGGGCGCGGCCTCGCCATGCTGGCTGCGGCGCAGCAGCACGCGCACGCGCGCTTCCAGTTCCGGCAGCGCGAAGGGTTTGATCAGGTAGTCGTCGGCGCCCGCGTTCAGGCCGGAAAGCTTGTCTTCGAGCTCGTCGCGCGCGGTCAGGATAATGACCGGGGTGGTGCGGTTGCGGGCGCGGTAGCGCGCCAGCAGCGTCATGCCGTCGATACCGGGCAGGCCCAGGTCGAGGATGACCAGGTCGTGCTGCTCGCGCAGCAGGTGTTCGGTGGCATAGACGCCGTCGTGGACGACGCGTACCTGGTGGCCGGCGCGGGACAGGCCGGCTTCGACGCCGCTGGCAATCTGGCGGTCGTCCTCGATCAGCAGGATACGCATGGCGGCAGCTCGGGAAGGACGTTGGGCATGGCAGGCAGGAAAAGGCCCCATGGCACACACGGCGGTGCGGGCCTGCCGCAGATTGTACTAGGCGCCGCCCCGCGCTTCCTTACGGTTAGCCTACAGCCGCCCGCCAGGGCGGCCGCGCCATCAGTTGGTCACCGCGTCGGCGGCGCGCTCGATGAAGTGGGCCAGGTCGATGTCGCGCTGGGTCAGGCCGTTGGCGTCGTGCGTGGACAGCGTGATGTCGACCCGGTTGTAGACGTTGAACCATTCCGGGTGGTGGTCGGCCTTCTCGGCCTGGATTGCCACGCGCGTCATGAAGCCGAAGGCGGCGTTGAAGTCGTGGAAGGTAAAGCGCTTGAAGATCGCATCGCGGTCGGCGACGGTGGTCCAGCCGGGCAGGTCGGCGAGCAGCGTGGCACGGGCTTGCGGGGACAGAGGGGTCATGGTGGGCTCGATCTGGTTCTGGGAAAAAACGAAGGCCGCGCAGTGCGGCGGATGCGCACCATGCGGACAGCCGGCCCGCCCGCGCCTGGGCGGCGGGCATGCCGGCATTGTTTCACAAAGCGGGGAATGGGGCAGGGCGGGGCAGCGGTGTGGCAGGCCGCCCCGGGGTTTGCGCGCGCGCGCCGGATCAGATGTCTTCGGTATCGGCCCAGCCTTCACGGGTGCCGGCGTTGAGCACGAGGTCGCCCTCGGCGATGTCGCCCGCGCCCAGCGTCGGCTGCGCGCGCAGGGCTTCGTACAGCGGCGCGAAATCCGGGCGCGTGGCGTCGAACAACTGCTCGAAGCTGTCGATCACGAAGTAGGTCTTCTGGAAGGTGTCGATGCGGTAGCGCGTGCGCATGATGCGGCGCACATCGAAGCCGATCCGGTTCGGGCTGGCCGAGTCCAGGCTGTAGATCGACTCGCCCTGGCTGGAGACGATGCCGGCGCCGTAGATGCGCAGTCCCTGCTCCGTGCGGATCAGGCCAAACTCGACCGTGTACCAGTACAGGCGCGACAGCATGTCGAGCGCGCCCAGGCCGGCCGCCTTCAGGCCGCCCTTGCCGTAGGCCTCCATATAGTCGGCAAAGACCGGGTTGATCAGCAGCGGCACATGGCCGAACACATCGTGGAAGCAGTCGGGCTCCTGCAGGTAGTCGAGCTGCTCGGGCTTGCGCATCCACCAGCTGGCCGGGAAGCGGCGGTTGGCCAGGTGGTCGAAGAAGACCTCGTCGGGCACCAGCCCGGGCACGGCCACGACCTGCCAGCCGGTGGCGCGCATCAGGGTTTCGTTGAGCTGGTCGAAATCCGGCACGCGGTCCTTTTCCATGCCCAGCGTGGCCAGACCCTGCAGGAATTCGTCGCTGACGCGGCCGCGCAGCATCTCGGCCTGGCGCTCGTACAGCTTGCGCCAGATGGCGTGGTCGATGCTGGTGTAGCGGTGCACCGGCTGGGCGATGGTGAAGTCCGGGCGCAGTTCCTGGCCCGACAGCAGGCCGGCGTCGAACTGTTCCTTGAGTTTGTCGGTCAGGGTGCCCTGGAAGGCGCCGGGGGCTTCGCTGGCCATGGCGATGGACATAGTGCTGGTGTCTCCTGGAATGCGCGCTGGCTGCATAGGCGCCAGCATGGATGCGGATTTACTGCGTAGTTTAGGCGCCGGAAGCCGCAAACTGTCCGCATAGTCCGCTCGATTTCGATGGATCATGCATATAATGCGCATTCATGGATTGAGATATGCGGGATTTGTGTATGGCGGCCCATAGTGTTTCCCTCGATGCGTATGACCTCGCCCTGCTGAGCGCGCTGCAGGCCGACGGCCGCACCACGCACCAGCAGCTGGCCGAGCGCGTGCACCTGTCGCCCAGCCAGGTTGGGCGCCGGCTGGCGCGGCTGGAAGCCGACGGGGTCATCACCGGGTACCGCGTCACCCTGTCGTCGCAGGCGCTTGGTTTGGGCGTGGTGGTCTTTGTCAGCGTCAAGCTGGCGCATCACGGCGATACCATCATCGAGCGCTTCCGCGAAGAGATCCTGCTGCTGGAAGAGGTGCAGGAGTGCTATTCCGTCGCCGGCGAGGCCGACTACCTCATCCGCGTGGTGGTGCCGGACCTGCCCACGCTGGCCGAATTCACCATGAAGCGGCTGATGCGCGTGCCCGGCGTGGAGAGTGTGCGTTCGAACATCGTGCTGACCGCGATCAAGTGCGAGGGGCCGCTGCCGCTGTCGCACCTGCGTTGAAACGCTGGCCGGTGCGCGGCGGCCTTGCGCTCTTGTGGCGTGCGTGTCACCCTCGCCGGGTGCCGCAAACGTGGCGGGAACGGAGGATGGCAGGATGAAGGGAATCGTCGCCCGAGCCGATCGGGGTCTTGGCAGTTCGCTACGGCAATCGCACCTGGCGCGGGCATCCGCGGCGGTGGCCCTGGTGGCCGCGCTGACCAGCCTGGCCGGCGGCGCGCTGGCCGCGCAGGTGAGCCGGTTCTCGCCGGAAGGCACGGTGGGGCAGGTGCGCCAGGTGGCGATCCGCTTCGACGAAGCCATGGTGCCGATGGGCGATGTCCAGGCCACGGCACCCGCGGCGGTTTCCTGTACCGGCGCCAGCACCAGCGGCCAGGCCCGCTGGATCGACGCCAAAAACTGGGTTTACGACTTCGCCAGCGACCTGCCGCCAGGGGTGCGCTGCACCGTGCGCATGCGCGCCGGCCTGCGCAGCGAGGCCGGCAATGCCTATGCCGGCAAGGCCGAATACCGCTTCGAGACCGGCGGCCCGACCGTGGTCTCGAGCCGGCCTTCTGGCGGCGAGATCGAGGAAGACCAGGTCTTCGCCCTGCGCTTCAACGGCGCCGCCACCGCGGCCTCGGTGCGCGAGCACGCCTGGTGCCAGGCGCAGGGGCTGGGCGAGCGCATTCCGGTGCGGCTGCTGTCCGGCAAGGAGCGCGAGGCCGTGCTCGAGGCCATCCGCTGGGATCGCCTGGCCAAGCCGGTGCCCGATGCGGTGCACCTGCTCGCTTGCCAGCAGCGGCTGCCGGCCGCGGCGCGGGTGCAGCTGGTGCTGGGCGCGGGCATTGCCACGCCGTCGGGCGTTGCCACGCGCGAGGAACGCCGCTTCGACTACACCGTGCGCGAGCCGTTTACCGCCAGCTTCAGCTGCGAGCGCGAACACGCGCAGTCACCTTGCACGCCGCTGCGGCCGATGTCGGTGACCTTCTCCGCGCCGGTGCCGCGCAAGCTGGCCGAGAGTGTGGTGCTGAAGACCCCGTCCGGTCCGCGCGCGCCGCAGTTCGACCCCGACCTGGCGCCAGACGCCAGCGTCAGCGCGCTCACCTTTGCCGCGCCGTTCGCCGAGAAGGCGCAGTTCACCATCGAGGTGCCGCGCAAGCTGCAGGACGACAGCGGCCGCGCGCTGGCCAATGCGGACCTGTTCCCGCTCAAGGTGGCCACGGCCTCGATGCCGCCGCTGGCCAAGTTTGCCGCGGCGCCGTTCGGCGTGGTGGAGCGCTTCGGCGAGCTGCCGCGCGGCAAGTCGGCGCAGGACTACCCGCCGCTGCTGCCGGTGACGCTGCGCAATGTCGAAGCTGACCTTGCCGTGCGCGGCGTGCAGGCCCGGGCTGGTACCGTAATGAAGCTGCGCGTCGACGACGACGCCGCCGTGATGCAGTGGCTGGGCCTGGTGCGCCGCCTGCACGAGGCCAGCTATACGCGCGGCGAGCTCGACGCCGTGCTGGCGGGCCGCTCGCCGTACCGCGTCAACAATCCGCGCAACGCGGTGTCGATCGAAACCCGCTCGGTGTCGCTGCTCGAGCGGGCCTCCGGCGTGCAGAAGCTGGCGGTGCCGAAGCCGTCGGGCGATGCACCGCGGCCGTTCGAGGTGGTCGGCATCCCGTTGCCGGAGCCCGGCTTCCATGTGGTCGAGATCGCCTCGCCGATGCTGGGCGAGGCGCTGCTGGGCAAGCGCGCGCCGATGTACGTGCGCACCGCGGCGCTGGTCACCAATCTGGGCGTGCATTTCAAGCTGGGCCGCAGTACCGGCAACGAGGATGACGGCAGCCGCAGCGGGGTGGCCTGGGTCACCGCGCTGGATGACGGCAAGCCGGTGCGCGACGCCGCGGTGGCGGTGCGCGACTGCAGCGGGCGCCTGCTGGGTGAAGGCCGTACCGATGCCGGCGGCGTGGCGCGCTTTGCCAGGCTCGCCGCGGCGCCGGAGAGCGCCTGCGACCAGAACGGGCTGTCTGGCTACTTCGTTTCCGCCCGCATCGCCGCGACGCACCAGCAGGCACGCGGCAAGGCCGACATGGCCTTCGTGATGTCGGACTGGAACCGCGGCATCGAGAGCTGGCGCTTCAACGTGCCGACCGACACCAGCGCCACGCCCACCGTGCGCGCCCACACCATCTTCGACCGCACCCTGCTGCGCGCCGGCGAAACCGTGTCGATGAAGCACCTGATCCGCGCCGAGACCGCGCAGGGCTTTGCCTTGCCGCCGGCGAGCCGTCCGCTGCCCACGCGCGTGACCATCCGCCATGAAGGCAGCGGCCAGAGCTACGAGCTGCCGCTGCAATGGCGCCAGACCGCGACCGGCGGACGCAGCGCGGAAAGCACCTTCCAGGTGCCCGCGGCGGCCAAGCTCGGGGTCTATACGGTCGAGCTGGAGACGCAGAAGGCCGAGGGCGCGCACGACGACGGCGGCGCCCGCAGCTACACCAGCGGCAGCTTCCGGGTCGAGGCCTTCCGCCTGCCGGTGCTGGCCGGCACGCTCCAGGTAGCGGGCAAGGCCGGCCCGGTGGTGGCGCCGGCCGAACTGCCGGTCGGGGTCGAGATCCACTATCTGTCCGGCGGCGGCGCGGCCGGGCTGCCGGTGCGCGTGTCCGCGCTGCTGCGCGACAAATACGTGAGCTTCCCCGGCTACGACGAGTTCTCGTTCACGCCGCCGCGCGCGCAGCGCGAGAGCGGCGGCGACGAGGAGATGGACGAAGACCAGCAAGGCGATGCCAGTGCCGACGGGCAGCAGCTGGTCGCCGACAAGCTGCCGCTGACGCTGGACAAGAACGGCAATGGCAGCGTGACGCTGCGCAAGCTGCCCAAGACCGACGCGCCGCGCGACCTGGTGCTCGAGGCTGGCTTTGCCGATCCCAACGGCGAGATCCAGACGCTGCGCCAGAGCGTGCCGGTATGGCCGGCGACAGTGGTGGCCGGCATCCGCACCGAGGCTTGGGTGTCGGTGAAGCAGAAGCTGGCGGTGCATGGCGTGGTGCTGGACGTCAACGGCAAGCCGGTGGCGGACGCGCCGGTCAAGATCAACGCGCGCGCCCGCATCACCACCTCGGCGCGCAAGCGCGTGGTGGGCGGCTTCTACCGCTATGACAACCGCACCGAGACGCGCGACCTCGGCACCGTGTGCGAAACCCGCACCGATGCGCAGGGGCGCGCGCGCTGCGAGGTGACGCTGGAGCAGGCCGGCCAGATCGAACTGGTGGCGAACGCGCGCGACAAGGATGGCCGCACCGCGCAGGCCGCCACCACGGTGTGGGTCACGCGCCAGGGCGAGCTCTGGTTCGGCGGCGAGAACCATGACCGCATCGACCTGCTGCCAGAGAAGAAGTCCTACGCGCCGGGCGACACCGCGGTGTTCCAGGTGCGCATGCCGTTCCGCCACGCCACCGCGCTGGTGGCGGTGGAGCGCGAAGGCATCTACCAGACCGAGGTGGTGGAACTGCACGGCAGCGATCCGACCGTGCGCGTGCAGGTCAAGCCGGAGTGGGGGCCCAATGTCTACGTGTCGGTGCTGGCCTTGCGCGGGCGCCTGCACGAGGTGCCGTGGTATTCGTTCTTCAGCTGGGGCTGGCGCCAGCCGGGCGAGTGGTGGCGCGCGTTCCGCAGCGAAGGGCGCGAGTATGCGGCGCCGACCGCGCTGGTCGACCTGTCCAAGCCGGCCTTCCGGCTGGGGCTGGCCGAGATCCGCGTCGGCAATGCCGGCCACCGGCTCGACGTCGCGGTGACCCCGGACAAGACCAGCTACCCGGTGCGCGGCAAGGCGCGCGTGGCGATCCAGGTCAGGCTGCCCGACGGCAAGCCCGCCGCCAACGGCGAAGTGGCGCTGGCCGCGGTGGACCAGGCGCTGCTGGAACTGATGCCCAACACCAGCTGGGACCTGCTCGACGCGATGCTGCAGCGGCGCGGCTACGGCGTGGAAACCTCGACCGCGCAGATGGAAATCATCGGGCGCCGCCACTATGGGCGCAAGGCGGTGCCGGCGGGCGGCGGCGGCGGCAAGAGCCCCACGCGCGAGCTGTTCGACACGCTGCTGGTGTGGAACCCGCGCGTGCAGCTCGATGCCGAGGGCCGGGCCAGCGTCGAGGTGCCGCTCAACGATTCGCTCACCAGCTTCCGCATCGTCGCGGTGGCGGACCTGGGCCTGGGCCGCTTCGGCACCGGCAGCGCCACCATTGCCGCCACGCAGGACCTGCAGGTGATCTCAGGCCTGCCGCCGCTGGTGCGCGAGGACGACCGCTACCGCGCCATGTTTACGCTGCGCAATACCACCAGGCGTGCGATGACGGTGCAGGCCAGCGCGCGCGGCACGCTGCTCGGCAATGAAGCCGGCCTGCCCGCGCAGACCGTGCAGATTCCCGCGGGCGAAGCGCGCGAGATCGGCTGGGACGTGACCGCGCCCTGGCTGCTGGCCTACGCGCGCAGCGGCACCGTGATGTGGGAGGTGCAGGCCAGCGAGCAAGGCGCCGGAGGCGCTTCCGACCGCATCAAGGTATCGCAGCAGATCGTGCCGGCGGTGCCGGTCACGGTGCAGCAGGCCACGCTGGCACAGGTGGCGCCGTCGCTGTCGATCCCGGTCAAGGCGCCGCCGGGCGCGCTGGCCGACCCGGCCGGCAAGGTGCGCGGCGGGGTGCAGGTCAACTTCCAGTCGTCGCTGGCAGGCGGCATGCCGGGGGTGCGCGAGTGGTTCCGCAACTACCCGTTCACCTGCCTGGAGCAGCGCGCCTCGAAAGCCATCGGCCTGAACGACGGCGCCGCCTGGGAGGCGCTGATGGCGCAGCTGCCGTCCTACCTCGATGCCAACGGCCTGGCCTCGTACTTCCCGCTGAACAGCGACAGCGACCACGGCAGCGAAGTGCTGACCGCCTACCTGCTGGCGGTGACCGACGAGGCCGCGCGCGCCGGGCAGGCGCTGCGCATTCCCGACGCGCAGCGCGCGCAGATGGAGCGCGGCCTGGCCGACTTCGTCGAGGGCCGCATCCGCCGCGACAGCTGGTCGCCGGCAGGCGGCACGCAGTACCTCGAGGTGCGCAAGCTGGCCGCGCTCGAGGCGCTGTCGCGCACCGGCCACGCGCAGGCGCGCATGCTCGGATCGATCCAGATCCTGCCGGCGCAATGGCCGACCTCTGCGCTGCTGGACTGGACCCTGCTGCTGACGCGCGTGCAGGACATCCCGCAGCGCGAACAGCGCCTGGCCGAGGCGCAGCAGCTGCTGCGCTCGCGCCTGACGGTGCAGGGCACGCGCCTGGCGTTCTCCACCGAGCGCAACGACAACTGGTGGTGGATGATGGCCGGCGGCGACGTCAACGCCGCGCGCCTGCTGGCGCTGGCGTCGGAACTGCCGGGCTGGAAGGACGATGCGCCGCAACTGGCCACCGGGCTGCTGGGACGCCAGGTGCATGGCGCCTGGGGCACCACCACCGCCAATGCCTGGGGCATGCTGGCGGTGACGCGCTTTGCGCAGGCGTTCGAGAAGACGCCGGTGGCCGGCACCACGCGCGCCAGCATCAGCCATGCCGGCGACGCCGCGCGCAGTTTCGATTGGGCGCGCGCACAGCGCAGCGACGGCGTGGCGCAGGGCAGCGTCGAGCTGCCGTGGCCGGCTGGTGCCGAGGGCGGCACGCTGCAGGTGGAACAGGCCGGCGCCGGCCAGCCGTGGGCCACGGTGCGCGCCATGGCGGCGGTGCCGGTGACCGCGCCGCTGGCCGCGGGCTACCGCATCCAGCGCACCGTGACGGCGCTGGAGCAGGCGGTGCCGGGCAAGTGGTCGCGCGGTGACGTCTATCGCGTCAAGCTGGAGATCGATGCGCAGGCCGACATGACCTGGGTGGTGGTCAGCGATCCGGTACCCGCCGGCGCCACCATCCTCGGCAGCGGCCTGGGCCGCGACTCGGCCATCGCCACGCGCGGCGAGCGGCGCCAGGGCGCGGCCTGGCCGGCCTATGTCGAACGCACGCCGCAGGCCTACCGCGAGTACTTCGGCTACTTGCCCAAGGGCAAGGTCTCGGTCGAATACACGGTGCGGCTGAACAACGCCGGCGACTTCGCGCTGCCGCCAACGCGGGTCGAAGCGATGTACGCGCCCGACGTGTTCGGCGTGGCGCCCAATGCGCGGCTGGCGGTCGGGGCGCGCCCATGAGCTGGCTTTCCGCGATGATGCCGGCGCGCGTGCGCGAGTGGTGGCTCGCGGGCGCAATGGCCGGCCTCATCTACGGTGCGCTGCTGGTGCAGGTGGCGCTGGACCTGCCCGACGGCGCGCCGCTGACCGGGCATATCGCCATGCAGCCGGCATGGAAGACGGCGATGGCGGTGCTGCTGGCGCGCGCCGCGTGGTTCCATCGCGTGCCCGGCGAGCGCCGCTGGCTGGTCACGGCGCTGCTGTGCTCGGCGCTGGGCGATTTCCTGCTGGCGGTGCCGACGCTGTCGTTTTCGTTCGTCGGCGGGCTCGGCGCCTTCCTGCTGGCGCACCTGGCCTACCTGCGCCTGCTGGTGCCGCTGGCGGGCGACACCCGCCCGCACCGGCTGATTGCCTGCGGTGCCATGCTCGGCGTGGCGGGCACCATGCTGGGCCGCTTCTGGCCCAACCTCGGCACGCTCGCCGTGCCGGTGACACTGTACGTGGGCGTGCTGGCCGCCATGGTGTGCAGCGCGCTGGTGGCGCGCCTGCCCACGCCGCTGGCGGCGCTGGGCGCGCTGTGCTTTGCCGCGTCGGACCTGATGATCGGCATCGCGCGCTTTTTGGTGCCGTTCGAATCGTTCCAGCTCGGCATCTGGTGGACCTACGCCGCGGCGCAGGTGCTGCTGGTGGCCGGGCTGGTGTCGGGACGCACGCAGCCATGACGCGGCGCCTGGCCCTGGTTGCGATGGCGACGGCGCTGGCCTGGCCGGCGCTGGCCGCGGCCTTGCCCACCTTCGCGCAGGTGCGCGCCGACTGGCGCAGCGCCGACGTGGTGGTGCTGGACCGCGACGGCGAGCCGGTGGGCCGTGTGCGCGACGACTTCCGCGCCCGCCGCGGCGACTGGGTGGCGCTGGCCGAGACCTCGCCCGCGCTGCGCACGGCCATCGTGCTGTCGGAGGACCGGCGCTTCTATGCGCACAGCGGCGTCGACTGGCACGGCGTGGCCGCTGCGGCCTGGGCCAACCTGTGGAACACGCGCACGCGCGGGGCTTCCACGCTGACGATGCAGCTGGCCGGACTGCTCGACGAGGACCTGCGCCGGCCCGGCGCGCCGGGGCAGGGGCGCAGCCTGACGCAGAAGCTGGGGCAGGCCGCCGGTGCCGCGGTGCTGGAACGCAGCTGGAGCAAGGACCAGATCCTCGAGGCTTACCTGAACCTGGTGCCGTTCCGCGGCGAACTGGTGGGCCTGTCGGCGATGTCGCAGGTGCTGTTCGGCAAATTCCCTGAGGGCCTCGATGCGCGCGAATCGGCGCTGGCGGTGGCGCTGGTGCGCGCGCCCAATGCGCGCGCCGCGCAGGTGGCCAGCCGCGCCTGCGGCATCCTGCGCGAGATGCGCCTGCCGCGCGAGTGCGACGGCCTGGAAGGCTTTGCGCAACTGGCGCTGCTGCGCACCGGCCCGGTGGCGCAGCGCGCCGCGGCGGCCGCGCCGTCGGCGGGGTTCCGGCAGCTGGCGCCGCACCTGTCGCGGCACCTGGTCGGCGAGACCCGCGCCCAGCTGCCGGCCGGCGCCGCCATGCCGGCGCGCATCGCGTCGACGCTCGACGCCCGCCTGCAGCGCGCTGCCGTGGCCAGCCTGGACCGCCACCTGCGCGAACTGGCCGGACGCAATGTCGAGGACGGCGCGGTGGTGGTGATCGACAACGCCAGCGGCGACGTGCTGGCCTACGTGGGCTCGTCCGGCACGCTGTCCGGCGCCGCACAGGTGGACCACGCGGCGGCGCTGCGCCAGGCGGGATCGACGCTCAAGCCGTTCCTGTACGAGCAGGCGCTCGAAGAGAAGCGGCTGACCGCGGCCTCGCTGCTCGATGACCGGCCGGTGAACCTGCCGGTCGGCGGCGGGCTCTACGTGCCGCAGAACTACGACCACCGCTATGCCGGCTGGGTCAGCCTGCGCGCGTCGCTGGCGGCATCGCTGAACGTGCCGGCGGTGCGCACGCTGGTGATGGTGACCCCGCACCGCTTCCACAAGCGCCTGGTGGCGCTGGGGCTGCCGCTGACCGAGGCGGGCGACTACTACGGCTACAGCCTGGCGCTGGGCAGCGCCGATGTGTCGCTGCTGGCGCTGACCAATGCCTACCGCGCGCTCGCCAATGGCGGCAGCTACGCGCCGCCGCGCTTGCGGCAAGGCGCGCCGGCCGTGCCGGCAAAGGTCGTGATGCAGCCCGGGGCCAGCTACCTGATCGCCGACATCCTGTCCGACCGCCACGCCCGCGCCCGCACCTTCGGCCTCGACAGCCCGCTCACCACGCGCTTCTGGACCGCGGTCAAGACCGGCACCAGCAAGGACATGCGCGACAACTGGTGCATCGGCTGGTCGCAGCACTACACCGTGGGCGTGTGGGTCGGCAACGCCAGCGGCGCCAGCATGCGCGACGTGTCCGGGGTGTCGGGCGCGGCCCCGGTGTGGCACGACGTGATGGAAGTCCTGCACCGCGCGCAACCAAGCCAGGCGCCGGCCATGCCTGCCGGCGTGGAGCGCATGGCGCTGCGCTTCGACGACGGGCTGGAGCCCGCGCGCGATGAAGTGTTCCTGGCAGGCACCGCGGTCCGGCACGTCAGCATGGCGGCGCCCGCCGCGCGCCCGGGCGCGCCCGTGATCGCCACGCCGGCCGACGGCACCGTGTTTGCGCTCGATCCCGACATGCCGCCGGCCGCGCAGCGGGTGTGGTTCCATGCGCAGGGCGTGGCCGGCCAGTCGGCGCGCGCGGTCAGCTGGCGCATGGACGGCAAGCCGCTCGGGCGTGGCGGCGAGGTGGCGTGGCTGCCCTGGCCGGGCCGGCACCAGGTGGAGCTGCTCGATGCCGCCGGCAAGGTGGTGGACCGCATCGGCATCGAAGTGCGCGGCGCTTCGGTGCGCGCGCCCGCGGCCAGGCGCTGAGACCGGTATCGAAGTGTTCGGACCCGGTGCCGCGGCCAACGCCGCTGGCCGTGGGCAATAATGGCGCTTCGTTATATCCCGCAGGAGCCCGCGCATGTCCCTCGTTGCCCTCGATGCCGCCGCCACCGCGGCGCGCCTGCCGTATCCCGAACTGGCGCAAGCCATCGCCGACATGCTGGCCGAGCTGCGCGACGGCAGCGCCATGGCGCCGCCGCGCATCGCGCTGCCGGTCGGCGATGCGCAGCAGGGCGCGGGCACGCTGCTGGTGATGCCAGCGCGCAACCGCGAGCTGGTGATGACCAAGAACATCACCGTGCATCCCGGCAACCCGCAGCGCGGCTTGCCCAGCATCCTCGGCGAAGTGGTGGTGGCCGACGCGCATAGCGGCGCGCGCATCGCCATGCTCGACGGTCCCACCGTGACGGGGCGGCGCACCGCGGCGGTGTCGCTGCTGGCGGCGCAGCGCTTTGCCGCGCGCCCGGACGGCGAGCTGCTGATCGTCGGCGCAGGGGTGCAGGCGCTGACGCACCTGGAGGCCTTCGTCGCCGGGCTGGGCGTGCGCCGGCTGTGGCTGCATTCGCGCACGCGCGACAAGGCCGAGGCACTGGCCGCGCATGCACGCACGCTGGGGGCGGAAGCGCAGGTGGCCGAATCGGTCGCGGCGGTGTTGCCGCGCGTGTCGATGGTGGTCACGGTGACGTCCAGCCGCAGCC
The DNA here is from genome assembly GCF_057798955.1 of Cupriavidus sp. 207A1. NCBI lineage: Bacteria > Pseudomonadati > Pseudomonadota > Betaproteobacteria > Burkholderiales > Burkholderiaceae > Cupriavidus > Cupriavidus sp. 207A1. The sequence goes on along the minus strand of NZ_JBYOJO010000012.1, from coordinate 11,213 downwards.
CGGTGCTGCCGGACCTGGACAGCGGGCTCTGGCGTGACCATCACTTCATCGCCGCGGTTGGTGCGTTCCGGCCGGACATGTGCGAGCTGCCGCCGGCGCTTTGCCATGCCGCCGCGGACCATGGCCGTTTGCTGGCCGATACCCTGTTTGGCATCGAGGACGAGGCCGGCGACCTGCTGCAGGCCGGCATCGACTGGGCAGAGGTGCAGCCGTTCGAGAGTGCGATCCTCCAGGCCGACGCGATCCGCGCGCGCACCGGCAGCCCGCTGGTGTTCAAGAGCGTAGGCTATGCGCTGTGGGACCTGGCCGCGTGCGTGCTCGCCAGCCGCGCCTGATCAACGCTCGCGGTCGCGCTCGCGCAGCCAGTCGCCGAACAGTTCGCGCGCCGGCGCCAGGAAGGCGGCGATCGGTTCGCTGCGGTCGCTGGCATACCAGTGGCAGTAGCAGCCGTGGATGGTGGCGATCATCAGGCGCGCCATCGACGCAGGCAGCGGTCGGCCGGGGGCCGACAGCGCCGCCACCAGGTCTTGCACGTGGCTGTCCCAGCTGCGGCGGATTTCCTCGCGCACGCTGGCCGGCACGCTGCCTGAGAAAAGCAGCGCCAGCACCACGCCCTTGGCTTCGGGATTGGCGGTGAGGTAGTCGGCGACCCGGTCGAAGCTGTTTTCGAGCCGGCGTGCCGCGGTCCTGCCCTGGTGCGGTTCGGCGCCCAGCGCTTCGCCGATCTGTCGGAACAGGCTGGTGGCGGCCTCCGCCAGCAGCATCTCCTTGCTGCCGAAATGCCAGAGCAGGCTGCTCTTGGCCACGCCGGCCTCGGCGGAAATCTGGTCGAGCGTTACCTCGGCATAGCCGTGCGCGCTGATCAGACCGCGCGTGACCGCGAGTACCCGTTCGCGGGTTTCCAGCCCGCGGCGGTTCTTGGCGACCGGCGCGGAAGGGGTGGGAGCGGCGAGCTCGGAGGACTGGCGGATCGAAGGCATGGGCGGGGGCGGCAAGTGGAGCGGGACCCGGCCAACGACGGCAGGCGGGATCCGCGGCAGGGCTCTATTTGACAGTAGACGAGGTCTGCCAGCAAACTCTGGAATTGTACTGAACGTTCAGCACAATTTGTGAGTGTTGCCGGCCGCACAACAGCGTCCCGGCGCATGAACCAGGAGACCAGGATGCCGTATCCGACCGCCTTTGCCGCCGCCGCCACCGCGCTGGCCGCCGCCACCTTCAGCCTTGCCGGGAGCGCCGCTGCCGCCACCGCCGCGCCCGGCGCCGGCAAGCCCGCCACCGATGCCACCGCCCGCGCCAACGCCGCGGTGCTGCAGCAGCTGCCGTTCCAGGACCGGCGCGACTTCGACGCGGCGCGCCGCGGCTTTATCGGCACGCTCGACACCACCGAGATCCGCGACGCCAAAGGCAACGTGGTGTGGGCGCTGGCCCCCTACGATTTCCTCAAGCCGGAAACCGCGCCGGCCACGGTCAATCCCAGCCTCTGGCGCCAGGCCCGGCTCAACCTGCACCACGGCCTGTTCCAGGTCACGGACCGCATCTACCAGGTGCGCGGCTTCGATATCGCCAACATGACCATCATCGAAGGCGAGTCCGGACTGATCGTGATCGACCCGCTGACCGCGACGGAAACCGCGCGCGCCGGCCTCGAGCTTTACTTCCGGCACCGGCCGAAGAAGCCGGTGGTGGCGGTGATCTACACCCACAGCCATGGCGACCACTTCGGCGGCGTCAAGGGCGTTATCAGCGAGGACGACGTCAAGGCCGGCCGGGTCAGGGTGCTGGCGCCGGATGGCTTCATGGAGGAAGCCGTCAGCGAGAACGTCTTCGCCGGCACCGCCATGAGCCGGCGCGCGCAGTACATGTATGGCATCAACCTGCCGCGCTCGGCCACCGGCCAGGTCGATGCCGGCCTGGGCAAGGCCGTCGCGCATGGCACGCTGACGCTGATCCCGCCGACCGACCTGATCCACAAGACCGGCGAGACCCGCACCATCGACGGCGTGCAGATCGAGTTCCTGATGGCGCCGGGCACCGAGGCCCCGGCCGAGATGCTGATGTACTTCCCCCAATGGAAGGCCTTGTGCGCGGCCGAGGACGCCACCCACAACCTGCACAACCTCTACACCATCCGCGGCGCCCAGGTGCGCGACGCCAACCAGTGGTGGCGCGCGCTGGACGAGACCATCGACCGCTTCGGCGCCCGCACCGAGGTGCTGTTCGCGCAGCACCACTGGCCGACCTGGGGCCGCCAGGAAATCGTCACCTACCTGGGCAAGCAGCGCGACGGCTACAAGTACATCCACGACCAGTCGCTGCGGCTGGCCAACCTGGGCTATGTGCCGGCCGAGATTGCCGAGCGCGTGAAGCTGCCGTCGTCGCTGGCGAGCGAGTGGCACCTGCGCGACTACTACGGCACCGTCAGCCACAACGCCAAGGCGGTGTACCAGCGCTACCTGGGCTGGTATGACGCCAACCCGGCCAACCTGAACCCGCTTCCTCCGGAAGAGGCGGGCAAGCGCTATGTCGAATTCATGGGCGGCGCGGCGCGCGTGCTGGAGCAGGCCCGCACCGCCTACGCGCGCGGCGAGTATCGCTGGGTGGCCGAGGTGGTCAAGCACGTGGTCTTTGCCGACCCGTCCAACCAGGCGGCGCGCCAGCTCGAGGCCGATGCGCTGGAGCAGCTCGGCTACCAGGCGGAATCGTCGACCTGGCGCAACGCCTACCTGAGCGGCGCCGCCGAGCTGCGCAGCGGCCCGCCCCGGACCGGCCGCCGGGCCGGCAGCCCGGACGTGCTGCGCGCGATGACCGACACCATGTTCCTGGACTACCTGGCGATCAGCCTGAACGGCGACCGCGCCGCCGGCAAGACGCTGGCGCTGAACTGGGTACAGCCGGACACCGGCAAGCGTTTCGCGCTGACCGTCGAAAACGGCGTGTTCCGCTACAAGGCCGACGCGCAGCATGCCGCGCCGCAGGCCATGCTGACCATGCCGCGCGCCGTGCTGATGGGCGTGCTGGGCGGCCAGACCACGCTGCAGGCCGAGACCCAGGCCGGCCGCGCGCGCGTCGAGGGCGACCCGCAGGCGCTGGCGGCGTGGGCGGGGCTGATGGACAAGGCTGAGCCGAACTTCGCCATCGTCACGCCCTGACGGGTTGCGCGCAGGCCAGGCGCGCGGCCGCTGTTGCGCGCCTCGCGCCTAAAACCGCTTCCATGTGAGGGTTTTTTCCGGCGTGTGGCATAAACCGTTGCGTGGATGCTGCGGACGGTGGTCCGGGGAGCCGCTGCCACCTCTTTTTTTCATGGTTAACCCTTCCTTTAGGGGGCTGCCTCTACGAATCCGTGTCATTGATGAAACAACCCCGCGCGGGCTCGCCGGATAATGCACGCGGCAGTTACCGAAAGAGGAGTAAGAGGATTATGAAATCGACCTATAAGAAGATGCTGGCCGCGGGCGCCGTGATGGCGCTGACCGGAGCCGCACACGCGCAGTCCGCGGGCAGCAATATCGTCAGCATGGGCTGGTTCCGCGTGATGCCGAACAGCTCCGCCGATCCGCTGACCGTGGACAGCATCGGCGGCCGCCCGGTTGGCATGACCCGGCCGAACACCGGCGCGGAAATCGAGTCCGCCGACACCCTGGGACTGGCCTTCACCCATTTCTTTACCGACAACATTTCCGGCGAGATCGTCGCGGGCATTCCGCCCAAGCATGATGTCAAGGGCACCGGCAACTATGCCCAGTACGGCAAGCTCGGCTCGGTCAAGCAGTGGAGCCCGGCGCTGGTGGTCAAGTACCACTTCTTCGACGCCAAGACCAAATTCCGACCCTATGTCGGCATCGGCGTGAACTACACCTGGTTTACCGACGAAACCATTACCAACCAGAACTTCGTCAACCACGAGTTCGCGCCCGGCGCGCGCATGACCGCCAGCGCCAAGCCGTCGTGGAATCCGGTTTTCAATATCGGCGCCAACTATGCCATCAACGACAACTGGTTCGTCGGGCTGTCGGTGTCCTACGTGCCGCTGTCGACCCGGGCGTCGTTTACCACCCAGGCGGGACCGGTGACGATCCAGTCGCACACCAAGATCAAGATCGATCCGGTGGTGACGTACCTGAACGTGGGCTACCGCTTCTGAGCGCGGCATACGGCAGGCTGAAGAAAAGGGCGCCCGGGGGCGCCCTTTTTGCTGGCGAGGCGACGGCTCAGGCCACCGACCTGACCGGATAGCCGGCTTCTTCGATCGCCTCGCGCAACGCCTGCGCGTCGACGCCGCTGTCGACGCGCACGGCCTGGGCCGGCACGTCCGCGCTGACGCGCGCGGCGGGGTCGACGGCGAGCACCGCGCGCGTGATGGCGCCGACGCAGTGGTTGCACGTCATGCCTTCTACCTGGAACTGGATCATGTTGGAACGCTCCTGAACGGGATGGAAACGCGGCATCGGGCCGCGACAGACACAGTGTGAACCTTGCCACGATGGGAAGCGCAAGGGGAAATTTGTGGTGTTGAGGTGGTGCCGGCGGCATTTGCAGGAGGGCTTGACCTGCCAATGATGGTAAGGTCCATGATGCTGACATCGACACTGTGGATGACTCAGAACCATGCCAGATTCCAGCGCTGTGCTCGCTTCCCAACCGGTCCGCACCGACCGCAACCCGCCCGCCGACGCCATGCCGGAGTGGCGGCTGCCGGTCGAAGGCATGACCTGCGCCTCCTGTGTGGGACGCGTCGAAAAGGCCCTGGCCAAGGTGCCGGGGGTGCGCGACGTGGCCGTCAACCTGGCCACCGAGGCCGCCACGCTGCGCGCGGCGTCCGCCGCGGTGCTGCCGGCCGCCGCGCGGGCCGTGGCCGACGCCGGCTACGCCGTGCCCCACGACGCGATCGCACTGCATATCACTGACATGACCTGCGCCTCGTGCGTGGCGCGGGTCGAAAAGGCGCTGCGCGCCGTGCCGGGCGTGGTCGAGGCCACCGTCAACCTGGCGACCGAGCGCGCCAGCGTGACGCTGCTGCGCGGCGCCGCCGATGCCGCGGCGCTGGCGGGCGCGGTCGTGCGCGCCGGCTATGGCGCGACGCCGGTGGCGGATGCGGCGCAGGCGGGCGCCGGGGCCCGGCCCGGCCAGCCGGGGCAGGCTACGCGCCCGGCCTTCTGGGATGGCCCCTGGCCGGTGGCGATCTCGGCGGCGCTGTCGTTGCCGCTGGTGGCGCCGATGGTGCTGGAATGGTTCGGCGTGCACTGGATGCTGCCGGCGTGGGTGCAGTGGCTGCTGGCCACGCCGGTGCAGTTCGTGTTCGGCTGGCGCTTCTACAAGGCCGGCTGGAAGGCAGTGCGCGCCGGCGCGGGCAACATGGACCTGCTGGTGGCGCTGGGCACCACGGCCGCCTATGGGTTGTCGCTGTGGCTGATGTGGCGCACGCCGGCCGATGCCATGCCGCACCTGTACTTCGAGAGCGCGGCCGTGGTGATCACGCTGGTGCGCCTGGGCAAGTGGCTGGAAACGCGCGCCAAGCGCCAGACCGCCGATGCCATCCGCGCGCTGGCGGCGTTGCGTCCCGACACCGCGCGGGTGCGGCGCGGCGGCGTCGAGCAGAGCGTGCCGCTGTCCGTCGTGACCGTCGGCGATGAAATCGTGGTGCGCCCCGGCGAGCGCATCCCGGTGGACGCCGAAGTGGTCGAAGGCACCAGCCATGCCGACGAATCGATGCTGACCGGCGAAAGCCTGCCGGTGCCGAAGCAGCCCGGCGACCGCATCACCGGCGGCGCCATCAATTTCGAAGGCCTGCTGGTGGCGCGCACCGTGGCGGTGGGTGCCGAGACCGTGCTCGCGCGCATTATCCGCATGGTCGAGCACGCGCAGGCGGCCAAGGCACCGATCCAGCGCCTGGTCGACCGGGTCAGCGCGGTGTTCGTGCCGGTGGTGCTGGCGATTGCGCTGATGACCGTGCTGGGCTGGGGCCTCTTTGCCGGCGACTGGGAGGCGGCGCTGCTCAATGCCGTGGCGGTGCTGGTGATCGCCTGCCCGTGCGCGCTGGGGCTGGCCACGCCCACCGCGATCATGGCCGGCACTGGCGCCGGCGCGCGCGCCGGCATCCTGATCAAGGACGCCGAGGCGCTGGAAGTGGCGCACCGGGTGGGGGTGGTGGCGTTCGACAAGACCGGCACGCTGACGGTCGGCAAGCCCGAAGTGGTGGCGCTGCATGCGGCAGATGCTGCCGACGCCGACGGCAGCGCGTTGCTGGCGCAGCTGGCCGCGCTGCAGGCCGGCAGCGAGCATCCGCTGGCGCGGGCCGTGCTGGCTGCGGCGCAGGCGCGCGGCATCGCCGTGCCACCGGCCAGCGGCGTGCAGGCCCTGCCGGGCCGCGGCATTGCCGGCGTGGTCGACGGCCAGGCCCTGCAACTGGGCAGCGAGCGCCTGCGCGAGTCGCTGGGCGCGCCGGCCGGCGCCCTGGCCGCGATCGCGGATCAGCTGCAGTCGGAAGGCCGCACCGTGTCGTGGCTGGTGCAGACCACGCCGCCGCGCGTGGCCGGGCTGGTTGCGTTCGGCGATGCCATCAAGCCGGGCGCACCGGCGGCGATCGCCAGGCTGCGCGCCGCCGGCGTGCGCACGGTGATGCTGACCGGCGACAACGCCGGCGCCGCGGCGCGCGTGGCGCAGGCGCTGGGGCTGGACGACGTGCAGGCCGAGGTCCTGCCCGAAGACAAGGCGGCGCGGGTGCAGGCGCTGGGCCGCGATGGCGCGGTGGTGGCGATGGTGGGCGACGGCATCAACGATGCGCCGGCGCTGGCCGCGGCCGATGTCGGCATTGCCATGTCGACCGGCACCGACGTCGCCATGCACGCCGCCGGCATCACGCTGATGCGTGGCGACCCGGCGCTGGTGGCCGATGCGCTGGCGGTCTCGCACCGCACCGTGCGCAAGATCCGCCAGAACCTGTTCTGGGCCTTTTTCTATAACGTGGTGGGGATCCCGCTGGCCGCGGCCGGCATGCTCAATCCGGTGGTGGCGGGCGCGGCGATGGCGTTCTCCAGCGTCAGCGTGGTCGGCAATGCGCTGCTGCTGCGCCGCTGGCATGCCCAGGCCGGCACCGCCGCCGCGGGCACGTCCGGCACTGCGCAAGGAGCCGAGAAATGAATATCGGCGAAGCGGCACAGGCCTCGGGCGTATCGGCCAAGATGATCCGCCACTATGAATCGATCGGACTGGTGGCGGCGCCGCCGCGTACCGAAGGCGGCTACCGCCGCTACGACGAACGCGCGGTGCATACCTTGCGCTTCGTGCGGCGGGCCCGTAATCTGGGATTTTCGCTCGACGAGATCCGCAACCTGCTGTCGCTGTGGCACGACCGCGACCGCGCCAGCGCCGACGTCAAGGCGCTGACGCTGCGGCACGTGGCCGACCTGGAGCAGCGCATCGCCGAACTGGCGGCGATGCGCGACACGCTGCGCGAACTGGCGCAGCACTGCAGTGGCGACGACCGGCCGGACTGCCCGATCCTGGCCGACATGGCGCAGCCTGACGTGCCGGCCTGCCACGGCTAGGCGATGGTCAAGCGAGGGTTTAAGCCCCGGTTGTAGCCATGGCAGGGCCGGCACGCGCCGGCGCAGCGGACTCCATAACAACAACGATAGCTGGCGTTGCGCCTGGCCCGCGCGCGCCCGCAGGAGACCTGTGCAAATGGAACAGCCGATGACGGACGAGCCGGCCCTGGCCGGCGTTGCCAGCAAGCCCGCCGCGAGGCCGGCGGGGACCCATGCGCCGGTGCAGAGCCGCCAGCGCATGCGCGACGGCACCGAACTCTTGCTCCGTACCTGGCAACCCGACCCGGCACGCTTTGCCGAACCGCTCGGCTCGGTGCTGCTGGTGCACGGACTTGCCGAACACGCCGGCCGCTACCAGCATGTCGCCGATCTGCTGTGCGGCCTGGGGCTGCGCGTGCGCGCCTTCGACCTGCGCGGCCACGGCGCCAGCGGCGGCGCGCGCATGGTCGCGGACCATCCGGACGCGTACCTGAACGACCTCGCCGAGATCTACGATGCCGCGGTGCCGGGCTGGCATGAATTGCCGATCCTGCTCGGCCACAGCATGGGCGGGCTGATCGCGGCGCGCTTTGCCACCGCGCGGGTGCGGCCGGTGCGCGCGCTGGTGCTGTCGTCGCCGGCGCTGGCACTGCGGCTGTCGCGGCCGGCGCTGGCGCTGCACCGCGTGCTGCTGACGCTGGCGCCGCGGCTGCGCGTGCCCAATCCGATCGATGCGCGGCACCTGTCGCATGACCCGGCGGTGGTCGCCGCCTACCGCGCCGATCCGCTCGTGCAGACCACCATCACCGCCGGCGTGCTCGAAGGATTTATCCGCGGCATGGCGCAGGCGCAGGCCGACGCAGCGCTGCTGGAGGCGCCCATGCTGATGCTGGTCGGCGGCGCCGATCGCGTGGTCGACCCGGCCGGCAGCCGCGCCTTCTTCGACAGCGCGCCGCCCGACCTGCGCGAACAAGTCTGGTTCGACCAGGGCTACCACGAGATCTTCAATGAAGCGCAGCCGCTGCGCGGCGAAGTGTTCGCGGCACTGACAGGCTGGCTGCAGCGCCGGCTGGACCGCCCGCAGCGCTAGGTACGGAATACGGACTCGGCCACGCCGAACACCGCCGCGACCACCGGGTCGTCGCGGCGCGCGGCCAGGCAGACCAGCGTCAGCTCGGTCTGCACCGAGACCCCCTCGACAATCACCAGCCCGTGCGCATGCGACTCGCGCAGCGCGATCGCATCGCGCACCAGTGACAGCCCCACGCCGGAGCGTACCAGGTCGCGCATCGACGCCTCCTGGTCGACGTGCGCCACCTTGGGCACAGTGGCCGGATCCACGCCTGCCTGTGCGAAATGCGCCGACAGCAGCCGGTTGTGCGCCGACTCGGGCGGGGTCCAGATCCATGGCAGCGTCGCCAGTTGCGCCCACGAGCGCAGCGCGGTGCGCTCCTTCCAGCCTTTGGGCGCGACCACGTAGTACGAGAACGGCGTCAGCGTCAGCGCATGGAAGCCTGCTTCGGATGGCTGGCCCAGGTAGAAGCCCACATCGAGCGCGCCGCTGCGTATCTGCTGCAGCACCCAGCCCGACATGCCGTGGCGCAGCTCCGTGCCGATCTGCGGATGGCGCTCGACCAGCGTGCGCAGCATCGGGCCCAGCCGCGTGAATTCCGGATCGAGGATGGTGCCGATCGCCAGCCGCCCGCGTACGGTGTGATGCATGGCGTTGACGGTGTGCTGCAGGTCGCCCACGCCATCGAGGATGCGCTCGGCCAGCGGCAACAGCGCGGCGCCATCGGCGGTCAGCGTCAGGCCCGCCGCGGTGCGCTCGAACAGCCGGATGCGCCACGCCGACTGCAGCGCTTTCAGCTGCAGGCTGACCGCTGGCTGGGTCAGGTGCAGGCGCTGTGCGGCGCGGGTCAGGTTGCCTTCGCGCGCGACGGCGACGAAGGCGCGCAGGTGGTGGAGGTCCAAGGGGCGGAAGCAGTATGGTGTTGCGCCGCAATATTTTGCGCGGCTTATATTGCGATTGACGATAAATCATTGGACGGGGCCGCGCAACTGCACCAAGCTTGCGCTCAACCATGGCCCGAAGTCTTGTGCCGCACGGCATACGTGGGGCGGCCGGTGCGCGACGCTGCGCGGCAGCGTCTTCACCGGACGCAAAGATGGACCGGGCTGACCGAGCGGGCCGCAGCGCCCGGAGAACCAGCATTCAGGAGCGGAAGTGGAAGACATCCTTGCAGAGGCCAGCGCGGTGCAGGCCATCATCGGCCATAACATCGCGGGCCGGCAGACACGCGGCGCCTCGCAGCGCCTTGCCGACGTATTCAACCCCGCCACCGGCGAAGTCGCCTCACGCGTCGCGCTGGGCACCGCCCAGGACGTGGCCGATGCCGTCGCCGCCGCCAAGGCCGCTTTCCCGGCGTGGGCCGACACTCCGCCGCTGCGCCGCGCGCGCATCCTGTTCAAGTTCAAGGAACTGCTGGACCAGCACCACGACGACCTCGCCGCGCTGATCACGCGCGAGCACGGCAAGGTGTTCTCGGACGCCAAGGGCGAGGTCACGCGCGGCATCGAGGTGGTGGAGTTCGCCTGCGGCATCCCCAACCTGCTCAAGACCGATTTCACCGACAACATCGGCGGCGGCATCGACAACTGGAACCTGCGCCAGCCGCTGGGCGTGGTGGCCGGCATCACGCCGTTCAACTTCCCGGTGATGGTGCCGATGTGGATGTTCCCGGTGGCGCTGGCGTGCGGCAATACCTTCGTGCTCAAGCCGTCCGAGCGCGACCCGTCGCCGAGCCTGCTGATTGCGGATTTGCTGCGCCAGGCCGGCCTGCCCGACGGCGTGTTCAACGTGGTGCAGGGCGACAAGGAGGCGGTCGACGCGCTGCTTGCGCATCCGGACGTGCAGGCGCTGTCGTTCGTCGGCTCGACCCCGATCGCCGAGTACATCTATACGGAAGGGACCCGGCACGGCAAGCGCGTGCAGGCCCTGGGCGGCGCCAAGAACCACCTGGTGGTGATGCCCGACGCGGACCTGGACCAGGCCGTCGACGCGCTGATCGGCGCGGCCTATGGCTCGGCCGGCGAGCGCTGCATGGCGATCTCGGTGGCGGTGGCGGTCGGCGAGGTGGCCGACCAGCTGGTGCCGCGCCTGGCCGAACGCGCGCGTGCGCTGAAGATCCGCAACGGCATGGAGGCCGATGCCGAGATGGGACCGCTGGTGACCGGCGCGCACAAGGCCAAGGTCGAAGGCTATATCGCCAAGGGTGTGGCGGAAGGCGCAACCCTGGTGACCGATGGCCGCGGCCACCGCGTCGACGGGCACGAGAACGGCTTCTATGTCGGCGGCACGCTGTTCGACCATGTGACGCCGGAGATGACGATCTACAAGGAAGAGATCTTCGGCCCGGTGCTGTCGGTGGTGCGGGTGCATGACTTTGCCGAGGCGGTGGCGCTGATCAACGCGCACGAGTACGGCAACGGCGTGTCGTGCTACACCAGCGACGGCGGCATCGCGCGCGCGTTCGCGCGGCAGATCCAGGTGGGCATGGTCGGCATCAACGTGCCGATCCCGGTGCCGATGGCGTGGCATTCGTTCGGCGGCTGGAAGCGCTCGCTGTTCGGCGACCACCATGCCTATGGCGAAGAGGGCGTGCGCTTCTACACGCGCTACAAGAG
>NZ_JBYOJO010000011.1:86696-276689 GCF_057798955.1 Cupriavidus sp. 207A1 | reverse complement strand
AACTGCGTGCTGCACGGCGACGCCGCTTCCGAGCAGTTCCTCTCCGAGATCGTCGGCGCCGCGGCCTACCCGGACCGCCACATGAGCATGGAGGGCATCTACGAATACGGCTCGCGCGCCGGCGTCTGGCGCATCCTGCGCGAGTTCGAAAAGCGCGGCCTGCCGCTGACCATCTTCGGCGTGTCGATGGCGCTGCAGCGCCATCCCGAACTGACCCGCGCCTTCGTCGAGCTGGGCCACGAGATCGCCTGCCACGGCTGGCGCTGGATCCACTACCAGAACATCGACGAAGCCACCGAGCGCGAGCACATGCGCATCGGCATGCAGATCATCAAGGACCTGACCGGCGCGCTGCCGCTGGGCTGGTACACCGGCCGCGACAGCCCCAACACGCGCCGCCTCGTCGTTGAGCACGGCGGTTTCCTGTACGACTCGGATTACTACGGCGACGACCTGCCGTTCTGGACCGAGGTCGAAGTCAGCGGCGGCGAGAAGAAGCCGCACCTGGTGGTGCCGTACACGCTGGATTCGAACGACATGCGCTTCGCCACGCCGCAGGGCTTCAATACCGGCGAGCAGTTCTTCCAGTACCTCAAGGATGCGTTCGACGTGCTGTATGAAGAAGGCGATCCCGCGGGACAGGACAGCCCCAAGATGCTGTCGGTCGGCATGCACTGCCGCCTGCTCGGCCGCCCGGGCCGCTTCCGCGCGCTGCAGCGCTTCCTCGATTACGTGCAGGGACACGACAAGGTGTGGATCTGCCGCCGTGTCGATATCGCCCGGCACTGGGCGCAGGAGCATCCGTTCCCGGCGCGGGACGCGGATGCCCGGCCGCGCACCGCCTGCCAGGAAACCGCTCCGGCCTGACCCCCGCGGCCTCGCTGTCGCCATAGTTGTGTACGATATAGCCGTGTTTCGTCGCCAGTTCCGGCGACGGGCTGAATGTCCGTACCCTGATATGGCAACCACATCGAAAAAGGCGGCGCCCGGCGCTGCCGCCAAAACCCCGCGCCGCGCCGCCGCCAAGGCGGCCCCCAGAGCCTCGCAGAAGACCATGCAAAAGGCCTCAGCCAATACCGCCCCGGACGACGAGACCGGCCAGGAAGGCGCCGCCAGCGAGGCCTCTGCCACCGAGGCGATCTACCTGAGCCTGCTCTACGCCATCATGGAACACCGCCTGCTGGCGGGCACCAAGCTGGTCGAGGAGCGGCTGTGCGAAGTGACCGGCGCCAGCCGGGCGCGCATCCGCCAGGTGTTCGCGCGCCTGGCGCACGAGAAGCTGGTCACGCTGGTGCCCAACCGCGGCGCCTTTGTCTCCAGCCCCAGCGTGGACGAAGCGCGCGAGGTGTTCCAGGCGCGCCGCGTGGTCGAGCCCGCGCTGGCCGCCGAACTCGCACAACGCGCCACGCCGGCCAAGGTGCGCAGCCTGCGCCGCCATGCCATGGAAGAAGACAACGCGCGCGCCCGCGGCGACCGCGCGGCGATGATCCGCCTGTCGGGCGAGTTCCATATCCTGCTGGCCGAGATGGCCGGCAACGCCATCCTGGAAAAGCTGATCCGCGAGATGGTGTCGCTGACCTGCCTGATCATCACGCTGTACGACCGCCCCGGTGCCCCCGCCTGCGCCGAGCATGAGCACCGGCAGCTGATCGACGCCATCGAACAGCGCGATGCCGCGCGCGCCAGCGCGCTGATGGCGGAACACCTGGAGCATATCGAAGGCTCGCTCGACCTGAGCATGCCGGACAGCGGCGCGCCGGACTTCTACAGCATCTTCAGCAAGGGCTGAAGCTGACCACGCCGGCCCGGGCCGGCATTGCACTCCGCGTCCGGCAGCCTAGACTGGCTGCATGACAAGGCGGCGCGCCAATGCGCCGCAGGGAGGTCCATCATGGCCACCATCGAGCCGCCCGCCACCACCGGGCGGGCGCCGCTGGCGTTCGCGCGGCTGTATGCGGATGCGGCCGGCGAATCGCACTTCGCGCCGCTTGCCGTTGCCGTCACCGAGCGCCTGTTCGCGCCGCCTGCGCGCGCGTTCTGGGTATCGCCGCTGGAGGAAGCCGCCCGGCAAGGCTTCCTGGTCGTGCCCGCTGGCTGGGTCGGCGAACCACACCCGTCGCCACTGCGCATGTGGGTCTTCGTGCTGGGTGGCGCGATGGAATTCGAGGCGAGCGATGGCGAACGCCGCGCGCTGCCGACAGGCAGCGCACTGCTGCTCGAAGACACCACCGGCAAGGGCCACGCCAGCAAGGTGGTCGGCCCCGCCGACGCCACGCTGGCCGTGGTGCAGATGCCGGTGCCGCCGGCCTGAAGCCCATGACCGCGCCCGAGCCAGCGGCACCCTCCAAGCCAGCCCCGCAAGTGGTGCCCACCGGCTACCGCCAGGGCATCATCACCGCGATCACCGTGCTGCTGGGCTTCTCGCTGGGGTTCTGGCGCTTCTGGGGTTTCGAAAGCCCGGGCGAATGGGACTGGCGCTCGCTGCTGGCGGCGGTGGCGCTGCTGGCCGCGGTGGTGCTGCAGATCGTCGCGCTGTTCCGCGCGCTGCGCGTCGAGGACGATGCTGTGCCGGAGTATCGCAAGACGGTGCGCTGCTTTATCGCCTCGGCCATTGCGCTGGTGATCGGCCTGGCCGCGGCGATGATCGATGCGGCGCTCGAAACCTAGGGTCCGATGATTTCGATGCCGTCGACACGGTCCGGATAGAACGCCAGGTACGCGCCGATGGCGGCAACGGCGGCATACGGCGCCTCATAGCTCCACACCGCATTGCGCCCGCGCTCGCCGCCGGCCGGAATGGAGAAGTAGCTGCAGTCGCCCTTGTACGGGCAGTAGGTGGCATGCGCGCCGCGCTCGAGCCGCGCCATGTCGACGTGCGCGCGCGGGATGTACTGCACCGGCGCATAGTTTGCCTCCTGCAGGGTCAGCGCCGCATCGCTGTCGGCAATCGTAATGCCGGCCACCTTGACCACCACCCTGCCGGCGGTCGGCGTGATGGTGATGGGATGGTCGGGGCCGGGGATCCTGACGGGCTTGCCTGGCATCATCGTGCTCCTGCATGGCGGGATGCAGGACATTCTAGGCGCTTGCCGGTCAATGTGCCGCGGGTGTGGTCGCCGGCCTATTCGACCTTGACGTTGGCCTTCTTCACCAGCGCGGCGTAGCGTGCGGCTTCGCTGCGGAAGAAGGCGGCGGCGGCCTCGGGCGTGCCGGGCTCGATCACCGTGCCCTGCTTCTTCATCGCTTCCAGCACTTCGGGAGACGTGAAGGCTTTGGCAAAGGCATCGTGCGTGCGTTTGACTTCGGCCGCCGGCATGCCGGCAGGGCCGATGACCGCGAACCAGCCGGCGACGTTGTAGCGCGGCAGGCCCTGTTCGGCGATGGTGGCAATGTCCGGCGCGGCGGCGCTGCGCTTGTCGCCGCACAGGCCGATGGCGCGCAGCGTGCCTGCCTTCAGGTGCGGCGCCACTGCGTTGAGCGCGACCACGCCCATTTCCACCTGTCCGGCCAGCAGGTCGTTGACCATCGGACCGGTGCCCTTGTACGGCACGTGACGTGCCGTCACGCCGGCCTCGTCCAGGAACATCTCGCCCGCCAGGTGGATGATGGTGCCGTTGCCCGACGAGGCGTAGTTGTAGCTGTCGGGCCTGGCCTTGAGCAGCGCCACCAGTTCCTTCACGTTCTTCGCCGGCACCTTGGGGTTGACCACCAGCACCAGCGGCGTGGTGCCGATCACGCTGATCGGCGTAATGTCCTTGATCGCGTCGAACGGCATCGCGCGGAACACGCTGGGGTTGATCACGTGGTTGTTCGATACCAGCCCGAGCGTGCTGCCGTCAGGCTGCGCCTTGACCACCGCGGCGGCGCCGGTGATGCCGCCGGCGCCGGGCAGGTTCTCGATCACCACCGGCTGGCCGAAGGCCTTGCCCAGCGCCGGGCCGGCCGCGCGCGCGATGTTGTCGACACCGGAACCCGCGCTGATTGGCAGGATCAGGCGCACGGGCTTGCCCGATCCGCCCTGGGCCAGCGCTTCGAAGCCAGGGACGGCGAGGGTCACCGCGAGCGTGGCGGAAAGTGCCAGCGCTGACTTGAGCAGGGTGCGACGTTGCATGCTTTGTCTCCGTAATCGTTATCGTAGGGCGTGGCGGTTGCCGCTGTGCCGCGGCATACCCCTCAGGCGCTTGCGCGGCGTTCCGTGCCGAGCCGCGCCAGGATTTCTTCGTTGTGCTCGCCGGCGCGGGGCAGCGGGCTGCGCACCCCCGGGCGGCGGCCGCCCATCAGCAGCGGCAGCAGCACCGTGGGCGTGGTCGAGCCGTCGTCGGCCTGCATCGGCACCAGTCCGCCACTGGCGAGCAGGTGCGGATCGTCGAGCAGCTGGTCCGGGCGCACGATCGGCGCATAGGGAATGCCGGCCGCTTCGAGCTTCGGCGCCAGTTCCGCGGAACGATGGTGGCGCAGGATCGCGCCCAGCTCTTCCAGCAGTTGCGGGCGCACCGCGACGCGCGCCGCGTTGCTGGCGTACTCGGGCTTGTCGACCAGTTCCGGATGCTGCAGCACGTGGCACAGCGTGACGAACTGCTTGTCGCTGACCGCGCCGATAAAAAGCTGCTCGTCCTGTGCCAGCGTGAACACGTCATACACGCTCCACGCCGACACGCGCGACGGCATCGGCGGCGGCGGCTCGCCGGTCATCGCGTATTGCTGCATGTGCTGCGAGGCCAGGAACACGCAGTTCTCGAACAGCGCGCTCTGGATCTCCTGTCCCTTGCCCGTGCGGTCGCGTTCGCGCAGCGCGGCCAGCACGCCGATCGCGCCGAACATGCCGCCCATGATGTCGTTGACCGAGGTGCCGGCGCGCAGCGGCCGGCCGCTCGGACCGGTCATGTACGACAGGCCGCCCATCATCTGCACCACTTCATCGAGCGCCAGCCGGTGCTCGTACGGACCGGGCAGGAAGCCCTTGTGCGACACGTAGATCAGGTGCGGGTAGTCGCGCGACAGCGTGGCGTAGTCCAGCCCCAGCTTCTGCATCAGGCCTGGGCGGAAGTTCTCCAGCAGGATGTCGCTCTGGCCCGCCAGTTCGGCAGCGGCTGCGCGACCTTCGTCGGTGGTGATGTCGAGCACCACGCTCTTCTTGTTGCGGTTGAAGGCGCGGAAGAAGCCGATGCCCAGGCCCGGCAGGTTGCGCGTCTTGTCGCCGCCGGGCGGTTCGATCTTGATCACCTCGGCGCCCAGGTCGGCCAGGATCATGCCGCAGGTGGGGCCCATCACCATGTGCGTGAATTCGACCACGCGCACGCCGGCGAGCGGCAGGGAGTTGCTGTTGTCTTGGGTCATCTCTTGTCTCAGGCAGCGATGGCCGCGGGGCGCGCCGCGTAGGTCTTGGGCAGGCCGGCGCGCCACAGCGTGCCGTGCAGGGTTTCGTCGCGCAGCCAGCCGGCCACGTCTTCGCGCAGCGCCAGCAGGCGCCCGATATCGATACCGGTCTCGATGCGCATGCTGCCGAGCAGGTAGGCCAGGTCTTCGGTGGCCACGTTGCCGCTGGCGCCGGGCGCATGCGGGCAGCCGCCGATGCCGGCCAGGCAGGCGTCGAAGCGGGTCACGCCGGCTTCGAGCGCGGCACAGACATTGGCCAGCCCGAGCCCGCGCGTGTCGTGGAAATGGCCGCACCAGAAGCGCTCGCCGGCGATGGCGATGGCGCGCGCAAACAGTTCGCGCACCATGGCCGGATCGGCATAGCCGACGGTGTCGGCCAGGCTGACGCGGTCGGCGCCGGCATCGAGCAGCGCCTGCATCAGCCGCAGCACTTCTTCCGCATCGACATGGCCCTGCAGCGTGCAGCCGAAGGCCGTGCCGACGCCGCCTTCGATCAGCGTCTTCGCGCCGCTGGCATCGCGCGCGGCGCGGATGCGCGCCACTTCCGCAACCACTTCATCCGGCGTCTTGCGCAGGTTGGCGAGGCTGTGCGCGTGGCTCGCCGACAGCGGCACGATCATCAGGTCGGCGCCGCATTCCAGCGCGTCCTGCGCGCCGCGCAGGTTGGGCACCAGCACCGACGTGAACAGGCCCGGCAGCATGCGCGCGAACGCGACCAGTTCGGCGGTATCGGCCAGTTGCGGCAACAGGCGCGCGGGGACGAACGAACCGACCTCCAGTTCGCGCAGCCCGGCAGCGTGGGCGCCGCGGATCCATGCAAGCTTGCTGGCGGTGGGCAGGATGGTGCGGAGGCTTTGCAGGCCATCGCGCAGACCGACTTCGCGGATCACGGCCTGGCTGGGAAAGGAGTGGGTCATGGCGGATTGATGAGGCTAGGGGGCGACCGTCCAACTCTATGAGTTTCTGCGGGCAAGCTGAAGCGATGATTTGCGCATCCAGGCATGCCGAAACGGAAAGTCACCCGCGCCCTTCTTTCATGCTGCGGGATTTCCCGGATGCGATGTCACCGGCCGGCTGCCCGCAGGTAACATTCCGGGAAGGAAAGTCAGCCGCCCCCGCCATGCGAGACCTCGACCTCACCACGCTGCGCCTGTTCGTCGCCGTCTGCGAAACCCGCAACATGGCGCGCGCGGGCGAACAGGAACACATCGTCGCTTCGGCCATCAGCAAGCGCCTGGCGCAACTGGAGGAAACCGTCGGCGCCACGCTGCTGGAACGCCGCCGCCACGGCGTCATCCCCACGCCCGCCGGCGAGATCGTGCTGGGGCATGCGCGCGCCATGCTGGCTGCGGCCGACCGCGTGACGCGCGACATGGCCGATTACGGCTCCGGCGTGCGCGGGCAGGTGCGCCTGCTCGCCACGGTGTCGACCATGGCGGAATCGCTGCCGGACGACATCGCCGCCTTCATGCAGTTGCCGGCGCACCGCGACGTGCGCGTGACCATCGAGGAGAGCCTGAGCAGCGAAGTGGTCAGCGCGCTGCGCGACGGCACCGCGCCGCTGGGCATCTGCTGGGATGCGGCCGACCTGGAAGGCTTCCAGACCCGCCCCTACCGCAGCGACCACCTCGCCGCCGTGGTCTACGCGGGGCATCCGCTGGCGCAGTCGGATACCTGCCTGTTCGAAGACACGCTTGACTACGACCAGATCGCCATGCCGGCGCAGACCGCGGTGCAGATCATGCTGGCACGCTACGCCGCCATCCAGGGGCGGCGCATCGCGCACCGCGCCGTGGTGTCGACCTTCGACGCCGCGCTGCGCTGCGTGCGCGCGCAACTCGGCATCGTCATCATCCCGGCCGAGATCGCCACGCTGATTGCCACGGCCTTCGGCCTGCGCGTGATCCCGCTGCGCGACGACTGGGCGCGGCGGCGCTTTGCCATCTGCTGCCGCGACTTCTCGCTGCTGTCGCCGGCTGCGCAGTTGCTGGTGCAATTCCTGGAGCACGCCGCGGCGCAGGAAGCGGCGGGCGCCGTGCCGGTCCTGGCCCCCGCACGGCCCGGTCGGTAAGTGCCCGCGCAACTTCCTGTGCGTTTCGAGGGTTACCCCGAGGCGTTTTCGCAAGCTTATGTTGCGTGCCGTTGCGTAGACTGGCTTGCGTTTTTCGCTGCCGGCCACGATGGTTGAAAGCCGGGCGAAGCCTGATCACGACAATGCGCGCCGGCACGGCGCAGGAGCACGCAAATGAACTTCCACGGCAAGAACGTACTGGTCACCGGCGCACGCGGCAACCTGGGCCGCGCGGTCGCGCACGCCTTCGCGCAGGCAGGCGCGCGCGTGGTACTGCTGGACCGTCACGACGCACCATTGCCGGAAACCGGCAGCGGCCACCTGGCGCTGCAGGCCGACCTGCTCGACGCGGACAGTCTCGGCAAGGCCATCGACCAGGCCGTGCAGGCATGCGGACGCATCGACGTGGTGTGCAACCTGGCCGGCGGCTTTGCCATGGGCACGGGCATCCACGAGACCAGCGCGGCCGACTGGAACCGCCTGTTCGACATGAACGTGGGCACGGTGCTGAACATGGCGCGCGCGGTGGTGCCGCACATGCTGTCCGCGGGCGGCGGCGCCATCGTCAACGTCGGCGCCAATTCGGCGGCGCGCGGCCTGGCGCAGATGGCCGCCTACTGCGCATCGAAGGACGCGCTGGCGCGCGTGACCGAATCGATGTCGGCCGAGTTGCGCGACCAGGGCATCCGCGTCAACGCGGTGCTGCCCAGCATCCTCGACACGCCCGAGAACCGCCAGGCCATGCCGGATGCCGACACCTCGCGCTGGGTCGCCCTCGATGCGCTGGCCGACGTGATCCTGTTCCTCGCCTCCGACGCCGCGCGCGCGGTGCAGGGCGCGCTGGTGCCGGTGGTCAACCGCGCCTGACGCGCGGCCGGCGCGCCGCGGGTGCGGCCGCGCCGATGGCGCTGGCCGCTTCCTGGATCTGCTGGCGCAGCCAGCGCCGCAGCCGGTCGGCATCGGTGCGCGCGTGCCAGATCTGCATCATGTCGACCCGCGGCAGCGCGAACGGCACCGGCAGCATCACCAGGTCCGGATCGCGCGCCACCGCTTCCTGCGCGACCGAGCGCAGGCAGGTCAGCAACAGCGCCGAACCGCGCACCAGCCGGCTCGGCGCCAGGAAGCTCGACAAACCCGCCACCACCGTGCGCCGGTGCCCCAGCCGTGCCAGCGCCCGATCGACCACGCCGTTGAGATCGCCGGTCAGCGTGGTCAGCAGGTGTTCGCACGCCAGGAACGCGTCCAGGTCCAGGCCATCCGCGATGCGTCGATTGGTGCGCGAGGCCAGCACCACGAAATCCTCGCTGCCCAGCCGTTGCTGGTGGAAGGTGTCGGGCAGGTTCTCATAGAAGCCGGCGATCGCCAGGTCGCAGGTGCCCTTCTCCAGTTCCTCGCGCGGCAGCTCGCCGCGCGTGTTGTGCGTGACCAGCACCACCCCCGGCGCGTCGCGGCGCAGCCGCGGCAACAGCGCCGGCAGCAGCAACTGCTCCATGTAGTCGGTGGTGTAGATGTGGACGGCCTCGCTGCGTGCCAGGAAATCGCGGCCGTCGCAGGCGTGTAGAACGCATCCAGGTCCGCCACCAGCCGCTGCACCTGCGGCGCCAGCGCATGCGCGCGCGGCGTCGGGGTCAGGCCGCGTGGCGCGCGCACGAACAGCGGGTCGCCCAGTTCGTCGCGCAGCCGGTTGAGCTTGTGGCTCAGTGCCGGCTGGCTCAGCGCCATGCGCGCCGCCGCGCGCGAGGCGTTGCCTTCCTGGTACAGCACATGGAAGACGTAGAGCAGGTTCAGGTCCTTGCCGGCGATATTCATTTTTTGGATGGCAGGCATCGAAGATTCGAAGTTTTCGAATCATAGCCAGCTGCGTAGGATGTTGCCAATGCCGGGGCTGCCCCGGCCGACCGTGGACGCAAACCGGAGAACCAACATGAAAATCCTGATGGTGCTGACCTCGCACGACCAGCTTGGCAATACGGGCAAGAAGACCGGCTTCTGGCTGGAGGAATTCGCCGCGCCCTACTACGTCTTCAAGGACGCAGGCGTTGACCTGACGCTGGCCTCGCCCAAGGGCGGCCACCCGCCGCTCGATCCCAAGAGCGACGATCCGGATGCGCAGACCGATGCGACCCGCCGCTTCCGCGCCGACACCGCCGCGCAGCAGGCACTGGCCAGCACGCTGACGCTGGACCAGGTGAAGGCCGACGACTTCGACGCCGTGTTCTATCCCGGCGGCCATGGCCCGCTGTGGGACCTGGCTGAAGACAAGCGTTCGATCGCGCTGATCGAGCAGTTCGACCGGCTCGGCAAGCCGGTGGGCGCCGTGTGCCATGCTCCGGGGGTGCTGCGGCACGTCAAGGGCGCGGACGGGCAGCCGCTGGTCAAGGGCAAGGAAGTCACCGGCTTTACCAACAGCGAGGAAGAGGCGGTGCAGCTGACCGAGGTGGTGCCGTTCCTGGTGGAGGATGTGCTGAAGGCCAGCGGCGGGCGGTTTACGCGCGGGGAGGACTGGGCCAGCCACGTTGCGGTGGCGGGACGGCTGGTCACGGGGCAGAACCCGGCGTCGTCGGAGGCGGGGGCCGAGGCGGTGTTGGGGTTGTTGAAGTAAGGCCTACGGCGAATCGCGGCGTTCGATCCGCTGCCGGTTTGCTCCCTCTCCCGCGCGCGGGAGAGGGAGTACACCAGCGGGAGTTACGAAGCTAGAGAATCACTGCGGCACCAGCTCCAACCTCTCCCTGCTCGCCTTCTCCACCGCCTTGCGCGTATAAACCAGCGGGAAATACTCCCCCTTGGCCCACAACGGCGCCAGGTCGCGGTAATGCGGGCTGGCCGGATTGCCCGACTGCCCCGGCGTGTTGATCACGCGCGAGGCATCCCAGTTGCCGACGTCCAGCACCATGCGGAACGACGCGCCCGCAGTCAGCCGGAAATCCGTATTGCGGTAGCTGGTGTTCATCGGCGTGAAGGCCGAGCCGCCGATCGGGCCCGCATTGACGTTGAACTGCTGGCGTTCCGCATCGCTCAGGATCGGGTCCATCGGATGCGTGAACACGGCGGTGTGGAGCTTGCCCCATTGCCAGGCGCGCGGGTCGGAGCCGAGCTTGGCTTCGACCTCGGCCATCGCGGCCTTCAGCGATTCCAGCATGACGGCATTGCGGCGCTCCGGCGGCATCCATGGCCCGGGCTGCTCCAGCACCGCGACCACGCGTGCGGCATCGCCGGCGCCAACCAGGCGCGCGGCTTCGGGCGGCAGCGCGGCACGCACCACGGCCTGGCGCAGGTGCTTGCTGAACCAGACTTCGAACAACGCCGCGGCGGCGCTGTCGGCGCGCTCGTTGCCGTTCCAGCCGCGCAGCAGCGCCAGGCCGCGGGCCAGCTGCGGGTCGTCGCTGCGCAGGTCCTGCAGCAGCGCGACCACGCGCTGCGCCGGCAGCGACACGGTGTCGTTCTGCCACGCCATCGAATCCTGCACCGAGCTGCGCGGATTGGCCCCGACCACCGCCTTCAGCCGGCGCGCGCGCGAGCTGTCGCTCCATTCGTAACCCACGCCCAGCTTGGCGGCCGGGTGCTCGGGCGGGATGTTGTTTTCATTGGCGGTGACGATATAGCCGGGCGCGGGGTTGTAGGCCCACGGCAGTTCGTCCATGTTGCGGTAGCCGGCCCATTCATAGCGGCCGTCGCCGGCCACCGGCGTCAGGCCGTCCCAGTTGGGACGCTTGACGGTCAGCCCGCCCGGGATCCAGCCGATATTGCCGCCAGTGTCGGCATAGACCTGGTTTTCGCCCGGCGCGCCCCAGCGGTTCATGGCGGCGCGGAACTGGTCCCAGTTGCGCGCGCGCATGTAGTCCATCGAACCGAAGTACGGCGCCATGCCGTGGTCCAGCCACGCCGCGCGCAGCGTCCAGGCGTGCCCGGCGCCGGACACCAGCACCGGGCCATGGCGGGTGAAGTCGAGGGTGACCTTGCGCGGCGCGGGCTCGCCCTTGACCGCGATCTCTTCGGTGATGGTCTCCATCGGCTCCCAGCGGCCCTTGTACTTGTACTCGCGCGGGTTGGCCGGGTTCAGCTCGTAGCCGTACAGGTCTTCCTGGTCCATGTAGAAGCGCGTCAGGCCAAAGGCAATGGTGCCGTTATGCCCGATCGAGATGCCCGGCAGGAACGGCTCGCCGGCGCCGATCACCGACATCCCGGGCGCATTCAGGTGGCTGATGTAGCGCAGGCTGGGCGCGCCATGCGAGCGGTGCGGGTCGTTGGCCAGGATCGGGCGGCCGGTGGTGGTGCGCTTGCCGCCGATGACCCAGTTGTTCGAGCCCAGGCTGCGGCCGGTATCACTGTTGGCATCGACCACGGCGTAGAGCTGGTCCAGCGGGATGCCGGCGGCCCGGGCGTCGCCCCAGGCTTCCTTCGGGAAGCGCGCGGGGGCGGTGGCCAGTTCGTAGGCGCGGCGCAGTTCGGCCGCGGGCACGGTGCAGGGGTCGATGCCGGGGTTGAGGCTGGGTTCGACCTGCGGGTCGAGCTCGCGCCGCAGCCAGTCGGCGCGCGCGGCGTGGGTCTTGGCCTCGCAGTAGAGGCGGGCGCGATCGATCTCGCCGGTGAAGTTCAGCGTCAGGCCGTGGTGGCGGATGCGCACGATGTCTTCGGCCTGCCAGCGCGACGGCTTGTAGTCGAGCTTGCGGAACTCCGGCGGCAGCAGCTCGGGCTTTTGCTCGGTCAGCGCCACGTAGGCGTTCACCCCGGCGACAAAGGCCTCGGCCACGCGCTTGGCGTCGCTGCCGTAGGCCAGCCATTCGCGGTACATGTCGCCGCGGAACAGCACCGCGCGCGCCATGCGGTCGCCCTCGGCATAGGCCGGGCCGAAGTCCCTGGCCATCTCGCCGAGCCCGCGCTTGCGCCACAGGTCAATCTGCCACAAGCGGTCGCGCGCGGCCATGAAGCCCTGCGCATAAAAGGCGTCGTAGAGCGTGCCGGCATAGATATGCGGCACGCCCCAGCGGTCGACCAGCACGCTGGCGGGCTTTTCCAGGCCGGGTACGGCAAAGAGGTTCTGGCGGGCAGGCGCTTCGGCCATGGCGGCCGGGATGGCGACGGGGCTGGCGGTGGCGAGCAGGGCCAGCGCAGCGGCCAGGCGGCGGGGGGTGCGTAACATCAGGTCTCCTCGTGTTGTGATGGCTGCAGATGTCTTGCAGTTCACACCGAAGATAGTGCATGGCCGGCCGGGGCGCGAGCGCGGCGGCCGATCTCCGCACGCCGCGTGGCGCGCCGCGGGCTCAGTAGACGTCGCGCCGGTAGCGGCCGTCGTCGGCCAGGCGGCGCAATGCGCCCTCGCCCAGGATCTCGGCCAGCGCGTCCTGGACGCCGCCGGCCATGCCCTGCAGGCTGCCGCAGACATAAATGGCCGCGCCGTCGGCCACCCATTGCCGCACGCCATCCGCCTGCAGGCGCAGCGCGTCCTGCACGTAGCGCGGCGCGCCAACGTCGCGCGACCAGGCGTGGTCCATGCGGGCCAGCGTGCCGTCCGCGCGCCAGCGCGCCAGTTCCCCGGCGAAGAAGGCGTCATGCTGCGCCGAGCGCTCGCCGAACAGCAGCCAGTTGCGCTGCCGCCCGGCCGCGGCGCGGGCCTTGAGCTGGGCCCGCAGCCCGGCCAGCCCGGTGCCGTTGCCGACCAGGATCAGCGGCCGGTCGTCGGCCGGCGGATGGAAACCGCGATTGGCGCGGATGCGCAGCGCGATGCGGCTGCCCGGCGCGGCGTGCGCGGTCAGCCAGCCCGAGGCCAGGCCGAGGCGGCCATCGTCGTGGCGGGTCTGGCGCACCAGCAACTCCAGCTGGCCGTCGCGCGGCAGCGAGGCGATCGAATATTCGCGATGCGGCAGCGGCGCCAGCGCATCCACCAGCTGCTGTGGCGCCAGTCCCTGCATCGCGGCAAAGTGCGCTGCGGGCAGCGGCAGGCGCGTGGCCATGGCCGCGGCCAGGGTGGTGTCGGCGCCATCGCAGCGCACCGGGGCAGCGCCATCCAGGCCAAGCTGCGCCAGCAGCCGGTCGACTTCGGCCGGCGCGTGGCACGGGCCGATCTCGGCAATGTCGCCGGCCTGCCAGTCCGGCGCCGCGCCGTCCGGCGGCGCCAGCACCAGATGGAAGGCCGGCGCGCCCTGGCTGCCCGGATTCAGGTGATGGCGCTGCGCCAGCCGCCAGTGCTGATAGCGCGGACGTTCCCAGTCGGCGATCTCGGCGCCGCCACTGAGCGCCGACAGGTGGTTCTGCCAGTGGCGCAGCGCGCCGGCGTCGCCGTTGTCGACTTCGATCAGGTCGAACAGCGGCTGCGCGCGCTGGCGCTGCAGCCAGCCCTCCAGCGCATGGCCGAAGGCGCAGAAGCGCGCGTAGCTGCTGTCGCCGAGCGCGAGGATGCCGTAGCGCAACCGGTGCAGGCCATTGGCGCCCGCCAGCAGGCGGCGGGCGAAGCCCGACGCGCTGTCGGGTGCGTCGCCCTCGCCGGTGGTGCTGACCACGAACAGGGCCTGGCGGCATGCCCGCAGGCGGCGGCCATCGGCCTCGGCCAGCGACAGCAGCTGCACCGGCATGCCCGCGCCCTGCAGCGCGGTGGCGGTCTGCAGCGCCAGCTGTTCGGCAAACCCGGTCTGGCTGGCATAGACCACCAGCGTCGCGCCGTCTTCCGAGCCGGCCAGCGCCGCCACCCGCGCGCGCCGCTGGCGGTGATGCGCCACCACCGCGCCGCAAAACCCCGCGTACGCGGCGACCACGCCGGCGGCCATGGCCATGCGCGACGGCCCGAGCACGGACAACGCCGCGCCGCCGGCCGCGGCAAGCCAGCCAGCGCCGGCGATGGCCCACGACTTGGTGCGGCCGCTCATGCCAGCATCGCGGCAAACGCCGGTGAAAGATGTTCGAGAAAACCGTTTGCGGTGCGCACCAGGAAGCGCGCGGCTATGCCGTGGCGGCGCGCGTGCGCCATGCCGGCGTCTGGGCCCAGCACGGTCAGCGCGGTGGACAGCGCATCGGCCAGCATGCACTGCGGGTGGATCACCGTGACCGAGGCCAGCGCGTGGCTGGCCGGATAGCCGGTGCGCGGATCGATGGTATGGGCAAAGCGGCGGCCATCGCTGTCGAAGTAGCGCCGGTAGTCGCCAGAGGTTGCCACCGACAGCCCGTGCAGCGCCACCAGCGTTTGCTGCGCGGCATCGCTGCCAGGCCCCGGCGGCGCTTCCAGCGCGACCCACCACGGCATGCCGTCGGGCTTGACGCCATGGCCGCGCAGTTCGCCGCCGATCTCGGTCAGGTGGTGCTCCAGGCCCTGTTCGCACAGGTAGCGCGCCACCGCGTCGACGGCGAAGCCCTTGGCGATGGCGCAGAAGTCCAGCGCCACGCCGCCCGGCTGGCGGGCGCGCCCGCCGGCGGCATCGACTTCGAGGCGGGCCCAGCCGCAACGGCCGCGCGCGGCCTGGACTTGGTCTGGCGACGGCGGTGCGCGGCGTGCCAGCCCCGAGGCCGGACCGAAGCCCCACAGATCGACCAGCGGACCCGCGCTGGGGTCATAGGCGCCGCCGCTGTCGCGTGCGACCTGCAGCGCGGTCTGCAGCACCGCGAAGCAATCCGCCGGCAGGGCGTGCCAGCTGCCCGGCGGCGCGCGGTTGAACCGGCTCAGGTCGGAATCCGCTTCCCAATTGCTCATCTGCGCGATCACGCGCTCGAGCACGGCCCGGATGCCGGCGCCGATGGCACCGATGGCGCCGTCTTCCGCTTCCGGCGGCAGCAGCGCCGCCACTGACCAGCTGGTGCCCATGGTGGGCCCGCCCCAGCGCTGCAGGCGCGCCCCGGCGGCGGGCGGACTGGGCGGCGCGCTCAGCGCAACGGGTACCAGGACGCGGTTCACTCCGTGCAACCTTATTGCGGCAGCACTTCCACCGTCACCGCATAGACGGCGCGGCGCGACCTGGCCTGCTTGAAGGTGGTCTTGTCGTCCTTGACCTCGGCTTCCATCCAGTACATGCCCGCGGCCGGCCACTTGACGCTGAACTTGCCGTCGGCGTCGGTGGTGGCGCTGAATTCCTGCAGCTGGTCACGGTAGCGGATGCCGCCCGGCACCACCGCCACCTTCAGGTTGCTCGCGGGCTTGCCGTCGAGCAGCAGGCGGAAGCTGGCAGTGTCGCCGGCAACCAGGTCGTTCGGGTGCGTGATCGGCGCCAGCTCCAGGCCGCGGCCGACAGTACGCAGGCCCTTGTCGCTGGGCTTGCCGGCGGTGACGAAGGATTCGATGCGGCCCTCGGCCTGCGTGACCTGCAGGTCCTGCGCGTTGGCCGGGACTTCCCTGGCGAAGTTCTCGGCGCTGCCGCGCCAGCGCTTGGCCTGGCCGTCGATCTTGTAGCTGGCGAACAGGCCGTTGTTGACCACCGCCACGCGGTACGTGCCGGGCTGGGTCAGGTGCAGGTCGAAGGTGCTGCGGTACTTGCCGGTGGCCGCGTTCTGCGCCTTGACCGCGCTGCCGTCGGGGGCGGTCACCTGCAGGTTGTCGAGCCGCATCGGCACGTGCTCGAAGTAGAACAGGTCATTGGAGACTGCTGCGTCGACGGTCACCCACGGATCGCTGCCGGACAGCACGGTGGCCGACGGCAGCAGCCACTGGCGGTGCGCGTGCGCGGCCAGCGGCGCAAGCGCGGCCAGCGCCAGGACAGCGGCGCGCACTGCCAGGCGGGAAGATGCGGCGGACATCAGGGAAGGTTTCATGGTCAGGGCTCCGGGAAGGTCAAGGCTTCAGGTCGACGGTGACGCCGCCGAGTTCGTGTTCGCCCTTGGCGCGGGCGGTCTGTGCCGATTGCGGCGGCCACGTGAACGGCACGCGCAGCAGTTCGCGCCCGCCAACTTCACGCGCGGCCTCCACCACCAGCTGGTAGTTGCCCGCGGGCAGCTTGCCCAGCGGGGCCTTGCCGTCGCTGAAGCTGACGCTGTGCTCGCCCGGCGCGCGCGTGGCGCCGGAGATGCCGTCGGCCGGCATGTGCAGGTCACGGCCGGCCTTGCGCCACCACTGGCGCATGTCCTTGAGCCACTTGGTGCCCTCGCCGTCCTTGAGCTTGCCGTCGTACCAGACCGCCAGCGTCTGCACCGGGCTCTGGTCGGCGCGCTCGACCCACAGCGCCACATAGGGCCGGTGGTATTCGGCCACGCTCAGGCGCGGGATATCGACCTTGACGTTCAGGTCCGCGGCCAGCGCGGGGCCGGCCAGCGGCACGGCGGCCATGCCGGTCAGGGAGGCGGAGAGCAGTCGGCGCATATCGGAGAAACCTCGTCAGTGAGATGCAGAAAGAAGATCGGATCGCGCGCGACCGATCAGTGGATAAACAGGATCGCCAGCAGCACCGGCACCACCAGCCCCAGTCCCACCAGCGGCCAGGTCGCCACGCGCCCGCCCGCATGCAGCTTGAGCAGGAACAGGCCGGTCACGCAGAACACCAGGCAGGCCAGCGCGAACGCGTCCAGGAACAGGCTCCACGCCGCGCCGGTGTTGCGGCCCTTGTGCAGGTCGTTCAGGTACGAGATGGCCCCGCGCGAGGTGTTCTCGTACTGCGCCTCACCGCTGTCGAGGGCGATGCTGACCCAGGCGTCGCCGCCCGGGCGCGGCAGCGCCACGTAGATTTCATCGGCGGACCATTCCGCCTCGCGCCCGCTGGCGTCGATACCAAGCGCCCGCGCCAGCCAGTCAGCCAGCACCGCCGGCACCGGCGCCCTGGTCTCGCTTGCCTGGGCGGTCTCAGCCGGGGCCGCGCTCCGGACCTGTTCGAGCACGCGCATGGGCAGCGTCGCGTGCCGGGTCTGAACGGCGGGCCTGGCCTCGATCTGGCCGGCGTGGTTCAGCGTGAAGCCGGTGACCGCGAACAGCAGCATCCCGACCAGGCAGATCGCGGAACTGATCCAGTGCCACTGGTGGAGATGCTTGAGCCAGAAGGCGCGGCGCTGCTGGCCGGCGGCCGGCTGGGTGTCGGTCATTGCGGTGGGTCGGCAGGGGGCGATCTGGACTGTGCACGCCCGATCTGGCCTGATACAGGTAGCTAAATCGCCCCTTGAAACGCTCACAGGGCGTCAAGATGTGCCCTGACAGTCACAAGAAGGCGCGGAAGAGAGAAGGATAATCGTTCGCATTTGAAAGTGCAAACGGTCGGCGGGCGGATCGGATTACAGCGCATTACAACGTCAAGCCGTGCGCCTGGTCCGCCTCAAGCCACTGCCGCCACCGCCCAGCCGGCCACGCCGCTAGCCACCACCACCAGCCACGGCGGCAGCTTCCACCGCATCAGCGCCACCAGCGCCAGCGCCACCAGCACGATGTCCAGCGGCCCCTGCACCGCGCTGGTCCACACCGGATGCCATAGCGCCGCCAGCAGCAGCCCGACCACGCCGGCGTTGATGCCGGCCAGCGCCGCCTGGGCGCGCTGGTTGCGGCGCAGGCTTTCCCAGAAAGGCAGCGCGCCCAGCACCAGCAGCGCGCCGGGCAGGAAGATGGCAAGCGTGCACAGCAGTCCGCCGGCCAGGCCGGTGGGCGGGTTCTGCATGGCCGCTCCGAGGAACGCGGAGAAGGAAAACAGCGGCCCCGGCATCGCCTGCGCCGCGCCGTAGCCGGCCAGGAAGGCTTCCTTGCCGACCCAGCCAGGGGTCACCACGGCCGCATCCAGCAGTGGCAGCACCACATGCCCGCCGCCGAACACCAGGGCGCCGGCGCGGTAAAAGGCATCGAACACCCGCACGGCCGGATCGGCGGCCCACTGCGCCAGCAGCGGCAGGCCGGCCAGCAGCGCGGCAAACAGCGCCAGCGCCAGCACGCCGCCGCGATGCGTCACCGGCAGGCGCAGCGGTTCATGCGTGCCGCCCAGCGCCGGTCGCAACAGGGCCATGCCGGCGACCGCGGCGGCGGCCATCAGGGCCACCTGCGCCCACGGCCCCGGCCACGCCAGCACGGTGCCGGCGGCTACCAGCATGATGGCGATGCGCACCGGACCGACGCACAGCGTCCGCGCCATGCCCCACACCGCCTGCGCCACCACCGCCACCGCCACCAGCTTCAGCCCGTGCAGCACGCCCGGCGCCGCCGCCATGCCGTAATGGGTCACCCCCAGCGCGAACACGATCATGGCCAGCGCCGACGGCAGCGTAAAGCCCACCCATGCCGCCAGCGCGCCGCCATAGCCGGCGCGCGCCAGCCCCAGCGCGATGCCGGTCTGGCTGCTGGCCGGTCCGGGCAGGCACTGGCACAGCGCAACCACATCGGCATAGGCGGCCTCGCTGAGCCAGCCGCGCCGGCGCACCAGTTCCTCGCGGAAAAACGCCAGGTGGGCCACCGGGCCGCCGAACGAGGTCAGGCCCAGCCGCAGGAAGATCAGGAACACGGCAAGCGGGCCGTCGTGGCCGCGGGTGTCATCGGAGGGGCTGGGCAAGGAAGCCATTGGGGCGGTTCGCAAGCAAACGGAAGCGTGTGGAGGCGGGCGGAAGACAGCGCAGATTCTGACCGATTTTGCCGGCCCGGGGTGACAAAGCGACGGCGGCAGCACGCGCACGTGACGTACGAGGTGAAGAAGCGTTGTATAGCGCACAACGCCGACCCAGGCTCTTGAAACCAAACAACCCCACTGCCGTTGTGGCGGACCTACCTCAATCAAGTTACGCCCGTTTTGCGCCGTTATGCCGCAGACGCATGCGCCGTCGGCCCTTGTCTCCCGGCAGGCGGTCACGCGCGCCCACCGGCGTGGCACGGCGATGCGCATCACCGACGAGAAGCGTAAAGCGCGAAGAAGATGGAGGAGTGGAAGCGATGCTGCACAACCTGAGCCTGAAGAAAAAACTGCTGTTGCCGCTGGTGCTGAGCTGGGTCTGCCTGCTCGGCATCACGCTGTGGAACGCGTGGCACATCCGCACACTGCGCATGGACGAGCGCCGGCTCGACCTGGCCCACGTGACCGACACCGCCGTTTCAGTGGTGGCCGAGTACGAGGCCCTGGCCAAGGCCGGCAAGCTGCCCGCCGAGGAAGCGAAGCAGCAGGCGATCGAGCGCGTGCGCGCGATGCGCTTCGGCGCCGACGGGTATTTCACGCTGATGCGTTCCGACACCGTGGTGCTGATGCACCCGTTCAAGCCGGAGATGAACGGCAAGTCGATGGAGGGCATGAAGGACCCGAACGGCGTCTACCTGTTCCGCGACATCGCCGCGATCGGCAAGGGCCCGGGCAAGGGCTTCGTCGAATACCTGTGGCCCAAGCCGGGCGCCGAGGCGCCGCAGCCGAAGCTGAGCTACGTGGCCAACTTCCGCCCCTGGGACTGGAACTTCATCGCCGGGCTGTACCTCGATGACATCGAGGCGGCGTTCCGCCAGGAGCTGTGGAAGGCGCTGGGGCTGCTGCTGGCGGTGGGCGCGCTGATGTCGCTGGTGATGGTGCGGGTCGCGGCCAGCCTGCAGCGCCAGCTGGGCGGCGAGCCGGCCACCACCGCGCAGATCGCCGGGCGCATTGCCGAAGGCGACCTCGCCGGACAGGTCGAGGTACGCGCCGGCGACGAGCACAGCGTGCTCCATGCCATGCACCGCATGCAGTCGCGCCTGACCGGCGCGATCGGCAGCATCCGCGGCTCGGCCGATTCGATTGCCGGCGCGGCCAAGCAGATTGCCGCGGGCAACGCCGACCTGTCGCGCCGCAGCGAGGAACAGGCCGCGTCGCTGCAGGAAACCGCCGCCAGCATGGAGCAGCTCACCAGCACCGTGCGCCAGAGCGCCGAGAACGCGCGCCAGGCCAGCCACCTGGCCGAGGGTGCGTCGGACATCGCCGTGCGCGGCGGCGCCATCGTCAGCCAGGTGGTGGACACCATGGGCGAGATCAAGAGCGCCTCGGGCAAGGTGGTCGACATCATCGGCGTGATCGAGGGCATTGCCTTCCAGACCAATATCCTGGCGCTCAACGCGGCGGTCGAGGCGGCCCGCGCCGGCGACCAGGGCCGCGGCTTCGCGGTGGTGGCCGGCGAGGTGCGCACGCTGGCCCAGCGCAGCGCCACCGCGGCCAAGGAGATCAAGGCGCTGATCGGCAACTCGGCGCAGCGCGTGGAAGACGGCGCGGTGCTGGTGGAGAACGCCGGCAAGGCGATGGACGAGATCGTCGACGCGGTCAAGCGGGTGACCGACCTGATGGGCGAAATGCGCGCCGCCACCGAGGAGCAGACCGGCGGCATCGAGCAGGTCAACCAGGCGGTGTCGCAGATGGACCAGATGGCGCAGCAGAACGCCGCGCTGGTGGAACAGGCCGCCGCCGCCGCCGCGTCGCTGGAAGACCAGGCCGAGGCGCTGCACCGCGCCGTGGGCCAGTTCCGCCTGGCGGCCTGAGTAGCGCCCCACTCCCCCTGCGCGCGCCTTCCGCCCGGCGTGCCTGCGTGTATGATGAAGCGAAGCCGGCCGCACAGGCGGCCGGCTCAGTGCATCAGACCGTTACCGCAGACCACTGACAGGAGCGCACCATGATGGCATTCATTGGCACCGTGTTCGTTGGCCTTATCGTCGGCCTGATCGCCAGGGCGGTAAAGCCCGGCGACGACAAGCTGGGCTGGATCATGACCATCATCCTGGGCATCCTGGGCTCGGTGGTCGCGGGCTACGTCGGCCGCGCGCTGGGCTGGTACCAGCCGGGCGAACCCGCGGGCTGGGTCGCCTCGGTGCTCGGCGCGATCGTGCTGCTGGTGATCTACGGCATGGTGCGCCGCAAGGCCTGACTGGCGCGGCGCACGCCAGCCGCGTCGTTGTCGGCCAGGCCCGGCGCCTGGGGCGCTGGCGGCGGCGGCATCGCCGCCACCTCCTGCCGCGCCGGCGGCTGCAGCGCGGCTTCCAGTCCCGCGCCCAACCCATCAGCCAGGACCGTGCCGGGCAGGCCGTCGGCGGGTGACGCCATGGTCGGCGCGCGCGGCGTGCGCAGGCCCGGGGCCGCGTCGCGGCAGCGCAGCAGCGCGCGGTCGCCGCCCGGCGCCATCGCCGACACCTGCGGCGCGATCGCGCGCAGCACCCGCACCGCCAGCGCGCTGGTAAAGCTGTAGCGCGCCGCGTAGGGTTCGCGCACATTGACCACCACGGTACCGAAGAAGCGCTCGCCCAGCGTGAACACGAAGGTTGCCGAGCGGTTCACCGAGCGCGACGAGATCAGCCGCCCGCCCGGCCCGTAGACCTGGAAGCGCTGGTCGCCGGTGCCGGTCTTGCCGGCCACGGTCAGGGTGGCGCCATTGCGCCCCGGCACCGTGAACGCGCCGCGGATCGACTTGGCGGTGCCGCGCTCCACCACGTCCAGCATCGACCGGCGCGCCAGCTCGGCCACCTCGGCCGGCAGCACGCGCTTGCCCGGGCCGGGCTGCAGCACGTAGCGGGTGGCGTACGGGGTGCCGTCGGCGAACGCCAGGCTGCGCACCGCAGCGTTCTGCGTGACCACGCCGCCCGACAGCAGGATGCCGGCCAGCTCGGCCAGCGCCGCGGGGCGATCGCCGGCGGCGCCGATGGCGCTGGCATACGACGGCGTCAGCGAGTCGAACGGATAGCCCAGCCGCTGCCAGCGCCGCGCGATGCGCACGAAGGCGTCCTGCTCCAGCAGGGTGCGAATGCGGTTGTCCTGGCCGGCCTTGCTGCGCGTCTTGAACAGCCACTTGTACACCTCCTGGCGCTCGGCGGTGCTGGCGCGCAGGATCTCGGCCAGCGTCGCGTCGGGGTGCTGGTCCAGGTATTCCACCATCCACAGTTCCAGCGGATGCACCCGCGACAGGTAGCCGCGGTCGTTCAGGTTGAACTTGTCCTTGCCGTACTTGCGGTACAGCGCCGGCAGGTCCTCCTTGGCCAGCTGCTTGTCGCCCAGGCGCGCGCGCATGATGCGGATGTAACTGTCTTCGTCCAGCGCGGGCCGCGCGCTCAGCAGCGTTACCGACATGCGCACCGCGTTCAGGTGCGGCGTGGTCATGCGCACCCGCCCCAGCAGCGTGGCCAGGCGCTGCTCGGAAGTCTTGCCGCGGTAGCGCTGGTAGAAGTTGGTCATGTAGGCACTGCCTTCCTGGTCGGCAAAGCGCTCCAGGTAGGCGCGCCGGCCGGGCGCGTCGCGGTCTTCGAACAGGTTGCCGATATCCGGGCTGGCGTGGAAGGTCTCGTAGCGCACGATGTCGCGCATCATGCGGATGAACACCAGGTTGACCGAGTGCTGGAACGCGGTGCGCACGGTCAGGTTGCGCAGGCCCGAGTCGCGCTCGAAGTTGGTGAAGCTCTGCAGGCCGCCGCCGGTGTAGAAGGCTTCGCCGGCACCGCCGGCATACTTGCGCTCCATCGCCGCCTCGAGCATCGCCATCAGCTCGCGCTCGGCCGGCTTGCGCGCCTTGGCCAGGTAGTCGACCGCCCAGCGGCTGAGCGCGTCCTGGCGCGCCAGCGGCACGGCGGCCAGTTCGGCGCTGGTCATGCCGGCATAGCGCGCGTGCAGTTCGCTGATGATCTCGAGGTAGGTCACCAGCGTGCGCAGCTTGGCGGTGGAGCCCAGGTTCAGGCGCGCGCCGCTGTTGATGTCGAACGGCTGGTCGATGTTGTCGGCCTGGATCCGCACCACGCTGGCATTGCCGACGCGCTCGTACAGCGTGAAGCTGGCCATCAGCCTGGACGGATCGTCGTTATCGCGCAGCAGGTTGTGGCCATACAGGCCCATGGCGCGCGCGTCGGCCTTGTTGTTCACGCGCTGAAGCGTGTCGACGACGATGCGCTGGGCCTCGCGGTTGATGGTGCTGTCCACGGTCAGGTCGAGCCGGTCCATGTCGTAGCGGCTCTCGACTCCGGTCAGCCGGGTGATGTCGGCGCGCACGCGGTTGACGGCCTTGCGCGTGACAAAGGGCTCCTGCGGCGGGCGCTGCGGCGCCGACGCCTTGTCCAGCGGCTGCGCCAGCGCCGCGTCGCGCAGCTCGGCGGTGATGATGTTGTTGGCCGCCATCAGGCGCAGGTAGCTGCCGGTCAGCGCGTCCAGGTTGGTGTCGTCGCGGCGCAGGTGGTACGACGGGCGGCGCTGCGAGATGATCAGCGACAGCGCCCGCTTGAAGGCCTGGGCCTGGCGCGGGTCGGGCGCGCGCTGGTCCATCTCCTTGAGCAGGCGGTTGACCTCGCCGAAATCCTCGCCGTACCAGACCCACAGCGCATCGCCGATGCCGTTGATCTCGCCGAAGCCGGCGCGCGCCGACAGCGGCACAGTGTTCAGGTAGTCGACCACGATGCGCTCGCGCGCGCGCTGGGTGTCGGGGCCGTCCAGGTAGGCGCGCAGCGATGCCGACGCCATCTGCCGGAATTTTTCCGGGATCGAGGCGGTACGGCCCTCGGGCGAGTGCCGGTATTTCTCGATCTGCGTCGCCAGCGTGCTGCCCCCGGGCGCGTCGTGCGACTTGTCGGCCAGCCGGATCATCTGGTCCAGCACCGCGCGCGACAGCCGGCGCCAGTCCAGCGCCGGGTTCATGTTGGGGTATTCCGGATTGAGCAGGCCCTGGTTCTCGACGTACAGCAACGCGCTCACCAGCACCGGCGGCACCGCGCCGAATTCGGCGTACTGGCGCTGCGGGTAGCGCTCGAACGCCAGCGTCAGCCCGTTGCAATCGCGCAGCAGCAGGCCGGCCTGGTTCTTTTCGCGATAGGGCGTGAACAGGCCTTCGTCGATCAGCCGCACCATGTCGGGCGACATGCGCGCCTGCTCGGCCGGCACATAGCCGCGCTGCTCCAGCCGCTGCGCGAACAGCGGCAGCCTGCCGTAGCCCATGCGGGCGTCATAGGGTCCGGAATGCGGGAAGCGGATGCTGTCGCTGGCGCCCGGCTGGATCTCGAACGTCAGCCGCTGGCCCAGGCTGCCGATCAGCCGCGCCTGCCAGTGCGAGTTGCGCACCTCGCTTGCGACAACGCTATACACGACATAGGCGCCGCCCGTGAGGGCGACCGCCAAGCCAGCGAAAATCCAGGCACGACGCGACACGTTTGGGCTTCCTTGGTGGGCCGGCGCAGCGCGCAGAATGGTTCATGCGCCGGCTCGAAGCGCGATGTTTTCGCAGGGCGCGCCGCACGCGCGCCTGCCTGTATTGATATTAGTAGGAGTCGCGCCCGGGTGCATCATGCTCGCGCGCCGGCCGCGTGCCGTTGTGAACGGACGTCACTCCAGGCAGCGCGAGCGCCACTTGCAGTGCGTCCGAAAGGCGGGGCCGAATTATCGGCCAGCCTCCGCGCGCCTCACGGGCCGCCCGATCAGCGGATAGCCCGGATCGTTGTAGCCCGGCGTAGAGGCATGGCCCGGCGACACCAGCGCATCGATCATCGCCTCTTCCTCGGGCGTGATCGCGGCAGCGAGCGCGCCGAAGTAATCCTCGAACTGAGCCAGCGTGCGCGGGCCGGCGATCACCGACGACACGATCGGGTTGGCCAGCACCCAGGCCGTGGCGAACTGGCCGGGAGTCAGCCCGCGCCCCTCGGCATGGGCCTTGAGCTGCTGGGCGATGACCAGCGATTCCTCGCGGAACTCGGTCTCCATCATGCGGCGGTCGGCGCGGCCCGCGCGCGTGCCTTCGGCCGGCGCCTGGCCGGGCGCGTACTTGCCGGTCAGCACGCCGCGCGCGACCGGGCTGTAGGGCACCACACCCAGGCCGTAGTGCTCGCACGCGGGCAGGATCTCTACCTCGGGCAGCCGGTTCAGCAGGTTGTAGTACGGCTGGCACGCCACCGGACGCGGCACGCCCAGCTCGCCGCACAGCCGCGCGATCTCGGCGATGCGCCAGCCGCGGAAGTTCGACACCGCCCAGTAGCGGATCTTGCCGCTGCGCACCAGGTCGCCCATGGCGCGCACCGCCTCTTCCAGGTTGGCGCCGGGATAGTCGCGATGCAGGTAGAGGATGTCGATGTAGTCGGTCGCCAGCCGGTGCAGGCTGTCCTCGACCGCGCGCGTGATCCACGTGCGCGAGTAGTGGCCGTGGTTGGGCGCCGCCTGCATGGCGTTGCCAAGCTTGGTGGCCAGCACCCAGTCGTGGCGGTTGGCGGTGAGCAGGCGCCCGACCATCTGCTCGGACGCGCCCTTGCTGTACACGTCGGCGGTATCGATGAAGTTCACGCCGTGGTCGCGCGCGCTGGCGACGATGCGCCCGGCCTCGGCCTCGTCGGTCTGGTCGGCGAACATCATGGTGCCCAAGCACAGCGCCGAGACGCGCAGGTTGCTGGCGCCGAGGCGGCGGTACGGCATGGAGAGGTCTGGCATGGCGGCTCCTTGGTTGGGACAGCCCACATTGTGCCGCCACCCGGCCAGGCTTGCCGGCGCCGCCTCAGGCGCGCGGACCGGAATGGGCTGCGGCGGCGCGGGCGCCGCGGCGCTTGCGGTATTCCTCGCGCCCCACGTACGCGGCGGCGGCAGCCACCATCAGCGCCAGCCCGTACCAGGTCAGCGCGTAGCCGAGGTGGTTGTTGGTAAAGGCCGTCACCGTCAGCCCGCCCGCGGGCCAGGCCTTGGGATCCGCCCCGGCCGGCGGCGGCACCGCCGCGGCGTCGATGAAATACGGCGCGACCTGCCCCAGGCCGCGGTGCGCGGCGATCGCCGCGACGTCGCGCGAGAACCACTGGTCGCGCGCCGCGTCGTTGTGGCGCAGCAGGCCGGTGCCCGGCTCGCTCATGCGCAGCAGGCCGACCACTTCGCTGGGGCCGCTGCCGGCGGGGGCCACGCGCGCGCGGAACGGCTCGGCGACGAAACCGCGGTTGACCAGCACGGTGCTGCCGTCGGCCAGCCGCAGCGGCGTCATCACCCAGTAGCCGCCGCCCTGCTCGGTCACGGCCTGCACCAGGGTCTGGCGCTCGTCGAGGAAGGTGCCGCTGGCGCGCACGCGCCGGTACTCGGCATTGGCCCTGGTCAGCCCCGCCCATTGCGCGGGCGCGGGCGCCGCCACCGGCGCCGCATGGACGCGCTCGGCCACCTGGGCGATCAGGCCGAGCTTCCAGGCGCGGCGCTCGACCTGCCAGTTGCCCAGCGCCACCAGGCCGGCGATGGCCGCGGCGGCAAACAGGGCCAGTGCGGTCAGCCAGACTGTCGACAGCGGGCGCGGGGATTCAGGGGCGCCTTGGTTGGCGTGGGCGGAGCGCAATTTTTCGACCGGCGCGCGGTCGTCCGTGGAACCGGTCAAGGCAGGGTCTTGGTGGTATGCATGCCCGGCATCATATTGGAATTCAGGTGGAACATCACCCACAGCGTGCCGGTCAGCGTGATCACCACCAGCACCAGCGTGAAGATCAGCGCCAGCATGTTCCAGCCGCCCTCGGACCTGGCGTTCAGGTGCAGGAAGTAGACCATGTGCACCACGATCTGCACCGCGCCCAGCGCCAGCAGCACCATCGCAGTGGTGGAGGACTGCTCGAACACCCGGCCCATCACCAGCCAGAACGGGATCGCGGTCAGGATCACCGACAGCACGAAGCCGGTCACGTAGCCGCCGAGCGAGATATGGATCTCGCTTTCGCCATGGCCATGGCCGTGGCCATGTCCGTCTCCATGACCGTGGGCCAGCGTGTCGTCGTGCGCGCTCATGGCAGCACTCCCATCAGGTAGACAAAGGTAAAGACACCGATCCAGACCACGTCCAGGAAGTGCCAGAACATCGACAGGCACATCAGGCGGCGCTTGTTCTCCGGGATCAGCCCGTGGCGGCGCAGCTGCGCCACCAGCGTCACCAGCCACACGATGCCGAAGGTCACATGCAGGCCGTGGGTGCCAACCAGCGCGAAGAACGAGGTGAGGAAGCCGCTGCGCTGCGGCCCCGCGCCCTCGCCCACCAGGTGCGCGAACTCGTAGATCTCGACCGCGAGGAAAGCGGCGCCCAGCAGGCCGGTCACGGCGAGCCAGCCCTGCGTCGGCCCCAGCCGGCCGCGCTGCGTCTCCAGCATGGCAAAGCCATAGGTGATCGACGACAGCAGCAGGAACGAGGTGTTCAGCGCCACCAGCGGCAGGTCGAACAGCTCGGCACCGGACGGCCCGCCCGCATAGTTGCGGCCCAGCACGCCGTAGGCGGCGAACAGGCACGCAAAGATCAGGCAGTCGCTCATCAGGTAGAGCCAGAAGCCGAGCAGCGTGCCGTTGGGCACGTGGTATTCCTCGGTCAGGTAAAAACGCAGCTCGGCCGGCTGCGCGGGCACGGGCGCGCGTTGCGGCGGGGCCTCGTGCGGGCGCGCGCCCTCGGCGGTAAAGGGAGCGACGGTATCAGCCATGGCTCGCCAGCAGCGCGTTGCGCTCTGCCTCGGTGCGGTGGACCGTGTCGGCCGGGATGTAGAAATCCCGCTGGTAATTGAAGGTATGGCCGATCGCCGTGATCAGCGTGGCGGCGAAGGCCAGCGCCGCCAGCCACCAGATATGCCAGATCAGCGCGAAGCCGCACAGCGTGCTAAGCCCGGCCAGGATGATGCCGGCGCCCGTATTCTTTGGCATATGGATCGGGATGAAGCCCTGCGCCGGGCGCTGGTAGCCGTGCGCCTTCATCTGCCACCAGGCGTCGGTGTCGTGCACCAGCGGCGTGAAGGCAAAGTTGTACGGCGGCGGCGGCGACGAGGTTGACCACTCCAGCGTGCGGCCGTCCCAGGGGTCGCCGGTGACATCGCGCAGCGACTCGCGGCGCAGGAAGCTCACCACCAGCTGCACCAGGAAGCAGCCGATGCCCAGCGCGATCAGCAGCGCGCCCACGCCCGCCAGCTGGAACCAGATCTGCAGCGAGTGGTCCTCGAAATGGCTGACGCGCCGGGTCACCCCCATCAGCCCCAGCACGTAGAGCGGCATGAACGCCACGTAGAAGCCGACCAGCCAGAACCAGAACGAGCATTTGCCCCAGAACGGCTCCAGCTGGTAGCCGAAGGCCTTGGGGAACCAGTAGGTGATGCCGGCCATCAGCCCGAACAGCACGCCGCCGATGATCACGTTATGGAAATGCGCGACCAGGAACAGGCTGTTGTGCAGCGAGAAATCCGCCGGCGGCACCGCCAGCAGCACGCCGGTCATGCCGCCGATCACGAACGTCACCATGAAGCCCACGGTCCACAGCATCGGCACCTCGAAACGGATGCGCCCGTGGTACATGGTGAAGAGCCAGTTGAACAGCTTGGCCCCGGTGGGGATCGAGATGATCATGGTGGTGATGCCGAAGAACGAATTCACGCTGGCGCCCGAGCCCATCGTGAAGAAGTGATGCAGCCACACCAGGTACGACAGCACCGTGATCACCACCGTGGCGTACACCATCGAGGCATAGCCGAACAGGCGCTTGCGGCAGAAGGTGGCCACCACCTCGGAGAACACGCCGAACACCGGCAGGATCAGGATGTAGACCTCGGGGTGGCCCCAGATCCAGATCAGGTTCACGTACATCATGGCGCTGCCGCCGAGGTCGCTGGTGAAGAAGTTCATGCCCAGGTAGCGATCGACCGCCAGCATTGCCAGCGCCGCGGTCAGCACCGGGAACGCGGCGATGATCAGCACGTTGGTGCACAGCGCGGTCCAGGTGAAGATCGGCATGCGCATCAGTGTCATGCCGGGCGCGCGCATCTTGACGATGGTGACCAGCAGGTTGATGCCGGACAACAGCGTGCCCACCCCCGCCACCTGCAACGACCACAGGTAGTAATCCACGCCCACGTCCGGGCTCTGCAGGATGCCGGACAACGGCGGATAGGCCAGCCAGCCGGTACGCGCGAATTCGCCGACGAACAGCGACATCATCACCAGCACGGCGCCGCCCACCGTCATCCAGAAGCTGAAGTTGTTCAGGAACGGAAACGCCACGTCGCGCGCGCCGATCTGCAGCGGCACGACAAAGTTCATCAGGCCGGTGACCAGCGGCATGGCGACGAAGAAGATCATGATCACGCCGTGCGCGGTGAAGATCTGGTCATAGTGGTGCGGCGGCAGGTAGCCCAGGTTGTCGCCAAAGGCAATGGCCTGCTGGATGCGCATCATGATGGCATCGGCAAAGCCGCGCAGCAGCATCACGATGCCGAGGATCATGTACATGATGCCGATGCGCTTGTGGTCGATGCTGGTGAACCACTCGCGCCACAGGTAGCCCCACTTGCCGTAATACGTGACACCGCCGGCCAGCGCCAGCCCGCCGAGCACCACCACCGCGAAGGTGGCGATCAGGATGGGCTCATGCAGCGGGATGGCCTCCCAGCTCAGGCGGCCGAAGAGTTGCGTGGCGAGTTCGGATCGCTCCGGCATGTGGATCTCCAGGACAACAACGGCGTTCTAGGTCACGCTCCTGCGCAGCGCCTGCCACCGACGCGAGGCGCTAGCGCAGCACCTCGCCGGGACCGGACGCGCCGGTCCCGAACAGGGGTTCGCCCAGCGTGTTGCTGGCCGTGCAGACGGCCGCGCCCAGGCCCGCGGCGCGCTGCGCATCGCGGACCATCAGGTCCTTCTGGCAGACCTGCCCGGCCTGCACGCAGCGGTTCACGATGGCATCGAACAGGTTCGCGTCGACACTGCCGTAGCGCCGCACCGGCTCGCGTTCGCTGGGCTGCGCCAGCTGCGTATAGGTGGCCCGGCTCAGCGGCGCGCCGGCGGCCCGCACGGTCTGCACCCAGCGGCCGAATTCATCGTCGCTCAGGCCATGGAAGCGGAAGCGCATGTGCGAAAAGCCCGCGCCGCTGTAGTTGGCGGAGAAGCCCTCGTAGACGCCCGCCCGGTTGACCACCGCATGCAGGCGCGTTTCCATGCCCGGCATGGCGTAGACCTGGCCGGCCAGCGCGGGAATGAAGAACGAATTCATCATGGTGGTGGACGTGATCTTGAAGCGGATCGGCCGGTCGACCGGGGCGGCCAGCTCGTTGACGGTGGCGATGCCCTGCTCGGGGTAGACGAACAACCACTTCCAGTCCAGCGCCACCACCTCCACCGTCAGCGGTTGCGTGCCCGGCGGCAGCGGGCGGCTTTCGTCGAGCCGGGTCAGCGGCTGGTAGGGATCGAGCTTGTGGGTGCTGACCCAGGTGATGGCCCCGAGCGCGATGATGATCAGCAGCGGCGCCGACCAGATCAGCAGCTCCAGCACCGTGGAGTGGTCCCAGTCGGGGTTGTAGTGCGCATCGGCGTTGGCGGCGCGGTAGCGCCACGCGAACACCAGCGTCAGCACGATCACCGGCACGATGATCAGCAGCATCAGGCCGGTGGAAATGATGATCAGGTCACGTTGCCGGACCGCAAGATCGCCGGCAGGCGACAGCAGCACGGCGTTGCAGCCGGCCAGCGACAGCAGGACTGGCAGCACGACTGGCAGCACGACTGGCAGCAATAACCAGCGCATCGGGCGGTGCATTGACATTGTCTGACCGGAAGATCGCATAGCTTTCGGGTCGCGCCATTTGTACGCCGCGGCGCAAGTGACTTAGACTGGTCTGAGCAACTATGGCAGTGTAGGCGCTCAAGTGCCATTCTTCATGGTGCAATTTGCAGCGCCCTCGCTCACAGACAGGGAGGTATGCCGATGACCACCGCGACCCACCAGCACCGGGCGTCTCCTACAGCACCTCCCGCACCCGGCGCCGCGCATGTCGCGCCCGCGGAAATCGCCACCGGCGTGGTCATCGGCCGCGCCTCGGAGTACTTCGATTTCTTCGTCTACGGCATCGCCTCGGTGCTGGTGTTCCCGGCGGTCTATTTTCCGTTCGCCGACCGGCTCGACGCGCTGCTCTATGCCTTCGCCATCTTCGCGCTGGCCTTTATCGGCCGGCCCTTCGGCACGACGCTGTTCATGCGCATCCAGCGCCGCTGGGGCCGCGGCGTCAAGCTGACCGCGTCGCTGTTCCTGCTCGGCACGGCCACCGTCGGCATCGCCTTCCTGCCCGGCTATGCCACGCTCGGCCCGGCGTCCATCATCCTGCTGGCGGTGTTCCGCACGCTGCAGGGCGTGGCCTTCGGCGGTTCGTGGGACGGGCTGCCCTCGCTGCTGGCGCTGAACGCGCCCGCGCAGCGGCGCGGCTGGTACGCGATGCTGGGGCAGCTGGGCGCGCCCACCGGCTTTATCGTCGCCGGTTCGCTGTTCCTGTTCCTCAACCTCAGCCTCGAGCCGCGCGAGTTCCTGGCGTGGGGCTGGCGCTATCCCTTCTATGTCGCGTTCGCCATCAACGTGGTGGCGCTGTTCGCGCGGCTGCGCCTGGTGGTGACGCACGAATACACGCAGTTGCTCGACGAGGACGAGCTCGAACCCATCAGCACCGCCGAGATCGTCAGGAAGCAGGGCTACAACCTGCTGCTGGGCGCGTTCGCCGCGCTGGCGAGCTTTGCGCTGTTTCACCTGGTGACGGTGTTTCCGCTGTCGTGGGTCGCGCTCAACGGCTCGCAACCGGTCACGGACGTGCTGGCCGTGCAGATTGCCGGCGCCTTCATCGGCATCCTCGGCACCATTGCCTCGGGCGTGATCGCGGACCGGATCGGGCGGCGCACCACGCTGGCACTGATGGCCATCCTGATCGGCATCTTCAGCCTGTTCGCGCCCTGGCTGATGGGCGGCGGCCCGCTGGCGCAGGACCTGTTCATCCTGCTCGGCTTCGGCCTGCTGGGCCTGTCCTACGGCCAGGCCGCCGGTGCCGTCACCTCCAACTTCGAGCGGCGCTTCCGCTACACCGGCGCGGCGCTGACCACCGACATGGCGTGGCTGTTCGGCGCGGGTTTCGCGCCGCTGGTGGCGCTGGGGCTATCGGCGGAATTCGGCCTGATCGCGGTGAGCGGCTACCTGCTTTCCGGCGTCGCCTGCACGCTGCTGGCGCTGCGGATCAACCGGGCGCTGGGCACGCATGTCTGACGGGCGCGCCGCGCCCCGCGCAGCGATCGCCGTGAGTCCCGAACAGTGCCGGGGCCGGTTTTGCCGGTGCCAGGCAGTGTTCTGAGTACAATTGACGCCCGCCAAATTCCCGTCGTTCCGGATGTGATTCCGGAGCCGAAGCTTATGAAAACGGAAACCACGGACGTCGTCATCATCGGCGCAGGGCCTGCGGGCTCGGTCGCTGCCGGCCTGCTGCGCAAGCACGGCATTCCGGTGCTGGTGATCGAGAAAGAAACCTTCCCGCGCTTCTCCATCGGCGAAAGCCTGCTGCCGCAAAGCATGGCCTATCTCGAGGAAGCCGGCATGCTGCGCGCGGTGGTGGAAGCCGGCTTCCAGTACAAGAACGGCGCCGCCTTCGCGCGCGGCACGCAGCGCACCGCCTTCGACTTCCGCCAGAAGTACTCGCCCGGCTGGGGCACCACCTACCAGGTGCAGCGCGCGCAGTTCGACCACGTGCTGATCCGCGAGGCCGAGCGCCAGGGCGCCGAGGTGCGTTTCTCGCATGTGGTCGAGAACGTCGATGTCAGCGGCGCGCAGCCGGAAGTCACCGTGCGCGCGCCCGACGGCAGCCAGTACACGGTACGTGCGAAGTTCCTGCTCGATGCCTCCGGCTTCGGCCGCATCCTGCCGCGCCTGCTGCAGCTGGAAACGCCGTCGGGCTTTCCGGTGCGCAGCGCGATCTTCACGCATGTGGAAGACCGCATTCCGACCGGCACCTTCGACCGCAACAAGATCCTGATCAGCGTGCATCCGCAGCACCAGGACGTCTGGTACTGGACCATCCCGTTCTCCGACGGGCGCTGCTCGCAGGGCGTGGTGGCCGAGAAGGCGTTCCTGGACCGCTACACCGGCACCGAGACCGAGCGGCTGCAGGCGCTGGTCGCGGAAGAGCCGGGCCTGGCCACGTTGCTGGCCGACGCGCAATGGGACACCCCGGCGCGCCAGATCGCCGGCTATTCGGCCAACGTGAAATCGCTGTGGGGCAACGGCTATGCGCTGCTCGGCAATGCCGGCGAGTTCCTCGACCCGGTGTTCTCGTCCGGCGTGACCATCGCATTCAAGTCGGCCAGCCTGGCGGCGCAGTGCCTGGTGCGCCAGCTGCGCGGCGAGCCGGTGGACTGGGAACACGAGTTCGCGCGGCCGCTCAAGGCCGGCGTCGACTGCTTCCGCGTATTCGTCGAAGCCTGGTATGAAGGCCGCTTCCAGAAGCTGATCTTCCATCCCAACGCCACCTCGGAAATCCGCGACATGATCGCGGCGATCCTGGCCGGCTATGCGTGGGACCGCGACAACCCCTTCGTCACCGAGCCGCGCCGCCGGCTGGCGGTGCTGGAAGAGTTCTGCAAGGTCTGATGCGCCTCACCGTATGCCAGCCT
Organism: Cupriavidus sp. 207A1; assembly: GCF_057798955.1. Lineage (NCBI taxonomy): Bacteria > Pseudomonadati > Pseudomonadota > Betaproteobacteria > Burkholderiales > Burkholderiaceae > Cupriavidus > Cupriavidus sp. 207A1. The sequence goes on along the minus strand of NZ_JBYOJO010000011.1, from coordinate 243,026 downwards.
GCCTTGGCGCAGGCGGTTCTGCAAGGACAACCACCATGAGCCATCCGACCGTGCTGGTCACGGGTTCGTCGCGCGGCATCGGCCGCGCCATTGCCCTGCGGCTGGCCCGCGACGGCTATGACGTCGTCGTGCACTGCCGCTCGCGCCGTGACGAGGCCGACTCGGTCGCCGACGCCGTGCGCGCGTGCGGACGCAAGTCACGCGTGCTGTGCTTCGATGTGTCCCGGCGCGAAGACGCTGCCGGCGCGCTGCTGACCGATATCGCCGCGCATGGCTGCTACTACGGCGTGGTCTGCAACGCCGGCCTGGCACGCGATGCCGCCTTCCCCGCCATGACCGGCGCCGAGTGGGACGAGGTGGTGCACACCAACCTCGATGCCTTCTACAACGTGCTCAACCCGGTGGTGATGCCGATGGTGCAGCGCCGCCAGCCGGGCCGCATCGTCACGCTGTCGTCGGTGTCGGGGCTGGTGGGCAACCGCGGCCAGGCCAACTACAGCGCGGCCAAGGCCGGCATCATCGGCGCCACCAAGGCGCTGGCGATCGAACTGGCCAAGCGCGCCATCACCGTCAACTGCGTCGCGCCGGGCCTGATCGACACCGACATGGTCGAGCCGCACGTGCGCGACGAAGCGCTGCGCATGATCCCGGCGCGCCGCATGGGCACGCCCGAGGAAGTCGCCGCCACGGTGGCCTTCCTGCTGTCGCCGGACGCGGGCTATATCACGCGCCAGGTGATCTCGGTCAACGGGGGCATGTTCGGGTGACACACGCCGTCATGAGCGGGTCCGGCGCCATCGGCGCGCCGGTGGGCCCATGAACGGGGTCAGCATTTTCTTCCTGCAGGCGATGCTGGTGGTGGCGCTGCCCTATCTGCTGTGGCGCGGGGCCGGCCTGCGCTCGGTGTTTCCGCTGGTCGGGGTGCAGGTGCTCGCCGGCATCGCGCTGGGACCGTCGGTATTCGGTACGCTGGCGCCGCAGGGCTGGACCGCGCTGTTCGGGCCCGAGCGCCTGCCGATGCTGTCCGGCCTGCAGTGGCTGGCCGTGACGCTGTTCTGCTTCCTGACCGGGCTGCACCTGCGCGAAGGCGGCATGCCCGCGCAGTGGCGCGCCACCATGCAGATCTCGCTGGGCAGCATTGCGGCGCCGTTCGCGCTCGGCGCCGCGGCGGGCTGGTGGATGGTCACGGTCGGCTGGCCGGTTGCCGGCGAGCTGGCCAGTCCGGGCTGGTTCGCCTGCGCCCTGGGCATCTGTACCGCCGTCACGGCGCTGCCGGTGCTGGGTGCCCTGCTGCGCGAGATGCGCCTGACCGGCACGCCCCTGGGCCAGCTGGCGCTGCGCTGCGCGGCCGTCAACGATGCCTGGGTCTGGCTGTTCCTGACGCTGGTGCTGCTGCAGCATGGCGGCCACGACGGCGCCGGCGCTGTCACGGTGGCGGCCCGTGCCGCCGCCTACCTGGGGCTCATGTTCCTGGCGGTGCGCCCTGCCCTGGCGTGGCTGCTGCGCCGGCTTGCGCCGGAGATCGAGCTGCTGCTGGCGATCGCCTTGTGCCTGGTGCTGGTATCGGCATTCCTGGGCGAGCTGGCCGGCCTGCACCATGTGATGGGTGGCTTTGTGGCCGGACTGGTATGGCCCGCGCGCGAAGCGCAGCGCGTGCGCGGGCAGCTCGAACCGGTCACGGTGGTAGCACTGCTGCCCTTCTTCTTCCTGGCCGCCGGACTTCGCACCGAAATCTCGCTGAATCACCCCATGACGCTCTGGATCGCCGCGCTGTCGTTAGCGGTCGCCATCGCCGGCAAGATGGCCGGCGTCGTGCTGCCGGCACGCCGCGCCGGCCTGGACTGGCGCGATGCGCTGGCACTGGGCACGCTGCTGCAGACCAAGGGCCTGGTCGAGGTGGTGGTCCTCACCGTCCTGCTGGACGCGCGCATCATCAGCACCGCGGCGTTTTCCGGCCTGCTGCTGATGGCGCTGGCCAGTACCCTGCTGGCGCGGCCGTTGACGATGCTGGTGGCACGGGACCGGCTGCCCTGACCGCCGGGCCGCCGGGCCGCTGGGGCATCACACCCGCGCAAATCCCGGCAGCTCCGCAATCGCCTGCGCCAGGAACTCCAGCAGCACCCGCACCGGCGCCGGCTGGTAGCGCCGCGTCGGGCAGACCAGGATCGCTTCCTGCGCCGGGCCCTGCCAGCGCGGCAGCACCCGCCGCAGCGCGCCGCTGTCGAGCAGGTCCTGCACCAGCCACGCCGGCGTCATGCCGAAGCCGGCACCGGCCAGGAAGCTCTCGCGCATCGCCAGCGAGTTGTTGACGCGGTAGCGGCACGGCGCACTCACCAGCGCCTGCCCGCCCGGCCCGTCGAGCACGATGTCGTCGCCGCTGGCGAGCCAGGTAAAGCGCAGGATCTGATGGCGCGCCAGGTCCGCCGGCTGCCGGATCCTCGGGTGCCGCGCCAGGTAGTCCGGCGCGGCCACCAGCAGGCGCGGCGACACCGCGATTCGAAGTGCCACCACATGCGGCGGCAATGTGGCGCCCAGGCGCACCGCCACGTCGACCCCGGCTTCGACCAGGTCAACGAAGCGGTCGTCGAACAGCAATTCCACCTCGACCTCCGGATAGCGCTGCTGGAATGCCAGCACCAGCGCGTTGAGCCGCAGCACGCCGAAGCTGGCGGGCGCGCTCACGCGCACGCGGCCCGCCGGCTGGCCGGACTTGCCGCGCGCATCGCTGACGGCCTCGCCGTATTCGTCCAGCACCCGCCGCGCGCGCTCGTAGAAGCGCCGCCCGGCCTCGGTCGGCAACAGGCTGGTGGTGCTGCGCGCCAGCAGCCGCACGCCCAGGTCGCGCTCCAGCGCGGCCACGATCTTGCTGACGGTCGGCTGCGTCGACTGCTGCTCGCGCGCCACCGCCGACAGGCTGCCCAGCTCCACCGCGCGCACGAAAACCTGCATTGCCCGAATGGTGTCCATGCCGCTCCCTTGCATTACGTCATACCCGTCATTCCGGATTGGAATGAGCAATATGCCATTTTGCCTGCTACCTGGCATGAGCGGAATGGCCTAACTTGGCCCCATGCCGGCAACGTTGCCGGTCCACCTACCAGGACCCATCCATGTTTTCCGATCTTCGTTTCCTGCGCCGCGTCGCGGCATTGACCCTTGCCGGCGCCATCGCCGGCAGCACAGCGCTCGCCAGCCCGGTGCAGGACCGGGCCTGGCTGACCAGCTGGATGGCCAGCCAGCAGCCGGTGTGGCAACCGGACGCGCTGCCGCTGCCGACCGGCGTGCCCGCGGTGCTGGCGGACCAGACGGTGCGCCAGGTGGTGCGGCTGAGCGTGGGCGGTCAACGGCTGCGCGTGGTGCTGTCGAACCCCTATGGCCGGCAACCACTCGTGGTTGGCGCGACGCAACTGGCACCCCATGCCGGCGGCGGCCGCATCGACCTCGCCGGCAGCCGCGCCGTGACCTTCGGGGGCAGCGCAACGGTGACCATTCCGGCTGGCCAGTCCGTGGCCAGCGATGCGGTCGTCCTCGATGCGCCGGCACTCGGTGAACTCGCGCTCAGCCTCTACCTGCCGCAGCGCACCGCGATCGAATCGTTCCATTGGGATGGCCGCCAGACCGCGTGGCTGGCTGCGGGCAACGCGACCGCGCAGGCCATGCTGGCTGCGCCGCAGGCGTTCAGCGCGCGGGTCCTGCTGAGCGAGGTGCAGGTCGAAGCCGCGACGGGGGCCGGTGCCGTAGTCGCGATCGGCGATTCGATCACCGAAGGCAACGGCTCCACGCCCGACACCAACCGGCGCTGGCCGGACTTGCTGGCGCAGCGGCTGGCCGGCGACGGTGTGGCCGTGCTCAACGCCGGCATCTCCGGCGGCCGGCTGCTGCGCGACGGCATGGGCGTGTCCGCGCTGGCGCGGCTGGACCGCGACGTGCTGAGCCAGCCGCATGTCCGCACCGTGATCGCGGCCATCGGCATCAACGATATCGCCTGGCCGGGCTCGACCTTCGCGCCACACGACGCCGTGCCGCAGGCCGGCGAACTGATCGAGGGCTACCGGCGCCTGATCGCCCGTGCGCATGCGCGCGGCGTGCGCGTGATCGGCGCCACCATCACGCCGTTTGCCGGCGCGTTACGCGACACGCCGATCCGCGGCTATGACAGCGCGGGCAAGGAAGCCGTGCGGCTGGCGGTCAACCACTGGATCCGCCATGGCGGCGCGTTCGACGCGGTGGTGGATTTCGACGCGGCCGTGCGCGACCCTGCCCGCCCGCAGGCGCTGCTGCCGGCCTTCGACAGCGGCGACCACCTGCATCCCGGCGACGCCGGCTATCGCGCCATGGCGGCGCAGTTCGACCTGAGCCTGCCCGCGCTTGCCGGTCAGTCGCGCTCCGGCGCGCCCGGCGGGAACAGCGGGCGATAGGGCCGCGCCTCGTCCACCGCGCGCGCAAACGACGGCCGCGCCAGCAGCCGTTGGCGATAGGCGCGCACGTTGCCGCATGACGGCGGAATCGGCTGCACCCAGTCCGCATAGAACAGCGATGGCGCAGCGGCGCAGTCCGCCAGCGTGAAGGCATCGCCCGCGGCCCATTGCCGCGCCGCCAGTTCGGTCTCCAGCCACGCATAGGCCGAGTCCAGCAGCTTGCGGTACTCGGCCACGCCATAGGGATCGCGGTTCGCTTCGGGACGCAAGTAATCGGCCACGATACGCTGCATCGGCGTCATCACGTACTGGTCGAAGAAGCGATCGAGCAGGCGCACCTTCAGCGCGGCATCGGGCGACTCAGGCAGCCAGCGCACCGGGCCGCGGTGATGCTGGTCCAGGTATTCGATGATGATGCTGGACTCGAACACCGCGCGGCCGTCATCGACCAGCATCGGCATGCGCCGCAGCGGCCAGTGCCTGCCGAACTCGTCCATGTGCTGCGCGTGGTCGGGCGACAGCATGCGGAATTCGAAAGGAATCGCGTTCTCGTACAACGCCACGAGAACCTTCTGGCAATAGGACGAAAACGGGTGCGCGTACAGCTCCATCGTGATCTCCGGTGGTGAACATGTGCGGTAAGGCTGGAGCCCCGGCGAGCGGGGCTAGCGCTGCGCGGCGAAGCGATCGGTTGCGGCAAGCAGCTGGTCCATGATGCCCGGCTCGGTCCATGCATGGCCGGCGCCTTCGATCAGGTGGAACTCCGCCTGCGGCCACGCCTGGTGCAGCGCGTAGGCATAGCGCGCCGGGCACGGCATGTCATAGCGGCCATGCACGATCACGCCCGGGATTTCGGCCAGCTTGTGCGCGTCACGCAGCAGCTGCCCCTCCTCCAGCCAGCAACGGTGCGTGAAGTAGTGGTTCTCCAGCCGGGCGAAGGCCAGCGCGAAGTGCCCGTCGTCATGCCTGGCGCTGTTCCCTGCATCCGGCAGCAAGGTAATGGTCTCGCCTTCCCACACGCTCCAGGCGCGGGCCGCCTCCACCTGCTTGTCGGGGTCGGGGCCGGTCAGCAGCTTGCGGTAGGCCGCCATCATGTTGCCGCGCTCGGCCTCGGGCACCGGCGCCTGGAAGCGCGCCCACTTGTCGGGGAACATCTCGGACACGCCGTACTGGTAGTACCAGTCCAGCTCCGCCTGCGACACCGTGTAGATGCCGCGCAGCACCAGCTCGCTCACGCGCCGCGGGTGCTTCTGCGCATAGGCCAGCGCCAGCGTCGAGCCCCACGAGCCGCCGAACACCAGCCAGCGCTCCACGCCCGCCAGCACGCGCAGCCGCTCGATATCGTCGACCAGGTGCCAGGTCGTGTTGGCCTCCAGCCCCGCATGCGGCGTAGAGCGCCCGCAGCCACGCTGGTCGAACAGCAGCACGTCGTAGCGCGCCGGATCGAACAGCCGCCGGTGGTCCGGCGCAATGCCGCCGCCGGGCCCGCCATGCAGGAACACCGCGGGCTTGGCGCCCGGCGTGCCCACGCGCTCGTAGTAGACGACATGCCCGTCGCCGACATCCAGCGTGCCGGTTTCATAGGGCTCGATTTCGGGGTAGAGGGTGCGCAAGGCGGGCATGGGCGAGGCTCCGGATTCGGGAGGCACAGTGTACGCCCGGCGGTGGACACCCTGGTCGGTGCCAAGGCTAGCGCGCAAACACCCCCATCACCCAATCCCGCAGCAACCGCGTAGCCGGACGCTGCGCCGCCCGCTCGCTGTAGACCAGGTCATAGCGAAAGCTCTCCAGCGACAGTTCAAAAGGCCGCACCAGCGCGCCGGACGCCAGTTCCTCAGCCACCAGCGTCAGGCTGAGCAGGCCCACGCCCTGTCCGGCGATGGTGGCCTGCACGGCGTGGATCTCGTCGGTAAAGCGCAGGCCGGCCTGCGGATCGGCCACGTCGACGCCGGCCTGCGCCAGCCACCGGTGCCATACCGGCGCGCGCGCGTCATCGCGCGCGGCGGCGCCCCATTCGAAGTGGATCAGCGTGGCGTGCTCCAGGTCCTGCATGGATGCCAGTTTCAGGGCGGGGCTGCAAACCGGCGCAAAGCGGTCGCGGAACAGCGGCTCGACCACCAGGCCCGGATAGCTGCCGCTGCCGTAGCGGATCGCCGCGTCCGCATCGTGGTCCAGGTCGACGATCTGGTCCGAGGCATCGAGCCGCAAGGTCCAGTCGGGATGCGCGGCACGGAACTGCCCGGCAAGCGGCGCGAGCCGCCTGGCCATGAACGCCACCGTCGACGTCAGCGTCGCCACGTGCGGGCGGCCGCTGCGCTGCACCGCCTGCACGGCGCGCTCCATGCCATCGAGGCCGTCCCGCACCGCGGGGAACAGCTGATGCCCGGCCGCCGTCAGCCGCACCTTGCGGGTCTGGCGTTCGAACAGACGCACGCCCAGGCTCTCTTCCAGCGCGCGCATCTGATGGCTGATGGCCGTCGGCGTGACGTGCAGTTCGTCGGCGGCGTGCTTGAAGCTGGCGCGGCGGGCGGCGGCTTCGAAGGCGCGCAGGGCGCCGAGGGGAGGCAGTTTGCGCAAGGGTACTCCATAGATGAATCGATCTCATGCATCGACTGAAAAGCGACCATTTGTCGCGGTCGATGCCGGCTCCGATACTTGGAATGCCGGCTGACCCGAAAGACGATCAGCCGAAAACAAGGTGAATTTTACTAAATCATTACCGGAGTCCGCGATGCACCTGCAACAAGTCCACACCCAACCCGATCCCTATGCCCCCTACCTGCTGTCGCAAGCCATCCGGGCCGGCAACCTGCTGTTCGTATCCGGCCAGGCCGGGGTGGGCGACGACGGCGCCATCGTCGGCCGCCGCGACTTCGACGCGCAGGCCGAGCAGGCGTTCAGCAACCTCAGGCGTGCCCTGCAGGCGGGCGGCTCGGGGCTGGACCGCGTGGCCAAGGTCACGATCTTCCTGACGTCGATGGAATACTTCCCGAAGATCGTCGCGCTGCGGCGCAAGTGGTTTTCCGCGCCCTATCCGGCCGATACCATCGTCGAGGTCTCGGCCCTGTATTCGCCGCACGCGATGATCGAGATCGAAGCCATCGCGCTGACTGCGGAGGGCGCGCAATGACGACGCCCGCCGCGCCTTCGCTGTTCGATACGCCGGCGCTGAACGGCGTGCCGCTGCGCAACCGCCTGGTGGTGGCGCCGATGACGCGCATCAGCGCCACCGACACCGGCGTCCCCACCAATGCCATGCGCCGCTATTACGAGGGCTTTGCCCGCGGCGGCTTTGGCCTGATCGTCAGCGAGGGCATCTATACCGACCGCGCCTATGCGCAGGGCTATGCCGGCCAGCCGGGGCTGACCGACGCGCAGCAGGCGCAGGGCTGGCACGGGATCGTGGACGCGGTCCACCAGGCCGGCGGGCGCATGGTCGCGCAGCTGATGCATGCGGGGGCGCTGTCGCAGGCCAACCGCTTCCGCGACGATACGGTGGGGCCCTCGGCCGTGCAGCCCAGGGGCCGGCAGCTGACAGCGTATGGCGGCACGGGCGCCTTCCGCGTGCCGCGCGCGATGGAAGAGTCAGAGATCCTGCAGGCCATCGACGACTTTGCGCAAGCGGCGCGGCGGGCGCGCGAGGCCGGCTTCGACGGCGTCGAGATCCACGGCGCCAACGGCTACCTGCTCGACCAGTTCCTCAACGGCCATACCAACCAGCGCCAGGACGCCTGGGGCGGCGGCATCGCGCAGCGCATGCGCCTGCTGCTGGAAACGATCCGCGCGGTGCGCGCGGCGGTGGGGAGCGATGTCGTCGTCGGCGTGCGCATCTCGCAGGCCAAGGTCAATGACTTCACCTACCAGTGGCCCGAAGGCACCGAAGATGCGGCCGCGGTGTTTGCCGGCATTGCGGCAAGTGGCGTCGACTACCTTCATGTGACCGAGCATGAAGCCTGGCAGCCTGCCTTCGCCGACGGTGATGCGTCGCTGGTGCAGCACGCCCGGCGCGCGGCGCCGGGCCTGGCCATCGTCGCCAACGGCAGCCTGACGGATCCGGTGCGCGCGGCCGGCATGCTCGAACAAGGCGCGACGCTGGTCGCGCTCGGACGCGGGGCGCTGGCGAATCCGGACTGGCCGGCGCGGGTGCGTGCGGGAGAACCGGTGCGGCCGTTCGATGCCGCGGTACTGGCGCCGCTGGCCGGCATCAAGGACGCGGAACTGGCGCTGCGCGAAGCACCGGCAGCGTTGGCGGGCTGACGCCTGACCGCCCTACCGCCCCGCGTGGTCCCGGCGCCAGTTGGCCGGCGCGGTGCCGAACTGCGCCGAGAACCAGCGCGTGAAGGCACTGGCCGAGCCATAGCCGAGCAGCTGCGACACGCGCAGCAGTGAGTAGCGCGGATTCTCGACATAGCGTCGCGCCAGCTCGCGCCGCACGTCGTTGAGGATGCCCGTGAAGGTCTCGCCCGCGTCGTCGAGCTGGCGCTGCATGGTGCGCAGGCTCAGGCCCAGGCCCTCGGCCACGGCCTCGGAGGTGGCGCGGCCCATCGGCAGCATCAGGTAGATGGCGGCGCGCACTTCGTGGCCGATGGATTGGGGGTTGGCGCGCGGCAGGGTATCGATGAACTGCTGCGCATAACGCGCCATGACGGGATCCGCGCCCGGGTTGGGCGCGTCGAGGTCGGCGGCGCGGCAGACGATGCCATTGCAGTCCGCATTGAACTCCAGCGGGCAGCCGAACAGCCGGCGATGGACGCGCAGGTCGGCCGGCGCCGCATGCGTGAAGCTCACCCCGATCGGCTGCCAGCGCGGCCCCAGCAGCAGCGCGCACATGCGGAACACGACACCGATGGCCAGCTCGGTGGCCTGCCGCGAGGGCGCGTCGCTCAGCACCTCCTGGCGGATCAGCACCGCGCTGCCGGCAGCTTCGAGCAGCAGCGCCACCGAATCATTGACCAGGTGGCGATAGCGGATGGTGGTGGCCAGCGCGGCGCGCAGCGTGGGCTGCTGGCTGATCAGCAGGCTCATCACGCCAAAATCCGACAGCTGGCGCGACTCCGCCATGCGCAGCCCGAACGTCTCGCAGTCCGAGGCTTGCGCGGCGGCTTCCAGCAGCGCCACGCAGGCGCCCAGCGGCACCCGCTGGTCGGGATCGCCCAGCCAGGCGCGGCGCAAGCGCGCCTGGCGCAGCAGCGGCAGCGGGTCCAGGCCGAGGTCGCGCGATACCTCCAGGAAGTTGGTCAGTGCGGCGGCACGTATGAGCGTTTCCAAACCGGTCTTGCGTTGCGATGCGTTGGCAATGTCCTGCGCCGTGGCGGGTAACCGACGGCCCGCCGCAGCAGGATCATAGGCCTCCTGGCATGAAATGCAAAGTCGTCGGTAGCCAATGCAAAGCCGGTCCGGGCCGCGCTGCCTACAGTAGCAGGCATGTGCAGCGCACTCTGCACCAACGCACATTCCAAGGAGAACAGAATCATGGCAAATGTCGTCCGCATGTATGAGACCGGCGGCCCCGAAGTGCTGCGCTACGAGCCGATGGAAGTCGGCGAGCCCGGGCCGGGACAGGTCCGCATCCGCCACGTCGCGGTGGGCCTGAACTACGCCGATACCTATTTCCGCAACGGCACCTATCCCGTGCCGCTGCCCAGCGGCATGGGCGTGGAAGCCGCCGGCGTGGTGGTGTCCGTCGGCCCGGGCGTGACCAACGTGGCGCCGGGCGACCGCGTCACCTACACCGGCTTCGTCAACACGCTGGGCGCGTACAGCACCGAGCGCCTGGTACCCGCCGCGCCGCTGATCCGCCTGCCCGACAGCATCGCCTTCGAAACCGCGGCGGCGATGACCATGCGCGGGCTGACCTCGGCCTACCTGATGCGCCGCATCCATCCGTTCCAGGCGGGCGACACCATCCTGCTGCACGCGGCGGCGGGCGGGGTCGGGCTGATCGTGTCGCAGTGGGCCAAGCTGCTGGGCCTGACCGTGATCGGCACGGTGTCGACCGAGGCCAAGGCCGAGGTGGCGCGCGCGCACGGCTGCGACCACATCATCTACTACACCCGCGAGGACGTGGCCAAACGCGTGCGCGAGCTGACCGATGGCGTGGGCGTGGCGGTGGTGTTCGACAGCGTCGGCAAGACCACCTTCATGGGCTCGCTGGATTCGCTGCGCCGCCGCGGCACCATGGTGTGCGTGGGCACCGCCTCGGGCCCGGTGCCGCCGTTCGACCCGGCGCTGCTGGCGAGGAAGGGCTCGCTGTTCCTGACCCGCCCCGCGCTGGCCGACTACATCGCCGATCCCGCGGAAAAGCAGGCGCTGGCCGACGAAGTCTTCGGCCATGTCGCCGCGGGCCGCATCCACATCGGCATCAACCAGCGCTATGCGCTGGAAGACGCGGTCCAGGCGCACCAGGACCTGGAAGCGCGCCGCACCACCGGATCATCGATCTTCGTCATCTGAACACCAACCAAGAGGAGACACCCCATGCATGCAGAACCACTGACCTGCACCATCGGCGCCGAACTGAGCGGCGTCAGCCTGGCCGATGCCGCGCGCGACGCCGGCCTGTTCGCTGAAATCAAGGCACTGCTGCTGCAGTACAAGGTCTTGTTCCTGCGCGACCAGGACATCACCCGCGCCGAACACGTTGCCTTTGCCCGCCGCTTCGGCGAACTGGAAGACCACCCGGTGGTGGGCAGCGACCCGGAGCATCCGGGGCTGGTACAGATCTACAAGTCGCCCGACAGCAAGGTCGAGCACTACGAGAATTCTTTCCATTGCGACGCCACCTGGCGCGAAGCGCCGCCGATGGGTTGCGTGCTGCGCTGCGTGGAAACGCCGGCGGTCGGCGGCGACACCATCTGGGTCAACATGGGCGAAGCCTACTGGCGCCTGCCGCAGGACATCAAGGCGCGCATCGAAGGACTGCGCGCCAAGCACAGCATCGAACACACCTTCGGCGCCAACATGGCGCCGGAGAAGCGCGCGGCGCTGGCGGCGCAATTCCCGATGGTCGAGCACCCGGTGGTGCGCACCCATCCGGAAACGGGCGAGAAGATCCTGTTCGTCAACGCCTTCACCTCGCACTTCGCCAACTACCACCGCGGCGACGTGATCCGCTTCGGCAAGGACTTCATGCCCGGCGCGGGAGACCTGCTGCACTACTTGTGCGCGCAGGCCGAGATCCCGGAGTACCAGGTGCGCTGGCGCTGGAAGAAGCACAGCGTGGCGATCTGGGACAACCGCTGCACGCAGCACTACGCGGTGCAGGACTATGCGCCCACGGTACGCAAGATGGAGCGTGCCGGCATCATCGGCGACGTGCCGTTCTGACGGAGGAAGACACACATGCATTCACACCTTGTGCCTGCGGCACCGCAGGCCTATGCCTATCCCCTGCTGGTCCGGCAGCTGCTGCTCAATTCGCTGTCGCTGTACGGCGAGCAGCAGATCACGTACCGCGGACAGCTGCGCCACAGCTACCGCGAATTCCGCCAGCGCGTTGGCCGGCTGGCTTCCGCGCTGGCTGCGCAGGGCGTGGCGCACGGCACCACCGTGGCGGTGATGGACTGGGACAGCCATCGCTACCTGGAGTGCTATTTCGGCGTGCCGATGATGGGCGCGACGCTGTTCACGGTCAACGTGCGGCTGTCGGCGCAGCAGATCCTGTACACGCTGAACGATTCCGGCGCCGAGGTGGTGCTGCTGCATCCGGACTTCCTGCCCGTGATGGAAGAGATCCGCGACCAGCTGACCAGCGTGCGCAGCTTTGTCCTGCTGGCCGACGGCCAGCACGTGCCGCCGACATCATTGCCCTTCTGCGGCGAGTACGAGACGCTGCTGTGCGCGGCCTCGCCCGACTTCGACTTCCCCGAGTTCGACGAGAACACCCGCGCCGCCACCTTCTACACCACCGGCACCACCGGCGACCCCAAGGGCGTGTGCTACAGCCATCGCGACATCGTGCTGCATGCGCTGGCCTCGGCCACCAGCCTGTGCGCGCCGCGCGAAGGGCAGCGCCTGCACCGCGAAGACGTCTACATGCCGATCACGCCGATGTTCCACGTGCTGGCCTGGGGCATCCCCTATGTCGCGGTCATGCTCGGGCTGCGCATCGTGCTGCCGGGACGCTACGCGCCGGATGTCCTGCTGCAGTTGCGCGAGACCGAGCGGGTCACGTTCTCGCACTGCGTGCCGACCTTGCTGCAGATGCTGCTGCAGGCAGCGCAGGCAAGCGGCCAGGACTTGTCGGGCTGGAAGCTCATCATCGGCGGCTCGGCGCTGCCGCCGGCGTTGTGCGAGGCCGCGCTCGAGCGCGGCATGGATGTGTTTGCCGGCTATGGGATGTCGGAGACCGGCCCCATCGTCGCGCTGGCGCAGTTGCCCCCGGGGCACGCCAATGCCGATCGCGTGACCGAGGTGCGCATGCGCTGCTCGACGGGCCGTCCGGTGGCGATGGTGGACTTCCGCCTGGTGGACGAGTCCATGCACGACGTGCCACGCGACGGCACGGCGCGCGGCGAGATCGTGCTGCGCGCGCCGTTCCTGACCCGGGCCTATCACGGCAAACCCGAGGCATCGGCCGAGCTGTGGGCCGGCGGCTACCTGCATACGCAGGACATCGCGGTGATGGGCGCCGACGGCTTCGTGCAGATCGTCGACCGGATCAAGGACGTGATCAAGACCGGCGGCGAGTGGGTCTCGTCGATCGAGGTCGAGGGCCTGGTCACGCAGGTGCCGGGCGTGCAGGAGTGCGCGGTCATCGGCGTGCCGGACGCCCGCTGGGGCGAGCGGCCGGTGGCATACGTGGTGCGCAAGCCTGGCGCCACCGTCACCGCGGAAGCGATTCGCGCGTCGCTGCTGGCGCGCGTCGAGGCCAACCGGCTCAGCAAGTATGCGGTGCCGGAATCCGAGCGCATCCTGTTTGTCGACGAGATCCCGAAGACCAGCGTCGGCAAGATCGACAAGAAGCGCTTGCGCGCCACCGGCGCCTGAACGGGCGGCAGGAAAGCAAAAGGGCAGCCTCTTCCGAGGCTGCCCTTTTGCATTGCCAGGCAGGGCTTTACTGCTGGATATTGAACGCCTTGACGATGCCGGCATTGCGCTCGAACTCCGTGCGCACCGATTCGTTCAGTTGCGGCAGGGGCTGCGCCGGCAGCGGCTCATAGCCGAGCGCCTCCATCCGGTCACGCACCTTGGCAGAAGCCGCAGCCTTGTAGGCAGCCGCGTGAATCTTCTCGGCCAGTTCGGGCGACAGCTTCGACGACGCAATCACGCCCACCCAGTTGCTGAACTCCATGTCGGGGTAACCCATTTCCGCGAAGGTGGGCACCTGCGGCAGCAGCGCCGAGCGGCTCTTCGACGCCACGGCATAGACCTGCACCTTGCCGGCGCGGATCATCGGCAGCGAGGTCACCATGCCGTCGTACATTACCGCGATCTGATTGCCCATCACCTGCGTCAGCGCCGGCGCGGAACCGGCAAAGGGCACATGCTGCAAGTCCAGCCCGGCCTTCTGGTTCATGATCATGCCGGCGTAGTGCGAAGCGGTGCCGGCACTGTACGAGGCAAAGCTGAGCTTGCCCGGATTGGCCCGGGCGTAGCTGACCAGGCCCTTCAGGTCCTTGGCCGGCAGGCCAGGCGCGCCAATCATCACCATGCGCGAACGCGCCACGGCGGCGACGGGCCTGACGTCTTTCAGCGGGTCGAACGGCTGCTTGAGCACATGCGGGATCTCGGTCAGCACATTGCTGGCGGTGACCATGATGGTCTGGCCATCAGCGGGCGCGGCCAGCATGGTGGTGATGGCAATGCCACCGCCGGCGCCGGGCTTGTTGTCGACCACCACGGGGTGGCCAAGGTCCGCGGACAGCTGGTCCGCCAGCAGCCGCGCGAGCACGTCCATGGTGCCGCCGGCCGGAGCCGGCACCAGCATGCGGACCGGCTTGCTGGTCCAGGCCATGGCAGAGGGCGCGGCCAGCGCGAGGGTGGCCGCCGCGGCGGCGATGCGCAGCAGGAAGGCGGGTCGGGTGGTCATGTTGTCTCCGTTATCTAGTATGGCTGCTGCTTGCGCGGCGTGCCGGCAGCGCGGCCAGCACTTGCGCGCGTTCGGCCTCGCTCATGCGCAGCCAGCGGCCGATTTCCAGCCGGGTCCGGCCGCAGCCCTGGCAATAGCGGTTGGCCAGGTCCATCCGGCAGATGTTGATGCAGGGATTGGCGAGGGCGTCGTGGTGATGCATCGGCGGCTCCGGGTGGCTGGCGCGGGCCGGCCGCGTGGCCGGCCCCGCCCACGGCCGTCAGGCGGCCGCGCGCAGCGGCAGGTTCTTCTGCCCCGACTTGCGGTTGGGGGCCATGCCGTTGGCCTGCAGCGTGGCCTCGGCGCTGTCGTACCAGGTGCCGATGCGGTAGATCTCGCGCGCTTCCTGGCCCGAGGCAATCTCGCGGCCCAGCTCGCGCGCCACGCGCACGCACTGCTCGATCTGCTGCACCGAGGTCATGCGCTTGCCGTGCTGGTCGATGATGGTGTCCTCGATGCCGCAGCGCGGATGCAGGCCCATCGCCATGGCCATCATGTTGAACGGCAGCACGTTCTTCAGCAGCGACTCGGCGGTCAGCGTGCAGCCGTCCGGGGCGCGGTGCACGAAGTTGAAGAAGTTGAACGGGTTGGGGCCGTCAAAGCCGCCGCCGATGCCGATCCAGGTCAGGTTCAGCGGACCGGTGTAGACGCCCGCGCGCACCAGCCGCTCGAGCGTTTCCAGCGCGTGCATGCCGGTCAGCTGGAAATGCGGCTGGATGCCCGACGCCTGCAGCCGGCGCAGGTGCTCTTCCACCCAGCCCGGGCCCGCCGGCACCGTCATCTCGCGGTAGGCGGCCTGGTAGGCCGGGTGCTCCAGCGAAGTCCCCTTCAGGTACTCCGGATAGAGCAGCTCCATGATGTTCATCTGCGTGGTGTTGATGGCCACGGTGACCTGGTCGGGCTTGGGCTGCAGCTCCGCCAGCATGTGCCGGGTGTCGTCGGACAGCCACTTGGCCTCCTGGCCGTCATCCTCCGGCGCGAACGAGATCGAGCCGCCGACCTGGATGATCATGTCCGGCACCGCGGCGCGCACGCCGGCGATCAGCTCGTTGAACTTGGACAGGCGCTTGGAGCCCTTGCCGTCGAGTTCGCGCACATGCAGGTGCAGCACCGTGGCGCCGGCGTTGTAGCAATCGACCGCCTTCTGCACCTGCTCCTCCATGGTCACCGGGATGTCCTCGGGGAAGTCCTGTGGCATCCACTCGGGGCCATACGGGGCCACGGTGATCACCACCTTGTCCATGTTCTCGGGGTGCAGGGAATCGTCGAGGAATTGCATAGATCGCTCCGGTTGGTTGGTGACTGGAGTATCGGTCAACGGACCGCCGCGATTTGACGATCCGGGACAACCGATTTACATTTCGGGACACTCAGGGAAAGCCCGGAAGCCGCTGTCATGTCCTACTACCTGCGCAGTGCCAGCCTGACCAACTACGTCGAAGTCGCGCGTGCGCTGGGGCTGGACCCGTACCAGCAGCTCAGGGCCGCGAAGATCAACCGCTCGGTGCTGCTGGACCCTGACATCCGCATCCCGGCGGCCTCGGTGGGTCGCTTGCTGGATGCGTCGGCGCGCGCCGCCGGGGCCGAGGATTTCGGCCTGCGCATGGCCGAGCTGCGCGAGTTCTCCAATCTCGGCCCGCTGGCCTTCGTGGTGCGCGAGGAACCGACGCTGCGCCGCGCGCTGGAGTCGATGGTCCGCTACATGGGGCTGCAGAATGAAGCGCTGGCGATGCGCGTCGAAGACAGCGACGACCTGGTAATGATCCGGCTGCAGGTCCTCAGCGAAGCGCCGGGCACGTTGCGGCAGGCGACCGACCTGGCGGTGGGCGTGATGTTCCGCATGCTGAAGCTGTTCCTGGGGCCATCATGGCGCCCGCGCAGTATCTGCTTCACGCATCCGGCCCCGCCCAGCACGGCGACGTATGCGCGCGTGTTCGGCATGGCCGGCTCGTTCAACCAGGATTTCGACGGCATTGTCTGCCAGGCGGCGGACCTGGAAGCGCCCTTGCCGTCGTACGACCCGGTGATGGCGCAGCAGGTGAAGCAATATCTCGGCACGCTGCTGGCGCAGTCGACCGCGGCCACCATGCCGGACATGGTGCGCAAGCTGGTCTATGCGCTGCTGCCGACCGGGCTGTGCTCGGTGGAGCGCGTGGCCCAGCATCTCAGCGTCGACCGCCGCACCGTGCACCGGCGCCTGGAGCAGGCGCATACCAGCTACTCCGACATCCTGGCCGAAGCCCGCGCCGACCTGGTGATCCGCTACCTGGAGAACCGCGAGCGGCCGCTGTCGGAAGTGGCGGCGCTGCTGGGGTTTTCGTCGCTGAGCGCGTTCTCGCGCTGGTTCAGCGCACGCTTCGGTCGCAGCGTGTCGGCTTGGCGGGCGCAGTCCGGACAGTAAAAAAAGCCGCCTGCGCAACCACGCGCGGCGGCCATAACGAGCCCCGTCTGGCAGCAAGGCCCGGATCAGAACTTGTGCCGGATCCCCAGCGCCACGCCCACCATGCTGCGTTGCCCGTTGGCCGCGGCATAGCTGTTGCCCAGCGACAGGCTGTTGGCATAGACCGTGGCCAGCGATTCCAGCATCAGCCCGGCATTGCGCGCATAGGCGGTGGACACGTACACGTCGGTGCGTTTCGAGAATGCATAGTTGGCGATAAAGGCCACCTGCCATGGATTGGCCACCTGCGTGTCGCCGAACAGGCTCCTGACGTTGTCGTAGTTGTATTCGAGCGTCAGCCCCACGGCCGGAGTGACCTGGTAGTTGGCACCGATCCAGTAAAAGTCGTCGCGCTGGATCACCACGTCGGCGGCGTTCTTGTTCTGCCCCCAGCGATAGCCGCCCATGATCTTGGCCGGGCCCAAGGTGTAGCTGGCGCCCACCACAGCCTTGCGCAGCGTGCCGTTGCTGGTGCCGATGGTCGGATTCCACTGGTCGTAGCCGACGGTGGCGCCGAAGGGTCCGGCGGCATACGCCAGCGAGGCGCCATAGGCGGTATCGCGGCGGAACTGTCCCGGCACTTCGCCGTTGCCCCCGATCGGCGTGGCGACGCCGACCGTCTGCGGCAGCGCCAGCCCGACACCGAACGACCAGTGCGCACGCGCCGTCAGCGGGCCGAACTGGCCGGTGTACTTGACGGTGTTGTCCTCGCGGAAGTTGGGGCCCGCCTGCAGCACCACCGGTTCGTATTGCGTGGCGTAGGCCGTGGGCGAGAAATTCGCCAGGGCTTCGAAAATCGAGGTGTACTGGCGGCCCAGGCTGAGCTGGCCCATGCCGGCGTGGCGCACGGCGACAAAGGCCTGGCGACCGAACAGGCGCCCGGCTTGCTGCAACGCGCCGTTGTCCACGCCGAAGCCGCTTTCCAGTACGAACGATGCCTGCCATCCGGAACCCAGGTCCTCCATGCCGCGCAGGCCCCAGCGCGAGCCGGACAGGCCGCCCGAGTCCATGCGGAACACCTTGTCGCCCGGCCCACGGTTGAAGCCATTCGCGGCGACCGGTACGGCGCCGACGCGGTTCACATATTCGACGTTGATGTCGGCCACGCCATACAGCGTGACCGACGATTGCGCGACGGCCGCCAGCGGGCACCCCAGTATCAGGGCCATGACGGTGTTTCTGGTTTTCATCTCTCTCTCCTCCTTGTTGGCCCGGCCTTGGTGGCCGGATGTTCTTGTCGTGACGCGCGCTGCGGCGCGCTCAGGCCTGCTGCACGACCAGCGTGTCCAGTTCTGCCAGCAGGGCATGGGCGCGCGGCCAGGGACCGTAGCCGGCGGCCGGGTTGAGGTGGCCGACGTTGCCCAGGTCCACCAGCCCACTGCCCCACGCGGCGGCCATTTCAGTGACGCGCGCATGGCTCGCCAGCGGATCGTTGCGGCTGGCCGCCACCAGGCTGGGAAACGGCAACGGCGCCAGCGGCGTCGGCAGCCAGCCGGCTTGCGCCAGCGCTTGCTGCGCCGGATAGCCCGGCGGCAGCGGCTGCGTGAAGTCCGGCGGCGTCACCAGCAGCGCGCCGCGGATGGGGCGGCGGTGCAGCGCCGCCCAATGCACGGTGATCATCACGCCGGCGCTGTGCGCGACCAGCACCACCGGCCCGTCGATGTCCGCCAGGGCGGCATCGAGCGCGGCGACACGGGCGGTGCGGCTGAGCTTGTCGTGCTCCAGCGGCGGCACGCAGCGGGCATCATGCCCTTGTGCCTGAAGCTCGGCCTGGAGCAGGGTCTGCCAGTGCTCGGCGACGTGGTCGCGCAAGCCCGGCACCATCAGGATGGTGGGCGAAGGGGTAGCAGTCATGGGGGGATCGGAAAAAGTCAGACAGGAACGGCGCGAGGCACGGCTTGGCCATCCAGGCGCCGCAGGTCCGCGGCATAGTGGCGGCGGCCGATGCAGAACAGCAGCGTGGCGGCGGCACCGGCCAGCGGAATCCATTGCAGCGCGCCGGTCAGTCCGATGCGGTCGGCCAGCACGCCGGTCAGGAACGGGCCTGGCGCCAGGCCCAGCAGGTTGTTGATGAGCGTCAGCGTGGCAAACGCGGTGGCGTGGATGGCAGGCCGGGTCAGGTTGGCCACCATCGCGCTGGCCGGGCCGGCGCAGCCGCCCACCACCAGCATGCCCGCGCCGATCAGCACCAGCTGGGCCGTGCCGGCGGGCAGCCGGAACGCCGCCATCAGCAAGACGCAACACGCCAGGCTGTAGGCGATGGCCATGTGCCATTTGCGGCGGGGTGCATGCCGCGCGACGCGGTCAGTCAGCGCGCCGCAGGCCACCATGCCGGCGCCGGCCACCAGCACCAGCAGCGCCGCCACCACGCCGGCACGGCCGGTGGCCATGCCGTACGCGCGCGCCAGGAAGCTCGGCAGCCACGCCAGCAGCGCGGCCATCACCAGCAGTTGCAAGGCGCTGCCGGCACAGGCGCACAGCATCGAGGGCAGCGTCAGCAGTTCGCGCACGATCCGGCGCGGCGCCAGCTGGCGCGCCGTGGCCGCGTCGCTGTTGCCGTCCGCGCTGGCATCGCCTAGGCGCTGCTGCAACCGGCGCAGCCGCTGCTCGCTGATCGTCAGCGCATAGCAGGCCACCATCGCCAGTCCGAACGCTGCCATGCCCGCAAAAGCCATGCGCCAGCCGAAATGCGCGGACAGGGTGCCGCCCAGTCCCATGCCCAGCACCGAGCCGAACGCGCCGCCGGCGATGAACGCGGCGCTGAGGCTGGCGCGCAGGTGGCGAGGGAACACCGACACCACCACCGCGATGCCGACGCTGCCGTAGGCGGCCTCGCCGATGCCGACG
Source organism: Cupriavidus sp. 207A1 (assembly GCF_057798955.1). NCBI lineage: Bacteria > Pseudomonadati > Pseudomonadota > Betaproteobacteria > Burkholderiales > Burkholderiaceae > Cupriavidus > Cupriavidus sp. 207A1. Next base: position 223,252 of record NZ_JBYOJO010000011.1, on the reverse strand, counting down.
CACAGCCGCGCCAGGAACATCTGGCCAAAGCTGCCCGCCAGCGCGCAGCCCAGCGTGGCCAGGCTCCACAGCGTCGCCATCAGGATCAGGCTGCGCACGCGGCCCCAGCGGTCGGCCAGCAGCGACAGCGGAAGCGCCAGCAGCCCCACCATCAGCGCCACCACCCCGCCGAGCGCGCCCAGTTCCGTATCCCCCAGCTGCCATTCGGCCTTCAACAGCGGAAACACGGCATTGAGCACCTGGCGCGACATGTAGTCCGACAGCAGCAGCGCAAAGGTCAGCGCAAACACCAGCCACGCATAGCGCGGTCCGGCAGCCGCGGGCGCGGCCGGCGTGGGCGCGGCGGATGCGGCGGCAAGGGCAAGGCGGGATCTGGGCATGGGCGTCTCCGGAAGCCGGCCGGCGGTCTTGGCGCCGCCGTGTGTTCAGTACCCGCGCGGAGTGGCGGGTGAGCGCAGCCAGTATCTGGCGATCGGGACTACGCGGTTTGATATTCCGGGACGTTCGCTTGACATTACGTGACAGGTGGGGAAAACGCCGAGACAAAAAAAACCGGCACCCTGAGGTGCCGGTTTCTGGCGGGCCCCGCCGTCAGGCGGGGAAGCGCGAAGCTCAGTCTTCCAGCTTCGGCAGCGAAGCGCTGACCTGCGTCGACAGCAGGCCGGTCTTGGCATACGTCTGCAGCTTCTCGCGCGTGTCGACGATATCCAGCGTGCGCATGGTCAGCTGGCCGATGCGGTCCAGCGGCGTGAACATCGACTCGCCCTTTTCCATGGTCAGCCGTTCCGGCTTGTAGGTCAGGTTGGGCGAAGTGGTGTTCAGGATCGAGTAGTCGTTGCCGCGGCGCAGTTCGATGGTGACTTCGCCGGTGATGGCGCCGGCGACCCAGCGCTGGGCGGTTTCGCGCAGCATGATGGCCTGCGGGTCGAACCAGCGGCCCTGGTACAGCAGGCGGCCCAGGCGGCGGCCGTTGTCGCGGTACTGCTCGATGGTGTCTTCGTTGTGGATGCCGGTGATCAGGCGCTCGTAGGCGATGAACAGCAGCGCCAGGCCCGGGGCTTCGTAGATGCCGCGGCTCTTGGCCTCGATGATGCGGTTCTCGATCTGGTCGCTCATGCCCAGGCCATGGCGGCCGCCGATGCGGTTGGCTTCCATGAACAGGTCGACGGCGTTGGCGAAGGTCTGGCCGTTCAGCGCGACCGGCTGGCCTTCCTCGAAACGCACCGTGACTTCCTCGCGCTTGACTTCGACGTCGTCGCGCCAGAACTGCACGCCCATGATCGGCTGGACGATGCGGATGCCCGAATCCAGGTGCTCCAGGTCCTTGGCCTCGTGGGTGGCGCCCAGCATGTTGGAGTCGGTCGAATACGCCTTTTCGGCCGACATCTTGTAGTCGAAGCCGTTCTGGCGCATGAACTCGGACATCTCGGCGCGGCCGCCCAGTTCGTCGATGAACTGCTGGTCCAGCCACGGCTTGTAGATCTGCAGGCCGGGGTTGGTCAGCAGGCCGTAGCGGTAGAAGCGCTCGATGTCGTTGCCCTTGAAGGTGCTGCCGTCGCCCCAGATGTTGACGCCGTCTTCCTTCATCGCGGCGACCAGCATGGTGCCGGTGACGGCGCGGCCGATCGGGGTGGTGTTGAAGTAGGTGATGCCGGCGGTGGAGATATGGAAGGCCCCGCACTGCAGCGCCGCGATGCCCTCGGCCACCAGCTGCGTGCGGCAGTCGACCAGGCGGGCTTCCTCGGCGCCATAGGCCTTGGCGCGGCGCGGGATGTCGTCGTAGTCGGGCTCGTCCGGCTGGCCCAGGTTGGCGGTGTAGGCGTACGGAACAGCGCCCTTCTGGCGCATCCAGAGGAGTGCCGCGCTGGTGTCAAGGCCGCCGGAGAAGGCGATACCGACGCGCTCGCCGGTAGGAATGTGCTGCAGGATGGTAGTCATCGCCAGAAAATCAATGTGAATTTGTCGGCTCTTGGGCGGGCTTCCACTGCGGCGACCGCAAGCGGCCGGGGCGGCGGGAAGCACGGCGACGCGGCCGGCCGAGTCACGTGCCGAGTCAGTGCCAAACGCGAATTGTGACACGGCAGCGCCCACGCGCCAAACGCGGGGCGCCGGCGGGGGCGCCGGCGCCACCCGTGCCCGTGCTGGCGGCCCGCACGCGCGACCGCTGCCGCACCGTTCAAATCCGGCGAACGCGCCTTTCAAAACTCTCGACTGGTTCGGCCCGATACCCCTCCCTATACTGCGCCGCACTGTTGTCGGAAAGCGGAGTCGTCATGCTGCATCGCGCCCTGGAAGGTGTCCGGGTCCTGGATTTGTCGCGCATCCTGGCCGGTCCCTGGTGTACCCAGAACCTTGCCGACCTGGGCGCCGAGGTGACCAAGGTCGAGCACCCCGAACGCGGCGACGATACCCGCGGCTGGGGGCCGCCCTATCTCGACGCACCGGCCGGCACCGAAGGCGACCCGCGCCTGTCCGGCTACTTCATCTGCTGCAACCGCGGCAAGCGTTCGCTCGCGATCGACTACGGCACGCCGGAAGGCGCGGCGCAGGTGCGTGAACTGGCGCGCACGGCCGACGTGCTGGTCGAGAACTACAAGGTCGGCACGCTGCGCCGCTACGGGCTGGACTACGACACGCTCAAGGCCATCAACCCGCGCCTGGTCTATTTGTCGATCACCGGCTTCGGCCAGAGCGGGCCGATGGCGGACAAGCCCGGCTACGACTATGTGTTCCAGGGCATGGGCGGGCTCATGAGCTACACCGGCCAGCCCGACGGCACGCCCGGCGCCGGCCCGCTGCGCACCGGCGTCGCGGTGGTCGACCTGAGCACCGGCATGTATGCCACCTCCGCGGTGCTGGCCGCGCTGTACCAGCGCCAGGCGACCGGCGTGGGCGCGCACCTGGACATCGCGCTGCTCGATGTCGCGGTGGCGCTGAACGCCAACCAGGCCGCCAACTACCTGGTCTCGGGCCAGAACCCGCGGCGCAGCGGCAACGCCCATCCCAACTGCGCGCCGTATGAAGTGTTCCGCTGCGCCGACGGCCACCTGATCCTGGCGATCGGCAATGACAGCCAGTTCGCGCGCTTCTGCGCCGTGGCCGGCATGCCGGATCTTGCGCAGGACCCGCGCTACGCCACCAATTCCGCGCGCATCGAACACCTGGACGCCTTGCGCGCGCGGCTGACCGAACTCTTTCCCACCCGCACCCGTGCCGCCTGGACCGAGGCCTTCGACGCCGCCGGCGTGCCCTGGGGCCCGATCCACACCATGGACGAAGTCTTCGCCCATCCGCAGGTCAGGCACCGCAAGCTGATGCAGGTGGCCGAGCACCCCGTGATGGGGCGCGTGCCGATGGTGCGCAACCCGATGCTGGCCGGGCACGAGGCCCCGCCGGCACCGCCCCCGCTGCTGGGCGAACACAGCCCCCAGCGCTGACCGTTCTGCCACGACATCTATAACCCCGACCCGGAGACATCCCGATGAAGCCAACCCTTTTCGCCATGGCCCTGCTCGGCGTTGCCAGCAGCGCGCACGCCGCCTATCCCGAGCGGCCGATCAAGCTGATCGTGCCCTACGCGGCCGGCGGCACCACCGACATCATCGCCCGCATCGTCGGCACCCGCCTGGGCCCGGTGCTGGGCCAGCCGGTGGTGATCGAGAACCGCCCCGGCGCCGGCGGCGCGGTCGGCAGCGCCTACGCGGCCAAGCAGCCGCCCGACGGCTACACGCTGGTGATGGAGGTGGAAAGCTCGCACGCGGTCAACCCCAACGTCTACCTGAAGACCGCCTACGACCCGGTCAAGGACTTCGCGCCGATCAGCAACCTGGCCGACGTGCCCAACGTGCTGGTGGTCAATCCCGCCTTCCCGGCGACGGACCTGGCATCCTTCATCAAGCAGCTCAAGGCCAATCCCGGCAAATATTCGTTCGGCTCGTCCGGCAACGGCGGCCTCAGCCACATGAACGGCGAGCTGTTCATGAATACCACCGGCACGCGCATGCTGCACGTGCCGTACAAGGGGCTGGGCCCGGCGCTCAACGATGCGGTGGCCGGGCAGATCCAGGTGGTGTTCGACAATATCCCGTCGTCGTCCGGGCTGATCCAGGGTGGCCGCCTCAAGCCGCTGGCGGTGGCCGCCAAAGAGCGGCTGAAGGTGCTGCCCAATGTGCCCACCTATGCCGAGGCCGGGCTGCCGGCGATGAACAACCCGTCGTGGTTCGGCCTGGGCGCGCCGGCGGGCACGCCCGCCGCCATCCTCGACCAGCTCAACGACGCGGTGCGCAAGGTGCTGGCCGAGCCCGAGGTGGTCGCCGCCATCGAGAAACAGGGCGCGATCCCGGCACCGACCTCGCGCAAGGCCTTTGGCGACCTGATCCGTGGGCAGAACGCGCACTGGAAGCAGGTGGTCGAGGCCATCCACTTCACCAAGCTCCAGTAAGCCCAGAGGACCGACATGAGCACACTTCAGCAGGAACCGCACGCCGGCGTCGAGATCGACGCGCGCGGCATTGCCACCGTCACCATCCGCGAGGCCGGCTCGCTCAATATCCTGAGCACGCCGGTGATCACCTCGCTTACGCGCGCGATCGAAGCGCTGGCCGCCCATGACGCGCTGCGCGTGCTGGTGCTGCGCGGCACCGGCGACAAGGGTTTCATCGGCGGCGCCGACATCAAGGAGATGGCCGCGCTCGAGCGGGCCAGCGCCGAGGCCTTTATCAGCGGCCTGCGCCGGTTGTGCGATGCCGTGCGCCACCTGCCGGTGCCGGTGATCGCGCGCATGCCGGGCTGGTGCCTGGGCGGGGGGCTGGAACTGGCGCTGGCGTGCGACCTGCGCATCGCCGCCGACACCGCGCAGCTGGGCATGCCCGAGGTAAAGGTCGGCATCCCGTCGGTGATCCATGCCGCGCTGATGCCGCGCCTGATCGGCAATGCGCGCACCGCGTGGATGCTGCTGACGGGCGAGATCTCCAACGCGGCCGAGGCGCTGCAGTGGGGGCTGGTCAACCGCGTGGTGCCGCTGGCCGAACTGGATCAGGAAGTCGAGCGCGTGGCCGCGCTGCTGGCGGGCTTTGGCCCGGTCGCGGTGCGCCAGCAGAAGCGCCTGCTGCGAGAGTGGGAAGACGCGCCGCTGGAGGTCTCGATCGGCAACAGCGTGACCGAGTTCGGCAGCGCCTTCGACACCGGCGAGCCGCAGCAGCACATGGCCACCTTCCTGAACCGCAAGCGCTGACGGGCTAAGCGTGGGACAGGCAGTTACGATGCCGTGGCCGCCACGGCGCCGCCTTCGCGCGTGGCTACCACGCGCGGATCGTTGAGCAGGAACTGCGCAAAGGCCTCGGCAAACGCCGGCAGCTTGCCGTCGGCGCGCACGATCAGGTTCAGCTCGCGCAAGGCCCACGGCTCGGCCAGCCGCACCCCGGCCACGCGCGCCTCGCGCAGCGCCTGCGCCGCGACACTGCGCGGCACCAGCGCCACGCCGACGCCGGCCTCGGCCAGCGACAGCACCGCATCGAAGCTGTGCGCATGTAGGCGTACATTGGGGCCCTTGCCGGCGCGCTGCGCCATCTCGCGCAGGAACAGGAAGTTGCTGCTGGTGCGGCTCATGCAGACAAAGTCGAACGCCAGCGCCGCGCCAAAGCGCACCTCCGGCTCGCGCGCCAGCGGATGCTCGGCCGCCATCACCAGGATCAGCTCGTCGCGCGCGTAGCGCACCGAGCGCACGCCGGCGGCTTCGTCGCCGGTATGGAAATCTCCCGCCAGGATGCCGACATCGGCCTCATGCGCCGCCACCGCGGCCAGGATCGCCTGGCTCGCGCGCTCCTCCAGGTCGATGTTCACATCCGGATTGGCCAGCAGGAAGCGGCTCACGCTGGGAATGATGAAGCCGTTGAGCGAGCTGCTGTTGGCCAGCAGCCGGATATTGCCCTTCAGCCCGGCGGAGAAGCGCCCGACCTCGCCATGCATGCGCTCAACGCCCAGCAGCAGTTCGCGCACATGGACCAGCAGGGTTTCGCCGGCCGGCGTCAGCTCCATGCCGCGCGCCGTGCGCACGAACAACGGCGTGCCCATGGCGTGCTCGAGGTTCTTCAGCCGGTAGCTCGCCGCCGACGCGGTAATGTGGGTGGCCGATGCGCCGCCCGACAGGCTTTGCGCATCGGCAATGGCCTGGAACAGGCGCAGGTCGGTCAGTTCGTAACGCAAGGCAACTCCATTCGGGCCGCGGCAGTCGAAACGGTTGGCGCCGGGCGGGCGCTCTCGCCGGCCATTCTAGTGCACCTCCGCCGGCGTTCCGGCAGCCCCCTCACCGCGCCGCCGGCGCGTTTAATGTGGACGACGTCCATTTTCTTTGCTAAGGTATTGTGGACGGCGTACACAAAGCGTGTCGCCATTTTGCCGAGATCCCCGCGGCCCCTACAGCCCCACAGGCCGCCCCTTCACAGGAGTTGTCATGCAAGTCCAGCCCTATCTGTTTTTCGAAGGCCGTTGCGACGAAGCGGTCGAGTTCTACAAGCAAACCCTCGGCGCCAAGGTCAACGCCCGCATGACCTTCGCCGACAACCCCGATGCCGGCAAGGGCGGCGAAGGCTGCCAGCCCGGCGCGGGCGCGCAGGACAAGGTCATGCACCTGGAATTCCAGGTCGGCGACAGCATCATCCTGGCCTCCGACGGACAGTGCTCGAACCAGCCCGCGTTCCAGGGTTTCGGCCTGGCGATCACGTTTCCCGACAAAGCCGGGGTCGAAAAGGCGTTCAACGGCCTGAAGGAAGGCGGCCAGGTGCTGATGCCGCTGGACAAGACCTTCTTCGCCGAGCAGTTCGGCATGGTGGCCGACCGTTTCGGCATCATGTGGATGCTGCTGACCGCGCCCAAGTAAGCCGGGGCGCAGGTTCCCGGCCAGCGGCGCGCGCTTCGGGCCACAGCCCGGGGATGGGTTTACAATGCGCGCCGCCCGCCGGAGAAACTTTGCCATGGACGATCGCATCAACGAACTCGAAATCAAGCTCGCCTTCCAGGAAGACCTGCTCGATACCCTGAACAGCACCGTGGCGCGCCAGCAGCAGCAGATCGACCTGCTGCAGGAGCAGTTCCGCGCGCTGTACCAGCAGGTGCGCAGCGCCGCCACCACCGCGGCCGACGCCGACCCCTTGCAGGAAATTCCGCCGCACTACTGAGCCGGCACCCTGGCCGATGTGACGGAACGCAAGCCCCGGCCGCGCGGTCTGACAGGCTGATCCCACTTATCGCGGCGCCCCATGGCGCGCCCGACCCGCCACATGCGCCTGACGCCTTGCCTGCTCCTTGCCGCCGCCTGCATCGCCGGCTCCGCTCCGGCCCTGGCCGGCTACAACATCTGGACCGGCGAATATTCCCTGACCCGCCAGGAACTGCAGACCGAACTCGACAAGCGCTTTCCCGCCACGCTGCGCTACGCCGAAGTCGTCAGCGTCCAGCTCAGCCACCCGCGGCTGGTGCTGGATGAAGCCAGCAACCGCATCACCACCCATGTCGACGCGCGCCTGACCAATGCCCTGCTGCCTTCGCCTCCGGTCGACGGCAAGCTCGCCCTGAACAGCGGCATCCGCTATGACGCGAGCCGGCGCGCAGTGCTGCTCGACAACCCCACCGTGCAGCAGGTCGAAGTCGCCGGCATGGGGCCCTATCGCGAACAGCTCAACGCCATCGGCGCCGTGGTCGCGCAGCAGCTGCTGAAGGACTACCCGATCTACACCTTCAAGCCGGAGGAGCTGCGCGTGGGCGGCAAGGAGATGGAACCGGGGGCGATCACGGTGGGCAAGGATGAGGTGCGGGTGGAGGTGAAGCAGCGGTAGGCGCGCCTTCGGGCCGCGCCTCTCCCCCTGCTCCACCTACCGCTTCATCAGCGCTTGGTGCCGCGGAACACCAACCCCAACCCCGTCAGCACCGCCCCCATCCCCGCCAGCGCCAGCGGCGCCATGCGGTTGCCCAGCAGCAAGTAGTCCAGCGCCGCGGTGCCCGCCGGCACCAGGTAGAACAGGCTGGTCACGTTGACCAGGTTGCCGGCGTGGATCAGGCGGTAGAACAGCAGCGTCGCGCCGATCGAAATCCCCAGCGCCAGCCACAGCAGCGGTGCGGCGAACGCCAGCGACGCTTCGAAGGCGAAGGGCTGGAACGGCAGGCACAGCAGGCAGGCCGCCAGGCTTGCGCCGTACTGCAGCGGCAGCACTTCGGCGGGCGGGCGCGGACTGCGTTTCTGCAGGATGGCGCCGACGGTCATGCTGGCCAGCGAGGCCAGCGCGCACAGTACGCCCGCCGGTGACAGCCGGGCCACCAGCAGGCTGTCGGCGACGACCATGGCCAGCCCGGCGAATGCCAGCGCCAGGCCGCCGAGGCGCGCGGCGCTGGCGCGGCGCTCGGTCAGCAGCAGTGTCAGCATCGGCTGCGCGCCCAGCACCGTGGCCAGCACGCCGGGCGTCATGCCGTGGTCCAGCGCCAGAAAGTAAAAGACCGCGTAGCCGCCGATCAGCAGCAGGCCCGCGCCGGCCGTGTGCAGCCGCTCGCCGCGCGGCGGCAGCAGGCGCTTGCGCGCCAGGCCAATCGCGCCCAGCACGGCGCAGACCAGCGCGAAGCGCAAGGTCAGCAGGGCGAACGGGGTGGCGTGGTCCAGCGCCAGCCGGGCGGCGATGGCGCCGCTGCTCCATAGCAGCACGAACAGCGGCGTGGCCCAGAGGGCGGAGGAAGCGGTACGCGTGGTAAGCGTGTTGCGCGCGGCGTCGAAGCACTCCGCGCAATCTTCTTGGTTGGTCATGGCTTGTCATCTGTCGTCAGCTTGGCGGGCCCCGGCAACCCGCTTCGGCATGCGGCCACGGCACGGCGACAGCGCGCACGGGCGTGCGGCGGCCGTGCGCACGGGCGCACAAAGGCGGGATTACCGGAGACGAGAAGGGCTGGGGCGCGTGCCCGTCAGCCGCGCGGCGGCGGGTGCGCACCGCCGGAGAACAGCGGCGGCGGCGCGACAGATGTGAACGCAGGCTGGCGACGCGGGCACGGCAACGCGCGGCCCGGAGGCGCGGCGATGACGGGGCGTTGGCGGTCTGCGGTCATGGTGGGAAGCGGAAGCCTTGAAGAAAGATCGACCGGCGTCGATCAAAGTGGTGTGGCGATGCTATGCCTGGACGGCGCTCGCGTCAACGGGATCCTGCCGTGTCCTGCTCCAGCCGCGACACCAGCGCCTGCAGCGCCGGCGCGCAACCGGCCTCGACCTTCAGCGCCAGCATGGCGTCGGCACGCGTGGTGCCCAGGTTGAGCGCGGCCACCGGCTTGCCCATCTGGCCGGCCCAGACGCAGAAGCGGTAGCCCGAATAAACCATCAGCGACGATCCCACCACCAGCATCGCATCCGCGCCGGCCAGTGCCGCGCGCGCGGCGTCGACACGCGTGCGCGGCACGGATTCGCCGAAGAACACCACGTCGGGCTTGAGGATGCCGCCGCAATGGCTGCAATCGGGCACCTGGAACTGCGCGAACAGCGGCGATTCGAAATGCACGTCGCCGTCGGCGGCGGGCGGCGCGATCACGTCGCGCAGCGCGGCGTTGCGGGACACCAGCCAGTCCTGCAGGGCGGCGCGGTCGTGGCTGGCGCCGCAGTCCAGGCAGATGGCGCTGGCCAGGCTGCCGTGCAATTCGATCACGTCCTGGCTGCCGGCGCGCTGGTGCAAGCCGTCGACATTCTGCGTGACCAGCGCCGTCATCCGGCCCTGCGCGCCGAGCCGCGCCAGCGCGTGGTGGGCATAGTTGGGCCGCGCCTGCCCCGCCAGCGGCCAGCCGAGCATGCTGCGCGCCCAGTAGCGCTGACGCCCGGCGTGCGAGCCGAGAAAGGCCTGCAGCGTGATCGGCGGGGAGCGTTGCCACTGGCCACGCGCGTCGCGGTAACCGGGAATGCCGGAATCGGTGCTGATGCCGGCGCCGGTCAGCACGAACAGGCGCGGGTGGCGCTGCACGAAATCGAACAGCGCCGCCCCGGCTGCCGGGGAGGGCTGCGATGGCTGCGATGGCTGCATGGCCGGGACGCTCAGGTGTGTGCTCTGGCCGGATCCTCGGCATGGCGCGCTTCCCATGCCCGCAGCGCCTCGCGGTAGCGGTCCAGCTCCTGGTAGTAGTAATCGAAGATGCAGGGATCGCAGCCGGAGCCGCAGCACTCGCCATCGGCGGGCCGCTCCGGCGGCTCCGGGCGGGGGTCGTCAGGGGTAAGCGTGGAACCGGCGACGGGAACTTCGGGAGACACTTGAGACACTTGCAGATCGCGCGCGCGGCGCCATGGCAGACCAGCCCCCAGTATATTCCGGCGCGCTCGCCGGCGTCCGGCGGCCCCGCCGCCCCACCTGGCAGCGCCCGGAGCCGATCTGAATGCTTCCGAGCCGCGTGTTGAATTGTTTTTGCGCACGGCGCGGCGCGGCGCCCGCACAACACGTTTTGCCGGAAGATAGCCGGACTTCCCCCACGGCAACCGGCCTGGTGGCGGATTGCGACCCTGATCGAGCCATGAAGGCAGCTCCACACCATTGCTTGCGCCGCGCCGGCATGATGCGCCTGCTTGCCGCCATCGCGCTGGGCGCCGGCGCCGCGACGGCCGCGGAGCCCCCGGCGCCCGGCCACGACGCCGGCGCTGCCGCGGACCTTGCCGCCGCTGCGGGCGCGCCGCCCGCCGCGGCCGGCCGCCCCCGCATCTGCCTGGTGCTGTCGGGCGGCGGCGCGCGCGGCGCCGCGCATATCGGCGTGATCAAGGTGCTGGAGGCGATGCGTATTCCGGTCGACTGCATCGCCGGCACCAGCATGGGCTCGCTGGTCGGGGGCGCCTACGCTACCGGCATGGGGCCTGCTGAAATGGAACAGTTGGTCAGCGGCCTGAGCACCAACAAGCTGTTCAAGGAACGGCCGCCGCGCCAGGACCTGTCCGTGCGGCGCAAGCAGGACGACTTCACCAACCTGTTCACGCCGGAGATCGGCTTGCAGGCAAGTGGCGTGCTGCTGCCGAAGGGCGCGGTCTCCGGCGTGCAGCTGGAGACAGTGCTGCGCCAACTGGCCAGGACCCCGGGCTACCGCGATTTCGACCGCTTGCCGATCCCGTACCGGGCGGTGGCGACGGATCTGGTGGCGGGCACGGCGGTGGTGTTCAGCGAGGGCGAGCTGGCCAACGTGATGCGCGCCAGCATGTCGGTGCCGGGGGCGGTGGCCCCGGCGGAATACGAGGGCCGGCTGCTGGTCGACGGCGGGCTGACCGACAACCTGCCGGTGGGCGTGGCGCGCAGCATGGGCGCCGATATCGTCATCGCCGTGAACCTGGGCACGCCACTGATGAAGCGCGAGGCGCTGACCTCGGTGATCGGCGTGACCGGCCAGATGCTCAACATCCTGACCGAGCAGAACGTGCGCGCCTCACTGGCCTCGCTGCGGCCCACCGACGTGCTGATCGAGCCCGCGCTGGGCGACTTTTCCGCGACCGACTTCGACCACCTGGCGACCACCATCCCGATCGGCGAGGCCGCCGCGCGCAAGGTCGCCGACCGCCTCGCGCCGCTGGCGCTGCCGCCGGCGCAGTATGCCGAGCTGCGCGCGGCCCAGCAGGCGGTGCAGCCGCCTGACACCCGCCCCGTCGACGAAATCCGGCTGGCGCCGTTGCATCGCGTCAATCCCGACTATGCCAGGGCGGTGATGCAGACCCGCCCGGGCGAGCCGATCGACCAGGCCGCGCTGGACCAGGACATGCGCCGCCTGTTCGGCACCGGCGACTTCGAGCACGTCAACTACGGCATCCTGGAAGAACCGGGCCGGCGCGTGCTGACGGTCAATGCCGTGGAAAAATCGTGGGGCCCCGACTACCTGCGCTTCGGGCTGGGACTGAGTTCGGACTTCCGCGGCGATGCGTACTTCAACCTGGTCGGCAGCTACCGGCGCACCTGGCTCAATGCGCTGGGGGCGGAATGGCGCACCGACGCACAGGCGGGGCAGACCTCGGCGCTGAGCAGCGAGTTCTACCAGCCGCTGGATACGCGCCAGTTCTTCTTCATCGCCCCGCGCATCGAGCTGGAACGGCGCCCGGTCAATGTGTTCCAGGGCAGCACGCGCATCGCCACCTACGACGTGCGCCGCTTCGACCTGGCGCTCGACGTCGGCAGCCAGTTCACCAAGTACGGCGAGCTGCGCGTCGGGGTGCAGGCCGGCTCGGAGCACGCCACGCTCAGCACCGGCCCGGCGTCGCTGGCGCCGGGTCCGGGCAGCATCCGGCGCGGGGCCATCACTGGGCGGCTGTTTTTCGACCAGCTCGACAGCGTGGATTTCCCCCGCTTCGGCTATGCGGGCGGGGTGCGGATCTACGCCTCGCAACCGGGGCTCGGAGCCGACCAGACCTATATCAAGGCGCAGGCCGACGGCATCTATGCCCATTCGTTCGGCGACCATACGCTGTCGTTCGGCTTCAAGGTCGGCGGCAACCCCGGCGGCAAGCCGCTGCCGAACTACGACCAGTTCCAGTGGGGCGGCTTCCTGCAGCAGTCCGGCTACGCGACCGGGCAGCTGATGGGCGCCAACATGCAGTTTGCGCGGCTGGTGTACTACAACAAGCTGGCGCGGCAGACCCTGCTGCAGGGCGTCTACGCCGGCTTCTCGCTGGAGGCTGGCCGCGTGGGGGATCCGCTGGTGCCGGGCAGCCCGACCGGGCTGCTCAAGTCCGGCTCGCTGTTCCTGGCGCTCGACAGCCCGCTCGGGCCGCTGTACCTGGCCTATGGCCGCGCGGCGGCCGGCGTGTTCAGCTTCTACCTGTATCTGGGCAAACCGTTCTGACGCGGCGCGGCAATGTGCGCCTGCCGTACCCCTCCAAAGTTGTATGTAATGTCTTAATTCAAATGTCTATACTTTTCCCTGTCACCAAGACCCCCTCTTGAATGACAACCTTCCCCGGTCGCCGCTTCCCCAGCGGCGACTTTTTTATGGGCGCCTGGCCGACCTTGGCGCGCCTATAATCCCTGCCTTGGGCTGCACTTGCGGCCGTTCTCCGCGCCAGCTTCCGCGCGCACCCTTGATGCAGATCGACTTCCAGCATTTCACGCCGTGGCTTTCGCTCGCCGGCGGGCTTGTCATCGGCCTTGCGACGGCGCTGATGATGCTCGGCCTGGGCCGCATCGCCGGCATCAGCGGCATCGTCGGCGGCGTGCTGCGGTTGCCGCAAGGCGACACCGCATGGCGCGCCGCCTTTGTCATCGGGCTGCTGCTGTCGCCATGGCTGGCCTTCGCGTTCGATGCCATGCCCGCGGCGCGCATCGACGCGGGCTGGACCGAGGTGCTGGTGGCCGGGCTGCTGGTCGGCGTGGGCACGCGCTACGCCGGCGGCTGCACCAGCGGCCACGGCGTGTGCGGCCTGTCGCGCGGTTCGGTGCGTTCGCTGGCGGCTACCGTGACCTTCATGGCGGCCGGCTTCCTGACGGTGCTCGTGCAGCGCCACGTACTGGGAGGCTGAACCATGGGCACGTTGCTGGCGTTGCTGGCCGGACTGGTGTTCGGCATTGGCCTGATCCTCTCCGGCATGGCCAACCCGGCCAAGGTGCTGGGCTTTCTCGACCTCGCGGGAATGTGGGACCCGTCGCTTGCCTTCGTCATGGCCGGCGCGATCGGGGTCGGCGTGGTGGCTTTTGCGCTGGCACGCCGGCGCCAGCGCTCTTGGCTTGGGCTGCCGATGCAGTGGCCGGCGCTGGCCGCGGTCACGCCGCGCCTGCTGCTGGGCAGTGCCGCCTTCGGAACCGGCTGGGGCCTGGCCGGCTTTTGCCCGGGCCCCGCGCTGGTCGCGCTGGGTGCGGGTTACGCCAAGGCGTGGGGCTTTGTCGCGGCGATGCTCGCGGGCATGGCACTGTTCGAGGTGGCGGAAGCGGTGACCCGGCGTCGCCGATGACGCAGTGCAGCATGCAAGCAATGCTGGCCCGCGGCGCCGGAGCGGTTTAACATTGCGCGATTATCGAACGACCGTAGACCACTCCCAGCCTCCCATGGATGTCCTCCGCCCCATCGGTCTTGGCCATGCCCAGGCCGACACCGTCCGCGTTGCCCGGCCCCAGGCCGACCTGCTCGGCAGCTTTGCCGGCGATCCCAATTTCATGCTGTCGCTGGCGCGCGGGCTGACCGTGCTGGAAGCGTTTTCCGAGCGCAAGCGCCCGCTGACGATCTCGCAGGTGGCACAGCGCACCCAGCTCTCGCGCGCGTCGGTGCGGCGCTGCCTGTACACGCTGGAACAGCTCGGCTATGTCAGCCAGCAGGACGGGCAGTTCGCGCTGCGCCCGCGCGTGCTGCACCTGGGGCACGCGTATTTCTCGTCGACCTCGCTGGTGTCGCTGGCGCAGCCGATCCTGGACAACCTGAGCGCGCGCATCCACGAGACCTGCACGCTGGCGATCCTGGACGGCACCGACATCCTGTACCTGGTGCGCTCCGAGGTGCAGCGCGTGCTGAACTATTCGCTCGGCATGGGCAGCCGCCTGCCGGCCTACTGCACCTCGAACGGCCGGCTGCTGCTGGCGCACCAGCCCGCAACCGTGCTGGACGGCTTTTTCGAGCATGCCGAACTGCGCCCGCGCACGCTGCAGACCAAGGTTTCGCGGCAGGAACTGGAAGCCTGCTTCGAGCGTGCCCGCGAAGTGGACTATGTGATCGTCGATGAAGAGCTGGAGCCCGGCCTGCGCGCCATGGCCGTGCCGGTGCGCTCGGCCTCGGGCATCGTGCTGGCGGGGCTGAGCGTGAGCGTGCGCGCCGCGCGCGTTTCCGAAGCGGACATGATCACGCGGCTGCTGGCGCCGATGCGCGAGGCCGCCGCGGCGATTGGCCGGATGATCGGCTCCTGATCCTGCCGCTGGCCGGCGCCAGGGCTTACCAACCCGCCTGTGCGCGCAGCCGCGCGGGACTGAGCATGGCGGCGGTCACGCCATGGTCAGCGATATGCGCCGGCAGCGGCCGGCCCTGCGCCAGCGCGGCGCAGGCCTCACCCATCGCCGCCGAGGTCTGGATGCCATAGCCGCCTTGCGCGGCCACCCAGAAGAAACCTTCCGCCTCGGGATCGAATCCGCCCACCAGGTCGCCGTCGGCAACGAACGAGCGCAGTCCGGCCCAGGTGCGCGCGGGGCGGCGGATCGTCAGCGTGGTGGCGGCCTCGATCTGGTGGATGCCCGTGGCGATGTCCAGCTCCTCGGGCTGCACGTCGTGCGGCGGCACCGGGTCGGCGTTGGCCGGCGAGCCGAGCAGCATGCCGGCATCGGGCTTGACGTACCAGGTCTCGTCGAAGCCGTAGAACATCGGCCAGCGCGAGACCTCGATGCCATCGGGCGGGGCAAAGACGAAGGCCGAACGCCGGCACGGCTGCAGCCCCACCGGCGCCACGCCCGCGCGCGCCGCCACCACGTCGCACCACGCGCCCGCCGCGTTGACCAGCACCGGCGCGCGGTAGATGCCGGCGCCGGCATGGACGTGCCACAAGCCGTCGCGCCGCTCGATCACGCCGGCCTCGGCGCCGCAGGCGATCACCCCGCCGTGATGGCGCACGCCGCGCAGGTAGCCCTGATGCAAGGCATGCACGTCCATGTCGGCGGCATCGGGCTCCAGCACCGCGCCCAGCACCAGTTCCGGCCGCAGCACCGGCACCAGCGCGCACGCGCCGGCCTGGTCCAGCCGCTGCGCCCGTGCGCCCATGCCGGCCAGCACCTGCCAGTGCGCGTCGAGCTGGTCCTGTTCGCCCGGGCGCGCCAGCATCATGGCGCCGCGCGGCGACAGTACGGGATGGTCGGCAAACCCCGTGGGCGGGGCATCGAGGAAGGCGCGGCTGGCCATGGTCAGGCCGCGCACCTGCGGCGTGCCGTAGCTTTCCAGGTAGAGCGCGGCCGAACGGCCGGTGGCGTGGTAGCCCGGCTGCGCCTCGCGCTCGAGCACGATCACGCTGGCCGCGCGCGCCAGCCAGTACGCCACCGAGGCCCCGGCAATGCCGGCCCCGATGACTAGGTAGTCAGCCGAAAACTGCTTGCCGCCGGCCGGAGCCGGGTCGCTGTGGACCATTGCCGTGTGCCTCCCGTGTCATGCGAACTGGCGGGCAATGTAGCGTAAACCGGTCGCGTACTGCGCCGGGTCGGAGGCGGCGCCTCAGCCGCGGTGCGCCAGCTCGAGCGAGAACACCAGCCGCTGCAGGAAGTTTTCCATGCGCCCGTCCGGATTGACGAAGGCGCAGCCGAAGTGGTGGATGGCGCTGTCGTCGTGCCCCACCAGCCAGTGGCCGACCACCTGCATGTCCACCTCCAGCTTGCCCAGCTCGCGGAAGTCCAGCCGACACTTCGCCACCGTGGTGCCAACCGGCAGGCGCTCGGCGGTGACGGTCCTGGAGCGCAGGCCCACGCCGGAAAGCGACAGGTCGGCGATATCGAGGCCCAGCACGGTCTTGTCCGGCATCGGCATCTCGCAGCGGTAGCCCTTGGTCACCAGCGTGCGCGCGCGGAAATGGCGGCGGCGCTGGAAGTGATAGAGCTTGTCCGGAAACTCGACCACGAAGGCGGGGCCGTCTTCATAGCGCGTGGCCGCCGGCTGGCCCACCACGAAGTTGACCGGCACGCCGCGCAGCAGCCCGGAGAACGCGTTCTCTTCGGAAGTCATCAGCGACATCCGTTCGGGCTCGGCATTGCACCAGTCGAACACGAAGGTGCGGTTGACCGGGTCGACATGCAGGATCGAGGTGACGAACTGGTGCGCGGTGCGGGTGCGCACGCTCAGCATGCACTTCTGCCACGCCAGGTCGCGCAGCACCGTGCCGATCTGCGAGTTGTGGGTCAGGCGATAGCGCTCGTCCGCCGGGTCGGCTTCGGCATCGTGATCGGCGGGCCCGGGGGCGTCGTGCTGGTTCATAGGTTCACGCAACATCTGGAGGGGCTGGGAGCGACGGCCATGGCACAGCCGCGGACCAGCCGTGAGCCCGTCGGCGGCACCGGCCTGCCGGCCGCGCGCCGCATGTTAAGCGCCTGCACCATAGGCCGGCAAGACCGATGATCTCACTTCGGCAAATCTGTGGCAGAACTTGAGGACAGACTTCCGGGGGGTAGCGCTTGCGTGCCTTTCAGGCCTGCAGCGGTGGTGCGAGCGTGGCGTGCGCGCACTCGCGCAGCCATGCCAGCAGGGCCAGCCGGCGCGTGTCGTGCTCGAACGGCGCGGGCGACAGCAGGTGGTAGGCCGAGCCGTCGGCCGCAAACCCGAACGGCGCCGCCAGCCGGCCGTCGGCGATCTCGTCGGCAGCCATCAGCTGCGAAGCCATGGCCCAGCCCAGGCCCGCCGCCGCGGCCTGCAGGCTCAGATAGAAATGCTCGTACCAGGCGTCGCCGTCCAGGCGCAGCCGGCCCGCGTCATCGGGGCACGCCGCCTGCCAGCGCTGCCAGGCCTGCGGCCGCGTGCGCGTATGCAATCGCACCGGCGCCACCGCCGCACCCTCGGCCGACTGTGGCCGGCACACCGGGCCCACGCGCTCCTGCACCACCTCGCGCGCATGCCAGCGGACGTCGAAGGCAAAGTCGTTGCGCCGCAGCGCCAGGTCGGCGCCGCTGCGCGCAAAGTCGATCGGCCCGCCCGCCGCCATCAGGTGCAGCGGAATGTCGGGATGGCGCGCGGCAAAACGCGGCAGCCGCGGGATCAGCCAGCGCATGGCGATGGTCGGCTCGCACGACAGCACCAGCGCCCGCTCCGCGGGCTGTGTGCGGATGCGCGCGGCGGCGGCGGCCAGACCCTCCATCGACTGCGTCGCCGCCGCAAACAGCGAGCGCCCCGCCTCGGTCAGGAAAACGCCGCGGTTGCGCCGCTCGAACAAGGCCACGCCAAGCGTGTCCTCCAGCTGCCGGATCTGCCGGCTGACCGCGCCATGGGTCAGGTGCAGCTCCTGCGCCGCGCGGGCAAAGCTCTCATGGCGCGCCGCGGCCTCGAAGAATCGGATCCATCCCAGCCAGTGCATCGGTCAGTTTTTCTCACGGAATCGCGCGAGTATATATCGGTTGTGTGGGCCTTTAGCGGCACGCAGAATTGGGTACGCTTCGACCCCCACGAGTGGGGATCGGCCGGAAAACACAACATATCCTGACGCAACATGCCCCCTCTCGCCGAATCCCTGGCGGTCGCCACGGTGACCGTGCTGGCCGTGATCAGTCCCGGCCCCGACTTCGCCATGGTCACCCGCAACAGCTACCTGTACGGCCGCCGTGCCGGCTTGCTCAGTGCAGCCGGCATCGCCCTGGGCGTGCAGGTGCATGTGCTCTATACGATGTTCGGGGTATCGCTGCTGATGACGCACGCGCATGGCGTGCTGACGGTGGTGAAGGCGCTGGGCGCCGTCTATCTGGTCTGGATCGGCCTGCAGACGCTGCGCAGGCGCGACGCGCTGACGGTAGACCTGCGCGGCGGCCGCGCGCTGGCCCCGCTGGCGGCGCTGCGCATGGGCCTGCTGACCAATGCGTTGAACCCGAAGACCACGCTGTTCGTCGTCAGCACCTACACCCAGGTGGTGGACGTCCACACCCCGGTACCGGTGCAATGGGCCTATGGCGGATTCATGTCGGTGGCGCACCTGGCGTGGTTCAGCGTGGTGGCGTGGGTGTTCACCGCGCCGGCGCTGCGCGCGGCCATGCTGCGGCGCCAGCGGCTGCTGGACCGCGCCATCGGCTCGGCCCTGTGCGGGCTGGGCATGGCGCTGGGCTTCAGCAACCTGGCGTAGGGCCTTGCGCCGTCAGCGGCCAGGCCTGGCGCAGCAAGTGTTGCGGGCCCTGCGGACCGAGCCGGCTTTCGAACAACACCAGCCGCGCGACGCGCCACGGCGCGCTGGCCAGGGTGCGGTGCGCATCGAGCCACGCGCGCAGCGCGCTCTCGGGCACGGTCGGCTTGCAGCGGGCCAGGGTCACGTGCGGATGGAAGCGCCGCCGCTCCGGCGGGAAGCCGGCGGCTTGCGCCAGTGCCTCGCCTACCTCGGCGTGCATGGCGCGCAGCGCGTCCAGTCCAGGACCGGGCGCGAGGCCGGCCCATAGCACCGATCCCGGGCCGCTGCGAAAGCGCCCGGTGCCGTACGCCTGCAGCGTGAACGCAGGGGTGCGCAGCATCGCGAGCGCGGCAGCGAGCTTTTCGACGGCCTGTGCCGCCTCGCCCAGGCCTTCGCCGAGGAAGTGCAGGGTCAGGTGGACCTGGGCCGGTGTCGCGGCGCGCACGCCGGGCACGGCAGGAAGCGTCGACAACAGCCCCACCGCCTGTGCGGGCGGCACTTCCACCGCGATGAACAGGCGTGCCATCGCTGCGTGGCCGGCTTCAGCCCGTCGCGGCAGCGATGCCCTCGCGCCGCAGCAGGGCGCGCTTGCGCTCGATGCCGCCGGCATAGCCGGTCAGCGCGCCGGCGCTGCCCAGCACGCGATGGCAGGGCACGATCACCGACAGCGGGTTGCGGCCGACCGCGCCGCCCACGGCGCGTGCATGCGTGGGCGGCAGCCCGAGCGTGCGCGCCAGTTCGCCGTACGAAGCGGTGACGCCGCACGGGATCTCCAGCAGCGCCTGCCACACTCGCTGCTGGAACGGGCTGCCGGCAAAGCGCACCGGCACGGTAAAGGTGTCGCGGCGGCCGGCAAAATACTCGGCCAGCTCGGCGGCGGCCCGGTCCAGCACCGCGGCGTCGGCCGCAGGCACGTCGCGGCTGTCGGCAATGCCGGCGGGATGGTACTTCTGTCCCGCGAAGAAGAGGCCGGTCAGGTGCCCGTCGCGCGCGCGCAGCAGCACGGTGCCCAGCGGGCTGTCGATATGACGATAGCTGGTCATGGGAGGGTCTCCGGTTGCGCCGCGGCCGGCGGCGTGTCCTTCATCGTTTCATAGCGGTGCCACAGGTGGATTGCGGCGTAGGCCCGCCACGGCGCCCATTGCGCAGTGCGTTCGTGCATCGCGCGCACGGTGCTGACGCCCAACACCTTGCGCAGCGCATAGTCGGTGCCGGGGAAGGCATCGGGCCAGCCCAGCGCGCGCATGGCGACATACTGCGCGGTCCAGTCGCCGATGCCGTCGATCCCGCGCAGCGCCGCCACCGCCTGCTCCGGCGCCGCATGCGGGTCGAGCACCAGCGTGCCGTCGGCGACGCGGCGGGAAAGCGCCTGTAGCGTGCGGGCCTTGCCTGGCGACACGCCCGCCTGGCGCAGCGCAGCCTCGGGCAACGCCGCCAGCGCGGCCGCGCTCGGGAAGGTGTAGCGCAAGCCGTCAGGCGGCGCGCCGTCCAGCGCCTGCCCCGCGCACTGTGCCAGCGCGGCCAGGATGCGCCGTGCCTGCACCACCGAAATCACCTGCCCGACCACCGCGCGCACCGCGATCTCGAAGCCGTCGACGCAGCCAGGCAGGCGCACGCCCGGCATCGCCTCGGCCAGGTCGCCCAGGTGCCGGTCCACCACGTCGGGGCGGCAGCCCAGGTCGCACAGCCGGCGCACCTTGCCCAGCGCTTGCGGAATCACGCGCGCCAGCGACGCCGACAGGGTCACGCGCAGCACCAGCCGGCGCGGCACATGCTCGATGCGGACCCAGCCGAGGTGGGCGCTGCCACCGGCTTCGACGCGCAAGGTGCGGAGGTAGGCGCCATCGCGGATGGCTTCGATGCCGTCGACCGCGCGCGTGGCCAGGAAGCGCAGCCATGCGTCCCAGGCAAAGGGCGGCCGGTAGCCGAGCTCGAACACCAGCCGGTCGGCCACGCCCTCGGCGGCACGCCGGCGCAGCGCCAGCGGCGTCAGGCCGTAGCGGGTCTTCAGCACATCATTGAAGCGGCGCACGCTGCCGAAGCCCGCCGCCAGCGCCACGTCCGTCACCGGCAGCGCGGTATCGGCCAGCAGCCGCTTGGCCAGCAGCAGGCGCTGGGTCTGCGCGTACTCCAGCACCGACACGCCAAACTGCGCGTCGAACAGCCGCCGCAGGTGGCGCTCGGTCACGCCGATGCGCGCCGCCAGCGCGGCCACGCTGCCGTCGGCCATGAAGCCTTCGTCGATCAGCGTGGCGGCGGCCTGCGCCAGCCGGCCGGAAATATCGGCCAGGCCATGCCCCGGCGCCAGTTCCGGGCGGCAGCGCAGGCACGGGCGAAAGCCATGCTTCTCGGCCGCGGCGGCGCTTTCATAGAACGAGCAGTTCTCGCGCTTGGGAGTGCGTACCGCGCACACGGGGCGGCAATACACGCCGGTCGACGAGACGCCCACGAAGAAGCGCCCGTCGAAGCGGCGGTCGTGCGAGGCCACGGCCTTGTAGCAGGTGTCGGGATCGAGGTTCATGACGGCATGCTACCGCCAGATGCCGGCGCGCATCCGCTGCTTTCGGACATTTCCCTCTGGCGCGCGGGGATCGGTTGGGGCACAGTTGCCCTGCCCTTATCTTTCCCATCGGAGACCCCATGCGCCGCACCGCCCTGCACCTGTCACTGCTTGCCACGCTGGCCTGCCCCCCGGCGTTGGCGCAGCCTTCGGCAGCGCCGGTACAGGCAGTGCAGGCGACGCAGGTGGCATCGGTCGAAGGCATTACCGAACACCGCCTGCCCAACGGCCTGCGCATCGTGCTGGCGCCCGATGCCGCCAAGGCCACCACCACGGTCAACATCACCTACCTGGTCGGCAGCCGCCACGAAAACTACGGCGAGACCGGCATGGCGCACCTGCTCGAGCACCTGCTGTTCAAGGGCACGCCGTCGCTGCCGGGCAAGACCATCCCGGGCGAGTTCGCGCGGCGCGGCATGAGCGTCAACGGCACCACCGCGCAGGACCGTACCAACTACTTCGAGACCTTCACCGCCAGCGACGACAACCTCGACTGGGCGCTGCGCATGGAGGCCGACCGCATGGTCAACAGCGTGATCGCGCGCGCCGACCTCGACAGCGAGATGACGGTGGTGCGCAACGAGATGGAGATGGGCGAGAACAGCCCCGGACGCATGCTGATGCAGCAGACCATGGCCGCCGCCTACCGCTGGCACAACTACGGCAAGGCCCCGATCGGCGCGCGCAGCGACGTGGAGAACGTCAGCCTCGACAACCTGCGCGCGTTCTACCGCCGCTATTACCAGCCCGACAACGCGGTGCTGGTGGTGGCGGGCAAGTTCGATCCCGCCGCCACGCTGGCGCGCATCGAGCGCTATTTCGGGCCGATTCCGCGCCCGCAGCGCGTGCTGCCGCCGGAGCCCACCGTCGAGCCCGCGCAGGAAGGCGCGCGCGAACTGGTAGTGATGCGCCCCGGCGACACCCGCCTGGTGGCCGCGCAATACCATGTCAGCCCCGGCGCGCACCCCGACACCACCGCGCTGTCGCTGCTGACCATCATCCTGGGCGACACCCCCGGCGGCCGGTTGTACAAGGCGCTGGTGGAGCGCGGCCAGGCTACGTCGATCGGCAGCGCGTTCTATGCGATGAAGGACCCCGGCGCGCTGCTGTTCATGGCGCAGGCGTCGAAAGACCAGCCGCTCGCGGCCGCGCGTGCCGGCCTGATCACGCAGATCGAGGGCTTTGCCGAGGCGCCCGTGACCGAGGCCGAACTGGAGCGTGCGCGCGTGCGCATGCGCAACGCCTACGAGCAGTACATGAACGACCCCGGCGCGCTGGGGATTGCCCTTTCCGAGGCCATCGCCAAGGGCGACTGGCGCCTGTTCTTCCTGGCGCGCGACCGCATCGAGACCACCACCCTGGCCGACGTGCAGCGCGTGGCGCTGAACTACTTCCAGGCCTCGAACCGCACCCTGGGCGTGTTCCTGCCGGCCGAGCAACCGCAGCGCGCGCAAGTGCCGGAGGTGCCCGACATCGCGGCCATGGTCAAGGGCTACCAGGGCCGGCCGGCGTTGCCCGCGGTGGCGGCATTCGATCCCAGTCCCGCCAACATCGAAGCCCATACCACGCGCCAGACGCTCGCCAACGGCATGCAGCTGGCGCTGCTGCCCAAGCCCGCGCGCGGCGAAGTGGTGCACGGCGTGCTGGTGCTGCGCATGGGCGGCGCGCACAGCCTGCAGGGGCTGACCACGGTGGGCGCGCTGACCGCCGCGATGCTCCGCCGCGGCAGCGCCGGCATGGACCGCCAGCAGATCGCCGACCGCATCGAGGCCCTGCGCGCGCGCGTGGGCATCTCGGGCGGCTCCGAGCAGGTGTCGGTCAGCTTCGAGACGCGCCGCGCGCATCTGCCCGAGCTGCTGGCGCTGTTGCGCGACCTGTTGCGCGCGCCGACCTTCCCCGAAGCCGAGTTCGAGACCCTGCGCCAGACCAGCATCGCGGAGCTCGAAAGCGTGCAGCGCGAGCCCGGCGTGCTGGCTGCCAATGCGCTGGGCCGGCACGGCGACCCCTACCCCGCGGGCGACCCGCGCCACGCGCGCACCATCGCCGAGAATATCGCCGACCTGCGCGCGGCCACGCTGGCGCAGGTGCGCGACTTCCATGCGCGCTTCTACGGCACGAGCCATGCGCAGCTGAGCCTGGTGGGCGATTTCGATGGCGCGGCTGCCGCCGCGCAGGCGGCCGCGTTGTTTGGCGACTGGACCGCGCCGCAGCCCTATGCGCGCGTCGAGCGGCCGTTCGTGCCGATCCCGGCCGCCGAGTTCACGCTGCCCACGCCGGGCAAGGCGAACGCCGTGTACCTGGCCACCGCCCCGATCGACCTGACCAATGATGCGCCTGACTACGCGCTGATGATGATTGCCAACCGCGTACTGGGCGGTGCCAGCCTGCGCAGCCGGCTGGCGGACCGGCTGCGCCAGCGCGAAGGCATGAGCTATGGCGCCAGCAGCTGGGTGCAGGTGGGCGCGCTCGACCGCGCCGGCCGCTTCGGCGTGCGCGCGCAATATGCGCCGCAGAGCCTGGCGCGGGTACAGCGCGCCGTCAGCGAGGAACTGGAGCGGCTGGTGCGCGACGGCATTACCGCGCAGGAACTGGCCGAGGCCGTCAGCGGCCTGCTGCAGCAGGGCATGGTCAGCCGCAGCAACGACGCCGCGCTGGCCGGCGCGCTGGCCAGCCAGCTCTACCTGGGCCGCACCATGGCCTTTACCGCTGAACTCGAGCAACGCCTGCGCGACGCCACCACGGAAGCGGTCAACGCCGCCATCCGCCGCTATATGCAACCTGGCACGCTGTCGCGCGCCTATGCCGGCGACTTCGCCGGCGCAGCGGCGCAGGGCGCGGCAACCGGCCAGGCGGCGGGCACGCCCGCCAGCACGTCGACCGGTCCGACCGCCGGCGGCAACGAAGCCGGCGACACGCCGCCCGCGCGCCTCTGACATGCCCCTGAAATACATCGGCAACCATACTCGCCGGGCGGTGGCGCCATCCGCGAGCGCGGGCGACCCGGCGTCTTTGCGGCGATGGTGCGCGGCTGGTCCGATGCGCGCCGCGCCAGGGGCCTTGCCCCGACCCCGGGTTGACTGTATATTCGTACAGTATAAGTCGATACAAGAGGTGTGGATGTCAATCGTGCGAGCTGGCAGCAAGGCAGAAGCGCTCAGGCTTCTGGCCTCCGAAGGCGTGCTGGCGCTTGAGCTGGACTACGAGACCGGATGGCAGGACGCCGTCGAACTCGGCAGGCTCGGAGAAAAGCGCGGTATCAAGGTGCAGTATCGCGGACAAGAAAGCATCGCCGTCCGTTCCCGCGAAGCCCTGATCGAAGGGCTGGCCAAACCCAAGGGCACATTCCGTCAACGCAATCTCTATTGCCAGTTCGATCTTGGCACGCTGGCGGACCATGAACTGCTCGACCTCGAAGCCAAGGCCACGCGGCTCGGGGACTATATTCTCGCCGGCCACCTGCTGCGCGAGGTCGATGGCGTGTGGCCGCAGTAAGCGGCCTAAGCTACGTAAGCGCGCCTGCGATCACCAGAAAATAAGGAAGCCGCCCTGCAGGCGGCTTCCGTTACGTTGCGCCGGTCACGCCGGTCACGCCAATCACGCGGATCAATGCCAGAGCCGGGTCGCGTTGGCCCAGCGCGCCGCGCATGACTGCGCCACCGGCGCGTCGATGATGTCGTTGGCGGCATCGTCGGCCGGTGTCGCCGCGGCAGTCTCCAGCGCGGTGCGCCACAGCACCGCCGACACCAGCGTCTTGCACTGGCGGCGCTCGCCATGCGCCAGCGCCAGCAGGCGCTCGTAGCCGTCGATCACGATCAGGCGGTCGCCATGGCGCGGCTGCAGCGTAAGCGTGAACAGGTGGTCGCACTCGCACTGCATGCTACCGCCGCTGACCGCCACCACGATGGCACCGGGCAAGGCGATGCCGCTGTCCTGCACCTTGGTACGCAACCGCGCCAGGTGCGCCTGCACGCGCGGGTCCGGGGCGGCGCCGACGCTGGCCGCCATCTGTGCCGGCAGCGCGGAGAGCGCCATCAGCTCGGCCGGCGATACCGCCAGCGTGTACGCCTGCAGCGTGGGGCGATAGGTCGCCACCACCGCGCGCAGCCGGTGCGGCGCGCCGTCATCATGTCCTGCCTGCGGCGCACCGTCGCGCCCGCGATACTGCATCGTGTCCATGTCGACTCCTGCCACGCGGGCCGTTGGGGGTCAGTCGCGCAGCAGATGCTTGGCGATGATCATCTGCTGGATCTGCGTGGTGCCTTCATACAGGCGCAGCAGGCGCACATCGCGGTAGAAGCGTTCGGCCTTGTACTCGGCGATATAGCCGGCGCCGCCGTGGATCTGCACCGCGCGGTCCGCGACGCGGCCCACCATCTCGGTACAGAACATCTTGGTGCACGAAGCCAGCATGCTGACTTCCGGATCGCTCTTGCCGGCGGGCTTGGCATCGTAGCGCTGCGCGCAATCGCGCACCATCGACAGGCCCGCGTAGAGCTCGGCCTGGCTGTCGGCCAGCATCGCCTGGATCAGCTGGAAGTCGCCGATCGGGCGGCCAAACTGCTTGCGCTCCTTGGCATACGCCACGGCGTCGGTGATGAGCCGGTGCGCCATGCCGCAGGCCAAAGCCGACAGGTGCAGGCGGCCGCGGTCCAGCACCTTCATGGCGGTCTTGAAGCCCACCCCCGGTACGCCGCCGATGATGTTGGCGGCCGGCACGCGCACGTTCTCGAGCACCACGTCGCAGGTCTTGGTGCCGCGCTGGCCCATCTTCTTGTCGGGCTTGCCCAGCGAGATGCCCGGGGTGTCGGCCGGCACGATGAACGACGAGATGCCCGCGGCGCCCGGGCCGCCGGTGCGGGCCATCAGCGTGAACGCGCCCGCGCGCGGCGCATTGGTGATGAAGCGCTTGGTGCCGTTGATGACATAGTGGTCGCCGTCCAGCTCGGCCCGGGTCTGCAGCGAGGCCGCGTCGGAGCCGGCGTTCGGCTCGGTCAGCGCGAACGAGATGATCATCTCGCCGCTGGCGATGCGCGGCAGGTACTGCTGCTTCTGTTCCTCGGTGCCATCCATCAGGATGCCCTGCGAACCGATGCCGACGTTGGTGCCGAATACCGAGCGGAAGGCGAACGCGGTATGGCCGAGGTCATAGACCACATCGCATTCCTGCGACATCGACAGGCCGATGCCGCCGTAGTTCTCGGGGATGGAGATGCCAAACAGCCCCATCTCCTTCATGTCGGCGACGATCTCGGCGGGCACGTCGTCGGTTTCCTCCAGCGTGTCTTCGGCGGGCTTCAGGCGTTCGTCGATGAAGCGCTGCACCGAGGCGCGCAG
This sequence comes from Cupriavidus sp. 207A1, assembly GCF_057798955.1. NCBI lineage: Bacteria > Pseudomonadati > Pseudomonadota > Betaproteobacteria > Burkholderiales > Burkholderiaceae > Cupriavidus > Cupriavidus sp. 207A1. Next base: position 196,571 of record NZ_JBYOJO010000011.1, on the reverse strand, counting down.
CAGGGCAAAGGATTCTTGGTCTAGGGCCATGGTGATTCTCCGGGTCAAGCCAGTACGTCAGTCTGGCCGCCTATGGTACGCCGGTGGCGGGATTTGACAATCCACTGGATCTTGGACAGAAGCGTCAACAAAATTTGACAATCAGCCGCCCCGACCTCTCAGCTGACGGAGAGCAGGCCGGCCATGCCGATGCCCAGCGCCGCCAGTGCGTCGCCGGCAATCAAGCCCCCGCCAAGCAGCGACGCGGTGTTCATGTCGCGCGGCAAGCCTTGCCCGCGCGTCCCGCGCGCGCCGACTGCGGCGCCCACGCTGGCCAGCACACCGCCTGCCGCCATCCATGCCGCCGCCGTCAGGTTGACGAAACCGCCGAACGACGACGCATAAGGCGAGGGCAGGATCACGGCATCAAGCACGAAATCCGCCGCCTGCCCGCCTCGTCCGGAACGCGCATAGCGCTGCCACGCAGGGTGGCCGAGGATGGCGCGGCGCAACAGCGCCGTGGCCAGCCCGATCAGCAGTCCCGCTCCGACCGCCAGATACTGGCCGGTCCGGTCCTGCGACAAGCCATGGAGCACGCCCACGATCTTGTAGGTCATGGCCGAGGTCCAGCGCGCCGGCTGCTGGTCGGCCGGCAGGCTGGTCTGGTCCAGCGCCAGCACCGGATAGGCCTGCAGGAACAGGCGCGCCATCGCCACCGCGACCAGTGCGCCGACCACGATGCCCGCCACCTGGTAGCCGAACTGCACCATGCGGTCGCTGCCCAGGCGCCAGCCGGTGGAGCGGTCCTGCTGCATGTCGCTGGCTTCGGCGGTGGCCACCAGCAGCACCGTGGCGGCGATCAGGCCGACTTCGGGCGCGCGCAGGCCGGCGGCCGCCATCAGGATCACCGACAGCACGAATGCCGATGAAATCGGATTCTGGTCGACCATCCCGACCGAGATGCCGTTGACCAGCGCGAACACCAGCGCCAGCAGCACGGCAATCAGCTGGAAGGCCAGCGGCTGCCCGAACCACAGCACGCCCGCCGCCACGGTGGCCGCACCCCACAGCAGCGCCCACGCCGCCACCCAGCCCATGCCCGGCCCGCGCCGCGGCGCGGGCGGTTGCGGCTGGCGCCGTGCCCGCCAGCGCCGGCATGCCTGCACCGACAACTGCGCCAGCAACTGCGCCAGGTCGACCACGGCCGCGCCCATGATCATGCCGAGCGCCACCAGGAATGTGGCCTTGCGGTAGGGCTCGCCCCGCGCGAGCCAGCCGGCGTCGACGAACCATGGCGTCATGGCCCATCCGGCCAGCCCGCCCACCAGCGCGGCGACGCCCACGCGCGCGCCGACGATCATGCCGGCGCCGAAGGTGGCAGCGGACAGGTCCAGCACGGCCAGCCCCGGCACGCGCCCGGCCCCAAGCCCGCTGGCCAGGCCCAGCGCCATACCGCCGCCGAGGCGCGCCACCGAGCGCCGCAACAGCACCGGGTCGGTCAGCGCGCGCAGGATGTTGGCCACCGCCAGCCCCGACGGAAAGGTCAGCTGCATGCGGTCCACCAGCAACGGCGTGTACAGCATGCCCACGCCCACCCCGAACATGCCGATGCACAGCAGGTACAGCAGCAGTTGCCACAGCGGCGGCTGCGCCATGCCCAGCCACGCCATCGCCTGCAGTACCACCGCCATGCCGCCCATGCCCGCCACCGACGCCGCCGCGGTCTGGATGTAGTTGGCGCCATGGCGGCCGGATGCGCCATAGCCGGCCGTCACCACCGAGCCCAGGATGCCCGCCAGCACCTGTCCGCCAACAAAGAACCCCAGCGAGAAATTCATGTACGCCGCGGCGACGCCACCCAGCGGCCCCAGCACCAGCATGCCGGCCGCACCCAGCATCAGGTGGTATCGCCAGCTGCCGGGCGATGGCAGCCAGGCCACGCGCGGCGCGGCATCGGAGGGCAGGACGGGCATGGCGCGGCCCCTTCAGCAGTGTGCCTGTTGCGAAGCATAGGCGAAGCACAGGGGAAGGAGCGCGGCGGCGGCGGCTGGTTTGCGCTACCGCAGTGCCGGCCGTGGCCGGAGGGGTTTACACTAGTTTCGCACGCAACTATATGGCCGATATAGTTGCGCCCACAACCATCTTGCACAAACTATCGCCCGTCATGCCAGATCCCCACGCGCCTCACCTGCCGGTGCCGCCCGCACCACCGCCCGATTCGTCCCGTCCCTGGCCGCAGCGCATCCCGGTGCTGATTGCCGGCGGCGGCCCGGTCGGCCTGACGCTGGCCGCACTGCTGGCGCGCCAGGGCATTGCCACGCTGGTGGTGGAAGCCGACGACGGCTACTGCGCCGGCAGCCGCGCGATCTGCATGGCGCGGCGCTCGCTCGAAATCCTGGGCTGGGCCGGCGCCGACCGGGCCACGGTAGCAACCGGCCTGCCGTGGGTCGGCGGGCGCAGCTACTACCGCGATACGCAAGTGCTGCATTTCCAGATGCCGAGCGAGCCGGGCGAGCGCTTTGCGCCGATGGTCAATATCCAGCAGTACTACCTGGAGGCCTTCGCCCACGATGCTGCGCTGCGCGGCGCGTCGCCCGCCGACGTGCGCTTCGGCGCGCGCCTGCGGACGCTGCGCCAGCACCCCGGCGGCGTGGTCGCCGAGATCGAGACCGGCGACGGCGCGGTGGAGATCGATGCGCAATGGCTGGTGGCGTGCGACGGCGGACGCAGCACGGTGCGCGAGCAACTGGGCCTGCGCATGGAAGGCACGCAGTACGAAGGCCGCTACGTGATCGTCGACATCGTTCAGAAAACCCGGCGCGAGGTGGAGCGGCTGGCCTGGTTCGACCCGCCCTCCAATCCCGGCTCGACCCTGCTGATGCACCGGCAGCCCGACGATGTCTGGCGCATCGACTACCAGATCCGCGACGACGAAGATCCCGACGAGGCGATCAGGCCCGAGAACGTGCTGCCGCGCGTGCAGAGCCACCTCGACATGATCGGCGAGACCGAGCCGTGGCGGCCGCTGTGGATCTCGATGTACAACGCCAAGTGCCTGACCCTGCAGGATTACCGCCATGGCCGCGTCATGTTCGCTGGCGACGCCGCGCACCTGGTGCCGATCTTCGGCGTGCGCGGGCTCAATTCGGGGCTGGACGATGCCGGCAACCTGGCCTGGAAGCTGGCCTGGGTGCTGCGCGGCCAGGCCGGCGACAGCCTGCTCGACACCTACTCCGCCGAGCGCCTGCACGCCACGCGCCAGAACCTTGCCTACGGCGCCAAGAGCACCGAGTTCATGGCGCCGCCCGACTTCGCCTTCAAGCTGATGCGCGAGGCCACGCTGCGGCTGGCGCCATCCGAGCCGGCGGTGCGTTCGCTGGTCAATCCGCGCCAGTCGGCACCGATTGCCTATGTCGATTCGGCGCTGAACGGTCCCAGCGACTTCGGCGACGACTGCCCGGGCGCGGCACCAGGCGTGCCCGCGCCGGAGTTGCGCGTGGACGGGCCGGACGGCATCCGGCATCTGACGCAATGCTTCGGGCAGCGCTTCACGCTGCTCTGGTTCCGGCATGGCGCCGCTCGGCCGGCGCTGCCCGAACCGCTGGCCGCGCTCGTACAGGAATATCCACAAGCCCTGCAAGCGTACCAGGTGGTCACCGGCGCCCCGACCGGCGCCGCCGCGCTGGCCGACGTCGACGGCCAGGCCCACGCCCGCTATGGTGCCAGCCCTGGCACCCTGTATCTCATCCGTCCCGATGGCTATGTGCTGGCACGCTGGCGCGAACCGTCATGGGACGCCGTGCGCGCCACCCTCGCCCCCCTGCTGCAGACCGGAACCCGCCATGCAAGCTGAAGAACTCGACCAGGCCTATACCCGATTGTGCGAAGCCATGGGCCGCACCGGCGAAGCGCGTGCGCCGCTGTTGCTGGCGATGGTGTGCCTGGGCCTGATGAGCCGGCAGCAAGCGCTGGCGCCGGTGATGGCGCTGATAGACGAGGCCGAGGCACGCAGCCGGCAAGGCCATGGCGGCTCTACAATGCCGACGCCCGAAACGGAAACGCCATGAAGCCACTGCCACGCCTCGAACAGTTCCTGACCTACCGCCTGCACCAGGTCAACAAGCTCAGCGACAAGGACAGCGCCGCCGCCTACCTGGAGCAATGCGGGCTGCTGCTCAGCGAGGGGCGTTGCCTGGCGGCGATCGGGGCCTTCGCGCCGCTGTCGGTCAACGCCCTGGCGCAGCGCGCCAACCTGACCAAGGGCCAGGCGAGCCGCTCGGCACAGGCGCTGGTGGCGCGCGGGCTGGTCAGCAAGGAAGCCAGCGCGGCCGACGGGCGCGGCGTGGTGCTGTCGCTGACCCCGCAAGGCAAGCCGCTGTACCGGCAGGCGATCGCCATGATCGCCCGGCGCAATGAGGAGATCTTCGGTTGCCTGAGCGAAGCCGAGCAGGCGCTGCTGGGCAGCCTGCTCGACCGGCTGGTGGCGCACGCCGGCCAGCAGGACGCGGAAGGCCACGACGACGACGCGGACGCCTGAGCGCTCAGCGGCGCAGGTTGTCCACCTGCGCGCGGGCGCCGTCGCGGCGCGCGGCGTCCGCCATCTCGTTGCTGACCACGGTCTGTCCGATCGGTGCCAGCGCAATGCCGGCCAGCTTCAGGTGCTGGATCGCGAACGGGATGCCGATGATGGTCACGAAGTTGGCGAGCGCCGCCATGACATGGCCGATGGCCAGCCACACGCCGGCAACGACAAACCACAGCACATTGCCCACCAGCCCGAGCGCTCCGGTGCCGACATCGTCGCGCCCGGTCAGTTCGCGCCGGCTGATGGCCTGCTTGCCGAACGGAAAGAAGGTGAAGCTGCCGATCACGAAGCAGGCCTTGCCCCAGGGAATGCCGATGATCGAGATAAAGGCCAGCAGCCCTGCCAGCCACCAGGCCAGGCCCATCACCACGCCGCCAAGGATGAACCAGAGGAAGTTGCCGATCGCGCGCATGCTGTCGTTGCACCAGTGAGGAGAGGAACACGCATGATACGCAATGGCGTCGCGCCGGCATGGCGCTGAACGGCCTGCGCCGTAAAAGCGTACCCGTTTCTGCGTGCCGCGGCGGGTCCAGTCAAAGCCATGCCGCGGCGCCTTCGGGTCGGCAATAACGCATGATTTAGCTGCGTAGCCAGCGCACGCAACCGCGTCGCATTCCCGGCCTGCGGGCGCAAAGCGTACCCATTTCTGCGTGTCGATCGATGGGTTGTCGTTTTTGGCAAGCCTTGCGCAGGGCAGAAGACCAACTGGATTTGCGCTCCCGCTTCAGCCAGTTGCGCAGCGCGCAGGCCGCAATGTTTGCTGACGCGGGCTAAGCCGGAAACACCACCCTGACCCGCAACCCCGGCCCGGCATCCTCCAGCACCACCCGCGCGCCATGCGACTGCGCGATCTCGGCGACGATGGCGAGGCCCAGGCCGCTGCCGCCGGTCGGCGCATCGGCGACGCGATAGAAGCGGTCGAACACGCGCGCGCGCTCTGCGGCGGGGATGCCCGGGCCGTTGTCGCTGACCACCAGTTCCACGCTACGGCCGTCGGCACTGCGCCGCACCGCGACGTCGATGCGGCCGCCGGCGGGGATGTATGCGAGCGCATTGTCCAGCAGGTTGGTCAGCAGGATGCGCAACGCATCGGCGTCGCCGCGTACCACGGCGGGGGTAGTGTCGGCGCTGCCGTCCAGGCCCAGGTCGATGTCGCGATCGAGCGCGGCCTGGGCCATCTCGGCGACCACGGCCGCGGCCAGTTGATGCAGTTCCACCGGTTCGTGCGGGGGCACGGCCGCGCCCGGTTCCTGCCGCGCCAGCGTCAGCAGCTGGGTCACCAGGTGGGTCAGCCGCTCCAGCCCCTGGCGCAGCTTGGCGATGGCTTCGTCGCGCGCGGCGCCGTCGTCGGCACGCTCGACCAGTTGTGCCTGCAGCTGCAGCGCGGTCAGCGGCGTGCGCAGCGCGTGCGCGGCATCGGCGACGAAGGCGCGCTGGGTGTCGATGGCATGCGAGAGCCGCGCCAGCAGCTGGTTCAGCGCCGCGCTCAGCGGCGCGATCTCGTCGGGCATCGGGCGCACCGCCAGCGGCGCCAGCGCGTTGGCATCGCGCGCGCGCACCTCGGTGGCGATCTCGCGCAGCGGCCGCAGGCCGCGGCCCACCGCCATCCACACCAGCCAGCCCAGCAGCGGCAGCAACAGCAGCAGCGGCGCCACCGTGCGCAGCGCCATGCGCGCGGCCAGCGTGCGGCGCGCGCTCATCGGCTGCGCGATCTGCACCACGGCGGGCCCCAGCTGCATGCTGTACAGGCGCCATTCGCCCTGCTGCGTGGTCACGTTGGCGAACCCCAGCTCGGCGCGCGCTGGCAGTGCCGGATGCGAGTGCGACAGGTAAAGGCTGCGCCCGGAGCCGTCCCAGATATGGATCACCACATCCTCGTCGGCGTGCGCGAGGTCGCCGGGCGCGCCGACGAAGGGCGGCGCCACCGGGTTGGGAAACTGGCTCGGCAGCGCCGCGGCCATCTGCTTCATCTGGTAGTCGAACAGCGCGTTGGCCTCCTGCCGCGCCTGCCCGTAGATCAGCGCGGTGGCGATGGCGATCCCGGCTATCAGGCCGGCCGCCAGCCAGGCCAGCAGCGTTCGCTGGATCGAGCGCATCAGCTGCCCTCCTCCTCGCCATCGGCCGCTGCTTCGCTGTCGAGGCGCGGCACCACATAGCCCACGCCGCGGATATTGCGGATCAGCGCCGCGCCGAACTTCTTGCGCAGCGCGTGGATGTAGACCTCGACGGTATTGCTGCCGACCTCGTCGTCCCAGCCATAGAGCCGCTCCTGCAGCTGCGGCACTGACCACACTTTGCCCGGGCGCGCCATCAGCGCCGACAGCAGCGCAAATTCGCGCGCCGACAGCCGCACCGGTTCGCCGCGGCAGGTGGCTTCGCGCGTGGCGGGGTTGAGCACGATGTCGCCGTAGGTGACCAGCGGTTCAGCACGCCCGGCGGCGCGGCGTGCCAGCGCGTGCATGCGCGCGGCCAGCTCCTGCAGGTCGAAGGGCTTGACCAGGTAATCATCGGCGCCGGCATTGAGCCCCGCGACACGGTCGGCGACGGCGTCGCGCGCGGTCAGGATCAGCACCGGCGTGGGCACGCCGCGCGCCCGCAGCGCGCGCAGCACCTCCAGGCCGGGGCGGCGCGGCAGCCCCAGGTCGAGCAGGATCAGGTCGTAGCACGCCTGGCCGTCCGCGGCGGTGCTGGCCGCGGCCAGGCCCGCATCGCCGTCGCGCACCCAATCGACGGCAAAGCCTTCCTGGCGCAGCGCCAGCTTGACGCTCTCGCCGATCATGGCATCGTCTTCGACCAGCAGCACGCGCATGGCTAACCGTTCCCGCCCGCGCCGCCGAGGCGTTCGGCCAGCGCCTGCGCCAGCCCCGCCAACGCCGGATGGCTGGCGGTGATGACATGGACCGGCACCGCCTCGAGCCAGCCGCGCATGCGACCCTTGGCGACAAAGCGCTCGGCGAATACCGAGTCCCGCAGCGCCGGCACGAAGCGCGGCAGGATGCCGCCGCCCAGATAAACGCCGCCGCGCGCACCGATCACCAGCGCGATATCGGCCGCGACCGAGCCCAGCAGTCCGAAGAACACCGCCATGGCGCGCTGGCACAGCGGGTCGTTGCGCTCGAACGCGCCTGCGGTGACCTGCGCCGGCTGCAGCGGCGCCAGCAAAAGCGTACCCGTTTCTGCGGCCAGCGCGGCATGGATATGCGACAGGCCGCTGCCGCTCAGCAGCCGCTCGGCCGAGACCCGGCCGACGTTGCGATGGGCCGCGCGCCACGCGATCCATTCGTCGTCGGTGTCCGGCATCAGCTCGATATGGCCGCCTTCGCCGGCCAGCGCCACGGCCTGCCCGCCCGGCGCCGGCACCAGTCCCGAAACGCCCAGGCCGGTGCCGGGCCCGACCAGCGCCAGCGGCGCGGTGCGCACCGCGGTGCCGGCGCGCACCTGCGCCAGCCCGTCGGCGGGCAGGTGCGGCAGCGCCAGCGCCAGCGCGGTGAAGTCGTTGATCGCCACCAGCGTCTGCAGCCCGAGCGCGCGCCGCATGCCGTCGATCGAGAAGGTCCAGTTGTGGTTGGTCAGCCGGACCCGGTCGCCGGTCACCGGATTGGCCAGGCCGATCGCGGCGTGATGCGGCGTGGGCTGGCCGGAGCCGGCGAGGCCGTCGAGGTACTGGCGCAGCGCCGCCTCCAGCGACGGAAAATCCGCCACCTTCAGCGCCGTCACCGGCCCGATCCGCATGGGCGCGGTCTCCAGCGCAAAGCGCACGTTGGTGCCGCCTACATCGCCGAGCAGGCGCGGGAAGTCAGCGGAGAAGGATGCGGTAGTGGCCATGGCAGCGGATCTCGTTCCTTGCGCAAAGGTGGGCAAGCGGGGCGGTCAGGTCTTGAACACGTCAAACCCGTGCCGGTGCCGCGACAGCACCAGGCTCACCGGCAACGACGGCGTGGGGCCCTGCAGCGCGCGCTCCAGCACCGCGGCCTTGGCCGCGCCGGAGACGGACAGGAACACGCGCTCGGCGGCCAGCAGCGCGGCCAGGTTCAGCGTGATGCGCGCATGCCGCGCCACCGACGGATGGGTGATGGCGTAGCCCGGCTGCGGCTCGCTCAGCGCGCTCTGCAGTTCGGGCGCATCGGGGAACAGCGAGGCGGTATGGCCGTCCTCGCCCATGCCCAGCACCACCACGTCGGGCTGGCGGAACGCGGCGTTGGCGCGCGCCACCGCCTGTGCGGGCGCGGCGGCGTCGTGCGCGTCGGCAATCAGCGGCACGAAGGCGGCGCTGGCCGCGGCCTCGCGCAGCAGGTGGGCGCGCACCAGTGCGGCGTTGCTGTCGGCGTGGTCGGGCGGCACCACGCGTTCGTCGACCAGCGTGATCGTCACCGCGTCCCAGCGCACGTGCCGGTGGCGCAGCCGCTCGAACATCGCCACCGGCGAGCGCCCGCCCGAGACCGCCAGCACCGCCCAGCCCTTGACGCGCACGGCGAGCTCCAGCGCATTGCCGATCGAGATCGCCAGGGCCTCGGCCTGGTCCATCGGCGTGGGATGTTCAAACAGGCGCATGGCGGCTTCCTTTACAGGGGTGCGAGCCCATGGCTCAGGCTTCCTCGTGCCACAGGCCGCCATCGCGCGACATCAGCGCCGACGACGCCGCCGGCCCCCAGGTGCCGGCGGTATAGGGCTTGGGCGGAACCGTGCTGGCTTCCCAGGTGTCGATGATCGGCTCGACCCAGCGCCACGCCTGCACCTGCTCGTCGCGGCGCACGAACAGGCCCAGCCGGCCGCGGATCACGTCCAGCAGCAGCCGTTCATAGGCGCCGGCGCGGCGCACCTTGAACGAGTTGGCGAAGTCGAGGTCGAGCGAGGTGGGCGTCAGTTCCAGCGTATCGCCGGGCTGCTTGACCAGGCAGTACAGGCGGATGCTTTCCTCGGGCTGCAGCTGGATCACCAGCCGGTTCTGCGGCGACTGCGTCAGCGGCCGCGGGAAGATCGCGTGCGGCACGTCGCGGAAGTGGATCACGATCTCGGCCACGCGCGACTGCATGCGCTTGCCGGTGCGCAGGTAGAACGGCACGCCTTCCCAGCGCCAGTTGGCGATCTCGGCCTTGATCGCGACAAAGGTCTCGGTACGGCTGTCCGGCGCGATGCCTTCTTCCTCCAGGTAGCCGGGCACCGGCTTGCCGCCGATCGCGCCGGCGCGGTACTGGCCGCGCACGGTCTTCTCGGCCACGTCCTGCGGCGTGATCGGCCTGAGCGCCTTCAGGATCTTGATCTTCTCGTCGCGGATGGCGTCTTCGCTCAAGCTGGCCGGGGGCTCCATCGCCACCATGCACAGCAGCTGCAGCAGGTGGTTCTGCACCATGTCGCGCAGCGCGCCGGTGCGGTCGTAGAAGTCGCCGCGCGTTTCCACGCCGAGTTCTTCGGCAATGGTGATCTGCACGTCCTGCACCCACTCGCGGCGCCACAGCGGCTCGAACAGCGCGTTGCCGAAGCGGATCGCCATCAGGTTCTGCACCGACTCCTTGCCCAGGTAATGGTCGATGCGGTAGATCTGCTCTTCGGCAAAGAATTTCGCCACCGCGGAGTTGATGGCCTCGTTCGATTCCAGGTCATGGCCCAGCGGCTTTTCCAGCACGATGCGCACGTTGGGCGCGTGGCGCGTGTTCAGGCCGGTGCGCGCCAGCTGCTCGCAGATCGACACGAACAGGTGCGGCGCGGTGGCGAGATAGCACACCACCACCTCGGGCTTGCGCGACAGCAGCTGCTCGGCCAGCGCATCGAAATGCGCCGGCACGCGTGCATCGGCCTGCACGTAGACGATGCGTGCGCAGAACCTGTCCCATGACTCGGGCGGCGCATGGGCCAGCGCGGGCCGCACGCTCTGTTCCAGCGAGGCGATGTAGTCCGCGCTCGACATCGGCTGGCTGCCGGTGGCGAGGATGCGTGCGGCCGGATGCAGCAGCCCCGCGTGGTGCGCATCGAACAGGGACGGCAGCAGCTTGCGCCGCGCCAGGTCGCCGGTGCCGCCAAACAGCACCATGTCGAAATCAGGCATGCTCACCCTGCGCTCCTTGAGGATTCGAGTTGTCGCGGCCAGCGCGCGATGGCCGGCCGGGTAGCGGCCAGTTTACGTGAGTCGCTACGGCTTGGCGAGGCAAGCGTACCCATTTCTGCGTGGTTGGCGTAGGCCGGGGGCGGGCCATCAAGCACCCTCCGCCGTGCAGGCCCCGGCAAAGTACGCTAGGCTGAAAGCTCCCCCGCAGGAGAACCCCATGCCACGTCATCCAGTGCTCGAGCGGGTCACCGCCCGCATCGTCTCCCGCAGCACCGCCTCGCGCCAGGCGTATCTTGACCGCACCCGCGCCATGGCCGGGCAGAAGGTCGAACGCGCGCAGCTTTCCTGTACCAACCTCGCCCACGCGGTGGCCGCCATGCCGGACGCCGCCAAAATCCGGCTGAAGGCCGACGAGCGGCCCAACCTGGCCATCGTCTCGGCCTACAACGACATGCTGTCCGCGCACCAGCCGCTGGCCGCGTTCCCGCAATGGCTCAAGGAAGCCGCGCTCGACGCCGGCGGCACCGCGCAGTTTGCCGGCGGCACGCCGGCGATGTGCGACGGCGTCACGCAGGGCCAGGACGGCATGGACCTGTCGCTGTTCTCGCGCGACGTGATCGCGCTGGCCACGGCGGTGGCGCTGTCGCACCAGATGTTCGATGGCGCGCTGTACCTGGGCGTGTGCGACAAGATCGTGCCCGGGCTGGTGATGGGGGCGCTGTCCTTCGGCCATTTGCCCGCGGTGTTCGTGCCGGGCGGGCCGATGACCACCGGCATCAGCAACGACGAGAAGGCGCATACCCGGCAGCTCTACGCCGAAGGCAAGATCGGCCGCAAGGAGCTGCTCGAGGCCGAGACCCGCTCCTACCACGGACCGGGCACCTGCACCTTCTACGGCACCGCCAACTCCAACCAGATGCTGATGGAAATGATGGGCCTGCATCTTCCTGGCACGGCCTTCGTCAATCCCAACACGCCGCTGCGCGAAGCGCTGACGCGCGAGGCCGCGCGCCAGGCGCTGAAGCTGGTGCACGGCGGCGAGCGCTATACGCCGGTGGCCGAGGTGCTGGACGAGCGCGCCTTCGTCAACGGCATCGTCGGGCTGCTGGCCACCGGCGGCTCGACCAACCACACGCTGCACCTGATCGCGATGGCGCGGGTGGCCGGCATCGTGCTGAGCTGGGACGATTTCGACGAACTGTCGGCAGTGGTGCCGCTGCTGGCGCGCGTGTACCCGAACGGCAAGGCCGACGTGAACCAGTTCCAGGCCGCCGGCGGGCTGCCGGTGGTGATCCGCGGCCTGCTCGCACTCGGTCTGCTGCACGACGACGTCACCACCATCGTCGGCCAGGGCCTGCAAGACTACACGCGCGAGCCGGTGCTGCGCGACGGCCAGCTGACGTGGATCGATGGCCCGGCCGCGCCGCTCGATGACAGCATCGTGCGCGCCGCCGACGCGCCCTTTGCGCCGGACGGCGGCATCAAGCTGCTCGACGGCAAGCTGGGCCGCGCGGTGATCAAGACCTCGGCGGTCAAGCCCGAGCACCAGGTGGTGCAGGCGCCGGCGATCGTGTTCGAGCATCAGGACGATGTGCTGCACGCTTTCAAGCGCGGCGAGCTGGAACGCGACTTCATTGCGGTGCTGCCGTGGCAGGGCCCGGCGTCGTGCGGCATGCCGGAGCTGCACAAGCTCACGCCCACGTTGACGGTGCTGCAGGACCGAGGTTTCCATGTGGCGCTGGTGACGGACGGGCGCATGTCGGGCGCATCGGGCAAGGTCCCGGCCGCCATCCACGTCTGCCCGGAAGCGCTGCGCGGCGGCGCGATCGCGCGCGTGCGCAGCGGCGACATGATGCGCGTCGACGCGACCACGGGCACGCTCGACGTGCTGGTGCCCGACGACGAATGGCAGGCACGCACGCCAGCGCGCCCGGACCTGAGCGCCAATCGCCATGGCGTCGGCCGCGACCTGTTCGCGAGCTTCCGCCGCCAGGTCAGCACGGCCGAAAGCGGGGCCTGCACGCTGTTCTCGGACGAGGGCGAGGCGCAGGACGCGCGCGGCTAGCCCGGTTGGCGCGCGGGCTGGCGCGTCGGCTGGTGCGACGGCTGGTGCGACTGCGGCGCGGCCGGTCGCGAGGCTGCCGACGGCGCGCTGTCGGCCACCTTCACCACGCCCGGCACCGACGACGCGCCCGGCACGTGCAGCTCCTGGATCGGCACCGCCAGCTTGCTGCCGGCCTGCTCCAGCACCTGCTTGATGCGCTCGTAGAAGGCGAAGCGCACGTTCCAGTAATCGTCGTTCGAGGTCCAGTAGCGCACGTTCAGCGTAATGCCCTGCTGGGTGTAGTTGACCACCATGGTTTCGGGGGCGGGCTCGGCCAGCAGCCGCGGCTCGCGCGCCAGCATCGCGCGCAGCGCTTCCAGGCTGCGCTGCACGTCGCTGTCGAAGGTCACCGTGGCCTCGATGTCGGCGCGCCGCGTGGCGTTCTCGCTGTAATTCGTGATGGCGCTGCCCCACAGCTTGCCGTTGGGCACGCGCAGGCAGACGCCGTCGAAGGTGGTCAGCTCGGTCATGAAGAGCCCGGTCTCGCGCACGGTGCCGGCCACGCCCTGCGCGTCGATGTACTGGCCCACGCGAAACGGGCGCAGCAGCACCAGCATGATGCCGGCGGCAATGTTCTGCAGCGTGCCCTGCAGCGCCAGCCCGATCGCCAGGCCGGCGGCACCGAGCATGGCGATGATGCTGGCGGTCTGCACGCCGAACTGCGACAGCACCAGCACGATGGTCAGCACGCGCACCATCCACTGCAGCGCATTGGCCAGCAGCGGGCGCATGGTGGCGTCGACATGGGTGCGGGCCAGCGCAGCGCGCGCCGCAGTGCCGACGCGGCCCGACAGCCACCAGCCGATCATCAGGATCAGGATGGCCGCCAGGCAGTTCATGCCCTGGTTGATGCCGAAGCGGACCAGGTAGGACCAGCCCGCCTCAAGCTGGTCGGCATCGATGAAGTTGAGATCCATGGGAGCGGCTCCGTTTGCGGTTGTTGTAAGGTTGTCGACGGTGCTGGCCTGGGACGGCGATGCGTACCTGTTTCTGCGTGCCGTGCGATGCCCGGGCGGACTTGCCGGAACGCTGGACAGCGGTTCACGTTTGACAAATTGATGAGCATTGAACGCAAGATGTCAGACGATCACCGACAAAGCCGGAAACACGACACATATGAGGGGACAAGCGAAGCGGCAGCGGGTTCCCAGGACTCGGACGCGGATTTGTGTGCTGTGGGCGCCAGGCCTTGCGCTGCAACGGCTGGCGCCGGTCCGACCGCAACCAGAAAGGCTACGCGCCCGCGCGCCAGGCACCGGGTGTCATGCCGAACGCGGCCTGGAAACGACGGCTGAGATGGCTGGCCGAGGCAAACCCGGCGCGGGCGGCGACTTCATGCAGCGGGCGGCGCGGATCGGCCAGCAGCCGTTGCGCCCGCTCCAGGCGGGTCTGCAGCACCCACGCATGCGGCGGCATGCCGAACGACACCCGGAACATGCGCGCGAAGTGGAATTCCGACAGGCCCGCCAGCGCCGCCAGATCGCCCAGCGTCGGGTTGCTGTCGGGATGGCTTTCGATCCAGTCGCGCACGGTCCGCCGCGCCTGCGCGGACAAGCCACCGCGCCAGTCGGTCGGGGCGGCGCGGCCGGCGTGGTTCAGCACCAGGTGGCTGAGCGCCTCGTGCGCCAGCGCGTTGCCGGCCATGCGGGCCTCGGGCAAGCGCCAGTCGAGCGCGGCAAGATGCTGGCTCAGCGCATGCAGGCGCGGATCGTCGGCAAAGGTCAGGTCGCGCAAGGCCACCGAGCGCGGTTCGCGGTCGAGCAGGCGCACGCAGTGCCAGGCCAGGGTTTCGGGGCGGAAATACAGATGCAGGAAGCGCTGCGGACCGCCGACATGCCAGCGCGACTCATGGTCGGCCGGCAACAGGCACAGCCTGCCCGGGGCGCCTTTGTTGCCGGGCTGGTCGCGCCGGTAGGTAGCGTGGCCGCCCTGCAGGTAGACCGACATGGTGTGGTGGCCGGGCCGCGCATAGCCGGTGCTGTCGTTCCGGTTGCGCCACAGCGCCACGCCCAGGCCGTCGCCCAACGGGGCGGCGCGCTCCAGCGAAGCGCGCGAGCCGCTGAGCGCGGCGAACACCGCGTGGCGCTGGAGCGGATCGGTCGGCAAGGTCATGTGGCGCAAGGCGTGGCGGGATGCGGGCGGTGATGCGAGCGGCAACAGTCGGGCGCGACTTTCAGCGACGAAAGTTGGCGCGCGAGGCATCACTATACCGCCGTCAGCCCCGCCGCCGCGCACGCAGAAACGGGTACGCTCCGGGCATCGCCATGCAGGCCCGCACGCGCCATGCGGCCGTTCAGGCGGGATGTTCGTGCAGCTTGTCGCGCGCCGCCAGCGCCGGGAACAAACGCATCCACACCGCCACCACCAGCAGCGTGCCGACCCCGCCCAGGACCACCGCGCCCACCGGGCCGAACAGCGCGGCGGTGACGCCTGACTCGAACTCGCCCAGCTGGTTGGAAGCGCCGATAAACACCGAATTGACGGCGCCGACGCGCCCGCGCATGTCGTCGGGCGTATCGAGCTGGACCAGCGTGGATCTCACCACCACGCTGATCATGTCGGAAGCACCCAGCACAACCAGTGCCGCCATCGACAGCGGCAGCCAGGTCGAGACCCCGAACACCACCGTGGCGACGCCGAACACCGCCACCGCGGCGAACATCACGCGTCCGGCGCGCCGGTTCAGCGGATGGCGCGCCAGCCACAGCGCCATCGCCAACGCGCCGATGGCCGGCGACGAGCGCAGCAGCCCCAGCCCCCACGGTCCGGTATGCAGGATGTCGCGCGCGTAGATTGGCAACAGCGCCGCGGCGCCGCCCAGCAGCACCGCCACCATATCCAGCGAGATCGCGCCCAGCAGCACCGGGCGGCTGCGGATATAGGCGAAACCGGCAAAGACGGTGCGCACGCTGACCGGCGCGGTCAGCCGCTGCGCCGCCTGGCGCAGCGTGATGCCGCCCACCAGCAGCGCGGCGATCGCAAACAGCGTCGCGCTCAGCGTGTACACCACCCCCGGGCCGGCCACATAGGCGAAGCCGCCGATGGCCGGGCCGATGATGATGGCGGCCTGCCCCGCCGAGCTGGCCAGCGCCACCGCGCGCGGCAGCTGGCGCGGCGTGACCACGCTGGGCAGCAAGGCCTGCAGCGTGGGGTTCTCGAACGCGCGCGTGGCGCCGATCAGCGCGACGAAGACAAAGATGTGGTGGCTGTCGATCCAGCCGCCCAGGCTGGCGGCGGCCATGCCGGCGGCCAGCAGCGCCTCGAGCGACTGGCAGGTGCGCACGATGCGGCGCCGGTCGAAGCGGTCCGCCACGTGGCCCGACATCAGGATCAGCGCCACCGACGGCAGGAACTGCACCAGCCCGACCATGCCCAGCATCAGCGGGTCGCGCGTCAGGTCGTACATCTGCCAGCCCACCGCCACGGTAAAGATCTGGTAGCCGATGGTGGTGCACAGCCGCGCGAACCAGTAGCGGCGAAAGACGGAATCACGGAAGACGCTGTCCGGCTCGGCGGCCGGAACGGTGGCAGGGGAAGACATGGACGGGGCAGGAAGGGAGCGGAGCTTGCGCCCGGGAAGCGGGTTCGCCGTGCGCAAAGGGCAGATTCTAAAGCGTGCGTTTAATTGCTGCATGCAAATGCCCACGCCTGCACACCGGTTATTCGGAATGTGCGGAATGAAGCGCGAATCTTGCCTCTTTGTCAGCACAATGATGCAGAGACGCGACACGCGCTGGCGGCGCAACGCCGGGCTTCTCGCTTTTGAGAATCACTCGCATTTATAATCGCCGCCCATTGGCGCGACCGTCCGGACCATCGCTTCCGGCGCAGCGGGACGCGCCGCTCTCCCCAGGAACTCACCTTGCAGCCCGCTTTCCGCCTGACCGGGGGTGCCATCGGCGCCGCCCTGCTGTTTGCCCAGTTCGCCGCGATGCCGGCCCACGCCGCCGAACCGGTTTCCGCAACGCCCGCCACTGCCACCGCCGCCAATACCGAAGCCACGCTGAACACGGTCACCGTGGTGGGCAACTGGCTGGAAAACGCCAATGAGGCCAAGGTGTTGGAGCATCCGGGCGCACGTACCATCGTCGACCGCGAGACCTTCGCCGAAGCCGGCGCCAACAATGTGCGCGAAGTGCTGCGCCGCATTCCCGGCGTGCAGGTGCAGGAGAACAACGGCACCGGCGGCAGCGATGTCTCGCTCAACGTGGGCGTGCGCGGGCTGGCCTCGCGGCTGTCGCCGCGCTCGACCATCCTGATGGACGGCGTCCCGCTGGCGGTGGCGCCCTACGGCCAGCCACAGCTGTCGATGGCGCCGCTGTCGCTGGGCAACCTCGAGACCATCGACGTGGTGCGCGGCGCGGGCTCGGTGCGCTACGGCCCGCAGAACGTGGGCGGCATCATCAACTTCGTGACGCGCCCGATCCCCGCGACCTTCGCCGCCGATGCCTCGGTCTCGACCGACATCTACAGCCACGGCGGCAACGTCAAGACCAACCCGACCGCATTCATCGGCGGCACCAACGAGCAGGGGCTGGGCGGGGCGCTGCTGTACTCGGGCATCCACGGCAACGGCTACCGCGCCAGCAACGACCACGTCAATATCGACGACCTGCTGCTCAAGGGCGCGTACCGGATCTCGAAGACCGACTCGCTGAGCGCCGCCTTCCATTACTACGAAGGCACGGCCGGCATGCCCGGCGGCCTGACGCCGGCGCAGTACGCGGCCGACCCGTTCCAGTCGGTGCGCCCCTACGACAACTTCAGCGGGCGGCGCCACGACTTCAGCCTGAAATACAGCCACAACGACGCCGACCGCAAGTTCGAGGTGCTGACCTACTACACCGACAGCTTCCGCGGCAGCAATATCGAGCAGGAGGGCACCGGCGCGCAGGCCGGCCGGCGCCGCCTGACCGCGGCCCCGCGCAACTACCACACCTTTGCGATCGAGCCGCGCTACTCGCAGTTGTTCCGCGGCGACAGCATGAGCCATGAGGTCAGCGTCGGCTACCGCTTCCTGCGCGAAGCCAGCGACGAGCAGGCATCGCGCACCGCGTTCTATGTGCCGGGTTCTATCGATGCCACTACGCTGCCCTCGCCGGTCTACCAGTGGCGCACCGGCGGCACCACCGCCAACGCGGTCTATATCGACGACACCATCAACGTCGGCAACTGGACCATCACCCCCGGGCTGCGCTATGAGTTTATCCGCTCGTACGTGACCGACAACTTCAGCGGTGTGCGCCGCGACGTGTCTTCCAACGAGCCGCTGCCGTCGCTGGCGGTGATGTACCACGTCAGCGACCAGTGGAAGCTGTTCGCCAACGCCGGCGTGTCGTTCGGCCCGCTGCAGTATTTCCAGATCGCGCAGACCACCAACGGGCTGACGCCGGAAAAGGCCAAGACCTACGAGATCGGCACGCACTTCAACGCCAATGGCTGGGGCGGCGAGCTGACGCTGTTCAACATCGACTTCGACGACGAGCTGCAGCTGCGCGGCGGCACCGCCGGCGCGCCGGATGCATGGACCAACCTCGGCGCCACCACTCACCGCGGCGTGGAATCGTCGCTGCGCTATGACTTCGGCGCGCTCGACAAGTCTTTGATGGGCCTGTCGGCCTACGCCACCTACACCTACACCGAAGCCACCTACAACCAGGGCAACTTTGCCGGGCGCGACCTGCCGTTCTATTCTCGCCACGTGGCCACGGTGGGCATGCGCTACGCGCGCAACCGCTGGTCGTTCAATGTCGATGGGTTTGCGCAGTCCAAGCAGCATTCGCCGGGCGACCCGAGCAATTCGACCACCTACCAGACCGCGGAAAGCGCCAATGGCGCGCTGGGCGATATCCCGGGCTATGCGCTGATGAACCTGCGCGTGGGCTATGACTTCGGCAAGGCCGCGCAGAACCTGAAGCTGGCCGTGGGCGTGAAGAACGTGTTCGACAAGCGCTATTTCACCCGCTCGACCGACAACAATGCCGGCAAGTATGTGGGCATGCCGCGGACGTTCTATATCCAGGCATCACTGGCGTATTGATTGGCTGCAAAAGCGCCAGGCAAACCCTCAGAACAGCAAAACGGCTCGCCATGGCGAGCCGTTTTGCTTTGCACGAGGACGATGATCAGACGATCTCGCGCGTCTCCAGGAACTGCAACTCCGGGAACCGTTCCTGCGTCAGCCGCAGGTTGACCATGCTCGGCGCGAGGTAGACATGGTCGCCGGCACCGTCCAGCGCCACGTTATGCCCGGCCTTCGCGATCAGCTTCTCGATCTCGGCCGGCGTGCCCTTGAGCCAGCGCGCGGTGGCGCATTCATGCGATTCGAAGATGGCATCGACGCCGTATTCATGCTCGAGCCGGTGCGCCACCACGTCGAACTGCAGGATACCCACGGCCCCCAGCACCAGGTCGTTGGACGCGAGCGGGCGGAACATCTGCGTGGCGCCCTCTTCCGCCAGTTGCTGCAGGCCCTTCTGCAGCTGCTTGACCTTGAGCGGGTTGTTCAGGCGCGCGCGACGGAAGAATTCCGGCGCGAACGACGGGATGCCGGTGAACTTGAGCGGCTCGCCTTCGGTGAAGACATCGCCCAGGCGGATGGTGCCGTGGTTGGGCACGCCGATGATGTCGCCGGCGTAGGCCTCTTCGGTGGTGTTGCGGTCCTGCGCCATGAAGGTGATGGCGTTGTTGATCGCCACGGTCTTGCCCGCCGAAACGTGCAGCAGCTTCATGCCGCGCTCGAAGCGGCCCGAGCACACTCGCACGAAGGCAATGCGGTCGCGGTGGCGCGGATCCATGTTGGCCTGGATCTTGAACACGAAGCCGGTGAACTTGGGTTCCTGCGGCTCGACCACGCGCGAATCCGTGTTGCGGGCCAGCGGCGGCGGCGACAGTTCGCACAGCGCATCCAGCAGCGACTGCACGCCGAAGTTGTTGATGGCCGAGCCGAAGTACACCGGCGTCTGCTTGCCGTTGAGGAAGGCCTCCTTGTCGAAGGTATGCGAGGCCCCGCGCACCAGCTCGATCTCGATGCGCAGCTCTTCGGCCTGGCTGCCAAGGATGCGGTCCAGCTCCGGATTGTCCAGGCCATCGAGGATCGCTGCCGTGCCCTTGTCGCCGTGCGGGTCGAACAGCTGCACCTTGTCGTCGATCAGGTGGTAGACACCGCGGAAGGCCTTGCCCATGCCGATCGGCCAGGTCATCGGCGCGCACTGGATCTGCAGCACGTCCTCGATTTCATCGAGCAGTTCGATCGGCGAGCGACCTTCGCGGTCGAGCTTGTTGATGAAGGTCAGGATGGGGGTGTCGCGCAGCCGGCAGACGTTCAGCAGCTTGATGGTCTGCGCTTCCACGCCGTTGACCGAGTCGATCACCATCACCGCCGAGTCCACCGCGGTCAGCGTGCGATACGTGTCTTCGGAGAAGTCCTCGTGGCCCGGGGTGTCGAGCAGGTTGACGATGTTCTCCTGCGCCTTGCCGCCAGCGCTGTCGCGGCGGTAGGGGAACTGCATCACCGACGACGTCACCGAAATGCCGCGCTGCTTTTCCAGCTCCATCCAGTCCGAGGTGGCATGGCGGTCCGCCTTGCGCGCCCGCACTTCGCCCGCGACCTGGATCGCGCCGCCGAACCACAGCAGCTTTTCGGTCAGGGTGGTCTTGCCCGCGTCGGGGTGGGAGATGATGGCGAAGGTGCGACGACGCGCAATTTCAGGAACGAGCGAGCTCACGGCAGCGGAATCAGACTGGGAAATATTGGGATGGCCCGGCGATGGCCGGAACCAGGACCGGCAGCGCCGCGGGCGGCCGCAGGGCCGGGCCCTGCGGGCACGCGAAGGGAATGGGGCGTTATTTTACCGGTTTGGGCGCCGCTACGGGATTTGCGTTGTCACCTGCCGGGTCCACACCCCGATCCATGTCTGGTCCATGCCCGCTCCGGCGTGCTGCCGCTACTCGGCCAGCTTGTCCGCCGGCTTGCCGCGCAGGCTGCCGAACTGCAGCGCGTACTGGCGCGTCAGCTCTGCGCCGAAGAAAAAGATCTGTGCTGAGTAATACACCCACAGCATCAGCGCCACCACGGAGCCGGCAGCGCCATAGGACGAGGCCACGGCACTGTTGCCCAGGTACAGCCCGATCAGCCGCTTGCCGATCGAGAATAGCAGCGCGGTGATGACCGCGCCCATGGTGACGTCGCGCCAGGCAATGCGCGCATTGGGCAGCATCTTGAAGATCACCGCGAACAGCACGGTCACCACCGCGAACGAGAACAGCGACGAGATCGCTTCGGCCACCGGAGCGAACCACGACTGCGTCCACAGCTGGCCCCAGATGCGCTCGACCACCGCCAGCGCCGCATTGACGATCAGCGACACCAGCAGCATGAAGGCCAGCACCAGCACCAGGCTGAACGACAGCAGGCGCGTGCGCAGCAACTGGCGCCAGCCGGCGGTGTCGGGCACCGGCACGTGCCAGATGTCGTCCAGGCTGCTTTTGAGTTCGGCAAAGGCGCTGGTGGCGCCGACGAACAGGATGCCGGTCGCGATCAGCGCGGCCATGCCGCTGCCGCCGGCGCGGTGCGTGGCGGCCAGGATGCCCTCGATGGCGGCGGCGCCCTGTTCGCCGACCAGCCCTTCGAGCTGCGCGAAGATCTCGCCGCGCGCCGCCTCGGCGCCGAAGAACAGGCCGGCGATCGATATCACCAGCACCAGGATCGGCGCCAGCGAAAACAACATGTAGAAGGACAGCGCCGCGCCCTTGCTGGCGGCGCGGTGCGCGAACCACGAGGTGATCGCGGCGGCCACCACGCGCAGCGTGCGCGCGCCGGTGTGGCGGTCGGGCAGCCAGTGGGGGCGGTGCCGGCGCGGCGGCGGCACGCCGTCGGCGGCAGCCGATGAGGAAGGTTCGGTCTTGTCAGTCACGGCCTGGTGCTGGCGCGATCCGGCGCGGGGACCGCGGATGGATTGCGCCTGCCCGCCCGGCCGGCGCTGCGTTCATCATACTGCGCATCGCGCCGCTTGCCCAAGGCGCGCCTGGCGCGGCGCGCCGCAGGCGACCTGCTACAGTAAGACCAGGCATACCTGCCGGCGCATCCGTTGCCCGCGCGCCGGCGCAAGGAGGCACCCGTGACCTGCAACCTCCGCGCACGCCCGGCGGCCGTGCTGGCAATCATCGCCGTGCTCGGCTGCGCCGGCTGCGAGCGCAGCCAGCCCGGACCCAAGCCCATCTCCGGCACCGCATCGGGCGCCGTGCCCTCGGCAGCGCCTGCCGCGACACCGTCCAGCCCGGCCAATCCCTCTGGCACCTCGGGCCAGCCCCGCTGACTGCACGCTGGCCGCGCCACCGCGCGTACCCGTTTCTGCGTCGCCACGCACGGGCCCCGTCTTGCTGGCGCGATGCACCGCGGTTACTCGCGTGCATGACTGATGTAAGGCCAGTTTCAACCGTGCAACGGGCTGCGAGGCCGTAGCGCCACGCCTCGCGCCCACGGCAAAGCGCCGGCCAGGGCGCGCCAGCGGACACCAGCGCGCCGCCTGCGCCGCCACGGCGCCAGCGCAACGCGTTGCAGTGACGAAACCGATTGGTCCAGCGCCGCCGAGCAGTGACGGCCAGGTACCGCGAAGCGTCTCGCAAAGCCGCGTGGCACAAGCGTTTGCGGCCCTTGGCACACTTGTCGCTCTGGCTTGGCCAGGGCGCACAGCAGGCTGGCGCCAGTTCCGTCAAACCCGTCGTTTGCGCGCTGGAGATCACCACATGCGTAACCCGCCTTCCCGCATGACCGCGCGCCGGCGCGCATACCGCCTGGCCGGCCCGCCGCCGTCAGAGACGGACCTGGTGTCGGCGCCGCTGCTGCCCTATCCGCGCGCGCGGGTGCAACTCGCGCGCAGCGCGCACGGCATGGCATGCATGGCGATCCGCAGACCGGCGCAGGCCAGTCCGTCCTGCCGGCGTCATGCCGGCAAGCGGCGCGCGTGACGGACTGACACAACAAGCGGGGACGCGAGCCAGCGTGACCGCGCCGATTAGTGTTCTGTCCCCCGGCGGACACTTTTTTTCCACAGGGAGAAGCCGACCATGAAAGCTGCAATGCTCGCCACGGCGCTGGCGATCGGCTCGGGCAGCGCGGCGGCGGCCAGCTACGCGTGGTTCGACCGCCCCGACGCGGATGACGCTAACAGCCACGCCGCGGTCAGTCATGACGTCTATGTGCGCGGCTTCGGCTGGGCCTGGGGAGAGCTGCGGCTGGATCCGGACACGACCGGCGGCGAAGCGCTGGCGCCGCCCGCGCGGCACGCACGCGACGGCCAGCGCCGTCGCGACATGGTGCCGTGGCCAGCGCAGGATGCCTGCGAGCCGCCGCGGCGGGCGCGCGGCAAGATCAGCATGAACCTCGCCACCACGCCCGCGCCCGCGCAGGCATACGGCGGCGGGTTCGCGGACGGGTTCGCGGACGGGAAGTGGGCCGCTAGGCCCCCGCGGGTGGTGCGCTGACGTGCCGGCCGGCACGGGGAAAGGCGGAACCGGCGAGCGGACGTCGCCGGTTCCCCTTTCCCGCTGGCGCCTGTCCTGGTCGTGTTACTGGCCGCGGTACCGGCCGTGCCGGCAACCCACACATGACCGGAGCTGTTGACTGCCGCTACTCCCCCGCCGAGGCGTGGCTCTCCACCCGGATGTTGTGCTTGTGCATGAGCCGGTACAGGGTCACGCGCGACACGTTGAGCTCGCGCGCGGCCGGCACCACGTGAAAGCCGTGGCTGGCCATCACGGTGCGGATCGCTTCACGCTCGGCCTCTTCGCGGATCGCATCGAGGGTCTTGCGCGGCAGCTCGGCGCCGTTGTGCAGCTGCAGGTCTTCGGCGGTGATCTTGCGGTTGTCGGTCATCACGATGGCGCGGCGCACACGGTTGATCAGTTCGCGCACATTGCCCGGCCAGGCGTACTGCATCATCGCCTGCGTCGCGCACGCGGAGAACCCGCGGATGCGACGGTGCGCCTCGTGGCCGTGCTCGGCCAGCACCGCATTGGCCAGCAGCAGGATGTCCTCGCCGCGCTCGCGCAGCGCCGGGATCGACAGCGTCAGCACGCACAGCCGGTGGAACAGGTCCGAACGGAAGCGCCCGTCGCCCTGCGCCGCCACCAAGTCCACGTGCGTGGCCGAGATGATGCGCAGGTTCAGCGGGATCGACTGATGGCCGCCCAGCCGCGTGATCGTGCCCTGCTGCAGGAAGCGCAGCAGCGCCACCTGGCTTTCGAGCGGCAGGTCGCCGATTTCGTCGAGAAACAGCGTGCCGCCCTCGGCCTGTTCGATCCAGCCGATCTTGCGTTGGTTGGCCCCGGTAAAGGCGCCCTTTTCATAGCCGAACAGCTCTGACTGCACCAGGTGCGAGGGAATGGCACCGCAGTTGATGGCGATGAACGGGCCCTTGCGCCGGCTCGAGGCATCGTGGATCGCCTGCGCGGCCAGTTCCTTGCCGGTACCGGACTCGCCCGAGATAAACACCGGCGCTTCGTTGTGCGCCACCTTGGCGAGCGAGCGGAACATCGCCCGCATCGCCGCGCATTCGCCAATCATGGTGCCGCGCGACGCGCTTTCCTGCGGGCGCGTGCCGTGCAGCGACGCCATGCCGCGCGCATGCCGCAGCGTGTACAGCAACTCCGGCATCGAGAACGGCAGGCGCACGTAGTCGACGCAATAGTCGCGGATCATCCGCCGTACGCGCTCGTTGGCCAGCATCGCATCGGAGGTGATCGCCACCCACGTGACATGCAGGTACTGCAGCGCCTGTTCCAGCTGCGTGAACTCGGCCTCGCTGTAGTCGGACTGCAGGTCGATCACGCCGGCCGTGGGCGGACAGGCGCGCACCGTGCGCTCGGCATCGCGGACCTGCGCGACACGGCGGATTTCCCATTCCGTGCCGATCACGGACGGGTCGAAACCAAAATCTTCATGACGCGACACGACCACGAGCTGTGCAGTGCGTGACGCCTTGCACAGTCGGTCCATCACGATCTCCCGGACGTTAGGCTTGTTCTTGGTGCCGGCACCCGTGGCCGCCGCAGCGGCGCGCGTCCGTGGCGGACGGTGGGGCTGAACTGGCTGCGGGCATGCGCCCGCGGTCGACGTCGGTGTCACGAGCTGGACAGACTGCGGGTGGATTCATCAGGCGCGGCAAGGTAATCCGCGCCCGGCTGGAGCTGCTCGCGGATGCGCCGCCGCACAGCCTCCTTCTCGCGCATCAACTCCACGCGAGGCGCCTGCGGCGACTGGCCGGAGTATTGGTAGTAGAGCGTCTTGTAGGTCAGCTGGCTCAGGATCCATTCCTGCAGCAGCGTGCGCTGACGCGCCAGTTCCCCCTCGAGCAGCCGATGGCGGCGCAGCAGGTTGGACACCGCCGCACGGGCGCTGTCGCTGAGTTCGCTGTCTTCGGCAAGCAGGGCGACAACATTGGCGGTGGCCGCGTCGCTCACGGCCCGTTTGGCGGGCACTTCACCTGCGGCTTCCCCCACGGCAGCCCAGGCTGGATGCATAGATCGGATGGATCGGTTACTGGACTCCCTGACAGGCCCGATGACGGGTCGCCGGATCTCTCCTGCGGTCATGATTATCCCCGTTGAACAACATCCCCCGGCACTGCACGTCTACGTTTACCACTTTTCAGTCTTGGAATTTTCTTGTCTGCGTGGCGCGCATGTTGTCCGCACGCTCCCGGATTGTGGGCGGCGCCGTCATTGATATTGACGGTCTCTGTCCCGAAAGCACTGCCGCCCTGGCGCATTGCGCCGACGCGCTTTCGGTCTGGCTCCGGCACCCTGCCGCATACACCGGAGTCAAGAAGGGGCGCTTGCCGCGCCCCTCTTTGCCACGCCTATAGTTCAGTGCATTTGCGGCGGTTTGTCCAGCCCTGTGTGGGTGACTTACAGCCAATCTCATCCATTGGTATGAGCCCTCGCGCACACACGCGAGAGCGCTGGCAGCGGCACGCAGCAACGCGCGTGCGCGTGATGCGACGCGGACATACTACGCAGAAACGGGTACGCTCCGACACCCCACCGCGGCAGGGACATGACCATGTCGGAGCCCAGGATCGCTGTCTCGGCCTGCACGCAGAATCGGGTACGCTGCGCCGGCCTCGCGGCATCGGCCGCGCGCAGAAACGGGTACGCCGCAGCTGCGTGCAAGCTGCGCTGCGTGTCATAACGGCGATAAAAAAGGCGGCCCTGGGGCCGCCCTGCGCACGAGACTGGTCGTTGATCCGGCGCGTGCCGGTCAGTGCCCCGGAAGGTAATAGAACTTGAAGACGAACACGGCGGCAATGATCCACACCATCACCGGCACGCTGCGCGCGCGTCCCGTCAGCAGCTTGAGCGCCGCATAGCTGATAAAGCCGAACGCCACGCCGTTGGCGACGGAATAGGTGAAGGGCATGCCCAGCGCCGTCATCACCGCGGGCACCACCTCGGTGACGTCGTTCCAGTCGATCTCCAGCAGTTCGCGCAACATCAGGCACGACACATACAGCAGCGCCGGCGCGGTGGCATAGGCCGGCACCGTTCCCGCCAGCGGCGCGATGAACAGTGCCGCGAGAAACAGCACGGCCACCGTCACCGCGGTCAGGCCGGTACGTCCGCCCGCCTGCACGCCCGAGGCGCTTTCGATATACGCGGTGGTGGACGAGGTGCCGAGGAACGAGCCCGCCATGATGGCGGTGCTGTCGGCCATCAGCGCCTTGTTGAGCCGGTCCATCTTGCCGGCCTTGAGCAGTCCCGCGCGGTTGGCCACGCCCATCAGCGTGCCGGTCGCATCGAACAGCTCGACCAGGAAGAACACCAGCACCACGTTGATGATGCCGATCGACAAGGCCGCGGTGATATCGAGCTTGAACAGCGTCGGGCTCAGCGACGGCGGCGCGGAAAGAACACCGTGGAAGGTGTTGCCGGCGAAGGCGAAGCTCAGCAGCGTGGTGAGCAGGATGCCGATCAGGATGGCCCCCTTCACGCGCAGGTGGTCCAGCGCCACGATCACGAAGAAGCCGACGATCGCCAGCACCGCCGAAGGCTGGTGCAGGTCACCGATGGTTACCAGCGTGGCCGGGCTCGCGGTAACGATGCCGGCGTTCTTCAGCGCAACGATGGCCAGGAACAGGCCGATGCCCGCGGTGATCGCCACACGGATCGAATGCGGAATGCCATTGACGATCATCTCGCGCACGCGGAACAGCGTCACCAGCAGGAACAGGCAGCCCGAGATAAAGACCGCGCCCAGTGCCGCTTCCCACGGGAAGCCCATGCCCTTGACCACGGTGTACGCAAAATACGCGTTCAGGCCCATGCCGGGAGCCATCGCGATCGGATAGTTGGCGTAGAAGCCCATGATCAGCGTGCCGATCGCCGCGGCCACGCAGGTGGCAACGAACACCGCGTCCTTGGGCATGCCCGCATCGCCGAGGATGGAGGGATTGACGAAGATGATGTACGCCATCGTCAGGAACGTGGTGATGCCGGCCAGGATCTCGGTACGGACATCGGTATGGTGCTCGCGCAGCCTGAATACCCGCTCGAGCAGCGACGGTGCGGCGTGGGGCGCTGCGGGGGTGGACGTGCCCGGCTTGGAAGCGGGATCCGGCATCGACATGAATGGTCTCCTGGTGTCTTATCGTGTCCGCGGCAACTGGACCCCGTGGGTCAGTCCCGGCGCCGGTCGGGGCCGGGCTGGGGCAGCGCCTGCCCCGAGCGGCAAGCGTACTCTGTACCGCCCGGCCCGGCGCCGTCACGGCGGGCACGAATAAGCAACATGCAAAAGGCGTGATGATCCCACGACGCGCACGCGGCGGGCCAGTTCGGCACGCGCGCGCCGGCAGGGGCATGGGGCCGCCCCCATCTTGACGCTGACCGCAATCCCCCGTATAAACGCGCCTAGATTCAAGCGACGAGGCAACAGTTCATTCGTTAGCCACCGTCTGGTACTTCGGTTGTCCATGGTGTCCTTTCCTTGAGTTCCCCGTGTCGGATGACGTGTTCGTCATGCGATCTTTTTTGTCCTTTTTCTGGAAAGCAAATCATGCAAACCGGTATCGTCAAGTGGTTCAACGACGCCAAGGGCTTCGGCTTCATCAAGCCGGACGCAGGTGGTGACGACCTCTTCGCTCACTTCTCGGAAATCCGTGCCGACGGCTTCAAGTCGCTGCAGGAAAACCAGCGCGTGCAGTTCGAAGTCAAGAATGGCCCGAAGGGCCTGCAGGCCGCGAACATCACCCCGCTGTAAGCCTTGACGCCACGGCGCACCTGGTGTGCGCCACACAGCGTAAGAACCCCGCCCCTGGCGGGGTTTTTTGTTTTCTGTCGCATCACGGGCCGACCTCGGTTCCCCTTCCCCTTCCCCATCCCCTTCACCCACCGCTTTCTCGTCCTTTCACCCGTCTCGCACTGATGGGTACGCAGCGCTTCGCCGCGTATCCCCTTTCGCAGAAACGGGTACGCAATATTGCAGCGCAGGGCGACAGGCCCTTGGCCAGCGCACGCAGAAACGGGTACGGGCTATCCCCCTGAGCCTCACCTCTTCCGCCGAATAATCACGCAGAAACGGGTACGCATTCGCCGGCTGGCCCACCCTGGGCGTCCCTGGAGTACGCAGAAACGGGTACGCGGTGAAAATTTTTTGTGCCCCCGTCTGCGCTTCCCAACGCCGTCCAACCCCTGACCTATCCACATCCCAGGCTCCGGCGAGCCGCCGCAGAAACGGGTACGCGCCGTGTTGCAGCGCAGAACCGGGCCTTTGGTGCCTCCCGCTGACGGCAGCTCGCAGAAACGGGTACGGATTTGAGCCGATGGGCTGGCAGACGCCTTCGCAGAATCAGGTACGCATCGACGCAGCGTTTTCGTGGGGCAAGTCGCGGAGGGCAGGACGCCCTTCACCAGAGCCGCAGAATTGGGTACGCCGCTGCCAAGCCCCTCGCATCACGTATACGTTGGGTGTGAGTACTAGCTTTTGTTGTAGCGCTCATGTATAATGGAAACTTGGTGGAAGATCCGCCCGAATCCGTGGCAGAGTTGACGCAGAATCGGGTACGCCCTGCCGGGTCGCTTCAACATCCGGGCACGCAGAAACAGGTACGCTGGCGATGAGTACCGGGCGCGAAGCTCCGGTCGCAGAAATGGGTACGCCGCAGAAACAGGTACGCGAGCGAATCCAGATGCTGGCGATCTGAGGTCGGCGCAGAAACGGGTACGTTTTGGCAGGGGTTTTCGCAGAAATGGGTACGCGGGCGCGGTTCGAGGTGCCGGTTGTGCACCGGGGCGCGAACCTGTTTCTGCGGGGACAACCGCCTGGCGGCGCAGTTATCCACCGTTTTCGGGCGGGAACCGGCGCTGCAGCGTGCCTGCGGACCGGGGATATCGCAGAATCGGGTACGCTTTGGAGCGTCTTGCCTGTGGAGAAGCCTGTGGGCGACGGCGGTTATCCCCGCAGAATCCGGTTCGCGCCAGCCGCAGATACGGGTTCGGGTGGCCGCAGATACGGGTTCGGCCCTTCGCTGAATCGGGTACGGATCGCCGCAGAATCGGGTTCGCGGGGCGGTGATTTCCCTTTACGAATCAATGGGCTTGGCTTCACGTATACGGTTTACAAGTAGTTAACCCGTATCGGTATCGTTTACTGGTAGCTGATGGCTGGCGAACCGTGGACAACCCTGCCGGGTTGCCCACCGTCCGCCACCATGCGACCACCCATTAGATCCTCCCGGCTGGCAAGAACCCCGCTGGCAATGCGGTCGCTTGTGTACCTGTTTCTGCGTGACAAGCTTTGCGGCTTCGAGTACAAAGGCGGGTAATCCGAAGCAAGCCACTATGCCCATCAAACGCTCCCCGGCCGCCACGGGGGATCGAAGCGTCCTCGACCTGGACGCCGAACCCTCCCGCATCATTGTTCCCGGCAACGAGAACAACCTGGTTCCGTCCGAGAAATTCCAGCGCCTGTTCGACGAAGCGCAGGCCATGGAGCGCGAAGACGCCTGGCAAAGCGGCGAGGTCGGCTTCCTCAGCCGGGCCAGCGTCCAGGTCACGCTGCCATATCGCGCGCCCAAGGGCGCGCCGCCGGTCTGGACCCGCACCAGCGGCAATATCTCGCTGATGATCCAGCCGGGCTATTTCACGCAGCAACGCTCCGAGCGCGCCGCCAACGGCCGCCAGAAGCTGGTGTCGGAGACGGTGTCGCTGGGATACCCGTATGGCTCCTATCCGCGCCTGATGCTGGCCTGGATCGGCAAGGAGATCATGGCGAAGAAAAAGCGCGGCGAATTCACCGGCACGGTGGAAGACCGGCGCATCTCGCTTGGCAATTCGCTGTCGGAGTTCATGTACAACCTCGGCATCCCGATGGCCACCGGAGGCAAGCGCGGCACCATGACGCTGGTACGCCAGCAGATGATCCGCCTGTTCTCGGCGACCATTGCCATCGTGCAGAACAAGTCCACGCCGAGCCAGAACCAGAATCCCAACCACGAGCCGCTCTCGATCGATCGCGTGGGCTACCTGCTGGCCGACCAGCTGTCGACCTGGTGGGATCCGATGCAGCCCGGACAAGGGTCGATGTTCGAGAGCTTCGTGGTGCTGTCCGAGCCGTTCTTCAACGAGCTGGTCAACCGGCCGGTGCCGGTGGACATGCGCGCGCTGAAGGCCCTCAAGCAGTCGCCCTTCGCGCTCGACGTGTATTCGTGGCTGACTTATCGGTTCTTTACGATTCAGCGCCGCACCGAGATCCCGTGGGAAGCCCTGCAGATGCAGTTCGGCACGGAAACCGAAAGCGAACGCAAGTTCCGGGCGCTGTTCCGCAAGGCGCTCAAAGACGTGCTGGTGGTCTACCCCGGCGCCAAGGTGGACGCCGATTCGTCCAAGGCGCTGATCCTGCAGCCGTCGCGCACGAGCGTGCGCAAGCTGGGCTGATTCGCACACGGGCGGACCGGCCCGGACGCAAAAAAGGCAAGCGTGAAACGCTTGCCTTTTTTGTTACCCGTCGCGAACGCGTCGCGGCGGGCGAGGGGTCAGCCGAGGCTGGATCAGGCCGGCTTGATGGCCGAAGCCTGCAGGCCCTTCGGGCCTTGCTTGACTTCAAACGTCACGCGCTGCCCGTCCTTCAGGGTCTTGAAGCCCGAGCCCTGGATTTCCGAGAAGTGCGCGAACAGATCTGCACCACCGTCGTCCGGGGTAATGAAGCCAAAGCCCTTGGTCTCGTTGAACCACTTGACCGTACCGGTTGCCATAGGAATTTCCTTTTCGAAGCAAGTTCTTGTACACAACGCAAACAACCGTTCAAGCACGTTGAGTTCTCGTAGATACCGAACGGAAGCCGACGAGGTGACACGACTTGACTCGACTGTAGCGCGCATCATAACCACTTTGGATTACGGTGTCATGTGCGGCGTAATGCGCACTACAGATACTTTAGGCACATTCCGGTCCGATTTTCAAGCAATTTTACCGACTTGCGTGATTTCCCCCGTCTTAAGGACAATTCCGCGCCCACAGTCATGAAACACATTTTTTGTTAAATTGGAAAACGGTTGATGCGTCACCTGGTTTTGGCTAAAGTTGCGCCTTAAGAAATAACCGCGCTTTCAGCGCTGAAAGAGAGGTCGCAGTGCCAGCCAAAATCATTACGGTCTTCAACCAGAAAGGCGGTTGCGGCAAGACGACGGTCAGCATGCATCTTGCCGGCACGCTGGGTCTGCGCGGTGCGCGTTCGATGCTGGTCGACATGGACGAGCAAGGCACCGCAACCCGATGGGCGGCCCAGGCCAGCGACGAGCGGCCGTTCCCGGCCTCGGTCATCGGGCTGGCGCCTTCCGGCGGCGCCATGCACCGCGAGGTTCGCAAATTCGTCCAGGATTATGACTACATCGTTGTGGATTGCCCCCCGGCAGTCCATTCGGCGGCACCATCCAGCGCGTTGCTGATTTCCGACCTCGCCATCATTCCGGTCGTACCGTCCCCGCCCGACCTATGGGCGGCGGTGGCCGCCAAGACGCTGGCCCAGCACGCGCAGGTACAGAACGAATCGCTGCTGATCCGTGTCATGGCCAATATGGTCCAGCGCCGGGTGTCGATTGCACGCCAGGCGATCGAAATTCTTGGCGATGATGGCGACGTCCCGCTGTTGAATTCGATGATCGGCTCGCGTTCGGCGTTTCGCGAATGCCAGGCGATCGGCTGCACCGTCCATGGCGTGGCTGGTGCGCGCGAGGCGGTGCAGGAGGTCGACATGATGGTCGATGAAGTGTTGTCTTTGATTGAGCAATAGGCATGGCTACCAAACTAAAAAGCCTGAAGGCCGGCATGCTTGCCGGCATGGCGGCCGAGAAGAGCCGGAACGATACGATGGATCGCTTCGCGCGGGCGGAAGCGGCCATTTCCCAGCATCCCAACGGCCTGCTGCAGGGCAGGGGGGCTGCCGAAACGTCGCCCGGTTTCAGCGCTGAAAGTCTCGACGACGTCGCCGCGGGCCGGCAGCTGATCCGGATTCCGCTGGCGCAACTGCATGACAACCCGCTGAATGCGCGCCGCATCTACGATCCCGCCGTTGTGCAGGAGCGGGCCGCGTCCATCGCCACGCATGGCCAGAAGACGCCGGGCCTGGCGGCGCCGGATCCGGCGCGCCCGGGCCACTACATCCTGATCGACGGTCATTACCGCAAGCGAGCCCTGGCATCCGCCGGCAAGCTCGAAATGGAATGTTTTGTCGAGAACGACCTGAGTGACCTGGATTTCTACCGCCTGTCGTTCATGCTGAACGAGCAGCGCTCGGACCAGTCCGCACTCGACAATGCCATTGCCTGGCGCCAGCTGCTCGATGAAGGCAAAGTCCAGAAGGAAGAGGAGATCTGCGAGCTGACCGGCATTTCCGCCGGCACCGTGAACAAGACCCTCGCGTTGCTGCGACTGCCGGAGTCGGTGCTGGGCGTGATGCGTGAATGCCCGAGCGCGATCGGCATTGCCGCGGGCTACGAGCTGACGCTGTACTTCAAGCTGGCGGGCGAAGAGCGGACCCGCGAACTGGCGGGGCGCATCATCCACGACGGGCTGTCCAGCCGCGAGGTCGAGGCGATCCGCAAGCAGGCGCAGGAAGGCAAGGCGCGCAAGGTCAAGGAGATCAGCCGCCAGTACAAGATCCGCACTGACAGTGGCCAGCTGCTCGGCACGATCAAGGAATGGGATTCCGGACGCGTGATGCTGGACGTGCAACTGACCGACCGCAGTGCGCGCGAGGCGCTGGTTGAAGCCCTGAAGTCTCGCTTCGGACTCGACAAGACCT
This sequence comes from Cupriavidus sp. 207A1, assembly GCF_057798955.1. Lineage (NCBI taxonomy): Bacteria > Pseudomonadati > Pseudomonadota > Betaproteobacteria > Burkholderiales > Burkholderiaceae > Cupriavidus > Cupriavidus sp. 207A1. The sequence goes on along the minus strand of NZ_JBYOJO010000011.1, from coordinate 163,564 downwards.
TGCTCTGACACTCTGAAACGGGGGGCCGCCAGTTCGCCGCCGCGGAGACGCGGGCGCCGACATGCGGACAATATGCGGGGGCAGTGGCGACACTGCCCCCATTGTTTTCAGGCCATCAGATCCCGTGGCGAACGTGCCGCGAATGCCGGATCACAGCGCTTGCGATAGCGCTCCAGCATGGCCGACAGCAAGGCATGCAGGCCGCGCACCGAATACCCGCCCAGCGGTTGTGCCGTGCGCTTGCGACGGGCTCGCCCCGTGGGCGGTGCCGTCGCCGGGCCGATCAGGCATGCGTCTGCCATGCCTGGTCCCTCCCATTGCAGATTGCGGTCCTGCCAGTGGCGCGCCAGCGCCGTCCGTGTCGCGGGCGCAAGGCCGCTGCCCGGGCAGGGCGCGTGCGCGTGATTGCCGAGGGTTGATGATTCGATGGCCATGCCGCCTGCGGGTCCGGCTAAGGACAGCGACTGCAGCGTCGCCGATGACAACTGATCCAGGCTGAGCCCTTGCTCGCGCAACAGCAGGATGGCGGCACGCGCGGCGCGGTAGCGCTGGCCATCGCTGGCCTCGGCTTGCGATGTCAGCCATGACAGGAAGGCGGCGACGCTGTCTTCCGGCAGCGGAGCGCGGACGGACGGCGTAGCCGCCTCTGCGTCCGGGGCCGTCGCCATTTCGGCCCCGATCTGTGCCGGCCAGCGCGCCGCGCAAGGGTAGCCGTTATCGTGCATCCACCGGAACAACGCGGCCAGCACGCGCAGACTGTGGCGCTGGCTGGCCGCGCGCAGCGGGCCCGTCAGCGGCCGCCAAGCGGCCTGGTTTCGAGGCGCACGCGGCCCGCACCAGCGGCTTGCGGGTTCGGGGCTGGCCAGGAACCCCAGGTAGGCCTGGCGGTCATCCAGGTCCAGTTGCGACAGCCCCTTGCCGCGCTCCAGCGCCGCCCACAGCAACAGCCGCTCCGCCTCCTTGCGATACGCGGCAAAGGTGCTTCCCTGGCCGTCGGTGGTATCGCGCAGCCAGGCCTTGACCACCGTTACGCCGTGGCTGTACGGACAGGCATCATCGGGGCCGGCAGCCGCCGGCGCCTCGCTCAGCCACTCGAGCGGCAACGGCTGGCGCAGCGCCGGACTCAGCGCCGCCGCTTGCAGCGGCGCCCGGTTGCCGACATGTGCGCGCAGCAGCGGCGCGCCATCCGCACCCTTGAAAACCGTGCGCTGCTCGCCCAGCCAGCGGTTGATGGTGGTGCCGGCGAGCGCGCCAATGCGCGGCACGCCTCGCCACCAGGCGGTACCGCGCTGATTGGCCAGATCCAAAAGAGATTTAAGCGTCACAATATTGGCATTGCGCAGACGCCGCGCCAGTGCCGGAGCAAACCACAGTTCCACACTGTGCTGGGCCTGCGGAGCCGCCGTGCCCAGTCTTTCCAGTTCGCCGAGCGCCTCCACCCGACGATCCATGCCGCGGTTCGAGCGCCCGGGGCCGGCCAGCAGCAATTCGGCCAGATCCGCGCGCCCGTGCAAATGGGCCAGCTGGACCATGCGATCGCGCAAGGCCAGCAGGATGCGCAGTGCCGACTCGGCGCCGGGGTCATCGTCATCCGTGTCGTCGGCGAGATAGCGGGGCACCACCATCGCGGCCGGCATGCCCTGGACATAGGCACGCACGGCGGCGAATTCGCTTCGCGTCAGGCTGACAGGGGGGGCGGCAGGAATCATCGACAGCTTGCGCAGTATCGCTAACTTATTGATTTATAAGGCACCTGGGCGGAGGCAGAAATCATCCGACCCGAAATGCATAGCAAAATGCAATGCCGATAATTCTATGCGCGATGACGCAGGCTGCACAGGCCCGGCAGCACGATTTCATCCATATGCTGCAATCAGCCGGCATCAGACCGGCGGGCGTGGCGCAAAGCGCCGGTTGGGGATTACCCGCTGCAGCGCACCATTACCTTGCATTCGCGGGGCACGTTTCATATGCTGCAACTCAGGAGTTATAAATACTTAGATCAGACTTCAGCCGAATCTAAGGCTCTTGAAACAGAAGCGTTTCACACGCACACCGGGGCGATCCGGTATCTCCAGGGAAAGGATGACCTGCAGCCAGACGGGAAGGCTGTGGGGCGTCCCCGGAGCACTGGCGGATCGTAGGGAGGTGCAACCGCAGGATAGCGGGGCACGTCCGACACGCAAGCACGGATTTTCGCGGGGTTCGCGCTTGCCGCAATAATAAGAGAGCGGCCATGGCCACCATCCTCTTGATCGAGCCTCACCCCCTCCTGCGCCTGGGTCTGCGCCACCTGCTGGCCCAAGCACACCTCGACGGCGACCTGCTGGACATCGATCCGCTGGCGCCCATCGATTCCGATCTGTGGCTCAACGATGCCGACCTGATGGTCTACGGACTGCCGTCCGACCAGGCCAGCGGCTGGTCCATGCTGGAAGAACTGTGCCAGCGGCTGCGGCCGCAGCGGGTGCTGGTCCTCAGCGAGCAGGCGATGCCGGCGCTGCCCGAGGCCGGCCTGCCGGAGCCGGTGCGCGGCTGCGTGCCCAAGCATTGCAGCGCCGACGCGCTGGATGCGGCGGTGCGGCTGGTGCTGGCCGGCGGCGAATGCTTCCCGGCGTCGAGCCAGCCGTTGCCGGGCCGGCACGCCGGCACGGACGCTGCCGTGGCACGCCTCGCGCCGGCGGCTCCCGGCGATGCCCGGGTGGTGACGCTGCGCCCCGGTGTGGACGATGCCGGTCACGACAGCGCGGCGCCGGTGGCGCAACGCCAGTTCGCCGCGCACGCCACCGCGTACGAAACGCCGTCGGCCGGCGCGCACCTGCTCAACATCACCGAGCGCCAGTACGAAGTGCTGGCATTGCTGGCGCGCGGCTATCCGATCAAGACCGTCAGCCGCATGCTGAATATCTCGATCGCCACCGCCAAGACGCATGCCTGCACCCTGTATCAGCGCCTCCATGTGCGCAACAAGGGCGAAGCGGTCTACGTGGCGCTGCAAAGGGGGGCCACGCTCAACTGGGCGGGACCGGACCCGGCTGCCGCGCCGGCGCGCATGCCGCCGGTAGGCCAGGCGGCCTGAGCCGGTGGCGCGCGCCGGCGATGCTGGCCGCGCGCGCCCCCGCGCGCCTCATCCTTCTGCAGCGTGATGCTCCGCCAAAAGCATGAGGCAGGGGTGGCAGCGGCTTGCTACCTTCTGAGGGAAGACATCCGCACAGACCGACGCCGGCGGTTGGCGCTGGTGCGATGCCCTCCCCGCCGGGCCGACCGCAGCCCGGCTCCGACCGCGCGGCCGCTGCCATGGCCGCCCGGGTTGCCGCCGGATCGAGTCAATGCCGACCTACCTGATCGCCAGCAATGAAATGATGTGCCGGGTGCTGGCACGACGCCTGCACGCGCTCGACCTGCCCAGACCGATCAACTGCCGCACGCCGCAATGGCTGCGGGCCCCGGCGCACGCCCCGTCATCGGCTGCGCCGGCGCAGACCGCCACGCACGACCTCCAGGCCGATCCCGGCCATACGTCCACGCAGGCTGGCGCGCAGCTGCCGCCGGATCCTGCGGATATTGCCGTGATCGATTGCAGCGGCCTCGAAGGGGATCCGCGCGCATGGCTGGACCAACTGCACGCGCGCCTGGCGCCGCGGCGCTGGCTGGTGTTGTCGGACCGCCTCGATCCCGCGCTGATCCTGCATGCCGCGCTGCTCGGCGCCAGCGGCTGTCTCGCGTTGCCCGCGCCGATGGACCTGGTGTGCGCGGCCACCGCGCTGGTGTGGGCCGGCGGCCAGTGTTTTCCGCGCATGGCGCTGTCGCTGGGCGGGGCGCGTGCGCCTGCGCCCTCCCTCCTTTGTGCGACCCCTCCTACAACCACCGGATGAGGGCGCAATATTGCTGATGGCCTATGCTTGATTCGCCCGGAGGCAGAAGCTGGCCCTCATTTGCAGGCTGGCCGTCCCGGGAAGAAGGGGGTCGTATGGAGGCCGGACTTGAGTTCCTCGTGGTGCGCGGCTTTGCGGTGCGCGAGGGCCGGGGAAAGTGGGCGTGCTGCTTCGAGATCAGGCTCGCCGCCCATCATGAGCAAGGTTGCGGCGCGGATGGCGCCGCCGGCAGCGAAGAGCCGCTGCTGTACCGGGGAGAACTGCACGGGCGCCAGTTCGATTGCGAGCTGGCCGCCGCCGATGCCGCGCGCGCGGCCGGCGAGCGCGAAGCCTTGCTGCGTGTGGAAAGCCTCAAGGCGCTGATCATCGCGCAGCATCGGCACCGCGTGCCGCCGTCACTGGTGAGCTGAACCTCCAGGCACGCGCAGCTGTTGTGCAGCGGCACCCGGCGCGAGCGCCCGGTGCCGCTGTGCGTTTGTGCGGGTCGGATTGGGTTGGTGGCATCGGTTGGCCGCATCGGTTGGCCGCACGGATGGGCCGCATTGCTTGGGCCGCATGGGTGTCGTCCGCCTGATCTCGCCGCTGCTGCCGCCATCTCGATCATGCCTTCCCGGCAGGCAAAAAAAGAAGCCCGCCGACCGGGGGACCATGCGGGCTTTGAAAACGCTGCCCCGATGATGCAAGGGCAGCGATCCCGATTGAACATATCGAATTGCGCAAAGACTCTCTATCCACCAGACGGCCAATGCAGTCATGCACTCTCAACCTGTCTGCACCCCGACCGGCGCCGGCCGGGGCCGCGCCGCGCGCGCGGGTGGCGCTGGACCAAGCGGTCGATGCCGCCACGCGCGAGGCGGTGGTACCCTGCCCCACCAGACCCTGACGCTTACCGCTTGCGCCTGCCCATGAGCCACTGGCATCTCGTATCCCTGTTCGGTGAATCCGCGTACCTGCTGCCTTGCGCCGTGTTCCTGGCGCTGTGGCTGTACTGGCGCGGCGGGCCCGGCAGCGCGCGCCACTGGGGGCTGGCGTTCGCCGCGGCCGCGCTGCTGGTGCTGGCGTCCAAGCTTGCGTTCATGGGCTGGGGCATCGGCAGTGCGGCGCTCAACTTCACCGGCTTCTCCGGCCACGCGATGATGGCGGCGTCGGTGCTGCCGGTGCTGCTCTACCTGGCGGTGCCGGCCGCCCGGCGGCGCCTGGGCTGGCTGGCGGCGGCCGCGGGCGTGGGCCTGGCGTTGCTGGTGGGGGTGTCGCGTCTGGCGCTGCATGCGCACTCGGTGTCTGAGGTGGCGGGCGGCCTGGGCGTGGGCCTGTGCGTGAGCCTGCCGTTCATCCTGCGGCGCACCACCCCGCACGGTCCGCTGGCGATGGTGCTGGCGAGCGTGGTGCTGGCTACCGCGCTGGTGATGCCGATGACCGGCACCGTGGGCGCCTCGCACGGGCTGATCCAGCAGCTTGCCATGCTGCTGTCCGGCCGCGACCGCCCCTTCCAGCGCGGCGAATGGGCCATGTACGGACGCGCGACCGGGTACGCCAAGGTGCACGCCGGCCCCTCCCTGAGCGCGGCCGCGCGCTGATTTCCCCGCCACAGGCTGTGTGCGCCCGCCAACAGACACTGGCGGGCGGCTCGGCAACCATCGCTGCATCGAGCATTGCATTCGCGGTGGGCAGCCATGGCATCCAGTTCGACCTTTGCGGCAGAGCGCCACACGGCGCTGCACTTGTTGTACCGGCTGGCCGACGCGGTGCTGGTCGGCGTGTGCGCGGTGATGATCGGTGCGCTGTACTTTCCCGAGGGCATCCGCGGCGCCGCGCCGGTGCACGGCTTTCTTGCCGCGCTGTGTTCGATCGGGGTGCTGGCGGTGTTTCCCGCCTTCGGCATCTACGAATCGTGGCGCGGCCGCAGCCGTGCGGCCCTGGTGCTGCGCCTGCTGGCCGCGTGGGCCACGGTGTTTATCGTCGGGCTGATGACGGCGTTCCTGATGCACCAGATCGCCGCGGTGTCGCGGGTCTGGTCGCTGGGCTGGTTCGGTTCCAGCCTGCTGGCGCTGGCAGGGGTGCGCGCCGTCATGTTCCGCATGCTGGGCAATGTGCGCGAGCAGGGCATCAACGCCAAGCGCGTGGTGATCTTCGGCTACGGGCCGCTGGGGCGCGAGATGTACCTGCGCGTGGACCAGATCCGCGCCGCGGGCTATCGCGTGGTCGGCATCTACCATGAAGAGCCGATCGCGGTGCCCGACGGCGTGGTCTCGCTGCGCACCATGGAAGAGGTCAACCTGTTCGTGCGCAGCCAGGCGGTCAGGGAGATCTGGCTGACGCTGCCGATGGTGGCGTGCCGCGACCTGTACGACGTGGTGCGGCAGTTCCGCAACGAGTTGATCGACATCCGCTGGATCCCCGACGTGATGTCGGTGGAGCTGCTCGGCCATCGCTTCAGCGAGTTCCTGGGCCTGCCCGTGATCGACCTCAACAGCCCGCCGGTGTCGGGCATCACCGGCCTGCTCAAGGCCAGCTTCGACCGCGCCTTCGCGCTGGCCGCGCTGATCGGACTGGCGCCGCTGCTGCTGGTGGTGGCGGCGCTGGTGAAGCTGTCGTCGCCCGGGCCGGTGCTGTTCCGACAGCGGCGGCTGGGCATGGACGGGCGCCCGTTCGACGTCTTCAAGTTCCGCACCATGCGCCAGCACGCCGACGTGGGCGTGACGCAGGCGGTACGCGGCGATGCGCGCGTGACGCGGATCGGTGCCTTCCTGCGCCGCACCAGCCTGGACGAGCTGCCGCAGTTCTTCAATGTGCTGCGCGGCGAGATGTCGGTGGTGGGCCCGCGCCCCCATGCGATGGAGCACAACGAGCTCTACAAGGAGCTGATCGACCGCTACATGCTGCGGCACCGGGTCAAGCCTGGCATCACCGGCTGGGCCCAGATCAACGGCTTGCGCGGCCAGACCGATACCGTCGAGAAGATGCGCCGGCGTATCGAGTTCGACATCTACTACATCCAGCACTGGTCGTTCCAGCTCGACCTGCAGATCATCCTGCGCACCGCGCTGCACGGCTGGACCGGCGCCAGTGCGTATTGAGGGGGCAGCTGCGGCGGTACCCGGGGGGCGCACGGATTGGTGCGCAAACGTACCGAAGCCGCAGCCGGTTAAGCGTGCAATAGGCCGCACTCATAAAAACCGGAGGTGTTCCATGAAAGCAACCATCCGCAGCATCCTGGGCGAAGTTGCCCGGCTCGATGTGCCGCTCGCCGACCTGGCAGACAGCGATGACCTGTATGCCGCCGGCCTGTCGTCGCTGGCCACCGTGCACGTGATGCTCGCGCTCGAGAACGCTTTCGACATCGAGATCCCGGACCAGATGCTGACGCGCCAGCTGTTCCGCAGCATCGATTCCCTGGCCGCCGCGGTCGAGCAGATCCGGCAGCAGCAGGAGGCGGCATGATCGCCGTGGCCAGGGTGGCACGCCTGGGCCGCCACTTGCGCGATCTGTGGTCGGCGCCGCTGATGATCAACAACGATCGCATCCTGACCAACACGGCCAATCTGTTGCTGGCCGATCGTTCCTGAGGGAGATCGCATGGACCTCCATACCCTGACCGACGGCACCGCCCAGGGTGGCGCCGCGGCCGAGCCCGGCCCCGCCACGCGGCACGGCAAGCCGGTGCCGCACGCATCGGGCCCCACGTTCCTCGAGCAGCTGGTGGCCGAGGGCCTGATGATCCCGACCGGCGTGCCCGGTCTGTATGGCCGCAACACCACCTTCGAATCGATCTGCGAAGGCATGAACAACGTCATGACGCACCTGGGCCAAGGCCTTGGCGCGGAAACGCTGCACTTCCCGCCGGCCATGGGCCAGGCGGATTTCGAAACCAGCGGCTACATGAAGAGCTTTCCGCAGCTGGCGGGCACTGTCCACAGCTTCTGCGGCGACGACAAGGGCCACCGCCGCCTGCTGGCGCGTCTGGAGGACAAGGACGACTGGACCGACCAGCAGCAGCCGACCGGCGTGGTGCTGACCCCGGCGGCGTGCTATCCGGTCTACCCGGTGATCGCGCGGCGCGGCCTGCTGCCCGAGGACGGCAAGGTGGTCGACGTAATGTCGTACTGCTTCCGCCATGAGTCCTCGCTCGAGCCGACGCGCATGCAGCTGTTCCGTCAGCGCGAATATGTCTGCCTGGGAACCCCGCAGCGCATCGCCGCGTTCCGCGAGCAATGGCTCGAGCGCGTGCCCGAGCTGGCCACGGCGCTGCAGCTGCCGGTGGAGATCGACGTCGCCAGCGATCCGTTCTTCGGGCGCGGCGGCAAGCTCGTCGCCGAAAGCCAGCGCGAGCTCAGGCTCAAGTTCGAGCTGCTGATCCCCATCAACGACGGCGCGCCGCCCTCGGCGTGCATGAGCTTCAACTACCACATGGACCACTTCGGCCATATGTGGGACCTGCGCAGCGCGGACGGCGCCACTGCGCACACGGGCTGTGTCGGCATCGGCGTCGAGCGCATGGCGCTGGCGCTGCTGCGCCACCACGGGCTGGATCCGGCACGCTGGCCCCAAACCGTCCGCGACACGCTGTGGGGGGGGTAAATGTACGGCGACGGCAGGGCCAGGGTTCGCGCAGGCCGCTCCACCTGGCATGGCGGCAATCCGGTCTGGTCCCATGCGAACCAGCAGATCGACCTGTGGGTCGAGCTGCTGCAGGGCTGGGACCTGGAACCCATTGCCGCGCTGCCGTTCACCGTGGCGCAGGATTTCGAGGGCGACCAGTTCACACTATCGGCCTTCCCCGCCAACGACCTCGAGCGCCTGTACGGCATCGTCACGCACGAGCTGTCGATGTATGACCGGCTCGAGGCGCATGTGGCCACCCAGACCGCGCGCGGCAACGTGGTGCTGCTCGAAGTCGACAGCTACCAGTTGCCGCAGCCGGCCGGCACCTACCGCCGCCAGCATATGCGCTCGTGCATCGGCATCGACGTGCTGGTGCCCGAGGCGGCCGCCGTCGGCTACTTCCATGGCGACGGCTACCACACCGCCAGCGGCGAGGACTATGCCGCCATCTTCCGCCCGGCGACCGTGGGCTATGGCGAGGTGGCGGCGTTTCCGCATGCGTCGGTGGCGCGGCGGCGCTTTGCCGCGCTGACCGATGCCGCGCTGATGCGGACCTCGCTGGAACTGCTGCGTCACCACCTGTCGCGTCGTCCGCAGCACAACCCGATCAGCGTGTTCCGCATGGCGTTCCCGGGGCATCTCGAACACCTGATGGCGCGCGGCGAGCCCAACTTCCAGGTCTATGCGGCGAGTGTGCTGCGTCAGCTGGGCGTCAATTTCGAGCTGCTCGGCCGCTACCTGCGCTGGCTGGTGCTGCACGGGCACTCGCTGCCCGATTGCATCGGCGAGGCCTGCTACACCATGGCCTCCGAAGCCATGGTGATGCAGTTCCGGCTGATGCGCGCGGTGATCAGCCGCAAGTCCGACCCCTGCCAGGACTGCCTGGACCAGCTCGAGCAGGCCTACCAGGGCACGGTGCCGGCGCTGGCCTCGCACTTCGGCGCGAGCGTGGCATGAGCGCGCGCGACCCGGCGCCCCAAGTCGCCCTGGCATGCCTTGCGCGCGGTGTGGCAGCCGCTGCAGGTGCTGCTGACCGACGAGGGCCTGAACGGCCTGCATGTGCATGTCATCAATGAAACCGCGCAGCCGCGCACGGTGCGTCTGACGCTGCGCTGCCTGCGCGACGGCGAGGTGGTGGCGGCGCAGGCCCAGCAGGTGCTGACGCTGCATCCGTGCGAATCGTGCCGGATCGCGGCGGCGGCGATGCTCGACGGTTCTTCGATTTCACCTACGCCTACCGATTCGGGCCGCCCGCCCACGACGTGGTGCTCGCTCCCCTGCATGCCGATCACGACAGCACCGGCACGCCGCTGAGCCAGGCGGTCTACCTGCCGGACCAGGACTGGTTCCACCTTGGCCCCGGTGAAACGAGGCTCATCCGCCTGATGCATGAGAGCGGCGCGGCCACGGCGGCCGGCGCCATCCCTTCGGGCGAGATCTACGCCATCAACGCCGACCGGCCCGCCAGCTACGACGCACCGTCCGCATAGGGCGTACAGGCCCCACCAGCCCCCAACGCCGACCGGTTCCTCCGTTGTCATGACTAGCCTGGCAGCGTGTGGTTGCCTGGCCGACGCCGGCATGCCGGCGCCCGGCTACTTGCATTCGCCGCCAGCCGCGGGCGCCACGCCGGCCTGCTACCAACCAACCAAAGGATGAACGAGTACCAACCGTCTGCCTACTGTCGCTTCAGTGCGCCATAGCACTTAATACAGTCAAACGACGAGGCAGGCACACAGCGCACCGCAGGGCTTGCGCGTCGGGACGGAAAGCAGATCAGGGCCGTCATCAGTCAGTCATATGCGGTGTCAACAAGTCGGTAAGCATCAGTCACGGGTGGAGCGGTACAGCCGGGCTTTGCACCACGCAGCCAGTGCGCGAGCGGCGGCCCAGTGCCGGTCCCGGGTCAACGGGGAGAATCAGCATGATCACGCAACGGTCGGACCTGCATGTCAATCATCTGCTCAATGCCCTGCCGCGGCAGGAATGGGAAACGCTGTCGCGCCACTTTGAACTGGTCCGGCTGCGTGCCGGCGAACTGCTGACTGACACCAGCCAGCGCATCGTGCATGTGTATTTCCCGACCACCTCGGTGGTGTCGCTGCTGTCGCTGCTCGAGGACGGCGCCACGGTCGAGTTCGCCGCGGTGGGCAATGAAGGCCTGGTCGGCATTCCGGTGGTGACGGGCGGCGATACCATGCCCAGCCGCGTCGAAGTGCGCAGCCCGGGCTTCGCCTACCGCATTCCCGCACGCGCGCTGCGCGCCGAGCTGTCCTATCTGCCGACCCTGCAGCGCGTCACGCTGCTGTATGTGCAGGCGGTGCTGACGCAGATCGCGCAGACCGCGGCATGCAACCGCCACCATTCGCTGAACAAGCAACTGTGCCGCTGGCTGCTGCTGGCGCGCGACCGCATGAACTCCAACGAGCTGGTCATCACCCAGCAGGTCATCGCCAACATGCTGGGCGTGCGCCGCGAAGGCGTTACCGAAGCGGCCGGCAAGCTGGAAAACCTGGGGCTGATCCACCACAGCCGCGGCCATATCACCATCCTCGATCATTGCGGGCTCGAGAAGCATTCCTGCGAATGCTACAAGCTGGTCAAGCGCGAGTACGACCGCCTGCTGCCTGCGCTGGCACACGCCTGAAGCGCCACGGGCGCGCGGCCCGGCAGCGGCCGTGCGCCAGCGGTGCTTGCCGTTGGCGTCAGGCACGGGCCGGCTGTGCGGGATCGGTGGCGCCGAACGACGACAGCAGGCCGGCGATGACCGTTTCATAAGCGGACTCCATGGTGTCCAGGCACTCGCTGCAGCGGTCCGGACGGCCGCGCGCGGTGGCCCGGGCCAGGCGGAACTGCAGCACCTTGCTTTCCGCGGCGATGCCGTTGGCCGCCCGTGCGACGCGCGCAGGCACATCGTAACCATGCTCGCCGAACCAAGCGAGGCAGTGATGCAGCATCTCGAAGTTCGCCCCCAGCTGGCGCGGCAGGTTGAAGCCGTAGTGCTGGAAGTAGGCATCGCCGCGCGCCAGGATCACCGCGACATGCTGGTCGAAGTCGGCGCGCCAGCGCGTGACCGGGTTCAGCGCGGGACGGCGGCCCAGGTGCTGGCGCATCAGTGCCGCGGCGGCATCGGCCGCGGCCGCACCCCGCAGCGGCGCGCGCACGCGCTTGGCGTATTCGGCGTACGGGAACAGGATGTTGCCGTCGCGCAGTTCGGGCGTCAGCCGCAGCAGGCCGCGATAGTCGTCGCCGGCGGCGGTGTGGTAGCCGAGGCTGTGGTAGTAGCACAGCCGCTGCGCCGCGGGGTCGATCCGGTCGATGGCAACGGTGGTCTTCACGTGCGCCTGGCGGTAGGCGGTGGCGCGCGTGTCGGGCAGGTAGTAGCTGTCCATCTCGACCAGCACCGCATGGCCGCGCCCGACCTGTTCGACCAGGTGGGCCTGGAGCGTGTCGTAGACCGCCATCTCCTGCACCACCGTGCCGTACAGCAGCTCGATGTCCGCCGGCGGGTACTTGAAGAAGGTGAAATGGTCGCCCTCGTAGTCCTGCGCCACGGTGAACGCCAGCGCCGCGCGCGGGTCGAGCCCCCAGCCGTACAGCAGCTCGATCCACAGGTCCATGTAGCAATTGCTCTCCTGCCAGACCGAGGCTTCATCGTGCAGCCGTCGCTGCACCGGCCTGGCCACGCGGCACGGCGACTGGCGCGTGTAGTGGTAGCCGCCGCGGTCGGTGGCCGTGGTTGCCGTGCTCGTTGCCATTGGCGCGATCGTCGCCGTCGTTGCCACCGCCCGCTCCATGTCGTTCCTCCGCAGTGCACGCATGCCGCCGGGCCGCGATCGCAGGCGCTGCGCCTGCACGGCCCACTGTATTGCAACGCCGGCGGCCGTGGCTATCGGTGCGTTCTCCAACAGAGTGCGCGCGATCGCAAGCTAGTGCGGCACGCCTGTGCGCGGCCTGCCGCGGCGGCGCAAGTAGCGTGTGCGGAATCGAACAGATTGCGCCAGGGCGCCTGCCTAGACTGGCTGGCATCCCCGTCATGGCGGTCAGGGACCGCTGCCGGGCGTACCCGTTTCTGCGAGACCGCCGCGGTGGTTGCGCAGGGCCGGGCGCAACGCGCGGGAAACTTGGAACAGCCGACACGCCAGGAGGCATGATGCGAATTCGGACCCGGGAAGAGAACCAGACGCCGCCGCCGGTCAACGGCGAAATCCATGCAGCGCTGCAAGGGCTGGGCGACAGGGCGGCGCATTGTGCCGCGTTGCCGGTGGTGCAGCCCGTGATCCTCGCCGGCGGCGCCGGTACGCGCCTGTGGCCGCTGTCGCGCGAGCAGTTCCCCAAGCAGCTGCTGAACCTGATCGCCGAAGACACGCTGCTGGAAGCCACGGCCAACCGCCTCGCCGGCGTGGCCGCGCTCGCGGGCCGTCCCGACGGCATGGAAGCGGCGCAGATCGTCGTCTGCGGCGAAGAGCACCGCTTCATGATCACCGACATGATGAAGCGCGCCGGCAAGCCGGCGCGCGTGCTGTCCGAGCCGTGCGGGCGCAATACCGCGCCGGCGCTGACGGTGGCCGCGCTGCATGCGCTGGCGGCTGCCGGCGAGGGTGGCGATGCGGTGCTGGTAGTGACGCCGGCCGACCATAGCGTGGCCGACGTCGCGTCGTTCCGCGAGGCCATCGCCACGGCGATCCAGCATGCCGACCACGGTGCCATCGTCACGCTCGGCGTGAAGCCGGTGGCGCCCGAGACCGGCTTCGGCTACATCCGCGCGGCCGGCGGCGCCGACCAGGGCGCCTTCATGCTGGACCGCTTCGTCGAGAAGCCGCATCTGGAGCTGGCCAAGCACTATGTCGAGTCCGGCGAGTTCTGGTGGAACAGCGGCATCTTCGTGGTGCGCGCCTCGGTGTGGCTGCGCGCGGTGGCCGAGCTGCAGCCCGAGATGGCGCGTCAATGCCGCGCCGCCTACGCGGCAAGCGAACACGCCGCCTGCGCCGGCGAGGTGCTGTGCCTGGGCAAGGAAGCGTTCCACGCGTGCCCGTCCGACTCGATCGACTACGCCGTGATGGAGAAGCTCGAGACCCTGCCGGATATCGCCGGCATGCTGGTGCCGCTGGACGCCGGCTGGTCCGACGTCGGCTCATGGGCGGCGATCTGGGATATCGCGCCCAAGGACGCCAGCGGCAATGCCGGGCGCGGACGCGTGCTGTTCGATGGCGCGAGCTCTTGCCTGGCGCATTCCGAAGGCCGCCTGATCGCGTGCGTCGGGGTGCAGGACGTGGTGGTGGTCGAAACCGCCGACGCGGTGCTGGTGGTGGACAAGGCCCACGTGCAGGACGTGAAGAACATCGTCCAGCGTATCCGTTCCGAGCATGGCAATGAAGTGGTGAACCATCGCAAGGTGCGCCGGCCGTGGGGCTGCTATGACTCGATCGACCGCGGCGACCGCTTCCAGGTCAAGCGCATCGTGGTCGAGCCCGGCGCCAGCCTGTCGCTGCAGATGCACTACCACCGCGCCGAGCACTGGGTGGTGGTGCGCGGCACCGCGCGCGTGACCTGCGGCGACAACATCAGCATTCTTTCGGAAAACCAGTCGACCTATATCCCCATCGGCACGCTGCACCGGCTCGAGAACCCGGGCAAGACGCCGCTGGAGATCATCGAGGTGCAGTCGGGCGCCTACCTGGGCGAGGACGACATCGTGAGGTTCGAAGACAACTACGGGCGCAAGTAAGGGGTCGGCGGCCAGTGCATGCGCCCGGGCGCCGGCAGGCGCGCGGGCACGCACCGGTTGCTGCGTGATTGGCGTGAGGCAGCGTGTGGCGGGAGAGATGTCGTGAGCAGAATGTCATTTGCCGGAGCCGTACCGGTACCCGACCAGGTGTCGCCGCGCAGCGGCGCCAACGCACGCGTGCTGCTGGACCACGCAGGCTGGATCCTTGCCGCCGGGCTGACCGGCGCGGCCCTTGCCTGGCTGGCGTGGCTCTCCACCCCTGACCTGTATCGCGCCAAGTCGCTGGTGCAGCTGCAGACCCGCGACGCCGCCGGCCGCACGGCCACGCCGCAGCTCGACCTGGGCATGCTGAAGAGCCGCGCCGTGGTCGGCCCGGTGGTCGAGCGCCTGCACCTGGACATCGAGATCCAGCCGCTGCGCGCGCCGCTGCTGGGCAGCCTGGTCAACCATTTCGCCGAGCCCGGCAAGCTGCGCGGGCCGTGGCCGGCGGAGCTGGGCTATGCGTGGGGCGGCGAGCGGGTGGCGGTGGAGCGCCTGAACGTGCCGGCACGCCTGCTCAACGTGCCCCTGACCCTGGAGATCCTGCCCGACAACGGCTTCCGGCTGAGCGGGCCGGAGGTGCAGGTCGAGGGCCGCGCCGGCCAGGTGGCCGAGGCCGGTGGCATCTCGATGCTGGTGGGGCGGATCGAGGCGCGCCCGGGCACGCGCTTCCTGGTCACGCGGCGCGACCTGACGCTGACAGTCGATGCCGTCACGCGCGAACTGCGCGTCGACAGCGAATCGAGCGAAGCCACCACGCTGCGCATCAGCTGGCAGAACCGCGACCCGGCCACCGCGGCCGCGCTGGTCAACGGCATTGCCGATTCCTATATCAAGGGCCAGGCCGAGCAGCGCCAGGACGACACCGCGGCGACGCTGGCCTTCCTGTCGGGCGAACTGCCGCGCGTGAAGGCCGAGCTCGAGCGCGCCGAGAGCGCGCTGACACGCTACCGCTCGCGCTCGGGCTCGCTGGCGCCGAGCCAGGACGTGCAGTCCTACCTGAACGGCAGCATGGAGTACCAGCGCCAGATCGCGCTGCTGCGGCTGGAGCGCACCAAGCTGCTGCAGCGCTTCACCACCGAAGCCAACGAGGTCCGCACCGTCGACAGCCAGATCCAGCAGCTCACGCGCGAGCGCCAGGAGATGGACGCGCGCATGCAGAACCTGTCGGCGTCCGAGCGTGAATCCGTGGCGCTGACGCGCGACGTCAAGGTGGCCGAGGACATGTACATGACGCTGCGCAACAAGGTCGAGCAGCTGTCGCTGGCGCAGCTCGACCGCACCGGGCAGGTGCGCATCGTCGACAATGCGCTCACGCCCACCGTGCCGGTCGGGCTGGGGCCATGGACGCCGGCCGCGGGCGGCGGCGTGCTGGGCATGCTGCTGGCGGTCGGGGCGCTGACGCTGCGCCAGCGCGTGCGGCCCACCGTGGCCAGCGCCAATGACGCCGAGGACAAGCTCGGCATCACCATGCTGGGCGACATTGCCTTCAGCCGCGAACAGGCCGCGCTCGAGCGCATGGTGTCGGCCAAGGCTTTGCTGGGCGTGGCCGCGGGCTACGCCGCACCGCCGTCGGCGCGCCTGGAGCGGCCGCGGCCGTCGAGCGCGGTGATCGACGTGTCAGACCTGGAGGATGACGACAGCGCCGAGCGGATGCTGCGGCTGGGCCTGCACGACCAGTTCCTGCTGGCGCGCAACGCGCCGCACTCGCTGGCGGTGGAAGGGCTGCGCAATATCCGCGCCGCGGTGCATTTCGCGCTGCGCAGCGCGCCCGACCATGTCATCGCCGTTACCAGCCCGGCCCCTGGCGCGGGCAAGACCTTTGCATCGGTCAACCTGGCCGTGCTGTTCGCAGAAGCCGGCCAGCGCGTGCTGCTGATCGATGCCGACCTGCGCCGCGGCCGCGTGGCGAGCTGGTTCGATCAGCCCGCCGAATCCGGGCTGGCCGAACTGCTGACCGGGCATGTGCCGCTGTCCGCCGCGGTGCGGCCGACGGTGGTCAACGGCCTGTCGATCCTGCCGGCGGGTTTGCCGCCGCCGAATCCTTCCGAACTGCTGATGCGCCCGGGCATGGCCGAAGCGCTGCGCCAGTGCGCGGCCCGCTTCGACCTGGTGCTGATCGACACGCCACCGGTGCTTGCGGTGGCCGACGCCAGCCTGGTCGCGAACCTGGCCGGTTCGACCCTGGTGGTGCTGCGTGCCGATACGACGCTGCCCGGCCAGGTCGATGAAACGCTCAAGCGTCTGCAACGGGCCGATGCGCGCCTGCTGGGCGGCATCCTCAACTGTGTGATTGCCAAGCGCAGCAACCGGGCCGAGTTCAACAGCGTGAATCCTTACCTTGGCATGCCGGCGACGGCACCGATTTCGCGCCGGATCGGGCAGGCGCTGCACCGCGAAGAGAAAAAAGAATAAGGGGGACGCGGAAGCGGGCAGCGCCGCCTGGGCGTACCCGTTTCTGCGTGCAAAGGCGGGTCTGGCTCCAGCGGCTCGGCGGCTGACCATCCGCTCGCCAGGAGGCGACATGAGGCGGCTTATGTTTGAAGGCTGTGCCGGCTGGCTGCACGAGGCACAAGGAAAGACCGGGGTGGTACTGTGCGCCCCGCTGGGCCACGAGGCAATGTGGTCGCACCGGGCATGGCGGCATCTTGCCGACGATCTCGCCGCGGCCGGCATGCCGGTGCTGCGCTTTGATTATCCCTGCACCGGCGATTCCGCCGGCGCCTGCGAGGCCGCGCATTTCCTCGGCCGCGCCGCCTCGAGCATCGTCGCCGCGGCCGCGCAGCTGCGCGCGCTGGCCGGCGTGGAGCACATCGTGCTGTGCGGGCTGCGCGCCGGTGCCAGCCTCGCGGTGCAGGCCGCCGAGGCGATGCGCTCGCATCCGGCATGGCAGGGCGGCGTTGCCGCGCTGGTGCTGCTCGCGCCCGTGGTCAATGGCCGCACCTACCTGCGCGAGCTGCGCGCGCTGCATCTGAACTGGCTCAACAGCGTTGGGCCGACCGAGACGCCGCCACCGCCGCCGGCCGGCGCGCTCGACGTGCTGGCCTTCCGCTTCAGCGCCGACACCGTGCGCGACCTCGAGGCGCTGCGGCTCGACCGCGGCGCCAACTGCCCCGCGCCGCGCGTGCTGGTGCTCGACCCCTGGCCGGGCTCCGCCTCCGCGGCCGGCGCGCTGGCGCAGTACTACACCGATGGCGGCGCGAAGGTCGATGCGGCCCCGTTTCCCGACTACGCCGACATGATGCAATCGGCCGAGTTTGCCGGGGTGCCGGCGCAGACGTGGCGGCAGCTGGTGCAGTGGCTGGCGCCGATACCCGCAGTGGCCGGGCTGTCGGCCGCATTGCCGGCGGCGCGCCGGCACCTGCCCGGTGCTGCGTCGCTGCGCGTGGCGGTCGATGGCGTGATCGAAGAGTCGGTCTGGCTCGGCGCGCGGCGCCAGTTCGGCATCCTGTGCATGCCGCGCGACGAGGCGCCCGCGCCGGTCGCTGTGATCTTCCCGAATACCGGCGGCAACCACCATGTCGGCGATGGCCGCATGTTCGTCACGCTGTCGCGACGGCTGGCAAGACTGGGCGTGGTGTCGCTGCGGCTGGACGTGTCCGCGCTCGGCGACAGCCCACGCGCGCCACGCAGCATGAGCATTTCCAAGATCTACTCGCCGGGGCCGCGCGCGGACGTAAGCGCCGCGGTCGACTGGATGCGCGCGCGCGGCTTCCGTTGCATCGTGCTGGCGGGGGTTTGCTCGGGCGCGTTCCTGAGCCTGCACGCCGCGCTGGCCAACCCCGGCGTGAACGGCCTGGTGCTCGCCAACCTGGTGAAATTCCGCTGGGACCGCGCCGACGACCGGAGCGCGGGCAAGGGCGCACGCTCGTGGCAAGGCTGGCTCTCGGCCGCGCGCCGCGGCGGCAACTGGCAGCGGGTATTGCAGGGGCAGGTGCGGATCGCCCCGCTCGCCGCGGCCATGGCGCGCCATGCATACCGGCACGCCACCGAACGCGTGGCGTTCCGCTTGACGCGGCTGCGCGGTGGCGAAGACCTGGCGTCAGCCACGGCTTACGCACGGGCCGCGATGCGGAGCCTGAATGAGCGCGGGGTGCGGACGGACATGCTGTACGGGTCCGAGGACATGGGGCTCGATGAGGCTCAGCTGCGCTTTGGCAGGGATCTGGAAGCGCTGGCGGCGTTCACGCATATCACCGTGCATCGGCATGCGTGTATGGACCATGCGTTGTTTCTGGCGGGGGGGAGGCAGGTTTTTTGTGACCAGGTGGTCAAGCATGTGGTGGCGAGATTGGGGGCGATGGAGGCGGTGGGGGAGGGGTTGTTGCGGGGGGTTAAGGTGTGTTGAGGGGGTTTTTGGTTGGGCGCTGTTGGTGACATGCTGTCGGCTTTTGGGCCGCCTGGTTCCGCCCTGCTGGGCGGGTCACTTTTTGGCCGAGCGCCAAAAAGTAACCAAAAAGCGCGTTTACTGCCCTGCGGGCGGCATGTCTTATCGTAGTGTGCCCGGGGGCTTTCGTACGGGGCTGGGCTTCCTCGCATAGCTGGACTGCCTGCCGCAGGGGTGCACCACGGTGACAGGGGCGTTGAAGTGTTGGTTGAACGAGCCCAGAGCGGTGGGTGGTCCCTGCTGCGGGCCTTCCCGTAGGAACGCCTACGGCTGCGCTTCGCGCCGGCCCTATCGCGCGGCGTGGGCCCTGGCACTGGACGCATCGCTGCGCTCGCTTGGCCCATGCGGTGCGCGCACGTGATTCCGATTCCCGTGCTGTGTGCAGGCCAGCCGCCAACATCAACCCGGGACGCCTGCAGAAGGATTACGCCGGTTGCACGTGGCTGACGGAATTCAGAATCCGACGGGCGTGGTCCCTGCAGCGCCGAGCGAGCGCAGCGACGCGTCCAGTGCCGGTGCCCAAGCTCTGCGATAGGGCCGGCGCGCAGCGCAGCCGAAGGCGTTCCTACGACAAGGCCAGCAGCAGGGACCACTCCGCGCTCTGGGCTCGTTCAACCATCATTCCAACGCCCCACCCACGGTGGTGCCCCCCGCGGCAGGCAGTCCCGCTATGCGAGGAAACACAGCCCCGTACGAAAACCCCCAGGCACACTACGATAAGACATGCCGCCCGCAGGGCAGTAAACGCGCTTTTTGGTTACTTTTTGGCGCTCGGCCAAAAAGTGACCCGCCCAGCAGGGCGGAACCACGCGGTTCAACAGCCGACAGCATGTCACCAACAGCGACCAGCCCAACAGGCCCCAACAACAACAACAACCTCATGCCCTCTTAGAACTAGCCCCCCC
Source organism: Cupriavidus sp. 207A1 (assembly GCF_057798955.1). NCBI lineage: Bacteria > Pseudomonadati > Pseudomonadota > Betaproteobacteria > Burkholderiales > Burkholderiaceae > Cupriavidus > Cupriavidus sp. 207A1. The sequence goes on along the minus strand of NZ_JBYOJO010000011.1, from coordinate 144,028 downwards.
ATACTGATTCATATACCGATACTTCCCAAAGTGATAATGCGCCCGATACCACCGCCCCTCCACCTTCAGGCCATTGAATATCACCCCCTTGATATCACTCCCCGCCTGCACGATCGCGCGCCGCGTGGCCTTGAGTTCTGATGCGGTACTGGCATCGGCCCGTGCCACCAGGAACACCGCCCCCGCCTTGGTCGCCAGCACGCCGGCGTCGGACGTTGCCAGCACCGGCGGCGTGTCGAGCAGCACCACGTCGTAGCGGTTCCTGAGCGTGGCCAGCAGCGTATCCATGCCGCGCGTCTGCAGCAGGTCGGCAGCCAGCGGCGGTTCCGAGCCGGTGGCGATGAAGTCGAGTCCCGGCACCACGTCGCGCTGCAGCACCTGCTCCAGCGGCGTGCCGGTCAGCAGCTCGGTCAGTCCCGGCACGCGCGGCTTGCCGAAATGGTGGTTGAGCCCGCCGCGGCGCAGGTCGGCGTCGACCAGCACCACGCGACGGCCGGCGGTGGCCAGCACCGTGGCGAAGTTGGCCGAGATGAAGGACTTGCCGACTTCGGGCGCCGGCCCGGTGATCACCACCACGTTGTTGCTGTCGCTGTTGAGCAGCGCGAACTGCAGCGAGGTGCGGAAGCTGCGCAGGCTTTCCACCGCCGGGTCGTCCGGCATGCGCCGGGCGAGCAGCTTGTCGATATCGCGCCCGCCGCGCAGGCGCGACTGCTCCGCGCTGTAGGGCACCGTCGCGTACACCGTCATGCCGGTCTCGCGCTCGATCTCGTCCGCGTCGGCGACGCCGCCATCGAACAGCCGGCGCAGCACCACCACCGCCGTGCCGGCCAGCAGGCCCAGCAACACCGAGGCCGCGGCGATCAGCTTGCGGTTGGGCTTGACCGGGCGGATCGGCACCTCGGCCGGGTCCACCAGGCGCGCCGTGCCGATCTTGCTGGCCTTGACCAGCCTGAGCTGCTGCACGTCGTTCAGCAGCGACTGGTACATCTCGGTGCTGACCCGGACGTCGCGCATCAGCCGCAGCACGTTCTGCTCGATATCCGGCAGGCGCTGGATCTTGCCGCCGACGGTGCCGATCTCGGCGTTCACGTCGGCGATCTGCTTGTCCATGATCTCGATTGCCGGATGGTTGGGCGTGAAGCGCGCAATCAGTTCCTGGCGCCGCTGGCGCAGGTCCGCCAGCTTGGTCTGGGCAGCCACGGACTGCGCCAGCACCAGCCGGGATTCTTCGTTCAGGTCGATGGTGCCGCGCTGGTTGCGCATGGCGTTGTAGCGCGACTCGGCGCTTTCCAGCTGCTGCTTGAGCTGCGGCAGCTGCGCTTCCAGGAAGGCCAGCGACTTCTCGGCCTCGGCGGCCTTGCGGCGCAGGTTCTGCTCGACATACTCGTTGCCGATCTCGTTCAGGATGGCGGCGGTCTTTTCTGCCGAAGTGCCCTCCAGCGCCACGCCGATCACGCCGCTCTGCTTGCCGCGCTCGGTGATCATCAGCTGGCTCTGCAGGTCGGCAATGGCCACCGCGCGCGGCACGCGCGAGACATGGAACACCGCGCCGGGGCGGCCTTCGAGCTGGCTCAGCTCGATCGTGACCTTGCCGCTGCGGGTCGCCACCGTCAACGGCACGCCGACGCGGCCTTCGGCCACGACATCGTCGCTGGCGAAGGCCAGCCGGTACTTGTCATTGCCCTGCGCGGTCACCGTGATCAGCCGGCGCTCCATCGCGGGCGGCACCTCCAGGCGCGATACCGTGATCGCTTCGCTGCCCCACGCATAGCCGCCCCGGCCGAACAGCCCCGGCTGCGACAGCTCGCGGTTAAAGCCGGCCACGGCCCCGCCGATCACCGGGAAATAGTACGGCGACGCGGATATGTCCAGTTGCAGCGCGTCGACCGCCTTGCCCACCACCATGCGCGAGCGCAGCAGCTCGATCTCGGTGGAAGGGGCGGGCCTGGCGTCGTATACCGGCGACACCGTGGCGGTGGGCTTGTTGGTATTGTTGACGTTGCCGGCGTTCTGGTCCTCTACCTGCACCAGGATGTCGGCGCGGTAGACCGGCTTGGACAGCAACGCGAACAGCAGGCCCACGGCCATCACCGCCGCGGCGACCGCGAGGAAGGTCCAGCGGTAACGGATCAGCACGTCGACATACGAAGTCAGGTCCGACGACTGCTCGTCGCCTTCGGGAGCCTGGGCCTCGTAGTCACGCAGGTTCTTGATGTTGCTCATGTTGCCTCCCCGTAGCGGGTTGCCTGTGCTTCGGATTGAATCTGTGCCGCCCATGCCTGCACGCCCTCGCGGATCAACCCCAGCACGATCAGGAACATCGCCTGCGAGCCGCCGTAGGGATCGGGAATATCCGCCTGCGCGGCCTCGCACAGGCGGAAGGTCTTGCCGCGCGCGCGCGGGTAGCGCTGCTCCAGCCATTCGCGCTGCTCGCTGTCCATCACCAGCACCAGGTCCGCGTCGTCGACCATGTCGTCATCGAGTTCGCGCGCGCGGTGCGCGGCCAGGTCCAGCCCGTCCTTGGCCAGCAGCCGGATCACGCGCGGATCGGCGCCGGCGCCGACCGGCGGCGCCAGCCCCGCGGAACCGATGCGGCAGTCGGGCAAGGCCTGGCGCAGCAGGTCGGCGGCCATCGGACTGCGGCAGCGGTTGCCCAGGCACACCACCAGGATCGAGCGAATCATCGCGGCTTCATCGGAAATCAGGGTCGGCGCCGGCAGCATGGCTCAAGGTCGGGTAGCGAGACTGTTGACGCCCACCAGCGGGCTCACCACCAGGGTCATGACGCGGCTCCACCGCACCACTTCGCGGGCATCCACGTAGACCACGTCCTTGGGCTCCAGCTCGAAGCCTTCGGCAATCGCCAGCGCCACTGGCGAGGTGCCGTCGAGGTGGAACACCTTCGGCGCATCGCTGGCGGTCTTGCGGATCACGTAGATCTGCTCGGCGTTGGCGGAGTTGGGGTTCACGCCGCCGGCGTCGCCGAGCGCCTCGTTCAGCGTCATGCGCCCGTTGCGCATCAGCAGCGAGGTCGGCCTGACCACTTCCCCGGTGACGAAGACCTTGCTGTCTTCGCGCTGCTCGACGCGCACGATGTCGCCCGAGCGCAGCAGGATGCGTGACGGGTCGACGCCTCTGGCCAGCAGCGCGGGGATGTTCACGTACCAGCTGCGCTCGCCGCGGGTCACGCGCACGCGGCTGTTGTCGCCGGTGTTGTTGAGCACGCCGCCGGCGCGGTTGAGCGCCTCGACCAGCGTCATCGGGGCGTCGTCGATGGCGAGCATGCCGGGCGTGCGCACTTCGCCGTCGACATAGACGCGCTGGCTGCGGAAGCCCAGCACGCGCACCGTCATCTGCGGATTGCGCACCACGCGCGAGAGCACGCGCGCCATTTCGTCGCGCACCTGGTTGGCGGTCTTGCCGGAGACCTTCATCACGCCGGCATACGGGAACTGGATGTCGCCATTGGGGCTGACCACATAACCGGGCATGTTGGAGCCGCCGGTGGACGCGGGGACCTCGAAGCCCGCGCCGATGCTGTAGGTCTGCGTCGGGAACACCAGTTCCGGGTGGTCCCACACCACCACCGAGATGATGTCGCCGGGGCCGATCACATAGGGCTTGGGCGTGGCGAACAGTTCTTCGACGCGGTCATTGGTGGGCTTGCTCTTGGCGCGCAGGTCGCGCACCAGGTCCATGGTGATGGGGGTGATGTCCGGCTTGGCGTCCGGCCCGACGGCGTCGACGTTCGCGGTCGGGCTGAAGTGCATCCCCGGCGACGCGGCGCAGCCGCCCAGCAGCAGGACGGCGCCGAGCGCGCACAGGGCTGGCAGCGAGCGCCGGCGCGAGCGGCGGGTGCGATCGGTAGGGCAAGCGGTGCGGCATTGACTGGTTTCCACGACATTGCTCCTGCGTATTTGGCTGGGCCCGCGCCGGGACGGCAGGCCCCTGATGCTCCCAGCCTAGGGCGGCGGGTAGCGTGAATCGGTGCGTTCTCGCACACTGCCATGGGCGCCTTGGGTGGCCTGGCGCGCACTGGTCGAATGCGACGCGGGCATGTTGTCCGACGCCTGGCTCATGGCTGCGGACGGCGCTGGCCGATGGGCCGCGCGGGCGTTCCGCCATACACCGTCCACGCCTCGTGCAGCGGTTTGGTGACCACCGTGCGCGGCGCAATCACCGCGCCTTCGGGCAAGGTCACGCCTGGCGAGATGAACGCTTCGGCGCACACCCACACATGGCGTTCCAGCGTGATCGGCGACGCAATCAGCTGGAAGGTTTCGCTGTTGTAATCGTGCGAGCCCGTGCACAGGTGCGAGCCTTGTGACACGATGGCGTAGTCGCCGAGCGTGATCGGACTGATGTTGTAGAGGGTCACGCCGTCGGCGACGGCGGTGTGCTCGCCCATCACCAGGTTCCACGGCGCCCAGATCCGTGCCGCGGGGTAGACCCGCGCATCGCGGCCGAGGCGGGCGCCGAACAGCCGCAGCAGTGCGGCGCGCCAGGCATGCATCGGGCGCAGGCTGGGGCGGAACAGCCACAGCCATACCCAGTTCCATAGCTGCCGACGCACGCGGTTGGACAGCGAAAACGAAGGGCCGGAGGTGCGGTGGGTGTGCTGAATGATCATACGGAGCGTTTCCGGGACGGCGGACATTGCGGCGATGCTCGCGCGAAGCCGTGCCGTGTATCGGTGCGCCGCGCCACAGAAGCCGGGCGAGAGGCTCCGCTACTTGCCGCGGCCGCCATCACGCTCCACACAGGTGCGCCAGCGCACGGAGCGGCACCCGGTGCTGGCGCATGCTGCAGGCAGGACGCCGTGTGCACAGATCTGCTTGCACGCGGTGCGACCGGAGCCATGACGCGATGATGCATCCCTCGCAGCTGCGCGAGACCCCTGCGCCGCTGCCCAGCATCCTGATCTACAGCGCCCCCTTCCATCCGTTGATCGGCGGCATGGAGCGCTTTGCCGAGGAGTTGGCGAGCGGGCTGACGGAGCTGGGCTATCCGGTCGAAGTGGCCACGCGCACGCCGGCCGCGCCGGGCGACGCCACGACCTTCCCGTTCACCGTGACCCGGGTCCGCGGCAAGCTGCAGCTGGCGCGCGCCATGCTGCGCCACCGGCGCGTGCTGTTCGTCGGCCTGACTTTTTACGACGTGATGCTGGCCAGCGCGCTGCGCCGTCGCATCGTGCTGACGCACCACGGCCCCTACGTGGTCCATGGCCACAAGCGCGGCACCTGGACCGGTCCGATCAAGCGCTGGCTGTCGCGCTTCTACGACGGCATCTGCGTCAGCCACTACCTGGCCGGCTGGCTGCCAGGCCAGCCACTGGTGATCCACAACGGCTATCGCGACGAACTGTTCGCGGCGGCGCCGCCCGCCGACGCGCGGCCGCCGGGAAGCTTCATCTTCGTCGGGCGGCTGGTGTCCGAAAAAGGCGTGGACCTGCTGGTGCGCAGCTTCGCGCGCCTGCACGCGCGCGAGCCGCATGCGCGCCTCACGATTGTTGGCGACGGGCCCGAGCGCGAAGCCCTGGCACGGCTGGCCGACGGACTTGGTTGCGCGGCCGCGGTGCACTTTACCGGCTGCCAGTGCGCCGCCGGCGTGGCGGCGCTGCTGGGCCGGCATCGATGCCTGGTGGCGCCGTCGCTGGGCTACGAGTCGTTTGGCATCGTCGCGCTGGAAGGCCTGGCGGCGGGCTGCGAAGTGATCGTCAGCCAGCGCGGCGGCCTGCCCGAAGCGGTCGGCGACTTCGGCTGGGTCGTGGAGCCGGCGCCCGAGCCGCTACACGCGGCCATGGCCGCGGTGCTGGGCGGCGCGTCGCGCCGGGACGAAGCCGGCACGCGCGAGTTCCTGCGCGAGCACGAACGCAAGGCGGTGGCGCAGCGCTATGCCGAGGCCATCGCGCGCTTCACGCAGCATCCCAGCGAGCCGCGCGAGCCCGTACCGTTCAACCCCGAGCAGCAGGGTTCCGAGGCTGGCCGCTAGGCTTCGCGCCAGCGGTCTTCGTGCGCGGTCAGGCATTTGCGCAGGAAGCTGAACATGCCGGTGGCGCAATAGACGCTGACGCGGGGCAGGCCGAACGGGTCGTCGCTGGCGCGGGCCAGCCCGCGCGCCGTGATGGTGGCGTTGGCGTAGCCGGCCGCGCGCACCATTTCCCGGTGCGCGGCATCCTGGCTGCCGTAGGGATAGCAGAAGGCGGTCACCGGTACGCCGAGCCACTGTTCCAGCTCGTCCTTGGACGCGGCGATCTGCCGGCGCGCCTCATGCGGCGCCATGCGGCGCAGGTCGACATGGTCCAGCGTATGCGAGCCGACCTCGTGCCCGCCCTGGTGCCATGCGCGCATCTGCGCCACGCTCATCAGCGCCGCGGGGCGGATGCCCAGGTCGCGGTCCCAGACGTTGCTGCCCGACAGCTGGCGCGAGACAAAGTAATTGGTGGCGGTGAAGCCGAGCGCGTCCAGCGCGGGCATGGCGTGCTCGAACACGTTGCGGAAGCCGTCGTCGAAGGTGATGCCGAACACCTTGCCGCTGCGCTCGCCGTGCAGGTACGGCATCAGGTCGCGCATGCTCAGGCCGCGATAGCCAAGCCGGTGCATCAGGCGCATCTGGCGGCGAAAGCGCGCGGGCGGCACCCACAGCCCGCGCCCGGGCGAGCGGCGTGGCGGCGGCGCGTCGATCTGGTGGTACATCAGGATCGGAATCGGCATGGCAGGGATCAGGTGCGCGCCATGCAAATGGCGCCGGTGCAGACCATTCTGGTGCGCTGCGGAGGCCGGCTCGGTGCGCTGGTCCACATTGGCCCGGCGGCGCCGGCACTGGCCGGCGCGGGTGTGTGGCAGCGAACAGAGGCCGCGGGCGCGCTGGCTCATGCTGCGGGCACGAGGACGTAGGGCCCCGCTTGCCAATGGCGCCAGCCGGGGAACCAGTGCCAGGCACACAGCGGGCACGACGCGCGGATTCCGGAGATCGCCCTGCACCATGAGATTGCTGCACGTCATACCCTCCATCGACCCCACCGGGGGCGGGCCCATCGAAGGCATCCGCCAATTGCGCCAGCCGCTGCGCGAACGCGGCGCCGAGATCGACGTCTGCTGCGGCGATGCCCCCGACGCCCCGTTCGTGCGCGCCAGCGAGATGAACGTGGTCGCACTGGGCCCGACCTCCTCCAAATACGGCTTCAATCCCGGCATGCTGGCGTGGCTGCGCGCCCATGCGGCCGACTACGATGCGGTGCTGGTCGAAGGGCTGTGGCAGTTCCATGCGCTCGCCACTTGCCTCGCGCTGCGCGGCAGCGAGGTGCCGTACTTTGTCTATACCCACGGCATGCTCGATCCGTGGTTCCGCGAACGCTATCCGCTCAAGCACGTCAAGAAGAGCCTGTACTGGCTGCTGGGTGAGTACTGGGTGCTGCGCGGCGCGCGCGCGGTGCTGTTCACCTGCGAGGAAGAGCAGCGGCGTTCGCGCAACGCGTTCTGGCCCTATCGCTGCCGCGAGCTGGTGGCCGGGTACGGCACCGCGCAGCCACCCACCGCGGCCGTGCCGTTGCGCGAGGCGTTCTTCACTGCGTTTCCGGCACTGCGCGGCAAGCGCATCGTGCTGTTCCTCGGCCGGATCCATGAAAAGAAGGGCTGCGACCTGCTGGTCGAAGCCTTTGCCGGCGTGGCCGGTGCCGACCCGCGGCTGCAGCTGGTGCTGGCAGGGCCGGTGGAGGCGGCGCTGCGCGAGCGGCTGGCGCGCCAGGCCGAACGCCTGGGGCTGGCGCAGCGGCTCAGCTGGACCGGCATGCTGTCGGGCGACCTGAAGTGGGGCGCCTATCACGCGGCCGAAGTCTTTACCCTGCCGTCGCACCAGGAGAACTTTGGCGTGGCCGTGGCCGAGGCGCTGGGCTGCGGCGTGCCGGTGCTGATTTCGGACAAGGTCAATATCTGGCGCGAAATCGTTGCCGACGGCGCCGGGCTGGCCGGCGACGATACCGCCGAGGGCACCGGCGCGTGCCTGCGCCAGTGGCTGCAGGCCGATCCCGGCGCGCAGGCGCGCATGCGGGTGCAGGCGCTAGCCTGCTTCCAGCGACGCTTCGAGGTGCGCCAGAGCGCGCAGCGGCTGCTCGACATCCTGGGCGAGCGGCCGGTGCCGGCGCCGACCGCCGATGCCGCCGCCACCAGCGCCACGCCGCGCGGCACGCCATGAAAGCGCTGCGCATCTTCGTCTTCGCGGTGCTGTCGCAGGGACTCGGCGCCATCACCGGCCTGCTGCTGGCGCACTGGCTCAGCGTCGGCGACTACGCGATCTATACCGTCACCGGCGCCATCGTCGGCGCCATGTCGATCGTCACCAAGGGCGGCATCCATTTCGGGCTGAATGCCATCCTGGGGCGCACCTGGCCAGACCGCGAGCGCGCCGCGCAGGCTACGCGCGCCGCGCTGGCGCAGCGCAAGCGCATCTCGGCCTTCCTGCTGCCGCCGCTGCTGATCATCGCCGGCGTGCTGATGTACCGCAACCATGCCTCGCTGGCGTTGATCGCCGCCTTGCTGCTGACGCTGCTGACGATGTGGTATTTCGACATGCAGTCGCGCGTGGTGGACCAGGTGCTGCTGTTCGCCAACCGCGCGCCTGCGCTGCAGGCGCTCGATGCCGGCCTGTCGGGCGCGCGGCTGCTGCTGTCATGGGGCGTCTACGTGCTGGGGCTGCAGAGCGCGCTGGCCGCCAGCCTGGTCAACACGCTCTTCGCCGGCCTGCGCGTGCCGTTCGTGCGCCGCTGGCTGCGCCGCGAACTGCCGGCGCGGGCGGCCGAGCCGGTGGCCGAGGACCAGCGTTCGATCCGCGCCATCACGCGCCGCCAGATTCCCATGGACGCGTTCTTCTGCCTGCAGTCGCAGTTCGCCTTCGCCATCGTCGCGTTCTACGGCGCGGTCAGCCAGACCGCGGCGATCGGCGCGCTGTCGCGCATCGGCCAGCTGCTGGTGCCGGTCAGCATCGTGGTGGGCGCCTATGTCGTGCCGCGCTTCGCGCAGGCGCGCGAGCACGTGCTGCGCCAGTACCTGGGCTGGCTGCTGCTGGGTTCGCTGCCGGCCGGCACGCTGGTGCTGCTGGCCTGGTTGTGGCCCGGGCTGCTGCTGCGCCTGGTGGGGGCCAACTACGCCGGCCTGACCTCGGAGCTGCTGATCGCCTGCCTGGGCGCCGGCGCCTACAGCATTGCCGGCGTGGCCTGGGAACTGCTGGCCAACCGCGGCCTGAACCACTTCAACTACATGCAGGTGCCGGTGGTGATCGCCTGGTGCCTGGTCGCGCCCCACCTGCTGGACCTGACCACGCTGCGGGGCGTGCTCTGGTTCGAGGCCGGCCTGGCTTCCGGGCTCGGTGCCGCGGTGCTGTGCGAGCTGGCGGGCGCGATCCGCGCCGGGCGGCTGCTGCCGCCGCCGGTACTCAGCGTCGACGGGGGCCGCCCATGAAAGTCCTGGTCACCCACCCCGGCCTGCAGCATTCGCACCAGATGGCTCAGGCGCTCCACGAGCAGGGCCTGCTATGCCAGTACTGGTCCGGCGTGCCGGTGCGCGGGCCGGGCGAGCCGGTACCGTGGTGGCTGCCGCCGGCGCTCGGCGCCAAGGTGCGCGAGGTCGGCATCCCCGCGGCCTTGCGGCGCCATCCGCTGTGCTTCCCGGCCATGCTCAAGCTGGGGCTGCACCGCCGGATCGGGATCAACCGCTATCTGGGCATGTCGCAGTCGGCCTATGCGCACCGCGTGTTCCACCTGTTCGATGCGTGGGCGGCGCGGCGTGTCGAGGCGCTGCGCCCCGACGTGGTGGTGGCCTACGAGAACTCGGCGATGCAGACCTTCGAGGCGGCCCGCCGTATTGGCGCGCGCTGCGTGCTCGACGCGCCGGCGGTGCATCGCGCCACGGCGGCGGCGCTGCTGGGCCTGCAGCCTGACCCGTACCTCGCCTGCATCGACGCACGCAAGGACCGCGAGGTGGAGCTGGCGGACCTGGTCATCACCTGTTCCGAGTTTGCCGCGCAGACCTACGCGCAGGCCGGCGTGCCGGGCGCCAAGCTCAGGCCGATCCTGCTCGGCGCCACCCCGCCGGGCAACGTGCAGCGCCGGCGCACGCGCGCCGGCACGCGCTTCCTGTATGCCGGCGGCCTGACCACGCTCAAGGCGGTCGACCTGCTGCAGCAGGCCTTCGCCATGGTGCGCGCGCGCGTGCCCGAGGCCGAGCTCGCGGTGGCCGGCGGCGGCGCCGAGCCCGGGCTGGCCGCGGCCCTGGCGTCGACTCCGGGCGTCACGCTGCTCGGCGCGTTGCCGCAGCCGGCGCTCTACCAGGAGCTGGCCGATGCCGATTGCCTGGTGCTGCCGTCGCGCTTCGATTCGTTCGGCATGGTGGTGGCCGAGGCGCTTGCCTGCGGCACGCCGGCGCTGGTGTCGGAGCGGGTCGGGGCCAAGGAGATCCTGCAGGAATTCCCGCGCGCGGGCTGGGTCGTCCAGGTCAGCGCGCAATCCTTGTATGACCGCATGCTGGAGCTTGCCACGGTGCGCGCCAGCCTGGACGAGGCGCGCCCGTACGCGAGCCTGGCCGGGGAGAAGTACACCTGGGCCAGGTATCGCCGCGCCGCGGTCGCAACCATCGCGACGCTATGCTGAGCCACTCCGCCGCACCCCTGGCGCCGCCGGCGCGCTCGCGCATCCGCCGGCAGGCCCGCACCACCTTCGGCACCGTGTTCTTGCTGGTGTTCCTGGTGGCCGTGCTGGAAGGCGCGGCGCGCAAGTGGGTGGCGGGTTCGCTGAGCCTGCCGCTGGTGCTGCTGCGCGACCTGCTGGCGGTCTATGGCGTCTACTACGCGATGCGCTATGGCGGCTTCACGCCGGCGCGGCGGGCGATGCGGCTGCTGCTGCTGTGGAGCGCGCTGGTGCTGGCGTGGGGGCTGGTGCAGACCATCGCCGGCGACGGCACGCTTGCCATCATGCTGGTCGGGCTGCGCTTCTGGCTGCTCTACGTGTGGTTCGGCGTGGCCGCGGCGCTGCTGCTCGAGCCCGAGGACGTTGCCGCGATCTGCAAGACCACGCTGGTGCTGATGGTGCTGATGGCGCCGCTGGTGGTGCTGCAGCACTTCCTGCCGCCCGGCAGCTTCCTGAACCGGCAGGTCGATGGTGACGAAGACCGGGTCTTCATGATGGTCGGCGACATCGTGCGCACCACCGGCACCTTCTCGTTCACGCTGGGCTACACCACCTTCCTGGCGATCACCATGCCGATCGCGCTGCAATACGTGCTCGGCGGCGACGGCAAGCGGCACTGGCTGTATGCGCTGGTGGTGCTGGGCAGCCTGCTGGTCAGCGTGCTGGTCAGCGGTTCGCGCGCCACCGTGCTGCTGCTGCCGGGCCTGTTCGCGGTGGCGGCGCTGTGCACCCTGATGTTCGGGCGTGCCGTGACCAGGCGCCGCGTGCTGGTCTGGGTCGGCGTGGCGGTGCTGATCGGGGCGGTGGGCATGGTCGTGTTCAGCGCGTCGGTCGAAAGCACGGTGCAGCGCTTCCACGACGCCGCCGAAGACGAAGACTTTGGCGACCGCGTCGGCACCATGTTCCTGGGCGAGAGCGAGGCCTATGCCAAGCCGACCCTGCTGGGCGCGGGGCTCGGGCGCGGCAGCAACCTGGCCAGCTATCTCGAGCGCGGCGAAATTACCTTCATGCTGTCCGAGACCGAGACCGGGCGCACCATCGAGGAGGCCGGCCTGCTGGGCTACCTGTACGTGGCGCTGAAGTTCGCCGTGTGCGTGGCCGGCATGTGGCTTGCGATCGGTGCGGCGCGCCGCACCGGCAACTGCTTTGCCATCCTGCTGTGGCTGGTGAGCACGCTGTGCCTGCTGACGTGGTCGCTGATCGGCCAGCTGACCGCCAACGTGCTGGGCTTTCTCTTTGTCGGCTTCACCATGGCGGTCACGCGCCTGGAGCGGCAGGGGCGGCTGACGGGCGCGAACAAGCGCGCCCGGCCGCGCCGACGGCACGCGCGCTAGCGGCAGGCTGCGAGCCACCCAACGTACCGGACATCTGCATCGGGCATCCACATCGATCCGCGAAGAAAAGCAATATGAGGCTCATCCTGTTCGGTCATCCCGTCTTTTTCGGCAGCCACAGCATGGACCGCTTCGCGGCCATGATCGTCGAGGGCATGCGCGAGCGCGGCCACGAGGCCCAGCTATGGACCCCGCCCGCCGTGCTGGTGCGGCTGTCGACGCGCCCCGGCCTGCGCAAGTGGCTCGGCTATGTCGACCAGTACATGCTGTTCCCCGCGTGGGCGTGGTGGCGGCTGCGGCGCGAGGGCGCGGGCGCGCTGGTGGTGCTGACCGACCATTCGCTCGGCATGTGGATGTGGCTGCTGCACCGGCGCCCGCATGTAATCCACTGCCACGACTTCATCGCGCAGCGCACCGCAGCCGGCGAATTTCCCGGGCGCCAGCTGTCGGCCAGCGGGCGGCTCTACCAGGCGCTGATCCTGCGCGGCATCGGGCTGGGGCGGAACTTTGTCGCGGTGTCGGAGAAGACCGCGCACGACCTGCTGCGCCTGCATCCGGGGCCGACGCCGCGCGTGCGGGTGGTGCACAACGGCCTCAACTACCCGTTCCGCCCGCTTGCGCCGGATGTTGCCATGCGCCGGCTGCGCGCCGCCAGCATCGACGAGATCGAGCCCGGCATGCTGGTCCATATCGGCGGCAACCAGTGGTACAAGAACCGCGAAGGCGTGCTGGCGCTATACCTGGCCTATTGCGAGGCCAGCCATGCGGGCGGCGGCACCGGTGCCGCCGCGGCGCCGCGCCCGCTGTGGATGATCGGCCCCGAGCCGACCCCCGCCATGCGCGAGCTGGCCGACGGCGCGGAGCGGCTGGGCGGCAAGGTGCGCTTCCTGGAAGGCATGTCCACCGCGGCCGTGCACGCCGCCTATGCGCTTGCGGCGGTGCTGCTGTTCCCGAGCCTGGAAGAGGGCTTCGGCTGGCCCGTGATCGAGGCCATGGCGTGCGGCATCCCGGTGCTGACCACGGCGCGCGCGCCGATGCAGGAGATCGGCGGCGGGCTGGCGCTGCTGATGGAGCCGATGGAGCCGGGCCAGGCGCAGGCCTGGGCCCGGCGCAACGTGGGCGTGCTGCTGGAGCTGCTGTCGTGGCCGCAGGCGCGGCTCGACCAGCTCTCGGCCGACTCGCTGGCGTGGGTGCGGCATTTCTCGGCGGAACGCGCGCTGGACCAGTACGAGGCCATCTACCTGGCTGCGCTGGCCCCGGCCTCGGCCACTGCGACGACGGAGGCCGAGGCCAGCTGAGACCAGTCGGGACCAGTCGGGATCAGTCGGGATCAGCAGAGACCGGAGCGCCAGGGGGCGGGCCCGCACCACGCAGCGTCGCGCGGGCGCCGTCTCAATGCAGGGTGTAGGCGACGGTCTGGATCACGCCCGCGCCTTCGCGCACCTCGCACAGCACGCGGCCGTGCACCGGCTTCAGGTTGAACGGCGGCGCGGTCAGCACCACGCCGCTCGGCACCATGCGTGCCAGCCGCGTCGAAGCCCCCAGCCGCTTCTTGGCGTTGGGCGGAAAATCCGGCGCCAGCGGCAGGTGTTCGGTCAGCACCAGCACCTGGTAGCGGTGCAGCTTGGCCAGCACGCGCGCGATCCTGTCGTTGTCCAGGTGCTGCAGCACCTGGCGCAGGAACACCACGTCGCCGGCGGGCAGTTCGTCGCCGGCAATGTCGAGGCAGCGGAAATCCACGTCGAGATGGGCGTAGCGCGCGCGGTTGGACGCGATCAGCGGCGCCACCACGTCGCAGGCCACGTAGCGCCCGCAGGCCGGGCGGATGCGGCTGCCGATATGGAAGTCGCCGCAGCCCAGGTCGACCACGTCGGGCTTGCGCGGCAGCTCGCGCAGCAGCGCGGTGACCGCCTCGGCATAGGGCTCGACGATGCGCGGATCGTGCGAGCCGGTGCCGCTGAAGAAGCCGGGCTCGTCGGCCTCGCCCCACAGGCTGCTGTGGTAGACGTCCGAGAACACTTCGCCCGGCGGCCTGGCGCCGTAGCGCGCGTCATGCTGCTGCTCGCGGCGCACGTGGTAGTAGTTGCGCAGCCAGGCGGGCACCAGGGGTTTGATGGTTCGCATCAGGCGTTGCACCAGCGCGGGGTGCGTGGTCGCGGTCTCAGGACTCATGGCGGGTTCCCCCTTGGGCGTTGCGTTGGCCGCGGCGGCGCTCAGGCCACCGCGGAGGCGTCTTGCGCGGCAGGCGGCGATACCAGTGCCTGCAGTGCGGATTCCAGTTGCGCCAGCACCGCGTCGCGGGCCAGATGGGCTTCGGCCCAGGCGCGGCCCGCGGCGGCGTGCATGGCGCGCCGCTGCGGCTGGCAGGCGAGCGTGGCAATGGCGTGCGCCAGCGCGCTGCCATCGCCGGGCGGCACCAGCACGCCCACGCGCGCCACCAGGCGGCCCAGCTCGGTATCGGGCTGCGCGGTGGCAATGACCGCGCGCCGGCTCGCCAGCATGCCGGTGAGCTTGGACGGCATCACCAGGTCGGCGGCATCGGCGCGCTGCGGCAGCAGGTGCATGTCCGCGGCCGCCATCATGGCGTGGAACTGCGCCTGCGGCTGCAGCGGCAGGAAATGCACGCGCGCCAGCCCGGCGCAGCGTGCCTGCAGCGCGGCGCGGCCGCTGCCGTCGCCGCACATCACCATGTGGATGCGCGGGTGGCCCTGCAGCGCCTGCGCGGCATCGGCCAGCACTTCCAGGCCCTGCTTGTTGCCCATGTTGCCGGCGTACAGCGCGACCACCGCCTCGGCGGGAATGCCCAGGCCGTGCCGGAACGCCAGCGCCGCGTCGGCCGGGGCCTCGTGCAGGTCGGCCCAGTTGGGCAGCAGTTGCAGACGAGCGGGGCTGACGCCCTTGGCGCGCAGCGCGTCCGCCATCGCCTGCGAGATAGTCGAGACGCGCTGGTAGCGCGTGGTCAGCGCGCGCTCCAGGCGCGTGGCCAGCCGGCGCAGCAGCGGATGGCGCAGCACGCCCAGCGCGAACGCGGCATCGACTTCCAGGTCCTGCACGTGCAGCCAGGTGCGCGCGCGCGTGCAGCTGCCCAGCAGCAGCGCCGCCGGGCTGCACATCAGCGTGGGCTCGACCGCGAAGATCACGTCGGGGCGCCAGCGCAGCTGCGCCGCCATGCACGGCACGCTGCTCAGCGCAAAGCTCATCAGGTGCAGGATGCGCAGCAGTCCGGACGGCTTGCGCGGCACCCACACCGGTGCGCGGTAGACCGTCACGCCGCCGTGCGTCTCGCGGGCATAGCGCCAGGCGCAGTAGCCGTCGCTGACGCGCCATGCGGGGTAGTACGGCGGGGCGCACACCACGCGCACCTCGTGCCCGCGCGCGGCCAGCCATTGCGCCTGCTCGCCGGTGTACTTGCCGATGCCGGTCAGTTCGGGCGCGTAGTTCTGGCAGTAGATCAGGATCTTCATGGCCGCTCCGCGCGCGCTTGGGTCAGGCCAGCGCGGCGGCAATGCCGCCGGGCAAGGTGCCGGTGCGGCAGGCCTCTTCGTAGACGCCGCGCAGGCCGTCGTGCAGCGCAATGCGCGGGCGCCAGCCGGTGCGCATGATGGCGCTGCTGTCGAGCCGCTTGCGCGGCGTGCCGTCGGGCTTGTCGGTTTCGAAAGCAAGGGTGCCGCGATAGCCGGTGACCTGCGCCACCAGTGCCGCCAGCGCGCCGATCGAGACCTCGTCGTCGCTGCCGACGTTGAGGAAGCCCGCGGGCGCGGCCTCGCGGTAGGCCGGCGCGGACAGCGCCATCACGTGCAGGCAGGCACGCGCCAGATCGTCCGCGTGCAGGAATTCGCGCAAGGGCTTGCCTGTGCCCCACACCGACACGCGCGCGCTGCCGGCCACGCGGGCGTCGTGGAAGCGGCGCACCAGTCCGGGTATCACATGGCTGTTGTCGGGGTGGTAGTTGTCGCCGGGTCCATAGAGGTTGGTCGGCATCACGCAGCGGTAGTCGGTGCCGTACTGGCGGTTGTAGCTGTCGCACAGCATGATGCCGGCGATCTTGGCGATGGCGTAGGGCGCGTTGGTCGGCTCCAGCGCGCCGGTGAGCAGCGCGGCTTCGCTGATCGGCTGCGGCGCCAGGCGCGGGTAGATGCAGCTCGATCCCAGAAACAGCAGCCGCCGCACACCGGCCTGCCAGGCGGCATGGATCACGTTGGTGGCGATGGCGAGGTTCTGGTGGATGAACTCGGCGGGATACGTATTGTTGGCATGGATGCCGCCGACCCGCGCGGCGGCCAGGTAGACCGCGTCGATGCGCTGGCTGGCGAAGAAAGCCCGCACCTGCGCCTGGTCGCACAAGTCCAGCTCGGCGTGCGTGCGCGTCACGATGTCGGCGCCGCCCTGCGCGCGCAGCGCCCGCTCGATGGCCGAGCCGACCATGCCACGGTGGCCGGCGACAAAGATGCGCGGGCGCGCTGCCAGGGCCTGGTTCATGGGATCCTCGCGGTGGCCGTGCACGCGGCTACTCAAGATGGTTGAAGGCCTGGAAACCGGCCAGCCTGACCAGCGCGTCGCGGCGAGCCGCGGCGTAGTCGGCCTCGATCATTTCCCGGACCAGTTCGGCAAAGCCGATGCGCGGGGTCCAGCCCAGGCGCTCGCGCGCCCGGCTGGCATCGCCCAGCAGCGTTTCCACCTCGGTCGGGCGGAAGTAGCGCGGATCGACCCGCACCACGATCTCGCCTGGCTTGCACGCCGGCGCGATCGCGCCGCCGGGCGCGGGCGGATCGACATGCTCGACGATGCCGACCTCGTCGACGCCGCTGCCATGGAAGGTGATGGTGATGCCCAGCTCGCGCGCCGCGCGCTGCACGAACTCGCGCACGCTGTGCTGTTCGCCGCTGGCGATGACGAAGTCCTCGGCCGCGGGCTGCTGCAGCATCAGCCACTGCATCTCGACGTAGTCGCGCGCATGGCCCCAGTCGCGCAGCGCCGACAGGTTGCCCAGGTACAGCGTTTCCTGCAGGCCGAGTGCGATGCGCGCGATCGCGCGCGTGATCTTGCGGGTGACGAAGGTCTCGCCGCGCACCGGGCTTTCATGGTTGAACAGGATGCCGTTGCAGGCGTACATGCCATAGGCCTCGCGGTAGTTCACCGTGATCCAGTAGGCATAGAGCTTGGCCGCGGCATACGGGCTGCGCGGATAGAACGGCGTGGTTTCCTTCTGCGGGATCTCCTGCACCAGCCCGTAGAGTTCGGAGGTGGAGGCCTGGTAGAAGCGCGTGAGCTTTTCCATGCCCAGTATGCGGATCGCCTCGAGCAGGCGCAGCGTGCCGATGGCGTCGGTGTTGGCGGTGTATTCGGGCTCTTCGAACGAGACCTGCACGTGGCTCTGCGCGGCGAGGTTGTAGATCTCGTCCGGCTGCGCCTGCTGCACCACGCGCACCAGGCTGGCGGTGTCGGTCATGTCGCCGTGGTGCAGGATCAGCCGGCGTTCCTGCGCCTGCGGGTCCTGGTACAGGTGGTCGATGCGCTCGGTGTTGAACAGCGAGCTGCGCCGCTTGATGCCGTGCACTTCATAGCCCTTGGCCAGCAGCAGTTCGCACAGGTACGACCCGTCCTGCCCGGTGATGCCGGTGATCAGCGCGCGCCGGATGCCGTTGCGCCCGCGCGGTGCGGCCCGCTCCGGCCCGGTGGCGGTGATATGACCGAGTGTGTCCAGCTCGTTTGCGCCCATGGCTCTGATCCGTTAGCAAGTGGGGCGACTGTAGCGCCGCGCTGCGGCGCCGCACCGTCTGCTACCCCACACAACGGCGGCCGGCCGTGTGGGCGCGCCGCCACGGATCAGGTGCGCGGCATCGGTGTCGTGACCTCGCTGCGGGCGCGTTCCGCGGCGTCGTCATGGCCAGGCGCAAGCCGCAAGTGCTGCCACAGCAGGCGCGTGGTGGCCCAGAACGGTGCCACGCCGCGCCAGCCGCTGCGGTGCAGGTGCTGGCCCAGGTTGTGCGGCAGCGCCAGCATCAGGAACAGCGCGGCCTTGTCGTGGCGGTGCTGGCTGCGCCCGTAGCGATGCAGCATGGTGACCATGCGCGCGGCATCGGCGCTCGGGCTGCCGGCGCATGGCGGCGGCCGCTGGCCCTCCAGCTGGTTGATCGCGCTCGGAATCAGCTCGATGCGGCAGCCGCAGCCGTAGACCGCGCGTCCGGTCAGGTCGGCGACGTCGTAGTCGGCATCGAGGCACTCGTCGAACGGCAGCCGCTCCAGCAGCGCGCGCGGGAACACCGTGCTGGACAGCACCACCGCGCACAGCGGCCGCGCCCGCGCGGCGCGGCGCGGCGGCTGGCGCAACGGTTGCCCGAGGAAATCCTCGCGCTGCGGCCGCAGGCATTGGCCCGCGCACATCGCCGTGCCGGTCAGCACCAGCGCGTCGGCGTTGCCGCCCGCGGCGACCCGGTAGATGAAGTCGTCGGCGAGGCGCTCGCCCATCTGCTGCAGGAAGGTCGGCCCCAGCGTGACGTGGTCGTCGAGAAACAGCACGTGCGTGCCGGTGGCCGCGCGCAGCAGGCGGTTGCGGCTGGCGGCGGCGCCGCGCCGGGGACCGTCCAGGCAGGGTATGTCGGGGTGGGCATCGCGCATCAGCGCGCGCGTGGCGTCGTGGCTGCTGTCGTCGCAGACGATCAGCTGGTGCGGCGGCATGGTCGAGGCCGCGATCGACTGCAAGGTACGGCGCAGGCCGTCCGGATGGTCGCGCGTGCTGACGCACACGGAAAAGCTGGGCAAGAACGTGCTGGCTTGCATGATGACCCCTCCCGTCCGGCAAGCGCCGGGTTGGCGCCGGCCCGTCTGTGCGGGCGCGGCGCGCGGCAAACCTTCAGGCCGGCATCAGACCGCCGGCCGGACCGCCTGGCACGGCGGTTCGTTGCGCCTTGGCGCCACCCCGGCGCCATTGGTTTCGCGCGTGATGCGTTCGTCGCCGCTGACCCATTCCAGCGTGGCGCCGCGCTGCAGGGCGGCGTAGACCGCTTCGCCCTTGTTGCGCACCTTGAGCCGCTGGTACAGCGTGCAGGCGTGGCTCTTCACCGTCGCTACCGAGATGTTGAGCATGCGGCTGACGGTCTTGATCGGATAGCCGCGCGCCAGCAGCACCAGCACCTCGTACTGGCGCGGCGTGATCTTCAGCATCTCAGCTTCGTCGTAGCCGGGTTCTTCCTCGGTCAGCGGCATGGCAGCGGGTGTGGGCGAGACCACCGCCGGGGCCGGTGCGGACAGCGGCTGGCCGGGCCTGAGCTCGGTCAGGTCGCGCAGCGCCACGGCGGTACGCAGGGCGGCGCGCGGGGTGCTGGCGCAGGACGCCAGCGGCAACTGCTCCCCCGGCGGTTGGGCCGGATGCGCGGCGCTGAGCGGCAGCGGCGCAGCCGAGGCGAGTGACTGCGTGGCCGGCATCGCCGAGCGCGATGCCGAGGGCAGGGTGCCGGTCTCGGCAGTGAAGAGCAGCCCCTGTACGCCCGACACGGCCATGCGGATGGCGGCCTCGATCACCGCCAGCGAAGCCGACTTGGGCAGGCAGCCGCAGATGCCGCGCGCGCTGTCGGCGGTCGGCACATGCAAGGGCAGGGTGTCGGCCAGGATCAGGATGCGTTGCGGCGCGAGCGTCTGCCGGGCCTGGTCCAGCAGCACCCAGCCGGGCGCGGGGTCGGCGGGCATGCCGAACACGAGCAGGTCCGCGTTTTGGTGCCGGGCGTCCAGCCTGGCCATATCCGCCGGTGCAATGGCCGCCACCTGCGCGGATTCCTGGATGTTCTCGAGCATCTGCAACAGCCCGAGCCGGAGCAGCGGGTGCTCCTCGATCAGCAACGCATTCATGGACTTCACTCCCCGTTTTTACCCGGGAGGGACTGCGGGGCACTTTGCGTATGGAAGACGTGACAGGACCGCCGTCACCCAATGGCTGGTGACTGGTGGCTGGCTCTGTGGCTGACCCCCATGCTTCCATGCCGGGCGGTTCCGTTGTTGTGGCTGGAACTTGCCCATGGCTGGAAGGATGACCCCGAATCCGACCCCGGGTGCTTGTTACTCCTAAATCAGTTGGAATTCATCTTATGGGCTGGGGGAGGGGAATGCAAGCGAGGGGGTCCGAGTTGGAATGAGGGAGGGAATGAAAGGACCTTCATAATCCTTTCAAATATTGCGCATTTACCCCTCCCAGGTTCCGGAAACGCCGCGCTGGCGCCGTTCCCGGTGGTTTCATCGGTGTGACATTCAGAATTAAATTGGTTGCAAATCTGAAACAGATTCTATTATCTCTTGCCGGATATGACGGTTTTATAACCCTAATGAGGGGTGTCCGGAATACACCATCAGTGGTGCTGCTCCAATTATGAAACGCGCCCCGGAAATGTTGGTTGTGAAATCAATTCGGCAGATTTGCCGGCACTTCGCGCACATGGTCTAGTGCTTCTGGATGAGGCGTGGCTACCACCATGGATGAGCGCGGCGGCGCCGGCGCCACCGGCCGCGACGGGCTTGCCACCACCCATCGGTGGGGAGCAAGGCCTCAAGGCGGAATGATGGCGCCGGCCGTCCGGCTCAGCGTACCCAGCGGCCCGGGCGCATGACCCAGCCGTGCGGGCCCCGGACCCAGCGCTCGGGCACATAGCGGTAGCCCACGCGCTGCGGCTGCCAGTAGCCGCCGCGCCAGGCATAACGCCCGCCGCGGGCTTCCCAGTGGCCCGGCACCCAGACCTGGCCGCGGCGCGCGGCCGGGTGCGGCTCGTAGCGCGGCGGCGGCGGCGGATGGCCGTAGCCGCGGGCGACCGGCGCCTGGTGGGCTTCGGCGGGGGCGGTCAGGCCGAAGGCGCCGCCCGTGGCAAGGACGGCTGCAGCAAGCAGGAGTTGGCGTTTCATGGGAGGGCTCCTTTGGGCGGTGGCGGAATCAGTAGTGATGATGGTGGTGGCGCGGCGGCGGGCCGCCGCGCGGGGGCACCACGATGCAGGCGGAAAGCAGTGCGGCGGTGGTGGACAGCAGCACCACCAGCGTGAGGGCTCGTTTCATCTTGGCTCCTGGCGGGATCGCGTTGGACACGGTGTCAATGTAGCGGCCGGCTGCCGCGCTGCGCGCTTGCACTTGTAAGCCTGTCTCACATGGGGCCACGGCACGAGCCAGCGCCCGCCGCGTCCGCCTGCCCCTCCGGAATCCGTTGACAGGCAAGGCTTGGCGGGCAATACGGCGGACCCGTCGGTCGGCCCGCGGACACCCTGGCGAAGGTAATGTGACGTTACATGGGAAATAAATCTCGCAAGGCGGGGCTGGCTGCGTGCGCTTGCCATGGTGTCCGGCCGGGCCGGACGGCCACGCAGAAACGGGTACGCGTGGCAACGCGGCGCGTCGGCATGAGGCGCCGCCCGGACGCGATGGGCTATACCAGTGAGAAGTGGCCACGTATGCGGGAAGGAGGCGCCATGCCGGTCATGCTTATCGTGCTCGCCCTGCAATGGCTGCAGGGCCTGTCGCCGCCCGCCGCGGCATTGTTCGCCCTGCCGCAGGAGCCAATGCCGGCGGATGCCACGGCCGTGGTGGAGGCCGCGCCGGCCCGCTGACGCGGGAGCTCGCGCCGGCTGACGGCCAGACTGGTATCAGCCGCGCGCCGTCAGCGCGGCCGGGCTGGTCTCATCCAGCCTGCCGCGCGCAGCCGGCGGAGGCCGGCAACGCAAAGGAGGCGCCGTAGCGTGCCGGGTCCAGCCGCATGGTCAGCACGCCCACCACAGCCGCGCACGCCAGGTGGTACCACCAGCCCGCGGCGAAGCTGCCGGTGCGGGCCTGCAGCATGGCGGTGATCCACGGCGCCAGCGACGCCAGCAGGAAGCCGCCGCCCTGCATCACCGCGCTCAGCGCTCCTGCACTGTCGGCGTCGGGCAGGTGGTCCAGCGCCACCACCAGGTACAGCGCAAAGCAGCCGCCCAGGCCGGCGCCGCCGATCACGGCCCAGGCGTGCGGTGCGAGGTCCGGCCACAGCGCCAGCCCGGCGAAGCCGGCAACCTGCAGCGCCAGCGCCAGCGCCATCCACGCGCGCCGGTCCAGGCGGCGCGCCGCCAGTGCCGGCAGCAGCAGCGCCGCGGCGGCCTGCGCCACCGCCATCAGCGCCACCAGCGAGCCGCTGGCCGGCGCGCTCCAGCCGTGGCTCTGGTAGAACGGCGCCAGCCATGCCACCAGCGAGGCATAGCCGCCGTTCATCACGCCGAAGCTGATCATCAGCAGCCAGGTGCGCGGGCGCCGCAGCAGCGCGCGGGTCCTGCCGGCGGCGACGGGCGAGCGGCCAGACGGCGCGGCCGGCAGCGATGCCTGCTGGCGCGCCGGGCCGTGCGGCAGTGCCACCCACGCCAGAGCCAGCGCCGCCAGCGCGGGCACGGCCCACAGCGCCAGCGCCTCGCGCCAGCTGCCGGCCAGCTCGGTCACATAGGGCGAAAGCTGCGCGCCGAGCGCGCCGCCGCCCATCAGCGCGGCCGAATACAGTCCCATCACCGGCGCCACGCGCGTCGGGAACTCCTGCTTGACCAGCCCCGGGCACGCCGCCTGCACCACCGCCACGCCCAGCCCGCACAGCGCCGCCGAGGCGATCAGCCAGGTCCCGCCGGCCACGCCCAGCCGCACGGCGCAGCCGGCACCCAGCAGCGCCAGCGCGCCCAGCACCGCGGTGCGCGCGCCCAGCCGGGCGCGGATGACAGGGCCGAAGAACGCCCCCACCCCCATCAGCAGCATCGGCAGCAGCGTCAGCCACGCCATGCCCTGGTAGCTCAGGCCGGTGCCGCCGCGGATGGCGGGCGCCAGCGGCCCGACCGCGGTCAGGAACGGCCGCAGGTTCAGGCCGATGCCGGCCACGGCCGCCAGCACCAGCCAGCGCGGCGGCTGGGGCCGCACCGGGCGCGCGCCTTCAGCCACGGCGCGGGCGCACGCCGTAGAGCTGCGCGGCGGAGAGGTCGACCGGCACCCGCGTGAGCGGCAGCGGTGGCGGGTCGAGCGGCAGGCGCAGCGCCTGGTAGGCGGCCTCGCTCGACATGCCGTAGGGCGCGGCATCCTGGTTGTCGAAGGCGTAGTAGACCGCCTGCACCCCGGCCATGGTCATCGCCGCCAGGCACATCGGGCACGGATGGCCGCTGGCATAGACCACGCTGCCGCGCAGGTCGGGGCGGCCCAGCTTGCGCGCGGCGGCGCGCACCGCCTCCATCTCGGCATGGGTGGTCGGGTCGTGGCTGTGGACGATGTCGTTGACGCCGGTGGCGACGGCTTCGCCGTCGAGCACCAGCACGGCGCCGAACGGGCGCGCGCCGCGGTCACGGTTGGCCGCCGCGAGGCGCACCGCCTCGCGCATGAATTCCTGGTGAGTGGTCATGGTTGGCAGAAAAGTGGGTACATGCTCGCGTGCAACGCGGCATGGTGCATGGAGTCGGCGCGATGGCGCCCGGACGCAGGCCGGGGCATCGTGCCGAAACTCTACGCCGGCGCTTGGTAATTGGGAAATTAAATGATGAAATCGCCGGCAGTGGAAAAGCCAATGGATACGCCGCCATGCAGGACCCCCGCCTCGACCCCGTGCTGCTGCAGAGCTTTGTCGCCGTCGCCGAAAGCGGCAGCTTCACCCGTGCCGCGCAGCGCGTGCACCTGACCCAGTCGACCGTCAGCCAGCAGGTGCGCCGGCTGGAGGAGCAGCTGGGCTGCGTGCTGCTGGATCGCGGCGGGCGCTATGTCACGACCACGCCGGAAGGCGAGCGCCTGCTGGGGTATGCGCGCCGGCTGCAGCAGCTGATGGCCGAGGCCGTGGGGCAGCTGCGCCAGAGCGCCGGCCAGGGCGAGATCCGGCTGGGCGTGCCCGAGGACTTTGCCGCGCGGCCGCTGACGCCGGTGCTGGCCGGGTTTGCCGACGACTGGCCGGGCATGCGGCTGGAGGTGACCAGCGGCATGAGCCACGAGCTGTGGCAGCGCTTCCAGGACCGCGAGCTGGACCTGGTGCTGGTCAAGCAGCGCACCGGCCAGGTACAGGGGCTGGCCAGCTGGCCCGAGCCGCTGTGCTGGATCGACAGCCGCAGCCGGCCGGCGGTGGCGCGCGACCCGGTGCCGCTGGTGGCGTTCCCGGTGGGCGGCCTGTATCGCGGCGAGATGACGCACGCGCTCGACGCCGGCGGCCGGCGCTGGCGCGTGGCCTTTGTCAGCGCCAGCCTGGCCAGCATCCTGGCGGCGGTGGCCGATGGCCTGGGTGTGACGCTGCTGCCGCGGCGGCTGGCCACGGCGCACCACACCGTGCTGGAGCACGGCTGGCCCGCCGCGGTGCCGGATGTGGAACTGAGCCTGCACGCGCAGCCGGACCTGCCGGCCGCGGCGCGCGACATGGCGGCGCGGCTGGCCGCGTTGTGCGAGACCGTGATGGCGGCCGGCGCGCCGCCTGTGCTTCAGCCGAAGAATTCGTTGTAGTAGCGGGTGCAGGTGCCGGCCGGGCGGAAGGTGTAGGGCAGCTCGGCCATTGCCGCGGCTTCGAGCGAACCGAACGGAATGTCGGGAGCGGAGAGGGGGGAGACGTCTGCCGTGGCGTCGGCTTGGGAATGCGCCGTGGCGGCGCGGGCGGGGGAGGGCGTGGTCATGTCAGGGCTCATGCGATAGGCCGGGGCGGGCACGGCGGCCTGTCCGGCAATGTCGGTCTGGCGTTGTCAGCGCCAGCAGCCATCGTAATGCTGCACTGCGGCGAAGTCAGCCACCCCAGCCTCAACACACTGTTGCACGAGCGCGCCTAATGGCGCCGGAGCGCGCTGGCTCGCCTTGGAAGTGGCCCGCGGGCCGCCGCCGCCGCCAGCGCCAGGGTCTATATTTGGCGGAGGGACGCCTGCGCTGGCCGTCCTGCTCCGATGGAAACCGCCATGTCCCTGCCCCCCTGCTTTGCCGACCGCCGCGAGGCGGGCCAATACCTCGGCCGCCACCTGGCCGGACTGGGCCTTGGCGCCGCGCAGCTGGGCCAGCCGCCGCTGGTGCTGGCGTTGCCGCGCGGCGGCGTGCCGGTGGCGTTCGAGGTGGCGCGCGCGCTGGACGGCCAGCTGGACGTGCTGCTGGTGCGCAAGATCGGCGCGCTGGGTTACCCGGAACTGGCGCTGGGCGCGGTGGTGGAGGGCGATGCCGGCGGTGGCGGACCGCACACGGTGGTCAATGACGATCCCTGGGCCCGCCGCGCGGTCGACAGCGGCAGCTTCGATGCCGAGCGCGGCCGCCAGCTCGACGAGATCGCCCGGCGCCAGCAGCGCTACCGCGGCGGCAAGCCGGTGCCGGCCCGCGCCGGACGCGTGGTGATCGTGGTCGATGACGGCGTGGCGACCGGTGCCACCATGCGCGCCGCGCTCGAAGGCGTGCGCATGGCCGGCGCGGCGCGCGTGATCGCGGCCACCCCGGTGGGCTCGCAGGACGGGCTGGCCAGCCTGGCCGCGGCCGCCGACGAGGTGATCTGCCTGAACACGCCGCCCAGCTTCGGCGCGGTCGGCGCGTTCTACCTCGATTTCAGCCAGACCAGCGACGAAGAGGCGCTGGCGCTGCTGCGCGCCGCCTCCACGCCTGCGGCCTGAGCCGCTGCGCCGCGGATTCAGCCTCGGGCGCCGCGTTCGCGCGCCAGGCGCGCCTTCAGGTGCGGCACCAGCCCGCCCGCGGCCAGGATGGCGCGCAGGAACGCCGGGATCGGCTCGCACGCCGCGACGCTGCCGTCGTCCAGCCGCAACTGCGCGCTATCCAGGTCCAGCACCGCGTGCGCGCCGTCGGCCAGCCGGCTGGTGTCGGCGCAGACCAGCACCGGCAGGCCCAGGTTGATGGCGTTGCGATAGAACAGCCCGCCGAACGATTGCGCCACCACCGCCCCCACGCCCAGTTCGCGCAGCGCCTGCGGCGCCTGCTCGCGCGAGGAGCCGATGCCGAAGTTGGCGCCCGCCACCAGCACGTCGCCGGGGCGCACGCTGCCGGGAAATTCGGGGCGCACCGCGGCCAGGCAATGCCGGGCCAGCACTGGCAGCGGCGCTTTCATCAGCACGGCGGGGGCCATGGCATCGGTGTCGATGTTGTCGCCGAAGCGCCAGAGGCGGCCGGCAGGGGCGGGGGCGAAGGCAGAGGTCATGCGGGAAGTCTGTCCCGCCGGCGGCGGGCACGAGGTCAGGGGCCGCGGCGTTACTCCAGCAGCGTGCGCGGATCGGTGATGCAGCCGGTGACGGCGCTGGCGGCCACCGTCATCGGCGAGCCCAGCCACACCGCGCTGCCGGCGTCGCCCATGCGGCCCGAGAAATTGCGCGCGGTCGAGGCAATCGCGCGGCTGCCGGCCGGGAAGCGCGCCGCGCCATAGCCGGCGCAGGCGCCGCAGGCATTGGGCAGCAGCATCGCGCCGGCATCGGCGAGGATGGCGAGCGTGCCTTCCTGCTCGGCCCGCAGCTGGTCGCGGCGCGAGGCCGGCGCCACCTGCAGCGTCACGCCGGCGGCAACGCGGCGTCCGCGCAGCACGCGCGCGGCCATGCGCAGGTCTTCCAGCTTGGCGCCGGTGCAGGCGCCCAGGTAGGCGATCTGCACCGGCTCGCCGGCGGCCCGGTCGACCGGCGCGCTGTTGGCGGGCGAGTGCGGCGCGGCCACCTGCGGTACCAATGCGGCGGCGTCGAAGCGGTGCGTGGCCAGCACCGGCGCACCGGCATCGCTGCGCCAGTGGTCCAGGTCGATCGCGGCCAGCGTCTGCGCCGGCACGCCGGCCTGCGCCAGCCATTCCAGCGTGACCGCATCGGGCGCGACCAGTCCGGTCTGCGCGCCGAGCTCGGTGCTCATGTTGGTGAGCGTCATGCGCTCCTGCATCGGCAGCGCGGTGACGGCGCTGCCGGTGTATTCGAGCGCCTGGTAGCGCCCGCCGCCCATGCCCAGCGTGGCGCACAGGAACAGCATCATGTCCTTGGCGCACACCCCGGGCGCGAGCTGCCCGTCCCATTGCAGCCGGATGGTGTCCGGCACCCGCAGCCAGATCTCGCCGGTGGCGAGCACGCCGGCCATCTCGGTCGCGCCCACGCCGAACATGTAGGCGCCGAAGGCGCCGCCGGTGGGGCTGTGGCTGTCGCCGCCGACGATCAGGCGGCCCGGCAGCACATGGCCGCGCTCGGGCAGCACCACGTGGCAGATGCCCTCGGCGTCGATGAAGTGCGCGCCGGCCTGGCGCGTCCAGTCGCGCGTGAAGCGCAGGATCGATTCGGATTCGGCGTCGCCGCCCGGCACGAAATGGTCGGTCACCACCACATAGCGCGACGGGTCCCACACCCCGGTGCCAAGCTCCTGCAGCAGCGGCGCCACGCGGCGCGGGCCGCTGGAGTCGTGCGACATCGCCAGGTCGACCTGGCAGATCACCACGGAGCCGGGCTCGGCATGCGCCAGCCCGGCGGCACGGGCCACCAGCTTCTGCGCGAGCGTGGCGGGGAGGGCGCTCATTCCGGCGACGCCCCCGAATACTTGACCACGCCCGCCCAGCGCTTGACGTCCTGCTTGACGAACGCGGCGAAGGCCTCGGGCGGCGTGCCCATCGGCTGCGCGCCGTCGTTCTCCAGGCGCTTGCGCACCGCGGGGGACTCCAGCCCCTTGCGCGCGGCCTGGTACAGCGCCTGCGTGGTCTCGTGCGGCATGCCGGCCGGGCCGAACAGCCCGAACCACGCGCTCGACTCGAAGCCCTTGACGGTATTGCCGATCGGCGCCGCGCCCGGGAACTGCGGCAGCGGCGCGGGACTGGTCACGCCCAGCACCTTGAGCTTGCCCGCGCGCACGTGCGGCAGCACGTTGATGGTGCTGGCGAACATCAGGTCGCACTGGCCCGCCAGCACGTCGGTCAGCGCCGGCGAGGTGCCCTTGTACGGAATGTTGACGATGTAGGTGCCGGTCATCATCTTGAACATGTCGCCGGCCATGTGCAGCGACGAGCCGACCGAGCCGATGGCGAAGTTCAGCTTGCCAGGCTCCGAGCGCGCCAGGCGGATCAATTCGGGCACGTTGTTGGCCGCCAGGCGAGGCGTGGCCACCAGTACGCTGGGCACGGTGGCGACCAGCGTGATCGGCGTGAAGTCCTGCACCGGGTCGAACGGCAGCTTCTTGTACAGCGTGGCGTTGATGGTATGGCTGGTGAAGCTCATCAGCAGCGTGCTGCCGTCCGGCGCGCTCTTGGCGACCAGGTCGGCGGCGATATTGCCGCCGGCGCCGGGGCGGTTCTCGACCACCACCGGCTGGCCCAGCTCCTGCGACATCTCCTGGGCGATGGTGCGCGCCAGCGTGTCGGTGGTGCCGCCGGCCGGCGCGCCCACCAGGATCCGGATCGGCTTGCCGCCGGCAAGCTGCGCCTGGGACTGGCCTTGGGCCTGCGCGGCCGCCGATAGCGGCAAGGCCAGCGCGCACGCGGCCAGCGAGCCGAGCGTGGCAAGGCGCCGCATCGTGGCGCGGCGCGGAATCGAAGGCAGGCGGGTCAGGCTGGACGGACGGAATTCAGGCATGGCGGCGGTCCTCGCTCGATGTGATCAGGGATGCGCAGTATGGCGCGGAACGGGGTCCGGCGCACCCCCGCCAACGCAAGCCCGGGGCAACTCCCGTGGCGTCAATCGCGGGTCAATCGCGAGTCAATCGCGAGTCAATCGCGCAAGCCCGGGCGGGTTTCGCTCTCGACCCAGACGTTGGCGCTGTCGACGCCGGCCGGCGACAGTTCCATCCGGTACTCGTAGCGGTCCGGGCGATACTGGCCCAGCAGCAATTGCACCGGACGCCCGGACTGGTCCTTGACCACGCGCCGCACCGCCAGCAGCGCGCCGCCGACCGGCACGTCCAGCAGCGGCGCGACCACCACGTCGGCCAGCCGCGCCGACAGTACCTGGCTGGCACGGCCGAGCTTGATGCCGCCCGCTTCCAGCAAGCGCAGCACCGGGGTCTCTTCCAGCGCCTGGCGCGTGATCGGCCGCCCCAGCGCCGCCGGCAGGTAGACCGTGATGTGGGACAGCGGACGGTTGCGGTAGTGGCGCACGCGCACGATCTTCACCACCGGGTCGCCGGGCTCGATCTGCAGCGAGTCGGCGACATCGGGCGTGGCATGGACTTCATCGATCGAGATCACCTTGACCGAGGTCTTCTGGCCCATGTCGATGATGTTGTCGAGCAGGCTGGTGCCGCGCTCCTCGCCGGCCGCCGCGGCCGGGCGCACCGGATGCGGGTTGACGAAGGTGCCGAGGCCGCGATGGCGGCGCACCAACCCTTCCTGCACCAGCCGGTCGAACACGCGCCGCATGGTCACGCGCGACGCGTGGAACTGCTTGGCGAGGTCAATCTCCCCGGGCAAGGGACCCTGGCCGAAGCGGCCTTCGACGATCTGCTGGCGCAGTACCACGTAAATCTGGTGATACAGGGGAACGACGGCTTCACTCATGGTTTCCCTTGTGGAGAGATGACAAGTCTGTAATGCCTCTAATATACTTTAAATCAGACATAGGGCCTAGCGAGGATAAACGCTGAGGCGTTTCCGCGACAAGGGCCGGGTGCGGGTGCGACGCTGCGCCAAGGCGCAGCCGGGCATTGTGCCGGATTCGCTCCGTTGCCCGGGCAGCGTGCCGGCCGGCCGGTGATGCCGCCGCGATGGCCGCGGCGCGGACTTGCCCATGCCGCCAGCGTCGCGTCAAGCCGGCAATGTGGCGCGGCCCACATGGGCGGCGGCGGCGGCACCCCCGGCCGCGTGTTTCACCGCCGATACGCGGCCGGAGCATCAGGGCAAATCCCGAGCGGTCGCTGCAAGTCTTTGAAAAACACGGATTTTCTGGCTGGCCTCGAGGAGCTCCAAGAACCCGATGGGACCCCTCTGTCACAGCAATGTGACATGTCCCCGGCCGCACATCGGCGCGGGCCCATGTTGATCCGGCAAAACATCGGCCAAAACCGAGGCGCGACGCCAGGTGGCCCTTGTAATACAAGGACTTGCCGCTCCAGGTGACGAAGCTGGCACCGATTATGCGCAGGGCAGGCTGGTTTGGCAGCAAGCCTGACCGGAACCTCCGGCCGTGCGCTCATCGATGAGTTGCCGGCCAGGAGCAGAGCCGCTGTGAATGTGAAATCCTCCTGGGAGCATCGTATGAACAAGACAATGCTGGCGTCGGCGATTGCCCTCGCCTTTGCTGGTTCGGCGTGGGGTAACCCGACCAATACCAACACGGATGGCTGGAACCATCAGACCGCCACCGCCAATTCCAACCAAAGAGGTTCCGGGTCCCTGGCCAACGAGAACTCGACCTCCAACCAGGACAACTCCGATCACAGCACCAGCACCCGCACCAGCACCCGTACCACCACGGTCGACGTTGCGGTCGACAAGTCGACCAACGACTCCAACAACCGCACCAACTCCAACAACAAGACCAAGACCAACTCCGACAACCGCACCCGCCTGACGCTGGACCAGGGCGGGCTGGGCAATGCCGCCGCCAACGCGGGCAATGCCTCGTCGAGCATCGCCAATTCCTTCAACACCAGCAAGGCGATCGCGGTCAGCAAGCTCAGTGGGCAGGTCACCGGCAATACGGTCGCCAACATCGGCAATGTGGCCAAGAACTTCGGTAACGCCAACGGCGGCACCGGCTTCGGCGGCAAGGGCGGCACCGGCGGCACCGGCGGTAACGGCGCTGGCGGCAGCGGCGGTTCCGGGGCTGTCGGCGCTGCCGGTGCGACTGGCGCTGCCGGTGCAGTCGGTGCCAAGTCGTTCGCCTACAACGGCGGGGCTCGCGCCGGCGATGCCACCACGGGCAGGGCCGTGGGCGGCGACGGTGGCGATGGTGGCGCCGCGATCGGCTGGGGCGGCGATGGCGGCAGCGCCTATGGCAAGGGCGGCAGCGCGCTCAGCGCCGCGGGCAGCAAGGGCGGCAGCGGCGGTGATGCCTACGGCAAGGGCGGCGGTGCACTGAGCGCCTCGCTTGGCGCGGGCGGCCGTGGCGGCAGCGCCGGCGCGATCGGCGGCGGCGGCCTGGGTGCCAGCGGTGCCCTGGGCGGCCTGGCCGGTTCGGCCGGCGGCGCGGGCGGCAGCGGCGGCGATGCCAACGGCCGTGGCGCGGATGCCGGCGGTGCGGGTG
Source organism: Cupriavidus sp. 207A1 (assembly GCF_057798955.1). Taxonomy (NCBI): domain Bacteria; kingdom Pseudomonadati; phylum Pseudomonadota; class Betaproteobacteria; order Burkholderiales; family Burkholderiaceae; genus Cupriavidus; species Cupriavidus sp. 207A1. Next base: position 112,909 of record NZ_JBYOJO010000011.1, on the reverse strand, counting down.
GCGCTGGTGGCGGGTCCGGTGCGACCGGTACCAACACGGCGGGCGCGGGCACGGGCACGGGCGGCGGCGCGGGTGCCACCGGCGGTGCGGGCGGCTCCGGCAGCTCCGGCTCGGTCGCGACCGGCGGCGCCGGCAGCGGCACCGGCGGTGCGGGCGGCTCGAGCGGCGCGGGCGCGACCGCGACGGCCGGCAATGGCACGGCGACCGGCGGTGCCGGCGGCGCGCAGAGCAGCACTGGCGGTGCCGGCGGTGCCGGCGCGGCGGCTACCTCCGGGGCGGCCACCAGCGTGGCCACGAACGGCAGCAACTCCGCGGGCAACGGCGGTAACGGTGGTAACGGTGGTAACGGCGGCAGCGGCGGCAGTGGCGGTAGCGGCGGTTCAGCGACTGGCGGTACCGGTGGCACCGGCGGCGTCGGCAACGGCGGCCTTGGCGGTACCGGCGGTGCTGGCGGCTACAACCTGGTCGACGCAGGCACCTTCAACATGTCCAACACCATGACCAGCGTTGGTCAGACGGCGGCGGGCATCATGATGGCCAGCCAGAACAGCGGCGTGGCCTCGCTGGTGCAGCAAAGCGTGAACGTGCAGGCCAACCTCAACGTGGGCGGCAGGTAAGACGCGCAACGCGGCCGGACCCCGGGCTTGCGCCGGGGGCCGGCCGGCGGTTTCGCAGTCATGCCGGCAGGACCGGCGCCCGCATCCTGTGTGCGGGCGCCCGGGCCCTGTCATGCCTACGCAAGCCAAGTTGCCATGCAGCCGAGTGGAGAGAGTCGGCGCATCGGCAGGGGGGAACACCATGCAACCGGTCCGCTTCGCCGTCGGCACCTTTGCCGCGGCATTACTTGCCTGGCCAGCATTGCAGGCCCACGCGGAGCCGCCAGGGCTGGAGGCCGCCATGGCCGCGGCGCGCGCGGCCCATGGCGCGGCGCCGGAGACGGCGAGCACCAGCACGGCGCCGCCAACAGTCAGGACAACCTTGTTCGCCGGGGTGGCGAAAGCTGTTCCTGTGTCTACACTGGATGACATCCGCGGTGGCGCCGAAGTCACCGTCAACGATATGCGACTGCACGGCACCGTGGCCGACAACGCCGCGGTCAATACCTTGTCCGGCACGAACCACATCACGGAAGGCGCGTTCTCGAATGCGGCCGGGATTCCCACCGCGATCCAGAACTCGGGATCGAACGTGCTGATCCAGAACGCCACCATCGTCAACGTCCAGTTCAAATGATGAAGCCGTTGCGAATCCTGCTGGCATGTGTCCCCTGGCTGCTGGCCGGGGCGCACGTGCCCGGCGCGCAGGCCGCCGACGTCGCGCTGTACGGTCCGGTGGGCGAGCCCTACAGCGTCAGGGTCACCAGCATCCGCGAGGCGCGCTTCAAGTCCACCATCCGCCAGCAGTATGACTTCAGCTGCGGCTCGGCCGCGGTGGCCACGCTGCTGACGTACCAGTACGGCCATCCGATCAACGAGGCCACGGTGTTCCAGAACATGTACCTCAACGGCGACCAGCAGAAGATCCGCGCCGAGGGGTTCTCGCTGCTGGACATGAAGCGCTTCCTGGCCGCACTGGGCTATGAGGCGGATGGCTTCGAGGTGCCGCTGTCCAAGCTGGAAGAAACGCAGGTGCCGGCGATCGTGCTGATCGTCGAGAACGGCTACCACCATTTCGTGGTGGTCAAGGGCGTGAAGGGCGACCGCGTGCTGGTCGGCGATCCGGCGCGCGGCACGCGTGCCATGTCGCGCGAGCAGTTCGAGCGCATCTGGGACAGCCAGCTGCTGTTCGTGATCCACAACCGCACCGACCGCGCGCGCTTCAATGTCGCCGCGGACTGGCGCGTCGCGCCCAGCGGTCCTTACTGGATGGGCGTCAACCGGGACAACCTGTTCTTCACGGTCATGCCCCGCCATGGCACCGGAGATTTTTGAGGAACGCATCATGTTGCAGACTTCCTTGCCGCCCCCGGCCGTGCCACGCAGCGCCGCCTCGGCGGCCGCGGCGATGGTGCTGGGCGCCGGCCTGGCGTACGCCGGCACGGCACAGGCCGGCATGCCGCCGCAGCCCGGGGCAGCGGATGCCGCGGCGCCTCCGGCGCAGGCCGCCATGGCCGCGCGCGAGCGCGGCGACTCCCACCCTGTGGCTGCCGCGCGCGGCAGCATGGCCGGCTGGAAACCGGTGGCACATGAAAAGCTCGACGACATGCGCGGCGGCTTCGAGATGCCGGGGCTGCAGGTTTCGTTCGGTATCGAACGCGCGGTGTATATCAACGGCGACCTGGTGGTCGCTACCAGCATTAACATCCCGGACATCAGCCGCATCACTGCCGACCAGGCCGCGCGGCTCGCCGCGACGCTGGGGCCCGCCATCGTGGCCAGCACCAATGCTGCTGTGGCCAACGCGCTGGCAGGCAATCCGGTCACGGCCGACGCTGCCGCGGCGATGAATGCCAATGGCGCCGGCGCGGCGGCATCGGCTGCGGGTGGTGCTGGGGCGGGAAGCACGGCTTCGGCAGCGGCCAACGGCGGCGCCGCAGCCAGCGCTGGTGCGGCGGGAGGCGGCACGGCCGCAGCAGGTGCGGCAGGCGCGACCGGTGCGTCGGGCCCGCCGACCACAGTCGTAAGTACCGCCACGGGCCAGGTCGTCACCAACGGGTTGCTGAACGTGATCCAGAACGGCCCGGGCAATGCCGCATCGGTGGGGGCACTGGCGGGTACGCCGGTGACCGTGATCCAGAACACGCTGAACAACCAGAGCATCCGGAGCCTGATGACAATCGACGCAAGCGTCAATACGCTGCAGGCCTTCCGGTCGCAACTGGCCAACACGGCGCTGAACAATGCGCTGCTGCGGGCCGCAAGCATGAGATAGCCGTTAGCGAGGTAGCGGCAGTACAGGTCGCGGGCTCCTGCAGAACAGCCTGCCGTCCGGGGGAGGAAGACGCGATGAAGAAGCGCTCGATGCAGGGCATCCGCAATGCGGGATGCTCGACGTTGCTGTTGCTCGGCGGACTGGCGCAAGCCCAGACGCCGCCGGAGGCGGGGCCACCCGCGGCCGGACTGGAATCACTGCAGAGGGAACTCGCCGAGCAGGCTAGCCAGCTCGATGCCATGAAGCGCGCGCTGGCCGAGCAGGAGGCAGTGATCCGCGAACTGCGCAGCGTGATCGGCACCGAGGTGCTGGCCGCCAAGCGCGGCGGCCAGCGCTCCGGGCCCGGCGTGATGCCGGCCGACAACGCCACCAATGCCGCCACCGCGGCAGCGGCCGCCAGTGCCACGCAGGGCGCGCCGGGTCTGGCCAACAGTCCACAACAGGTTATGGCCCAGGGACCGCAGCCCGGGGCACAGCAAGGCGAGTCCGCCAGCCCGCAGACGGTGGCCGTGGAAGAGCCCGTGGGGCGGCCGCCCGAAAGCGACCGGCGCCCGCCCGAGGTGGCACCGCTGATCGACCAGCCCGGGGTGCTCACCGCCGAGGGCAAGCTCGTGGTGGAGCCGGGCTTCCAGTACGGCTACTCATCGAACAACCGCGTCGCGCTGGTCGGCTACTCGATCATTCCGGCCATCCTGATCGGGCTGATCGATGTGCGCGAGGTCAAGACCTCGACCTATATCGAATCGATCGCGCTGCGCTACGGCGTCACCAAGCGGTTCGAGATCGAGGCCAAGGTCCCGTACGTGCAGACCTCGGGCTCGACCATCAGCCGCGAGGTGTTCACCGGCACTGCGGTCGACAACGTGTTCAATTCCAGCGGCAAGGGCCTGGGCGATGTCGAGGCGACGCTGCGCTACCAGCTCAACTACGGCAACGAGCGCATCCCGTACTTTGTCGGCTGGCTGCGCTACAAGTCCGCCACCGGCAAGGACCCGTTCGAAGTGGTGACCGATTGCGTGACGCGCTGCGTCGGCAATACCACCGGCACCGGCCTGCCGCTGGGGCTGCCCACCGGCACCGGCTTCCAGGCGATCCAGCCCGGCATCACCTGGCTGCTGCCGACCGATCCGGCGGTGTTCTTCGGCACCTTCAGCTACCTGCACAACTTTGCGCGCAACAACGTGAGCCGCACCGTGCTGAACGGCGAGAAAGAGAACCTGGGCAAGATCGCGCCGGGCGACATCTTCGAGTTCAGCTTCGGCATGGGGTTGTCGCTCAACGAGAAGGCGTCGTTCAGTATCGGCTATGACCAGGCCATCATCTGGCCGACCAAGCAGAACGGCATGACCGTGCCCGGCTCGGTGCGCGTGACCCAGGGCACCTTGCTGGTGGGATATTCGTACCGCTTCAACAACCGCTATACGCTCAACCTGTCGGTGGGCGCGGGGCTGACGCGCGACACGCCCGACCTGCAGGTCAATGTGCGCCTGCCGATCACTTTCTGAATGCCATGATGCAGACGTGACGCGTGCCCCGCCCGGGCAGGACACGCGTGCGCGTCACATGCGCCGGCACCGTGCGCCAGCGCCGAAACGCGCCTTGCGCTGGCCCCATGAACGGCGTACAAAGAAATAACCCCGCGCCGCCAGCGGTACTTTCCGACCAGCCTCAACCTCACCGGTGGTGCGGCCTGTACAAGGAGAGAGACATGCGCAAACGCATCTTCTGGTTGTTGCCCGACCTGGCGAGTGCCCGACGCACCATGGATGACCTGCTGCTGGCCCGCGTCGAGAACCGCCACATCCACTTCGTGGCGCGCGACGGTGCCGACATGACCGGCCTGCATGAAGCCAACCTGTTCCAGACTTCCGACATCGTCCATGCGGCCGAGATGGGCCTGATGGTCGGCGGCGGCGTGGGCGTGGTGGCCGGCGTGGTGGTGGCGATGTTCCCCATCGTCAGCGACACCCCGCAGTGGGGGCTGGTCGGCGTGCTGGCGGTGCTGGGCGCGGTGTTCGGGGCCTGGGCCGCAAGCATGATCGGCAGTTCCGCCCCCAACAGCCGGCTGCGCGCGTTCGAGAAAGACATCGAGGCGGGCAAGATCCTGCTGATGCTGGACGTGCCGCGCAGCCGCGTGGAAGAAATCGAAACCCTGCTGCGCAACGCGCATCCGGAAGCCAGCTTCGCCGGCGTCGATCCGGCCGTGCCGGCGTTCCCCTGATCCGGCGCCTGCCGCCGGCTGGCGCCACCTGGCGCCGCATGTCTCTTCGCGCGCGCCCGCGCGGGCGCGCTCCGGCGCGCACCGGAACCGTCCCCCGGCTCCGGTGTGATGCCGCTGCAACACCCCCTGTTTTCCCGGTTTGCCCCCGTCGGACGCATGCGGTACCTTGCGTGACGGCGTCCGGGCCCTGTCCGCGGCGTCGCCACAGAATAACGAAAGCAGCCGTCCAGGCAGAGGGGTCGAGACAATGAAGGCGAAATGGATCGCGTGCGGCGTGCTGGCCGTCACGCTGGGGTGGGCCGCGCATACGGCCCAGGCGGAACCGGGCGTGACCCGCAGCACCATCCGCATCGGCCAGTCGGCGGGCATCACCGGGCCGGTGGCGGGCTCGGTCAAGGAGCAGATCGCCGGCGCACAGGTGTACCTGCGCACAGTCAATGCCAACGGCGGCGTCGCCGGGCGGCGCATCGAACTGGTCACCTACGATGACGGCTTCGATGCCAAGCGCACGCCCGACAACGTGCGCAAGCTCCTCGACGAAGACAAGGTGTTCGCGCTGTTCATGGTGCGCGGCACGCCGCAGAACGAAAGCATCCTGCCCATCATCGCCGCGCAGAAAGTGCCGCTGATTGCGCCGCTGACCGGCGCCATCACGCTGCACCGGCCGGTGAACCGCTACGTCTTCAACGTGCGCGCCAAGTACCAGGACGAAGTGGCGCGCGCGATCAATCACCTGGCGACCTCGGGCATGAGCCGTATCGGCATCTTCTACGCCAACGACGGCTTCGGCCGGGACGTGCTGGAAGGCTACAGCACCGCGCTGCAGGCGCGCGGCGTGCAGCCCGCGGCGACGGTCAACTTCGCCCGGCCCATGGGCGACATCAGCCAGGGCGTGGCGGCGATGCACAAGGCCAACCCGCAGGCGGTGCTGGTGATCGGCTCGGGCTCGGAGGCGGCGCGCGTCATCCGCGAGTTGCGCCGCGCCGGCAGCGAGGCGCAGTTCGTGACGCTGTCCAACAACGCTGCCGATGCCTTCATACGCGAACTCGGCGACGACGCGCGCGGCCTGATCATCACGCAGGTGGTGCCGGGCACCAACTCCAGCCAGATGACGCTGGCGAGCGAATACCGCAGCCTGGCGAAGCAGCAGGGCGTGGAGCTGTCCAACGCCGGCATGGAGGGCTTCATGTCGGCCAAGGTGCTGGTCGAAGGCCTGCGCCGCGCCGGCCCCGACCTGACCCGCGAGCGGCTGGTCGCGGCGCTGGAGGGCATGCGCGACTATGACCTCGGTGGCATCCTGATCAGCTACAGCGCCGCGCGCCACACCGGCTCGTCGTTCGTGGAGATGTCGATCGTGTCGTCGACCGGCAAGCTGATCCGCTAGCGCGCGGCGACGGGCCGGCCGCCGGCCGCTGCGGTATAGTCGCCCGCATGGCTACTCCTATCCCCTCCCCCGATTCCCGTATCCCGTTCGCGCTGCATGGCCGCGTGGCGCTGGTGACCGGCGGCGCGCAGGGCCTGGGCCTGGCGATTGCCGCCGGGCTGGCCGATGCCGGTGCCCATGTGCTGGTGGTGGCCCGCAATGCGCCGCGCGTGCACGAGGCCGTTGCCACGCTGGCGGCGCGCGGCGGCAGCGCCGAGGCGCTGGTGCTCGACATCACCGACGAGGCCGCCGTGGCGGCGGCCTTCGACCGCATCGATGCCGAGCATGGCCGGCTCGATATCCTGGTGAACAACGCCGGCGCGCGCAACCGCAGCAATATGGCGCAGCTCGATGCCGGCGACCTGCGCGCCATGCTCGAGACCAACCTGGTGGCGCCCTACGCGCTGTGCCGCCTGGCCGCGCAGCGCATGCGCCAGGGCGGCTACGGGCGCATCGTCAATGTCAGCTCGATCGCGGGCCAGGTGGCGCGCGCCGGCGACGTGCTCTATCCCGCCACCAAGGGCGGCCTGGACGCGCTCACGCGCGCCATGGCCGCCGACCTGGGCCGCCACGGCGTCACCGTCAATGCGATCGCCCCCGGCTACTTCGCCACCGAGCCGAACCAGCCCATGGTCGAGGACGCGGGCGTGGCCGAGTGGCTGCGCCAGCGCACCGCGCTGGGCCGCTGGGGCCAGCCGCAGGAAGTGGCGGGCGCGGTGGTGTTCCTGGCCTCGCCGGCGGCGTCGTATGTCACCGGCCAGGTGCTGGCGGTCGACGGCGGCTATCTCGGGCACTTCTGAGGCGCCGCACGGCGTCTTCTGCCCAAAGCGTACCCATTTCTGCGTACCGGTGCGCGTCGCGATTCAGCGCCGCGCGGGTGCCTTGCCGCCGCGGTAGAACGCCTGCAGGGACTCGATCATCGCGGCGGCGGCGGCCGAATCGCCGCGGTCCTTGAGCCGCACCAGGCAGATATCGCGCACCAGCGACGGCAGTTGCAACGGCCGGATCGCCAGCCCTTCGCGCCGGAACTGGAACAGCGCCAGCGACGGCACCGCGCTGATGCCCAGGCCCGCCTGCACCAGCGCCGCCACCGTCGCCAGGTGCTCCACCTCCATCACGCTGGCCAGCCGCAACGGATGCAGCGCGGCGTCCAGGTGCTGGCGCACGCTGGTGGTGCGCGACAGCTGGATGAACGGCAGCCCCGCCAGCATCTCCGGCGTGATGCGCCGCTTGCGCGCCAGCGCATGGTCCGCCGGGCACACCAGGTGGAAGGTGTCGCGCACCAGCGGCTCGACGCGCAGGTCGTCGTCCTGCGCCGGCGCGGGCGCCAGCGCAAAGTCGGCGCGGCCCTGCCGCACCAGCTCGATGCAGCCATCGGCCAGCTGGTCGAACAGTTCCAGCACGATGCCCGGATAGCGCGCGCGAAACTGCGCCAGCAGCGGCGGCAGGTCACCCCCGGCGAGCGAGGGCAGCGCCGCGATCGAGACCCGCCCCTTGCGCCGCTCCGCGTGCGCGCGCAGGTCTTCGAACGCGGTCTCGAAGTCGGCCAGCAGCCGGCGCGCGGTCTGCTCGAAGCGCACGCCGTCCGTGCTCAGTTCCACATGCCGCGTGGTGCGTTCGAACAGCCGGCTGCCGGCCTGCTCTTCCAGCGTCTGCACCAGCGCGCTGAAGGCCGACTGCGACAGGTGGCAGGCGCGCGCCGCGCGCGTGAAATTGCGGTAGGTGGCCAGCGCGACGAAGGCGCGCAGATGTTTCACCGACAGGTTCATGGCGCCAGCGGATTTAACCAGTAAGTCGATAGATTAATCCAAATAATCCGTTTTTTGGCTGGGCCCACGCACCCTAGAATGAGATCGACCTCCACCCCCTGCCTCCCCCGACCATGACTGCTCCCTTGCTGATCGGCTCCGGCGCCGGCTTCTCCGGCGACCGTACCGACGCCGCGCTGCCGGTGGTGCGCACGCTGATCGCCGCGGCGCAGCCGGCCGCGCTGATCTTCGAGACCCTGGCCGAGCGCACGCTGGCGCTGGCGCAGCTGGCGCGGCGCAACGATTCCGCGCAGGGCTACGAGCCGCTGCTCGACGCGCTGCTGGCGCCGGTGCTGGGCCTGTGCCTGCAGCACCGCATTGCCATCGTCGGCAATTTCGGCGCCGCCAATCCGCGCGCGGCGGCGCGGCGCGTGCTGCAACTCGCCAGCGAACTGGGCCTGGCGGCGCCGCGCGTGGCGGTGGTCGAGGGCGACGACCTGTCCGACGAGGCCGGGCGCGCGCGCCTGGACGGCATCCTCGGCGACGCCTTCGACGCCGGACGCTTCGTCTGCGCCAACGCCTATATCGGCGCGCAGGGCATTGCCGACGCCCTCGCCGCCGGGGCCGACGTGGTGGTGTGCGGGCGCGTGGCCGACCCGGCGCTGGCACTGGGGCCGGCGATGGCGCACTTCGGCTGGGCCTGGGACGACTGGGACCGGCTTGCCGCAGCCACCATGGCCGGGCACCTGCTCGAATGCGGGGCGCAGGTCACCGGCGGCTACTTTGCCGATCCGGGCCGCAAGGAGGTGCCGGACGTGCACGCGCTGGGCTTCCCGATCGCGCAGCTCGACGCCGACGGCGGCATCGAGATCTTCAAGGCCGCCGACACCGGCGGCTGCGTCGACCTGCGCACGGTCAAGGAACAGCTGCTGTACGAGGTCCACGACCCGTGCGCCTACCTGACGCCGGACGTGGTGGCCGACATCGGCGCCGTCACCGTGGCGCAGCTCGGCCCGGACCGCGTGGCCGTGCGCAATGTGCGCGGCCACCCGCGCCCGGCGCAGCTCAAGGCCAATGTGTTCAGCCACGGCGGCTGGCTGGCCGAGGGCGAGATCTCCTACGCCGGCCCCAACGCCGCGGCGCGCGCGCGGCTGGCCGCCGACATCCTGCGCCGGCGCATGCGCATGCTGGGCCACGACGCGCCGATCCGCTTCGACCTGATCGGCGTGCTCAGCGTGCTCGCCGACGATGCCGGCGCCATGCTGGCACAGCCCCAGCCGCACGAGGCGCAGGCGCAGGACGTGCGCCTGCGCGCCGCGCTCGCGCATGACGACCTGGCCGTGGCGCAGGCGCTGCAGCGCGAGGTCAACGCGCTCTATACCTGCGGCCCCGCCGGCGGCGGCGGCGTGCGCACGGCGCAGCGCGCGCGCCTGAACGCGGTGTCGTGCCTGGTGCCGCGCGCCGCGGTCACGCCCACCCATACCTTCATCGACTGAGGAGCCTGCCATGACCGCCACCGCCGCGCTCTACCAGTTCGCCCATGGCCGCACCGGCGACAAGGGCGACCGTTCCAACATCAGCGTGATCGCCTATGACGCGCGCGACTTCGACCACCTGGTCGCGCACGTGACCGAAGACGCGGTGCGCGATCTGTTTCGCGAGCGCCGGCCCGCGGCGGTCACGCGCTACCTGGTGCCGTCGCTGCGCGCGATGAACTTCGTGCTCGACGGCGTGCTCGATGGCGGCGTCAACGATGCGCTCAACCTCGACACCCACGGCAAGGCGCTGTCGTTCCGCCTGCTGCAGCTCGAGATCCCGGTGCCGCCGCGGCTCGTGCCGGGGGTTTCGGACCACCCTTGAACCCTTGCCTTCACCGATAACGATTTCAACAGGAGACCTCACATGCATCCGCTCTTCAAGCCACTGGCCGTTGCCGCGCTCGCGCTGATCCTGCCCGCGGGCCAGGCCTGGGCCGAGTTTCCCGACAAGCCGATCCGCTTCGTGGTGCCGTTTGCCGCCGGCAGCGCCACCGACCAGCTCGCGCGCGCCATCGGCCAGGCCATCACGGTGGACAGCAAGGTCACCGTGGTGGTCGACAACAAGCCCGGCGCCAACGGCTTTATCGCCGCGTCCGACGTGGCCAAGGCGGCGCCGGATGGCTACACCGTGCTGATCAGCACCAACACCACGCATGCGGCCAACGAGCACCTGTTCAAGAAGCTGCCCTACGACCCGGTCAAGGACTACGCGCCCATCACGGCGCTGGGACGCGGCGGCCAGATCATGGTGGTCAACCCGCAGGTGCCGGCCAAGACCGTGGGCGAGTTCATCGCGCTGGCGCGGCAGCAGCCGGGCAAGCTCAGCTTCGGCAGCGGCAGTTCGTCGTCGCGCATTGCCGGCGAGCTGTTCCAGCAGATGGCGCAGGTGCAGCTGCTGCACGTGCCGTACAAGAGCAACCCGCTGGCCATCACCGACCTGCTCGGCAACCAGATCCAGATGATGATCACCGACACCGCCACCGGCCTGCCGCAGGTCAAGAGCGGCAAGCTGCGCGCGCTGGGCGTGTCGGGCAAGGCCCGCTCGCCGCTGGCGCCGGAGGTGCCGACCATCGATGAAGCCGGCGTCAAGGGCTACGAGATGAGCTACTGGTTCGCCGCCTATGCGCCCGCTGGGACGCCGCAGCCGGTGGTGGCCAAACTCAACGCAATGATGGTGAAGGCCGCGCGCAGCGAGAGCGCCGCCGGCTTCTACAAGTCGACCGGTACGGAAGTCTTCACCAGCACGCCCGCGGAACTGGCGAAGTTCCAGTCGCAGGAGTCCGGCAAGTGGGGCCGCATCATCAAGGCGGCGAATATCCAGCCCGAGTAAAAAGCGGGCGGCGCAAGCTCCCATGCATGGAAAACGGTGCCACGTGGCACCGTTTTTTACGCAGAAGTAGGTACGCTTTGACCCTTGCGGCCTTGTCGGGCAAGGCGCGGCTAAGATATGCGCTGGCCGCGCGCCCGCTGGCGCCGGCCTGCTCCTCGACAACACCAATCAGAACAGGATCAGGATATGAAGCTGCAGTCCATGGTGCGCCCCGCTACCTCTGGCCCGCGCCCGCGCCCGAAGTTGCAACTTGCCTTGCGCCGGGCCGCATCGCGCGCCGTCATCGCCATCGCCATGGGCAGCGCCGTGCTGGCCACGGGCCTGGCCAGCGCGCAGACCGCCACGCCGCCGGCGCAGCAGAAGACCCAGGTGCCGGGCTACTACCGCATGATGGTCGGCCAGCTCGAAGTCACCGCGCTCTATGACGGCTACATCGACCTGGACCCCAAGCTGTTCAAGTACACCAGCGCGCGCGAGGTGCAGAGCCTGCTGGCTCGGATGTTCTTGACCTCGACGCCGGGCATGCAGACCGCCGTCAACGCCTACCTGATCCATACCGGCAGCCGCCTGGTGCTGGTCGACACCGGCGCGGCCGGCTGCTTCGGGCCGACCCTGGGACGCATCGGCGAGAACCTGCGCGCCGCCGGCTATGCACCCGAGCAGGTCGATACCGTGCTGCTGACGCATCTGCACGGCGACCATGCCTGCGGCCTGGCCACGGACGGCAAGGCCGCGTTCCCGAACGCGACGGTCTACGTCGACAAGGCCGACCTCGACTACTGGCTGAGCGAAGCCAACGCCGCCGCCGCGCCGAAGGAGGCGCAGGGCCTGTTCGCCATGGCGCGTGCCGCGGTCACGCCGTACCAGGCGGCGCAGCGCCTGCGCACCTTCAACGGCAGCGCCCGTAGTGAATCCATTGCCGAACTTGTTCCCGGCGTGCGCGTGGTGCCGGCCAACGGGCATACCCCGGGGCACAGCGGCTACCTGTTCACCTCGGGCAACGACAGCCTGCTGCTGTGGGGCGACATCGTGCACAACCATGCGCTGCAGCTGCGTCGGCCGCAGGTGGCGATCGAGTTCGACGTCGACAGCAACCAGGCCGTGATCACGCGCAAGCGCATCCTGGAGCAGGCCGCCAGGGGCCGGTTGTGGGTAGGCGGCGCGCACATGCCGTTCCCGGGCCTGGGCCATGTGCGCCGCGATACCGCCGGCTATACGTGGGTGCCGGCCGAGTATGGCCCGATCCGCAACGACCGCTAGCCACGCGCGGCGGCTTTTCGCCTAGAGTCATCCCAGGGGGCTGCCACGCGTACCGGGCGGCGGCCCCGCCTGCCGGAGGACTTGCCATGCCTGCCAATGTGACCCGCCGCCGCTGGCTGCGCGCCGGCGCCGCGGCGCTACTGCTGGTTGCGCCACTGCCGCGCGCCGTGCGCGCCCAGCCCGGCCCGGCGCCGGCCCGCGAGGCCGCGGCGCAGCGCATCGGCGTGATCGGCTCGGGCCGCATTGGCGGCACCGTGGGCGGCTTGTGGGTCAAGGCCGGGCATCCGGTGCTGTTCTCGTCGCGGCACCCGGAGGCGCTCAAGCCGCTGGTCGAAGAATTGGGTACGCTTGCGCGCGCCGGCACGGTGGCCGAGGCCATTGCGTTCTCGGACGTGCTGTTCCTTGCCACGCCCTATGGCGCGCTGCCGCAACTCGCTCGTGACCATGCCGGCGCCTGGCAAGGCAAGATCGTGCTCGACGCCACCAACGCCTACGAACACCGCGACGGCCCCATTGCCGACGAGGCCAGGCGCGACGGCATCGGCCTCACCACGGCGCGCTACCTGCGCGGCGCGCGCGTGGTGCGGGCCTTCAACTTCATGGGCGCGGCGCAGTTTGCCAGCGAGCATCACCGGCCCGGCGGGCTGGTGGCGGTGCCGATCGCTGGCGACGACCCGGCCGCGCTGCAAGTGGCGGCGCAGCTAGTGCGCGATGCGGGCTTCGAACCGGTGGTGGTGGGGCCGCTGGCCAGCGCCGATCGCTTCGCGCCGGGCGGGCCGCTGTTCCGGCAGGTGGGGACGGCCGACGAGTTCCGGCAGAAGATGGGAGGACGCTGACGCTGCGCCGGGGTGGTACTGGCCGGGTGGTTCAGGGCCGGCGCCGCTCCATCGCAACCATCGAGGGGGTAAAGCCGAGCTGGCCGAAGAAGGCGGCTTCGGACGAGCGCGCCGCCCGCAGCATCCAGCTGATATCGGGGTCGCTGCCGACGATATGCCGCACCAGGGCGCGGCCGATGCCGTGCCGGCGGTGGCCGGGCGCCACCACCACCATCGACAGGAAACCGTCGCAGACGTCGTCGCACAACGCGCGGGCAAAGCCGACCACCTCGCCTTTCTCTACCGCCACGGCCACGCGCTGCGAATTGGCCACCAGCCGCGCGAATTTTTCGGGTCCGCCCACGCGGTGGGCCCAGCCATTGGCGATCAGTAGTTGTCTGGCTGCCTCGAGGTCTTCGGGCAACAAGTTACGGATTTCCATTGGCGGCTCTCCCAGCAAAGCATGTACGGCCCCTCGCCGCCCCTTGCCACCAGGGGCGCCGCGAGTCGAGAACGGCACGGCAAGCCGTGCTGCGCAATTGGCGGAGTGTAGCGAGCGGGCGCGGGCGCGTCAATTTGGCGCCTGGCGCGCCGGGGCGTCGCTCACGGCGGCGCTCCGGCGCGGTATCATGGCCGCCATGAACGCCCCCGTCTTTTCCTCCGCGCATCCGGCCGACCAGCTCGCCGAGTTCACCGACGCGGATGCGGCGGTTGCCCGCATCCGCGAGATCTACGATGCATCGGTCGGCGCCGTGCGCGCGCGCTTCGATGCCTTCGCCGGCGGCAAGCCGCTGCCCTCGGCCGCGCACGCGTGCTATCCGTACCTGGGCATCTCGGTCAACATCGAGACCATGGTCACCGACAGCCGCCCCTCCTGGGGCACGGTGGCGTACCCCGGCGTCTACGGCACCACGGTGACGCGCCCCGACCTGCTGGCCGACTACTACCGCGACCAGATCGAGCGCCTGATGCGCTATCACCGCGTGCCGGTGGTGGTGGGCCTGAGCCGGCGCCCGATCCCGCTGCCGTTCGTGATCGAGGCCTCGACCACCGACATCAGCTACACCCAGGCGCGCGAGCTGGAGGCCTCGTTCGTGCTGCCGGAGCTGAACCGCATCGATGACGGCATTGCCAACGGCACCTACGAGCCGGTGCCGGGCGAAGCCTGGCCGCTGTCGCTGTTCCCCGCCGAGCGCGTGGACCTGGCGCTGCAGCGGCTCTACCACTACACCGGCACGGCGCCGCAGCACTTCCAGCGCTTCGTGCTGTTCACCAACTACCAGCGCTATGTCGACGAGTTCGTCGCGCTTGGGCGCGCGCTGATGGGTAATGGCAACGGCAATGGCGATGGCGGCGGCTACACGCGCTTTGTCGAGCCTGGCGACGTGGTGCAGGACCTGGGCGCGCCCGAACCCGACGACGCCACGCGCCCGCGCGTGCTGCCGCAGATGCCGGCCTACCACCTGGTGCGCGGCGACAAGCTGGGCGTGACGCTGGTCAATATCGGCGTGGGGCCGTCCAACGCCAAGACCATGACCGACCACCTCGCCGTGCTGCGCCCGCATTGCTGGCTGATGGTCGGCCACTGCGGCGGCCTGCGCCGCTCGCAGCAGCTCGGCGACTATGTGCTGGCGCACGCCTATGTGCGCGACGACCACGTGCTCGACCACGACCTGCCGCCGTGGGTGCCGGTGCCGCCGATCGCCGAGATCCAGGTGGCGCTGCAGGAAGCCGTGGCGCGCGTGACCGGGCTGTCCGGCAACGAGATGAAGACGCGCATGCGCACCGGCACGGTGGTATCGACCGACGACCGCAACTGGGAGCTTAAGTCCAAGTCGCTGTATGCGCGCTTCAACCAGTCGCGCGCGATCGCCATCGACATGGAAAGCGCGGCGGTGGCCGCCAACGGCTTCCGCCTGCGCGTGCCGTATGGCACCCTGCTGTGCGTATCGGACAAGCCGCTGCATGGCGAACTCAAGCTGCGCGGCATGGCCAACGCGTTCTATCGCCAGCGCGTCAGCCAGCACATGACCATCGGCCTGGAAGCGATCCGCATCCTGCGCGAGAACGGCGTGGAGCAGTTGCATTCGCGCAAGCTGCGCAGCTTTGATGAGCCGGCGTTCAGGTAGCGGTCCGCTGCGCGCGCTCATGAAATGCAAAAGGCCGGCGCCCCTTCGACGCCGGCCTTTTTTGTCGCGCGGCAGGATCAGAATCGATACCCCACCCCGACGCTGAACAGCCACGGATCCAGGCTTACCTTGGAGACCTTGACGTCCCCCGCCTTCACATCGCTCTTCAGCCAGATCTTCTTGATGTCGGCGTTGAGGAACCAGTTCCTGGTCAGCTTGTAGTCCATGCCGATCTGCAGCGCCGGGCCCACGCTCCAGCTATCGAGCTGCAGCGAGTTGTTGGCGATGTTCTCGCCCCAGATGTGGGTGAAGTTCAGGCCCGCGCCGATATACGGGCGGAAGGTGCCGTTGGGAATGAGGTGGTACTGCATCAGCAGCGTCGGCGGCAGGTGCTTGAAGGTGCCGATCTTGTTGCCGTCAAGGTAGACGTTCTGCTTCTGCGGCACCGTCAGCACCAGTTCGGCGGCAAAGTTCGGCGTGAAGAAGTAGGTGACGTCGAGTTCGGGGATCCACTTGTTGTTGACCGTGATGCGGTCCGAACGGCCGACGCCGCCGACGGGATCGGAGCTGTGGGCCATGTCGAGGTAGGTGCCGCGCAGCCGCACCATCCAGTTGCCCTGGGCGTCGTCCGCGGCGGCCGCGGGCGTGGCGAAGGCGCCGAGCATGGCGCAGGCGGCGATGGCCGAACAGGTGGCGGTGCGAAGAGACAGTGTTTTCATGGGTCTGCTTGGTTTGTTATCAAGGCGCGCCCAGTGTGGCGGAGCGGGGTGGCGGTGGCCTTGACACAAAACAAGCGGAACCAAATGGAGCGCACGGCGTCGCGATGGCGCGACAACGCGGCCACCACCGATGCATCCTCGGACATCGCTTCTAACCACATGCGAAATGATTCGTAGCGCGGCCCGATGCTGCCGCTTACGCTGTGCGAAAGATCCGAGCGCGCGCAACGCGTGTCCGGATCCGCACCAGGCATGTCGTGGGCGTCCGCAAGGGCGTCTTTCCGGGTGTGCCCCGTGGGGGCGGGGCACACCGGTTTTCTTGCCAAACGCTACACCTCAGGCATCAGGCCGCGGCGGCGCTGGCCGCGTGAGCGCCGCCGGCAAAGCCCGCCTGCAGGTGCCGGTTCACACCCGACAGCACTGCACGCAATGAAGCCGTGACGAGGTTGGCGTCGATGCCCGCGCCGAACCCGGTCGGCGAATCGCCCACACGGACTTCGACATAGCACGCTGCGCTCGCGTCGGCGCCTGCGTTCATCGCATGCTCGTGGTAGTCCATCACGCGTACCGGCAGGTCCAGCGCATCGATGAAGGCGTCGATCGGGCCGTTGCCGCTGCCGCGCACGCTGCAGGGCTGGCCGTCGCGCTCCATCTGCACCGTGATCACGGTGGCGCCGGTACTGTCGCTTGCCAGCTGGTGCGAGACATAGCGCAGCGGCGCCTCGCGCGCCAGGTACTCGCGCTCGAACAGGCCATACAGGTCGTCCGCGCTCGCTTCCAGCCCGCTGTCGTCGGTCATGGCCTGCACCGCGCGGCTGAACTCGATCTGCAGCCGGCGCGGCAGGTAGAGGCCATGCACCTGTTCCAGCAGGTACGCCATGCCGCCCTTGCCCGACTGGCTGTTGACGCGGATCACCGCGTCGTAGCTGCGGCCCAGGTCGGCCGGGTCGATCGGCAGGTAGGGCACTTCCCAGATGGCGTCCGGCTGCTGCTGCGCAAAGCCCTTGCGGATCGCATCCTGGTGCGACCCCGAAAACGCGGTGAACACCAGATCGCCTACGTACGGATGGCGCGGGTGCACCGGCAGCTGGTTGCAGTGCTCCACGCACTGGCGCACCGCGTCGATGTCGGAGAAGTCGAGGTGCGGCGCCACGCCTTGCGTATAGAGGTTCAGCGCCAGCGTCACCAGGTCGACGTTGCCGGTGCGCTCGCCATTGCCGAACAGGCAGCCCTCGACGCGGTCGGCGCCCGCCATCAAAGCCAGCTCCGCCGCTGCCACCGCGGTGCCGCGGTCGTTGTGCGGATGCACGGACAACGCGATATGCTCGCGCCGCGCGAGGCGGCGGTGCATCCATTCGATCTGGTCGGCGAACACGTTGGGCGTGCTGCATTCCACCGTGGTCGGCAGGTTCAGGATCATCGGGCGGCCCGGGCCGGCCTGCCACGCGGCCGATACCGCATCGCTGACTTCCAGCGAGAAATCGAGCTCGGCCAGGCTGAAGGTCTCGGGCGAATACTCGTAGGTCCACGCGGTCTCGGGCATGGCATCGGTCAGCGCCTTGATCAGCCGCGTGCCCGATACCGCGACGTCCTTGATCTCGTCGCGCGAGGCATTGAAGACGATGCGCCGCCAGGCCGGTGCGATCGGGTTGTACAGGTGCACGATGGCGCGTGCCGCGCCGCGCACGGATTCGACGGTGCGGCGGATCAGGTCTTCGCGCGACTGCGTCAGCACGACGATGGTGACGTCGTCGGGGATGCGCCGTTCTTCGATCAGCATGCGCACGAAGTCGAAGTCGGTCTGCGACGCGGCGGGGAACGCCACCTCGATTTCCTTCAGGCCGATCTTCACCAGCTGTTCGAAGAAGCGCAGCTTGCGCGCCGGGTTCATCGGCTCGATCAGGGCCTGGTTGCCGTCGCGCAGGTCGGTGCTCATCCAGCGCGGCGCGCGCGTGATGGTGCGGCCGGGCCAGGTGCGCTCAGGGATGTCGACGGTGGCGGCGGGGCGGTACTTGATGGCGGGATTGACGAGCATACGGGGTCTCCTTCCTCGCAAGGGAAGATGAAAAATCGAAAAACGGGAAAAGGGTGGCGCAAGGCTGCCGAACTGCCACGGGGCCCTAGGCCCGGCAACCGATCGGTAGGCTTAGCAGTAGCGAGGAAGCGCGCAGGGCGCGGCCCGATGCCAGGGCAGCCAGCACGCGTGCGCGGGCAGCGATGCGGGACGCATCGGCAGCCTGGCAGGGAGTGCTGGTGTAACGGTTCATCGTGGCTGGAGTGGGAGGGGCCGCGGCCGCTCCGCGTGGGTGCGCATGCAGCGCAGGTCCATGGGAAGGGCAAGGTTAGTCGACCAGTCCCGAACCGGTCAAGCCTTGCGCGTGTGCCGTCATGCGCGGCAAACCGTCGTGGCCCGATCAGGGGATCGTGGTAAGGGGCTGCGCCAAACGGTTGGGGGCCGGCTGCGGCAGGGGCCTGGGCGGCCCCTGTTTCCCCTCGGCCGAATGGCGATGTACTGCGCTGAATGGATGACTTGCGGCGAGGTTCTGTGCGCTGCACCTCAGTCCTCTGGCTGGTATTGCGCGGGCCACTTTGTGCCTAGGCTGATAGCGCGGGAAAAAAACACGACTGGGGGGAACAATCATGAGACTGAGAACGTGGACATCCTGGCTGGCGGGTTCGGCCGCAGCCTTGTTGCTGGCGGCATGCGGCGGTGGCGGTGGCAGCAGCGCGCCCGCCGCGCCGGCTTCGGGCGGCACCACCACGCCGCTGACCTATAGCGCGAAGATGAGCGTGACCTCGGGCGAGGTCGGTGTCGGCCGCACGCTGACCATCAGCGCGCTGGCCGTCGACAGCAACGGCGTCGACGTATCGGCCAGCACCACCTTCGACTGGACCAGCACCGACAGCGCCGTAGCCACCGTGACGCCGGGCGCCGGCACGCCGGGCAGCGCCGTGGTCAGGGGCGTTGCGCCGGGCACCACCACCGTGCAGGTGGTGGCCACGGTCCGGGGCACCGACAACACTACTGTGCAACTGCCTGCGCAATCGGCCACCATCACCGTGGTGCCGGCATCT
Organism: Cupriavidus sp. 207A1; assembly: GCF_057798955.1. Classification (NCBI taxonomy): domain Bacteria; kingdom Pseudomonadati; phylum Pseudomonadota; class Betaproteobacteria; order Burkholderiales; family Burkholderiaceae; genus Cupriavidus; species Cupriavidus sp. 207A1. The sequence continues at coordinate 93,780 of NZ_JBYOJO010000011.1, read as the reverse complement.
GCGCTGAGCTACACGCTGTCGATGCCCGCCACCAGCCTGTCGATGAGCGACGGCCAGGAACTGCCGGTCAAGGTGACGCTGCTCGACAGCAACGGCAGCGATGTGTCGGCCAGCGTCTCCAACTGGGCCTGGTCCAGCAGCGGCACCGCGGTCCAGGTCACGGCCAGCCAGAACAGCGCCACGCTGAAGGCCAGCAACGGCTCGCCGACGACCGCGGCCACCGCCAGTGTCTCGGTGTCGGTGACCGCGCCTGACGGACATGCCCTCGCCGGCGTCATCGCGGTGACGGTGCAGAAGAACGGCGCCGCGGCCTATCGCGTGGTGACCACCAAGGGCGGGCGCGAGGTCAACGCGCTGCAGGTGTTCAGCAATCGTCCCGACACCTTCACCGCGCGCGTGTTGCGCCACGACGGCCAGGACGTGACCGCGGATTTCGACGGCAACTGGAGCTACACGGCAAGCTCGGCGACGCTGTCCGCGACGGAAGCCGCGGGTACGCATGACGCCACGGTGCGCACCAGCCTGGCCGGCGACACCGGTCCGGTGCAGGGCAGCCTGACCGTGACCGCGGTCAGCAGCAAGCTGGGCGAGCGGCGCAGCGCCACCCTGACGGTGACGGAAAACCCGCTATGGGCACTGGTGGGCGACAACCAGGATCCGATCACGCTGCTGCTACTTGCACCGATGCCGATCGAGGTGACCGCGCGCATGAAGCACCTGGGCGAGGATGCGCAGTACACCGCGTGCAAGGACTGGGCATGGTCCAGCACCGGTCCGGTGTCGCTGAGCCCGAGCATGGTGATGCTGCCCAACCAGGTGCGCGCCAGCGGCACCGGACCCGGCGACTTCACCATCACCGCGACCTGCACCGCGATCGCCGACAATACGCCGCTGAAGGTGGTGTTCTACGGTACGGTCAGGTAGGCGCCGGTATCCCGCAGCTGGCGAGACGCCCTCCGGATGGAGGGCGTTTCGCTTTTGGGAGACACATGCGGTGTGTCAGGAATGATTGGTAAAGGCGCAAGCGTACCCGTTTCTGCGTGGCTGTTTTCGACCCCTGCGTGCATGCCCCGACAGGCGCGCGTGCAAAGCGTACCCAATTCTGCGTGCATGGGAACAAGCCTCGCGAAGCGCCGGATTGGCCTGGAAAAGGCCCACGCCGTCGCCTGCCACGAGGCCTGGACGCGCGCAACCCGCCGCTTGCCGCACCATGCGGCAGCAGCGGGCGTACCCGTTTCTGCGTGGAGGATAAGGGAGGAAAAAGCGCTTCAGCGCTTGCGCACGAAGCGCACCACCTGCTCGGCAGGCTTGTCCTGGCCGGTGGGAGTGCTGGTATTGGCGTCGCAGGTATTGCAGCCGCCGTCGTCGCAGCCGCTGGCGCAGCCGGCCGCGGCCTGCGGGGCCAGCCAGCGTGCCAGGCGGCCGCGCCAGCCCGCGGCGGCGGGGCCGCCCAGGCGCGCTGCCAGCGCCGCCTTGACGCGCTCGCGCGTGCGCGGCGCGTAGCGCGACACCACCGACACCGCGCACGCCAGCACGATCAGCGGGACCAGCAGGGTTTCGATGGCCTGATAGAGGCTCATGGCGGCGGCGGGCCTCAGCTGAACATCAGCGCGACGCGGTAGGTCACGAACGCGGCCAGGTAGGCCAGCCCGGTCAGGTAGGCGGCAGACAGCGCCATCACCTTCCAGGAGTCGGTCTCGCGCCGGATCACCGCCAGCGTGGAGATGCACTGCGGCGCGAACACGTACCACGCCAGCAGCGACAGCGCGGTGGCCAGCGACCATTGCGCGGCGATCATCGGTGCCAGCTGCGTGGCCACGGTCTCTTCGCTGCCCGACAGCGCATAGACGGTGGCCAGCGCACCAACGGCGACCTCGCGCGCGGCCAGCCCCGGCACCAGCGCAATGCAGATCTGCCAGTTGAAGCCCACCGGCGCGAACACCTTCTGCAGCGCGTGGCCGATCATGCCGGCAAAGCTGTAGTCGATCGCCGGCGCGGTCGCGCCCTCGGGCGCGGACGGGAACGTCGACAGGAACCACAGCAGCACCGTCAGCGCCAGGATCACCTTGCCGACGCGCGACAGGAAGATGCGGGCACGCTCCCACAGGCCGATGGCGATGTCGCGCGGGTTCGGGATGCGGTACGACGGCAGCTCCATCAGCAGCGGATGGTCGGTGCGGTCGCGGCGCAGGAACTTGAGCGCATAGGCCACCACCAGCGCGCTGACGATGCCGGCCACGTAGAGCGCGAACAGCACCAGCCCCTGCAGGTTGAACAGGCCCATCACGGTGCGCTCGGGGATAAAGGCGCCGATCAGCAGCGCATAGACCGGCAGGCGCGCCGAGCAGGTCATCAGCGGTGCCACCAGGATGGTGGTGAGCCGGTCGCGCGGGTCCTGGATGGTGCGCGTGGCCATGATGCCGGGGATGGCGCAGGCAAAGCTCGACAGCAGCGGGATGAACGAGCGCCCCGACAGCCCCGCGCCCATCATCAGGCGGTCGAGCAGGAACGCCGCGCGCGGCAGGTAGCCGGATTCCTCCAGCGTCAGGATGAACAGAAACAGGATCAGGATCTGCGGCAGGAACACCACCACGCTGCCCAGCCCGGCGACCAGGCCGTCGACCAGCAGGCTCTTGAGCATGCCGTCGGGCAGCCAGGCGCCCAGCATCTCGCCGGCCCAGTGCACGCCGCCCTCGATGCCGTCCATCAGCGGCTCGGCCCACGAGAACACCGCCTGGAACATCAGGAACAGCAACACCGCCAGCAGCAGCAGGCCGAACACCGGGTGCAGCACGATGCGGTCGATGCGGTCGTCCAGCGCGGCGGTGCGCGCGGGCATGCTCACCGCGGCCGACAGCAGGCGGTTGACTTCGGCATGCACGTCGAAGTCAGGGCCGGACGCAGCGCCGGCCGGCGGGGCCGGCGGCAGCGTGGCATCGAGCAGGCTGACCAGCGCCGCGGCGCCGTCGCGCCGGACCGCCACGGTGCTGACCACCGGCACGCCGAGCGCGGCCGACAGCTTGTCGCGGTCGATCTGGATGCCGCGGCGCGCGGCCGCGTCGCTCATATTCAGCACCACCACCATCGGCAGCCCCAGCTGGCGCAACTCCAGCACGAAGCGCAGGTGCAGGCGCAGGTTGGTCGCGTCGACCACCGACACCAGCAGGTCAGGACGCGCTTCGCCGGCGCGCTGGCCCAGGCAGACATCGCGCGTGATCGCTTCATCCAGGCTGGCCGCATGCAGGCTGTAGGCGCCGGGCAGGTCCAGGATGCGCACCTGGCGTCCGGCCGGCGACACGAAGTAGCCTTCCTTGCGCTCGACGGTGACGCCGGCGTAGTTGGCCACCTTCTGGCGGCTGCCGGTCAGGCGGTTGAACAGTGCGGTCTTGCCGCAATTGGGATTGCCGACCAGCGCAATGCGCAGGGCCGAGGGGGAAGCAGCTGCAGACATAATCCGGGGAAGGCTCAGGCGGTCCGCTTGGCGGACGGTTGGGCAGTCTCGTCGCCCTGCGTGGCGGGGGCGATGCGGGTGACCGAGGCGCTGGCGATTTCCACGCCGATGCGCGCCGCCTCCGAGCGGCGCAGTGCAAAGCGCGTGAAGCCTACCTGCGCCACCAGCGGATCCATGCCGAACGGCCCGTAGGCGATGACCTGCACGGGCTCGCCGGCAACGAAGCCCAGTTCGCGCAGGCGGCGCGCAACCGGATCCCCTGGGGTGGCGTCGTCCACCGATTGCACTACGGCGGGCGTGCGCCGTGGAAGTTCAGACAACCGCATCATGCTTCCAGTCCGTGGCGCGGCCTGCCGCCAAGCGGTCGGTGCGACCGCGCCGGGGTGTGTAAATGAAAATCGTTTTCATTGTATCGCAAATGAGGCTTTACGTTGCCCCCTCAAAGGGCGGGCACGCCAGCCTTGCCGCGCCAGGCACGGCAGGAGGCGAATGATAACCGCTAAGGGTCGTCGATGAGCACGCCCCGCGACCGCGAGCCGGCGTCCACCGAGGCTGGCGGCGGTCAGGTCATGCCACCCCGAATCCGCGCCGGGCCCGCCATCGTGCAATTACTGCATTTGCGTTATGGATGCCGTAAGCCAGCGGCGTTAAGCTCACGGCACGCTGAACACCCCGTTCCACGCGTACTTCACAAGCCATCGGTCCCTGGACCGGTGGCTTTTTCTTTATGGCTGCGCTTCGGCTGCGCCGGCTTGCCTGCCACCATGGCGACAAAGTGGTCGCGCGCCGGATGATCTGGCGCGGTCTTCCAGGCGCAATAGACCTCGGAGCGCACCGTGGCGTCGGCCAGCGGCCGGAACGCCGCGCCCGCCATGCCCGAGCGCGCCAGCGCCGCCGGCGCCACCGCCACGCCCATGCCCTGCGACACCAGCGACACCACCGACAGCCAGTGCCGCACCTCGTGCCGGATCTGCGGGAAGAAGCCTTGCGCGGCGCACATGTCGAAGATCCGGCTGTAATAGTCGGGCGAGGCCTTGCGCGAGAACAGCACGAACGGCTCGCCGCGCAGCGATGTCAGCGGCAGCTGCGCCAGCGCGGCCAGGGCATGGTCGGCGGGCAGGCAGCAGACGAACGGCTCGGCGTGCACCAGCGTGGCCTGCAGCGTGTCCGGCACCCGGCCGGTGTGGATGAAGGCGGCGTCGAGTTCGTCATGCAGCAGCGCGTCGACCTGTTCCTGCGAATTCAGCTCGGTCAGGGCCACGTGGATGCCGGGATAGGCGGCCTCGAACTCGCGCAGCGTCTGCGGTAGGCCGCGGTACAGCATCGAGCCGACAAAGCCCACGCGCAGGCGGCCGATGGCGCCCGCTTCGATCTCGCGCGCCAGCACCCGCGCGGCCTCGGCCTGCGCCAGCAGCGCCGTGGCCGACTCGCGGAAGGCCCGCCCGGCCGCGGTCAGCCGCACGCCGCGGCTGTCGCGGTCGAACAGCCGCGCCCCGACCGAGGCCTCGAGCTGCTGGATATTGAGCGACAGCGGCGGCTGCGAGATGGCCAGCCGGCGCGCGGCGCGGCCGAAGTGCAGTTCCTCGGCCAGCACGAGGAAGTAACGCAGGTGGCGGAATTCCATGGCGATACAGAAATTATATGGATCAAGCCAATTTTAGAATTAGACGCAAATCCTTGGGGTTTGAATAATGGAGGCCAAAGGGGCCGCAAGCCGGCGCCCAAGCAAACCAGGAGACCAGCCATGCCATCCAGCGCCGTGCGCGACATCCCCCAGCAACACCCGGCCGCGCCCGCTGCGCATCCGGTGCCGGACCGCCACGGCGGCAGCCTGTTTGCCGCCGACCCGGACCTGCGCGCGCTGCTGCCGCTGTACCTGCCGCCGGACCTGTTCAGCCACCTGCTGCCGCACCTCGAGCGCATGGGCGCGCTGGCCGGCGGCGTGCTCGACGAGCTGGCCGGCGTGGCCGACCGCAACCCGCCGGAACTGACTTACCGCACCCGCGCCGGCGTGGATGCGCAGCGCATCGACAAGCACCCGGCCTATGTCGAGATGGAGCGCGTGGCCTTTGCGGAATTCGGTCTCGCCGCGGCCTCTCACCGCGGCGGCGTGCTGGGCTGGGACAAGCCCATGCCGCCGGCGGCAAAGTACGCGCTCACGTATCTGTTCGTGCAAGCGGAGTTCGGCCTGTGCTGCCCGCTGTCGATGACCGATTCGCTGACGCGCACGCTGCGCAAGTTCGGCGATCCGGCGCTGGTCGGGCGCTTCCTGCCCAACCTGACCACCCAGGTCTTTGACGACCTGTACCAGGGCGCGATGTTCATGACCGAGCAGGGCGCCGGCTCCGACGTGGCCGCCACCGCCACGCGCGCGGTGCGCGATGCCTCGGCCGAGGGCGGCTGGCGCCTGCATGGCGACAAGTGGTTCTGCTCCAATCCCGATGCCGCGCTGGCGATGGTGCTGGCGCGCGTGGAAGACGAGGCCGGCAACGCCGTGCCCGGCCACAAGGGCGTGTCGCTGTTCCTGCTGCCGCGCAGGCTGGCCGACGGCAGCGCCAACCACTACCGCATCATCCGGCTCAAGGACAAGCTGGGCACGCGCTCGATGGCCAGCGGCGAGATCCGTCTGGAGGGCGCGCATGCCTACCTGGTCGGCGAGCCCGGCCGCGGCTTCGTGCAGATGGCGGACATGATCAACAACTCGCGCCTGTCCAACGGCGTGCGCGCCGCCGGGCTGATGCGCCGCGCGTTGACCGAGGGCCTGTTCATCGCCCGCGAGCGCCAGGCCTTCGGCAAGCGCCTGCAGGACATGCCGCTGATGCGTCGCCAGTTGCTCAAGCTGACGCTGCCGACCGAGCAGGCCCGCACCATGGTGTTCCAGACCGCCGAGGCACTGCGCCGCGCCGACGCCGGCGAGCCCGACGCCTACGCGCTGATGCGCATCCTGACCCCGCTGATCAAGTTCCGCGCCTGCCGCGACGCGCGCAAGGTCACCGGCGACGCCATGGAGATTCGCGGCGGCTGCGGCTATATCGAGGAATGGAGCGACCCGCGCCTGGTACGCGACGCCCACCTCGGCTCGATCTGGGAAGGCACCAGCAATATCGTCGCGCTCGACGTGCTGCGCGCGGTCCGGCGCGAGGGGGCATTGCCGGTGTTGCAGGCGCACCTGGCCGGGCTGCTGGCCGATACCCCGATGCAGGCTGACGCCCGCGCCGTCGTCGAAGGCGCCATCGCCAGCGCTGCCCGACTGGCCGGCCAGGCCGCCGCGGCCGGTGCCGACGGCGAGCTGCTGGCGCGCCAGGCGGCCTCGGCGCTGTACCACGTGACCAGCGCGGTGGCGATGGCCTGGGAAGCCGGACGCATCGGCTCGGTGCGCCGCATGCGGCTGGCGCAGCTGGTGCTGCGGCACCGCGTGCTGCCGCAGGATCCGCTGGCGGCAAGCGCCGAGCCGGCCTGGCTGGCCGAGACCGTGGCGCCCGCCGACGATGGCGTGGTGCGCGCCGCCGGCGCGGTCGATGCGGTTAACGTGTTCTGACATCGCTTGCCCGAACCCGCTGTTTGCTCCCCTCTCCCGCGTGCGGGAGAGGGGCCGGGGGTGAGGGCAGGCGGTGGCATACCGAAAGCACCGAC
>NZ_JBYOJO010000011.1:0-86686 GCF_057798955.1 Cupriavidus sp. 207A1 | reverse complement strand
TCGGTGGCTGTCCGTGCCCTCCCCCACCGGGTTGTTCCCCCCCCCGCGGGGGGGGGGGGGGGGGGGGGGGGGGCCCCCCCCAGGCGGTGGCATACCGAAAGCACCGACTTCGTGAGAGGCTCCCGCCCTCTCCCCAACCCTCTCCCGCAAGCGGGAGAGGGAGCACCCCCAACCCCAGCGCCCCAACCATCCCGCCTACCCCGCGGGAGACGTCCTACACCAGGAGACAACGCCATGAAACTCTGGCACCGCGTCGCGGCCATCGCCGCGTGCTCGCTGTTTATCGCCCCCGCCTTCGCGCAGAAGGACTTCCCCTCCAAGCCCATCATGATGGTGGTCACCTATCCGCCGGGCGGCCCCACCGACGCCATGGCCCGCACGCTGGCCGCCGCGCTCAAGACCAGCCTGGGCCAGCCGGTGGTGGTCGAGAACCGCGCCGGCGCCGGCGGCAATATCGGCGCCGAGGCGGTGGCGCGCGCCGAGCCCGACGGCTACACGCTGATGTTCGGCACCTCGGCGCCGCTGGCGATCAACGTCAGCCTGTACCGCAAGATCAACTACGACCCGGTCAAGAGCTTCACCCCGGTGATCCAGATCGGCCAGCTGCCCAACGTGCTGGTGGTCAATCCGTCGGTGCCGGCGAAGAACGTCAACGAGCTGATCGCCTACGGCAAGGCGCATCCCGGCAAGCTGACCTATGCCTCGTCCGGCAATGGCGCTTCGTCGCACCTGGCTGGCGTGCTGTTCAACAACGTCACCGGCACCGATTTCCAGCATATCCCGTACAAGGGCACCGGCCCGGCGCTGAACGACCTGCTGGGCGGCCAGGTCAGCATGACCTTCACCGACGTGCTGACCGCGATGCCCTTCATCAAGAGCGGCAAGGTGCGCGCGCTGGGCGTGACCACCAAGGCGCGCTCGCAGGCGCTGCCCGACGTGCCGACGGTGGCCGAGCAGGGCGTGCCCGGGTTTGACGTGTCGGTGTTCTTCGGCGTGGTCGCGCCCGCCGGCACGCCGGCGGAGGTGGTCGGCAAGCTCAACCGCGCCTTTGCCGAGGCGCTGAAGCAGCCCGACGTGCGCAAGACGCTGCAGGCGCAAGGCCTGGAGTTCGCCCCGTCGACCACGCCGGAGCAGCTCGGCAGTTTCGTCAAGGCCGAGGTGGGCAAGTGGCGTGCCGTGGTGCAGAAGTCCGGCGCCCAGCTTGACTGACAACGCCCGGAGGATTGCAGCCATGACCCAAGCCCGTCCCGGCGCGCTCGCCGGCATCCGCGTGGTCGACCTGTCGCGCATCCTGGGCGGCCCGTACTGCGGCCAGATCCTGGGTGACCACGGCGCCGACGTGCTCAAGATCGAACCGCCGCAGGGCGATGACACCCGTACCTGGGGCCCTCCCTTCAAGGATGGCGTGGCGTCGTATTACTTCGGCCTGAACCGCAACAAGCGCGTGATGCGGCTGGACCTGACGGCCGAGCCGGACCGCGAGGTGCTGCTGGCGCTGCTGGCCGAGGCCGACGTGCTGGTCGAGAACTTCAAGACCGGCACGCTGGAGAAGTGGGGCCTGGGCTACGACGTGCTGTCGGCGCGCTTCCCGCGGCTGGTCCATTGCCGGGTGTCCGGCTTCGGCGCCGACGGTCCGCTGGGCGGCCTGCCCGGCTACGATGCCGCGATCCAGGCCATGTCCGGCATCCTGAGCATCAACGGCGAGGCCGATGGCGAGCCGCTGCGCGTGGGCTTGCCGGTGGTCGACATGGTGACCGGCCTCAACGCCGTGATCGGCGTGCTGCTGGCGCTGCAGGAGCGCGCCCGCAGCGGGCGCGGGCAGTTCGTCGAGGCCGCGCTGTATGACTCGGGGCTGTCGCTGCTGCATCCGCATGCGGCCAACTGGTTCATGAGCGGCAACACGCCGCAGCGCACCGGCAATGCGCATCCCAACATCTATCCGTACGACACCGTCGCCACGGCCACCGACCCGGTGTTCCTGGCGGTGGGCAATGACCGGCAGTTCCGCATCCTGTGCGAGCACCTGCAGCTGCCGGCGCTGGCCGACGACGAGCGCTATGCCACGGCCGGCGCGCGTTCGGTCAATCGCGTCGCGCTGAAGGCGGAGCTGGAAGCGCGCATGCGCACGCTCGACGGCAAGGCGCTGGCGGATACGCTGGTGACCGCGGGCGTGCCATGCGCGCCGGTGCTGTCGGTGGCAGATGCCTTGCAGCATCCGCATACGCGGCACCGCGAGATGGTGGTGGAGATGGAAGGGGGGTACCGGGGCCTGGGTGCGCCGGTGAAGTTGAGCCGGACGCCGGCGACGTACCGGTATGCGCCGCTCACTGAAGGGGACGAGTTCCTGGAGTAGGGGCGGCGTGGTCAGCTCTCACCGCTGGTTTGCTCCCCTCTCCCGCAAGCGGGAGAGGGAGCACGCAAGCGGTGCGATACGGGCATCACCCGGGAATCATCCCCGGCAGCCAATACGCCTGCACCATCGTCATCACGCCGATGATCACCGCGAACAGCAGGCTGTGCTTCACCGTGAAGCGGAACAGCTCCGATTCCTTGCCCACCAGCCCGGTCGCAGCGCAGGCCACCGCGATCGATTGCGGCGAGATCATCTTGGCGGTGACGCCGCCGGTGGTGTTGGCCGCGACCATCAGCGTGTCCGACACGCCGATCTGGTGCGCGGTGGTGTTCTGCAGCGCGCAGAACAGCGCATTGGACGAGGTGTCGGATCCGGTCAGGAACACGCCCAGCCAGCCCAGGAACGGCGAGAAGAACGGGAACGCCGCACCGGTGCCGGCCAGCAGCAGCGCCAGTGTCGAAGACATGCCGGAGTAATTGGCGACAAAGGCGAATGCCAGCACCAGCCCGATCGACAGCACCGGGCGCGCCAGCTCTACCAGCGTTTCGCCGAACGTGGCCAGCAGGTCGCGCGGCTTCATGCGCAGCAGCACGGCGGAGATCAGCGCGGTCAGCAGGATCGCGGTGCCGACGGCGGAGAGCAGGTCGATCTTCAGCACCGCGTCATAGGCCTTGGGCGTGGCCACGATCGGCGCGGCCTTGATCACCAGTTGATCCAGACCCGGGACCTTGAACTTCAGCACCGTGCCCGCCAGCGGGCCGTTGGCGGCGAACAGCGCCTTGAACGGCTGCAGGCTCCACACCGTGACGATGGCGGTCAGGATGCCGAACGGCGCCCATGCGCGCAGCGTCTGCGCCAGCGTGTAGGGCGACGCCTTGCGGCTTGCCATCGCGCCGCCGAAGCCGCCGCCAAAGCCAGCGAGCGCGACCGTGCCGCCACTGACGTTGCCAGCGCTGCCGCCGGCGCGCTGCGACGCGCTGCGCGGCTGCCACACCTTCAGGAACGCCGCCAGCGACACCAGGCTCACCAGTGCCGACGTGATGTCCGGCAGTTCCGGCCCGATATGGTTGGAGGTGAAGTACTGCGTCACGGCAAAGCTGCCGCCGCACACCAGCGCCGCCGGCCAGGTCTCGCGCACGCCCTTGGCGCCGTCCATCATGAACACCAGCCAGAACGGCACCAGCAGCGACAGCAGCGGCAACTGGCGCCCGGCCATGGCGCCGATATGGAAGGGGTCGAGGCCCGTCACCTGCCCGGCCACGATGATGGGAATGCCCATCGCGCCGAACGCCACCGGCGCGGTATTGGCGATCAGGCACAGTCCCGCCGCGTACAGCGGGTTGAAGCCCAGCCCCACCAGCAGCGCCGCGGTGATCGCCACCGGCGCGCCGAAGCCCGCCGCGCCTTCCAGGAAGGCGCCGAAGGCAAAGCCGATCAGCAGCATCTGCAGGCGCTGGTCGTCGGTGATCGACAGCACCGAGGCGCGGATCACGTCGAACTGGCCGGTCTTGACCACGATCTTGTAAAGGAACACCGCGGTCACGATGATCCACGCAATCGGCCACAGGCCGTAGGCAAAGCCGAAACCGGCCGCGGCCAGCGCCTGCTGCGCGGGCATGCCGTAAGCGAAGATTGCCACGGCCAGCGCCAGCAGCAGCGTCACCGCCGCGGCGACATGGCCCTTCATGCGCCAGACCGCGAGCGCGATGAAGAAGAACACGATGGGGATCGCTGCCGCCAGCGAGGACAGCCACAGGCTGCCCAGTGGTGTGTAGAGTTGGGTCCAGGGTTGCAAGGGTGGTCTCCTGATTTGGTGGTGGTTTGGGAAAGCTTTGTTGTTGTGGGATGCGTGATGACGTCAGTCCGCGCTTGTTTGCTCCCTCTCCCGCAAGCGGGAGAGGGGAGCAAACAAGCGGGCGTGGGGAAGCGTCAGCGCCGCGCCCGGCGCCGCCTACTCCGGCTGCCCCTTTTCCTTCAGCAGGTCCGCCAGGCTCTTCGCCGCCGGTTTCAGCGGCGTGCGGTGCTGCGTCCAGCCCAGCTGCCGCGCCGGTGTCAGCGCGCGCAGCCGCGTCGCGGCCCAGCGGAACAGCCGGTACGCCGCCGGGTGCGCATAGGCGCCGCTCCAGAAGCGCCACACCAGGTGCTCGCCACGGCTGTACTTGGCGCCCTGGCCGCGCAGCGGGTTGGCGACCGGTTGGTCGGGCGCGCGGTTGGCCTCCGTGCGCAGGCGCACCAGCAGTTGCGGGATCGGGATGCGCACCGGGCAGACCTCGCCGCAGGCGCCGCACAGGCTCGAGGCGGTGGCCAGGTCGGCGGTGGCGTCCAGCCCCAGCAGATGCGGCGACAGGATCTTGCCGATCGGGCCCGGGTAGGTGGTGCCGTAGGCGTGGCCGCCGATGCGGGTGTAGACCGGGCAGTGGTTCATGCACGCGCCGCAGCGGATGCATTGCAGCGTGGCGCGCAGCTGCGCGTCGGCATAGGCCTGGGTGCGGCCGTTGTCGAGCAGCACCAGGTGCACTTCGCGCGGGCCGTCGCGCTCGCCGGCGCGGCGCGGGCCGGAGATCAGGTTGAAATAGGTGGTGATGGCCTGGCCCGTGGCGGAGCGCGTCAGCAGCGTCGACAGCGGCACAATGTGCTCCAGCCTGGCCACCACCTTCTCCATGCCCATGATGGCGATATGCACGTCGGGCACGGTGGTGGAGAGCCTGCCGTTGCCCTCGTTCTCCACCAGCCACAGCGTGCCGGTGTCGGCGGCGGCGAAGTTCACGCCGGACAGGCCGATGTCGGCCTCGACGAAGGCCTGGCGCAGCGCGCGGCGGCCGGTCTGGATCAGCGCGTCGACGTCCTCGGTATAAGGCGTGTCGGGGATATGCTCGGTGAACAGCTGCGCGATATCGCCCTTGGTCTTGTGGATCGCCGGCATCACGATATGCGAGGGCTTCTCGCCGGCCAGCTGGACGATGTACTCGCCCATGTCCGACTCGATGCACTCCACGCCGCGTTCAGCCAGGAAATGGTTCAGCTCGATCTCCTCGCTGGCCATCGACTTGCCCTTGATCACGCGCCTTGCCTGCCTGGCGCTGGCGATGCCGTGGATGATGGCGTTGGCCTCGTCGGCGGTCTCGGCCCAGTGCACCTGCACGCCGGCCGCGGTCAGCTTCTGTTCCAGCTGCACCAGCAGGTCGGGCAGGTTGGCCAGCGCGTGCTGGCGCACCGCCTCGCCCAGGTCGCGCAGGCGCTCGAGCTCGTCGGCGTCGGGAAACTGCGCCAGGCGCTTGCCTTGCAGGAAGTCCATCGCGCCGCGAAAGCTCTGGCGCAGCTTGGGGTCGTCCAGCGCCTCGCGGGCGCGGGCCTTGAACGCCTGCGGCGCAACGAACTGCAGGGTTTGCTCGCTCATCGCGCGGCCTCCGCGTTATCGGTCTCGATCACCACCCACAGCCGGCGCGGACCATGCGCGCCGTAGGCCAGGGTTTGCTGGATGTCCGAGGTCTTGGACGGGCCGGAGACCAGCACCAGGTTGGTCGGCATGCCGCCGGCCCAGCGCTCGGCGCGGGCGGCCATGTGCAGGTCGTCATGCAGCGTCGAGGCCCGCACCAGCGCCACATGCAGCGGCGGCACCAGCGACACCGTGCGCGGCGAGCCCGCGTCGGGCGCCAGCACCAGCGTGCCGGTGGCGGCGATGCCGGAGCGCGCCACGGTGAAGCCGGCATCGACGGTGTCGAACAGTTCGGCCTTCCACGCCTCGATCGGGCGGTCGTAGCCGATGGCTTCGATCGCCGCCGGCAACGCGGCTGCCAGCGCCGCGCCGGCCGGACTGGCCGGATCGAGCAGCAGCCGCTTCACGCCGGCCCTGGCCAGTTCCGCAGCCAGCAAGGCGGGCCAGGCGGTGGCGTCGGCGCACCAGGCCTCGGCATGCAGGCCCTGCAGCGCGGCCTGCATCGCGGCGACGCGGTCGCCCGTCGCTGACGTGCCGTGGCGGCGCGCTTCGAAATGGCTGTCGATGCGCCGATCGAGCTCCGTGGTTTGCGGCGACGGCACGGGCGCGGCGGCGCGCAGCCGCCCCAGCATGCGTTCGCGGGCGCCGGGCGTGCTCATGCGGCACCTCCGGTACGGCGCCACAGGAAGCTGGCCAGGTGTTCCACCTGCAGCGGGGCGCGGTCGTGCGCGGCGGTATGGCCGATATTGAGCAGGCAGCCGCAGTCGGCCGAGACCAGGCGGTCGCAGCCGGTGGCGCAGGCCGACGCCACCTTGTCGCGCACCATGGCGCCCGAGATATCGGGATGCTTGAGCGAGAAGGTGCCGCCGAAGCCGCAGCACTCCGACTCGCGCGCATGCTCGACGCGGGTCACGCCCGGCAGCGCATCGACCAGGGCCACGCCGTGCCCGCGCGTGCCCATTTCGCGGCGCGCGCCGCACGAGGTATGCAGCACGATGCGCTCCGACGGCTGGGCCGACGACGCGGCAGTGCCGAAGTCCACCTTCAGCACGTGCAGCAGGAACTCGCCCAGCTCGAAGACACGCCCGGCCAGTTCGCGCGCCTTCGGGCCGGCCACCGGATCGTCGGCAAAGAGCTGCGGCCAGTGGTGCCGCATCATGCCGGCGCACGAGCCGGACGGCACGATCACGGGCCATGGCTGGCCGAACAGGTCGAGCTGGGCTCGCGCCACCGCGCGCGCCGCGTCCGGGTTGCCGCTGCTGTAGGCGGGCTGGCCGCAGCAGCTCTGGCCGCGCGGGAAATGCACGGTCAGGCCTTCGCGCTCGAGCAGCCGCACGGCATCGAGGCCGGCCTGCGGCACGAACATGTCGACCAGGCAGGTGGCAAACAGGTAGGCCTGCGTGGGGGCAGGGCCGCTGGGGTACTGACGATCCTTCATGTCTCGCTCCACACGTGCTGGGTCGCACGTTTGGGCGCATAATTCCCGCTTCCGCGCGGCGGTTCAAATTGGTCGGACCAATTCAGAATGCGCGCCGCGCACGTTCAGGAGCGAGGGAATACGGCATGACGGCAGCCAGGCACGGGAATGCCCGCGGACGCGTGGAGTCGGTGATGCGGCGCATGGAAACCGCGCTGCTCGACGGCACCTGGCCACCCGGCACGCGCTTGCCGGCCGAGCGCACGCTGGCCGAGCAGTACGCGGTGGCGCGCAACACCGTGCGCGAGGCGATCCAGCGCCTGGCCGCGCGCGGCCTGCTGCAGAGCCGGCGCGGCGCGGGCGTCTATGCCACCGACCAGCTGCGCGCCGGCATTGCCTCGCCGTGGGGCCAGCTGGTGGCCGACCATCCCGCGCTGCGCGAAGACATCCTGGAGTTCCGCCGCGTGCTGGAAGGCGCCACCGCCTACTTCGCGGCGTTGCGCGCGGATGCCGCCGACGTGAAGCGCATCCGTGCGCTGATGGCCGAACTGGAACGCGCGCGCGCCGCCGACGACAAGCAGGCCGAGGCCGATGCCGACGCGCAGCTGCATGACGCCATCGCGCAGGCCTCGCACAACACCATGTTCCTGCACCTGCATACCAGCGTGATCGGCATGCTGCGCGAGCACATCACCATCAACGGCACCGGCCTGCGCGAACAGGACGACGGCGCCTCCGACCTGCTGCTGCTGCAGCACCGCACGCTGTGCGATGCCATCTGCGCGCGCCGCCCCGAAGAGGCACGCACGGCGATGCAGACCCACATCGACTTCGTGCGCAGCCGCGTGGAGCAGGACGGGGCCTGAATACAGAGGCGGTTGAGGCCGGGAGTTGGTCCTACCACCGGCCCGGCGTGCCGGCCACTGCCTTCAGATCAGCCCGGCACCGGCCAGTTCGCGCTTCAGGTACGCGTAGAAGATCGGCCCGGCGATCACGCCCGGGATGCCGTACAGCGTTTCCATCAGCAGCATCACCATCAGCAGTTCCCACGCCGCGGCCTGGATGCGCGCGCCGATGATGCGCGCGTTGAGGAAGTACTCGAGCTTGTGGATCACCACCAGGAACACCAGCGAGCCCACCGCGATCGGCAGCGATACCGACAGCGAGGCCACCACGATGGCCGTGTTCGAGATCAGGTTGCCCAGCACTGGCAGCAGGCCCGCGACAAAGGTGATCACCACCAGGGTCTTGCTCAGCGGCAGGTGCACGCCGAACAGCGGCAGCACCAGCAGCAGGTAGAGCGCGGTCAGCACGGTGTTGATGGTGGAGATCTGGATCTGCGCGAAGATGAACTGCGAGAACGCCTGCTGCAGCGTGCGCGCGCGCGCCACCAGCGCGGCTGCCAGCGGGCGCCGGTTGGGCCGCGCCACGGCGCGGTACAGCGCCACCATCGCGCCGATCACCAGGCCGATCAGGATATGCACCAGCGTGCGCAGTACCTCGGCGCCCAGCTTCTGCGCCATCGCGGCGTGTTCGCGCAGCGTGTCGATCAGCGTGTTGGCCAGTTCGTCGACGCCGTTGGGCAGCGCGTCACTGACCCACGGCGGCAGCTGCCCGCGCGAGCGGTCGATGATGTCGGCGACGTGGTTGAGCAGTCCGTCCAGGGTATTGCCCTCGCCGCTGACGAAGCGCACCAGCAGCCAGCCCGCCAGCGTCAGCCCCAGCAGGATCAGCGCCGACAGGATCGCCACCGCGAGCGCGTCGTGGCGCTGGTGCAGGCGCTTCAGGCGCGGCGCCAGCACGTCCACCAGCGAATACAGCAGCAGCCCGGACAGCAGCGCCGCCACCAGGTTGGCGTGCAGCACGGTCCAGAGCGCCAGCACGGTCAGCAGGTAGGCGACGGTGCCGACGCTGTACCACGCGGCCGGCGGCAGGCGCGGGGTGACGGTCGGTTCGGGGTCTTTCATCGGTGTCTCCGGCATGCAATTTGCTGAAAGGAATTCTGGATTCTCGCCGATCCAGGTGTAATGGCTGCGTCAGTCGCTGCTTGGTTCGCACTTGCCGCCGCGATCTGGCGCCGATGTTGGCATATCGGCACACGCAAAGGGTGTCTATATTAGGGGGAATCGTGCGCGGCCCGCGGCTTGCCGCGCGATCCGTGTTTGTCGCCAAGTCCGGGAACGCAACGCATGGCCTACACCCATACCATCGGCAACCACCGCCACGTCTTTGCCGACCTGCGCACGCTGCTGGCCAGGGCCAGCCCGGCGCGCGCCGGTGATGCCCTGGCGGGCCTTGCCGCGCAGAGCGAACAGGAGCGGATGGCGGCCAGGCTGGCGCTGGCCGAGGTGCCGCTGACGCGCTTCCTCAACGAGGCGCTGGTGCCTTATGAAGACGACGAGGTCACGCGCCTGATCCACGACCGCCACGACGCCGCCGCCTTTGCCGCGATCGATGCCACCACCGTGGGCGACCTGCGCAACTGGCTGCTGCGGCACGAGACCGACAGCGCCACGCTGGCGCGGGTGGCGCCCGGCATCACGCCGGAGATGGCGGCGGCGGTGAGCAAGCTGATGCGCAACCAGGACCTGGTCGCGGTGGCGCGCAAGTGCCAGGTGGTCACGCGCTTTCGCAGCACGGTGGGGCTGCCGGGCCGGCTGGCGGTGCGGCTGCAGCCCAACCACCCGACCGACGACCCCAAGGGCATTGCCGCGTCGATCATCGACGGGCTGCTCTATGGTTGCGGCGATGCCACCATCGGCGTCAATCCGGCCTCGGACAACCTCGGCGCGATCGTCTCGCTGCTGCGCATGATCGACGAGCTGCGCAGCCGCTTCGACATCCCCACGCAGTCGTGCGTGCTGACCCATGTCACCAACACGCTGCGCGCGATCGGCCAGGGCGCGCCGGTGGACCTGGTGTTCCAGTCCGTTGCCGGCAGCGAGCGCGCCAATGCCGCCTTCGGCATCAGCCTGTCGCTGCTGGCCGAGGCGCACGACGCCGCGCAGGCGCTGGCGCGCGGCACCGTGGGCGACAACCTGATGTATTTCGAGACCGGCCAGGGCAGCGCGCTGTCGGCCGACGCGCACCATGGCGTCGACCAGCAGACCATGGAGGCGCGCGCCTATGCGGTGGCGCGCGCGTTCTCGCCGCTGCTGGTCAATACCGTGGTCGGCTTTATCGGGCCGGAGTACCTGTACGACGGCAAGCAGATCATCCGCGCCGGGCTGGAAGACCACTTCTGCGGCAAGCTGATGGGTGTGCCGATGGGCTGCGACGTCTGCTACACCAACCATGCCGAGGCCGACCAGGATGACATGGACACGCTGCTGACGCTGTTCGGCGTGGCCGGCATCAACTTCATCATGGGCGTGCCCGGCGCCGACGACATCATGCTGAACTACCAGAGCACCTCGTTCCACGACGCGCTGTACCTGCGCGAAGTGCTGGGGCTGCGCCCGGCGCCGGAATTCGAGGCCTGGCTGCAGCGCATGGGCATTGCCGACGGCGCCGGCCGGCTGCTGGAGCCCGCGGCGCGCCAGCCGCTGCTGCAGATGGCCCACACCTTGTAAGGCACCGCGATGACGGCCAAACGCCAGGCGCCCGCCAGTCCCGATCCGGCCCCGGCCGAAGCCGACCCGTGGCAACGGCTGCGCCGCTTTACGCGCGCGCGCATCGCGTTGGGCCGCACCGGCCACAGCCAGCCCACCGACGCCGTGCTGGCCTTCGGCCTGGCCCATGCCCAGGCGCGCGATGCGGTGCATCTGGCGCTCGAGGTGGGCATCGTCACCGCGGCGCTGGATGCGGCCGGGCTGCCGCACGTGGCCGTGCACAGCGCGGCGCCGGACCGCGAGCACTACCTGCGCCGCCCCGACCTGGGCCGTCGTCTCGACGAAGCCAGCCGTAAGCGGCTGGACGCGGCACGACCGCAGCAGGCGCCTGATGTGGTGTTCGTGATCGCCGATGGCCTGTCCGCGCTGGCCACGCAGCGCCATGCGCTGCCGCTGCTTCAGGCGGCGCGCCAGCGCCTGCCGCAGGGCTGGCAGATCGGCCCCGTGGTGGTGGCCGAGCAGTCGCGCGTGGCGCTGGGCGACGAGATCGGCGAGCGCCTGGGCGCGCGCCAGGTGGTGATGCTGATCGGCGAGCGGCCCGGGCTGAGTTCGCCCGACAGCCTCGGCATCTACCTGACCCATGCGCCGCGTGTCGGCCGCACCGATGCCGAGCGCAACTGCATCTCCAATGTGCGCCCCGAGGGGCTGTCCTGCGCGCAGGCCGCCGAGCGGCTGGTGTTTCTGCTTTGCGG
Source organism: Cupriavidus sp. 207A1 (assembly GCF_057798955.1). NCBI lineage: Bacteria > Pseudomonadati > Pseudomonadota > Betaproteobacteria > Burkholderiales > Burkholderiaceae > Cupriavidus > Cupriavidus sp. 207A1. The sequence continues at coordinate 75,177 of NZ_JBYOJO010000011.1, read as the reverse complement.
CGCGGCGGCGCTCGGGCGCTCCGGCGTAGACCTGAAGGACGACAGCGCGCCGGCGTTGCCCGCAGGCGCCGAGGCATCGCCACAGAGCCGCTGAAACAGCAAAACGGCCACCGCGCGGGCCGCAACCCGCGTGGTGGCCGTTGCCGTCGCACCGCTTACATCATGCGGCGCGAGAACTGCCCATGCCCCGCATCCGACATCAGTTGCTTGAACTGGTCGCCGCTCATGTGCACCAGGTCCTGGTGGTCGCCGCCCTCGAAATACACTTCGGGCTGCTGCATCAGGCTGTCGTCCACATAAGTTGTCATGCCGTATGCCATCGCCACCGGCGGAATCGCGCCGAGGTCGCAATCCTTGAATATCTCGCGGATCTCGTCCTCGTGCGCCAGCACCAGGTTGCGCCCGGTCTGTTCGCAGATGGCCGCCATCTGCAGGTGATGGCTCGAAGGGATCACAGCGGCAACGTAGCCGCGTTCATCCTCCAGCAACAGCGTCTTGGCCAGCCGGTCCCCGGGCACGTGCGCGGCCTCTGCCGTGGCCATGCTGCTCAGGGTGTAGGGGTGGCGGATGATGTCGTAGCGGGTGTTCTTGCTGCTCAGGCAGTTAGCGAGCGTACTAGCCAGGGCCATGATTGCTCCTAGGTTCCGGATGCGCCGACGGTTATCCTTGTGCTCCTAATATAGTGCGCCGGCGCCATGGCGATGGCCTGCGGCTAGCGGTGCAGCCGCGGCCACACCGCCTGCAGTTCGGTCTTCAAGAAATTCAGCAGGTAACGCGTGGCCAGGGTCTGGTAGCGGTTGGGCATGGTCAGCATGTAGAGCTTGCTGCCAAACACGCTGATGCGGTAATCGGACAGCAGCGGCACCAGTGCGCCGCTGTCCAGTTCCGCGCCGATCGCATAGATCGGGAAGATGCCGACGCCCAGGCCGGCCAGCACCGCCTCTTTCAGGAAGGCGAAGTTCTCCGAGCTGAGCGTGGGCTCGAGCACCACTTGTTCGCGCACCTCGCCATCGTTGCCGCCTTCGCGCGAGCCCGATGCCTTGAGCTTCTGCCCCACCGGCGACGCGCACACGATGGCATGCGACTGCAGCCCGGCCAGTGCCTGCGGCGCCGGGTGGCCGGCAAGGTACGCGGGCGCGGCGCAGACGATCCAGTCGACCGCGCCGATCTCGGTGGCCACCACCGAATCCGGCGGCGTCGAGATGATGCGCAGCGCCACCTCCACGTCCTCGGACACCAGGTTGTGCACGCGGTTGTCGAACACGACATCCAGGGTGATGTCCGGATAGCGCTGCTTGAACCGCACCAGCAGCGGCGACAGCAGCGAATGGCCCAGCCCGGTGGGCACCGACAGCCGCACATGGCCCTGCAGGCTCTTGCCCATGTTGCTGATCAGCGCATTGGCCGCCGCGACCTCGCCCAGGATATTGCGGCCGTGCTCGTACAGGCCGGCGCCCACCGGCGTCGGCTCGACATGGCGCGTGGTCCGGCGCAGCAGCTGCACGCCCAGCTCTTCTTCCAGCGCCTTGAGCCGGTAGCTGACATTGGCGCGCGTCATCTTGAGCTTGCGCGCGGCCGCGCTCAGGTTGCCGGCGTCGACGATGTCGACGAACAGGCGCAGGGCGTTCAGGTCCATGGGGTGATCAGGAAGAGACAGGGGCGGTGACGGCCCCCGTATATTGCCATGCCGGCGGCATGGGGCCGGCGGGCGCTCACATACCAGTGGAACGCGGTCTTGAGTGGCCCAAGCCTCTTCATGCCGGGCGGGACTTACGTCCCAGCCATATGCTGCGATGCAGCATGGGCGGCGTGACGACGAAGTTTTCAGCCTTTGCGGGCAATTGTTCCGCTAAATGGACACCGATATCCGAATTGGCACCGTCCGGCGCCGTGCCGCAATGCGATGTTGCGCGCACTGCGGCTTGCGCTGGGCGCGGGTCTGGGCAATGATTCGAGCCGGACCCTCAACTGGCCTTCTGCGCCCCCGTTTGCCATGCACCGCTCGTTGCGCCGATGGCTGTGCCTGCCTTTGTTCTTTGCCGGCGCCAGCGCCTCCGCCCAGGATCTGGTCGAATGCAAGCGGATCGAGCATGACCAGCTGATCATCGCCTCGCAGGAAACCCTGCTGTTCCTGCGCTGCCGCGCGCGCCAGGTCGCGTACGAGGCGCCGCGCCTGAAGGGCGTGTCGCAACGCGTCAAGGACGACCTGGTGTTCGCGTGCCTGGACCAGGCCGACGCCGTCGAGCACCAGCTGCGGGTGCGCCACGGCTACTCGCGCGAAGCGCTGGCGCGCCAGCGCTGCGAACTGTCCGGCGCGCTCACGCCTGGCGGGTGAAGCCGGGATCTCGCTGAGCCAGGCAAGCGCCGCCACGCGTTTATCGACGTGATGGCTTCGGCTCATCCGCTCGGGATTGGCGCTAATCCCTGCTGCCGTTGCAGGCTCCGCCTGCGCCGAGCCGGGGCTTGCGTTAAGATCGCTTCCTTCCCAGCCGTTTTTTTGGCGCGCCGTCGCGCTGCATTCCGCGTCTTGCCATGAGCAATCTGAACCAGCAATCGATCCTTTCCGTCCATCACTGGACCGACACCCTTTTCAGCTTCACCTGCACGCGCGACCCCGGTTTCCGCTTTGAAAACGGCCAGTTCGCCATGGTCGGCCTGGAAGTGAATGGCCGCCCGCTGCTGCGCGCCTACAGCATTGCCAGCGCCAACTATGAAGAGACGCTGGAATTCTTCAGCATCAAGGTGCCCGACGGCCCGCTGACCTCGCGCCTGCAGCACCTGCGCGAAGGCGACCAGATCTACGTTGGCAAGAAGCCGACCGGCACGCTGCTGGTGGACAACCTGCTGCCCGGCAAGACCCTGTGGCTGCTGGCCACCGGCACCGGCCTGGCGCCGTTCCTGTCGATCATCCGTGACCCCGACGTCTACGAGCGCTACGACAGGGTGGTGCTGACCCATACCTGCCGCTTCGTCGAAGAGCTGGCCTACCGCGAGCTGATCCAGGAACACCTGCCCCAGCACGAGCACCTGGGCGAGCTGGTGCGCGAAAAGCTGGTGTACTTCCCGACCGTGACCCGCGAAGAGTTCGACAACCGCGGCCGCATCACCGACCTGATCGCCTCGGGCGAGCTGTTCGAGCGCCTGGACATGGCGCCGTTCTCGACCGAGAACGACCGAATCATGCTGTGCGGCAGCCCGGATATGCTGAAGGACGTGCGCGCCATCCTCGAAGCGCGCGGCTTTGCCGAAGGCAATATGAGCCACCCCGGCCATTTCGTGCTGGAAAAGGCCTTCGTCGGCTGACGCCGGCCCGCCCCGGCGCGGTTCCGCGCCGGGCGCCTCTGTTTCAAGCCCGCACGCGCTACACCTCGCGCGTCATCCCCTTCAGGTCGATCCACTCGGCAAACTGCGCCTCGGTGACATGCCCGGACGCGATCGCGGCCTCGCGCAGCGACAGGTTGCGCTTGACCGCCAGCTTGGCGATTTCCGCGGCGCGGTCATAGCCGATATGCGGATTGAGCGCGGTCACCGGCATCAGCGAGCGCTCCAGCAGTTCGGCGATGCGCTCGCGGTCGGCCTCGACCCCCTCGACCATATGCTCGGCAAAGCTCGAGGCCGCGCCCGCCAGCAGGCTCACCGATTGCAGCAGGCTGTAGATGATCACCGGCTTGTAGGCGTTCAGCTCGAGCGTGCCCAGTCCGTTCGCCAGCGTCACCGTGGTGTGGTTGCCGATCACGCGGCAGCACACCATCGCCAGCGCCTCGGCCTGGGTCGGGTTGACCTTGCCCGGCATGATCGAAGAGCCCGGCTCGTTGGCCGGCAGCACCAGCTCGGCAAAGCCGGCGCGCGGCCCGGAGCCCAGCAGCATGAAATCGCGCGCGATCTTCAGGAATGACGACGCAGTGGTGTTGAGCGCGCCCGACAAGTCGGCCAGCGCATCGTGCGCGGCCTGCAACGCATAGCGGTTGGGCGCGGGCTCGAACGGCAGGCCGGTGTAGTCGGCCAGCGCGCGCGCAAAGGCGGCGGCAAAGCCGTGCGGCGCGTTCAGGCCGGTGCCCACCGCGGTGCCGCCCTGCGCCACCGGCATCGCGCGCAGCATGGCCTGCTGCAGGCGCGACTGCGCATCGGCCACCTGCGCCATGTAGCCGGAGAATTCCTGCCCCAGCGTCAGCGGCACCGCGTCCTGCAGGTGCGTGCGGCCTACCTTGACGATATCGGCAAAGGCCTCGACCTTGCGCGCGAAGGTTTGCTGCAGCTGCTCCAGCGCCGGCAGCAGTTGCTGCTGGATCGCGCGCGTGGCGGCAATGTGCATCGCGGTGGGGAAGCTGTCGTTGGACGACTGGCTGGCATTGACGTGGTCGTTCGGGTGCACCGGGGTCTTGCTGCCGACCTCGCCGCCCAGCAGCTGGATGGCGCGGTTGGCGATGACCTCGTTCAGGTTCATGTTGGTCTGCGTGCCGGAGCCGGTCTGCCACACCGACAGCGGGAACTCGTCGGGCCAGCGGCCTTCGATGACCTCGGCGGCGGCCTGCTCGATGGCATGCGCGAGTTCGGGCGGCAGCACGCCCAGTTCGCCGTTGGCGCGCGCCGCGCACAGCTTCAGGATGGCAAAGGCCTCGATCAGCGCGGGCGGCATCTTCTCGGTGCCGATGCGGAAGTTCTGGCGCGAGCGCTCGGTCTGCGCCCCCCACAAATGGTCGGCGGGCACGGGCACGTCGCCCAGGCTGTCTTTTTCGATGCGGGTGGCGGCGGTGGACGGGTCTGGCATGGGCTGGCTCCTTGGCAAGGCGGCGGACGGCTGGGCCGGAGGGCATGGCGCGGTCCATTAGAATACCGCTTCGCCATGGCGGGTGCCCACGCTCCGCCGTCTTGCCGCGTTGCCGGCGTCCGCGACCTCTTCCCGCCGCATGCTCATCGCCCAGCTCAAATCCTTCTTCATGGTGGCCCGCATCGGCAGCGTCACCCAGGCGGCCAAGCGCCTGGGCCTGTCGCAGCCCACCATCACCGCGCAGATCCGCGCGCTGGAAGAGGCCTACGGGGTCGAGCTGTTCCACCGCGGCGGGCGCCGGCTGGCGCTGTCCGACGCCGGGCTGGCACTGCTGCCGCGGGTCGAGGCGCTGGTGCAGCAGGAAACCGAGATCGACTTCTTCCTGCGCCATTCGGGCGACCTGCGCACCGGCAGCCTGCGCGTGGGCGCCACCGCGCCGTACTACGTGCTGGAACTGATCCGCCGCTTCAGCGAGCGTTTTCCCGCGATCGACGTCAGCGTGGTCACCGGCAACTCGCAGGAGGTGCTGGAGGCGCTGCAGGAATACCGCGTCGACCTTGCCACCTCGTCGCAGCGCGTCGACGACGCGCGCCTGTCGCGCATGCTGCTGGGCGTCGATCCGCTGATGCTGGTGGTGCACCGCACCCATGCGCTGGCCGGCCATACCGAAGTGCCGGTGAGCGCGCTGGCGAACTGCCGGCTGCTGATGCGCGAGCTGGGCTCGACCACGCGCATCGCTACCGAGGACATGCTGGCGCAGGCGCGCGTCAGCCCGGCGGCGCAGATGGAAATCGGCAGCCGGGAATCGATCCGCGAAGCGGTGATCCGCAACCTGGGCGTTTCGGTGATTGCCCGGCACGAGGTGCCAAGCCATCCTGACCTGCGCGTGCTGGGCTTCACCGATGCCGCGCCGTGCCTGCACGAATACCTGTACTGCCTGCGCGAGCGGCGCGGCGCGCGGCTGATCGATGCCTTCGTCGCGCTGGCGGACACACCGGCCGCGCAGGCGCCCGGCGGGGATTGAGCGAGCGCGAGCCTGGGGCGCGCGGCGCCGGCGCTACGCTGTCATTTTCAGGCACTGCTCCATGCAGACGGCGCAGGCGCGCGCGCATTCCTGGCAATGCTCGGCGTCATGGCGCTCGCATTCTTCCTTGCACCACTTGCAGACCTCGGCGCAGTCCTCGCACACCAGCGGCGCGAACTCGCTGTTGCGCAGCATGTAGGACGCGGCCAGCTGGGCGATGCCGGCGCAATCCATGTCCAGCGCAATGCAGCGCGCCATCTTGCGCACGTCCTGTTCTTCCAGGCAGGCGGCCGCGCACTTGAGGGCGGCCGCCGCCGCGGCATTGCAGGCGGCAATGCAGTCGGCGTAGCGGGCGGCGTTTTCCTGCACGGTGGGTCGGATCATGGAACGTCCTCCTTCGGGGGTAGGTGGATGGAACCGGCATGCCCGCGGTGCGGCAGGCGGCGCATCCGCGCCCGCACGGGGCATCGTTATCCACAATAGCAGGCGCTGCCGCTTCCTGTCGGCCCGGTATTTGCAGCGCCGCGCTGGTTACAATGCCGGGTAGGCGCGGCCGGCAGGCGCCGGCTCGCAGGCATCGCGGCCGTCACCTGGCCACGGTCCGGGGCACCACCGGCCCGCATTGCGCATCTAACAGGCACGGCACCGGCCCGAGCGGCCGGCCGCTGCAAACACACACACACACCGGCAGCACGGGGAAGGAAGGACATCATGGGCGAGGCAAAACGGCGGGGTACCCCCGAGGAGCGTGCGGCACAGGCACGCGCAAAGATCGAGGCCTTGCGCCCCGCCCAGCTGGTGTGCGGGCACTGCAAGACCGCGTTTGCACAGTTCGACGCGCTCGACGTGCCGGGCCTCCCCGGCATCGACGCGGTGTTCGGTGGCGAATGCCCGAACTGCGGCAACGACGTGGTGGTGTTCAAGGGTGCGCCAGAGGCCGTCGCCCAGGCCATGATCGCCTGGGAAAAGATGCTGGGCGCCGACGCCCAGCTCGGCTACCAGTCGAGCGACGGCCGCCACGTGCCGTTCGAGCCCGAGGGCGCGGCCGGCGCGGTGCCGGACAAGCCCGCGGGCACGCTTCACTGAGCCGGGAACGGCCCCGCGTGCTGCGGGCTGGGTTGGTCCGCCAGTTCGGGCGGACCGATCTCGTAGCGGCCGCGGCCCGTGCCCTTGGCGCGGTATAGCAGCACGTCGGCGAGCCGCATCAGCTCGTGGTCCTGCGCCGGGCCACCGCGGTACAGCGCCACGCCGATGCTGACATCGACGTCGGCGCGCACGCCCTCGAAGCTGAAGGGAACGTCCATCGCCTGCAGGATCGCTTGCGCGACCCGGCGCGCGGCGGCGGGCTGCGCCAGGTCTTCGAGCACCACGGCGAACTCGTCGCCGCCCAGCCGGGCCACGGTATCGCTGTCGCGCACGCAGCGGCGCACGCGCTGCGCGAAGTCCTGCAGCAGCAGGTCGCCGGCGGCGTGGCCGTGGATATCGTTGACCGCCTTGAAGCGGTCCATGTCCAGATACAGCAGCGCCATCAGCGCGCCCTGCTCGCGGCTGCGCGCCATGGCCGCGTGCAGCTGGCCTTCGAAGGCGCTGCGGTTGAGCAGCTGGGTCAGGTGGTCGGTGCGCGACATGCGCGCCAGGCGCTGGGTCTCGAGCTTGCGCTGGGTGATGTCCTGCACGTGGACATGCACGCCCACCACTTCGCTGCCGTCGGCGCTCCATTCCGGGCGCAGGCTGGTTTCCATGCAGTGGTAGTCGGGGCCTTCGTCCTCGGTTTCAAAGGTCACCGCGCTGCCGGCCAGCGCGCGCTCCAGGAACGGCCGCACGCGCGCGAAGCGGGCCTCGCCCAGCACCTCGCGCATGGGCTTGCCGCGCAGCTCTTCGGGCTTCAGGCCGAACACGCGCTCATAGGCCAGGTTGTTGAACACATAGCGCGCTTCGGTATCGACAAAGGCCAGCAGCGACGGCAGCGTGTCGGTCACCGCGCGCAGCCGGCGCTCGCTGCGGTCCAGCGCCTGGCGGCGCTCGCGCACGTCGCGCATCAGCTTGATGAAGGCGCGCGTCAGGTCGCCGATCTCGTCGCGCTGCTGGCGCGTGGGCAGGCGCTCGAACGCGGACAGGTCGTTGGCGCTGGCCAGCACCACCCGGTGCAGGCGCGACAGCGGCGTCAGCTGGCGCCGCACCGCCAGCCAGATCAGCAGCGCCACCCCGGCCATCGCCACCCCCGCCATGCCGAGGAAGCGCTGCTGCATCTGCCGCAGCGGCGCGTAGGCTTCGCGCGCCGGCAGCAATGCCACCAGTTCCCAGCCGGTGCTCGACATCAGGTAGCGCGCGATCACCGGCCGCGCCGGCGTCAGGAATTCCAGCGGCGCGGGGCTGTCGTCCTCGCCGCAGGTGTCGGCCACGGGCCGTGCCGGCTGGCGTGCCTGCGCGGGATCGGGATGGCGCACGTAGACCGGCTCGCGGCCGGCCGAGACCAGGCAGTAGTAGCCGGTGGTGCCGAGCCGGTTGTGCAGGATGTCGACCAGGAAGTTGGCGCTGGACAGGTCCAGCCATCCGCCCACCAGGCCCAGGAAGCCGCGCTGCGGCGACAGCACCGGCACCGCCACCAGCACGCCCATCTGGCCACTGGTGCGCGAGCGGATCGGCGGCGATACCACCGGCGCCAGCGTGCGCGCCGCCTCGCGGAAGTAATCGCGGTCGCGGACTTCGGCGCCGTCGCCCTGGCCGCTGAGGACATTGCCGTGGCGGTCGGCGACCAGCAGCGCGTTGAATGCCGCCGGCACCGGGATCGCGGCGGACAGCGCCTGCAGCGCGCGCTGCCGCGCCGCCGCAGCATGCGCGTCGTGCGCCTGCGCCATCAGGTCGCCGAGCTGGTCGGCCTGGTGCGACAGCAGCTGGATGCGGTCGTTCATGGCCGTGTCGAGCTGGTTGGCGGTCAGCTTGACCACGGAATCCTGCTGGCCCTCGAGCGCATCGTGCAGATCGCTGTGCGCGTCATACAGGGCGATCAGTATGATGCCGGTGCCGAACACCGCGGCCAGCACGGTGGTGATGATCGCAATGCGCGCTTTCAGCGTGGGCGTGTAAACGGGCATGTCGGGTGCAGTGGGGGCGCAAGGGCAGCGAGGCACAGCGCGGGCTTGTCGCAAACTGCAGGTCGAGTCTCGGGTGCAACCCTACCATACCCCTGCCTTGGTGGGGCATCGGGCATTTCCCCCGCGCTCGTGTCCATGCCGCGGCGGGGCTGTGCGCGCTGCCTGCGCCACGGTATAGTCCCCCGCTAAGGCGAAGGCCGGCCGCGTGGCGGCAAGCCTGCGCAGGGGCGGTGCCCCTGCCGCATGCCGGAACCCCCCGACCATGAGACTGACTTCGCTTTCCCCCGCCCTGTTGTCATTGCTGGTCGCGGCCGGCGGCGCGCTGCTGACGGCGGGGGCATGGCTGCAGGCCGACCGGCTCGAGCGCCGCGCCGCCCAGCAGCACTTCGACGCGCTGCTGGCGCAAGCGGGCAGCGCGCTGCGCGAGCGCATGCTGGAGAACGAACGGCTGCTGCGCGGCGTGGCCGCGGTGATGACGGCCAATCCCGGCACCTCGCGCGCGCAATGGCGCAACTACCTCTATACCGCGCAGCGCGACGACCTGCCGGCCGGCACCCAGGCCATCGGCTATGCGCCGCTCGCCACGCCACGGCAGTTGCCGCAACTGGTGCAGGCCGCCCGCGCCGACGGCCTTGCCGATTTCAGCGTCCATCCCGCCGGCGCGCGCGAGCTGTACGCGCCCATCCTCTACATCGATCCGCTGGACGGGCGCAGCATGCGCATCGCCGGTTTCGACATGCTGTCCGAGCCCACCCGCCTGGCCGCGCTCGAAGCCGCGCGCGACAGCGGCGAGCCGCGCCTGAGCGCCGGCCTGGATCCGATCGGCGAAGTCGCAGCCACGGGGGCCGTGGCGCGCCAGCGCGGCGCGCTGGTGTTCCTGCCGGTCTATGGCGGCGGTGCTGCGGTCGGCACGGTGGCGCAGCGGCGCGAAGCCGTGCTGGGCTACGTCTACCTGTCGCTGCGTTTGGGCGACCTGATGCGCGCGGTCGGGGCCTCGGCGTCGAACGAGCTCGAGTTGTCGCTGCACGAGGGCGGCCCCGCCGCTGCCGGCGCGCTGCTGTCGGGCGGCCCCACCGAAGGCGAGCTGCGCGAGGACGGCAGTGCGCCGTTGCTGCGGGGCGAGCGCCAGTTCCAGTACGGTGGCCGCAGCTGGACGCTGCGCGCCGCTACCCGTCCGGCCTTCGAAGCCGCGCATGGCCCGCGGCCCGCGTTGCTGCTGCCGGCCGCGGGTGCGCTGGCGACGCTGCTGCTGGCCTGGCTGACCCATGCGCTGGCGCGCCAGGGCCGCGCCGCGCGCCAGCGCGAGGCGCGGGCCGTGCACGGCTGGGAGGACGACAGCGCCATGCTGCAGGCCTGCCTGGCGCAGTCCGCCGACGGCTTTGTCGTGACCGATGCGCACGGCGTGGTGGTGCGCGCCAGCGAGCGCGCCGGGCAATTGCTGGGCACCGATGCCAGGCGCCTGGCCGGACGCAGCCTGGACGCGCTGATTCCCGGCGCCGCCGGCGTGATGCCCGCCGACGCCGCGGCGGGTTCCGCGATCCACCGCGAACTGGCCGGCGTGCGTGCCGACGGCGACAGCTTTGCGCTGCGCGTCAGCGTCGCGCCCCTGCCCGCCGGCGACGGCGCCGCGCCGCACTGGCTGTGGGCGGTCACCGACCTTGCGCCCGAGCGGCGCGCGCAGGACGCCGCCGCGGTGCAGGCGGCGCGCTATGCCGGCCTGCTCGACCATGCTGCCTTCTGCGTCATCACCTTCGACGAGCACGGGATGATCACCGGCATCAACGCGGCCGGCCAGCGCATGCTGTGGTACAGCAGTGCCGAACTGGTCGGCCACATGCCCATGACCGGCCTGCATGTCGCCACCGAACTGGCCGACCACGCGCGCGCACTGAGCGCCGAGCTGGGCGCGCCGGTGCCGCCGGGACTGACCGCGCTGCTGGCCAAGCCGCGGCTGGGGCTGACCGATGAACGCGAATGGACCTGGGTGCGCAAGGGCGGCTCGCGCATGCCGGTGCGGCTGGCGGTGTCCGCGTTGCCGGCGCCCGCCTCGCCGGTGAGTGCAAGCGCCGTGCCGTCGCCCGGCTACCAGGCGATCGGCCATGACCTGACCGAGCGCCTGCGCGTGGACGAATACATCCGCCACCTGGCACTGCACGATCCGCTGACCGGCCTGCCCAACCGCGCCGAGCTGAGCGAGCGCGCCCAGGCCTTGCTGTTGCACGCGCGCACCCGCGGCGAGCGCGTCGTGCTGCTGCTGCTCGACCTGGACCACTTCAAGCGCATCAACGATTCGCTCGGCCACCCGGTGGGCGACGACGTGCTGCGCACCATGGCCGACCGCATCAAGGGCACGGTGCGCCAGGGCGACCTGGTGGCGCGCATGGGCGGCGACGAGTTCGGCGTGGTGCTGGGCGGCCTGCGCCACGACAGCGAAGCCGAGCTGATCGCCGCCAAGATCCAGGCGCGCGTCAATGAAGAACTTTTGGCCGGCGGCCAGCGGCTGCGCGTGACGCCGTCGATCGGCATGGCGGTGTTTCCCGACGACGGCGACACGCTGATCGAACTGCTCAAGTCCGCCGACTCCGCCGTCTACGCCGCCAAGCAGAGCGGGCGCGCGCAGCTGTGCCGCTTTGCCAGCGCCATGGCCGAGGCCTCGCTGACGCGCTTCACCATCGAAGGCCTGCTGCGGCGGGCGCTGGCCGCCAACGAATTCCGGCTGCGCTACCAGCCGATCGTCGATACCGCCACGCTGGCCATCCCCGCGGTCGAGGCGCTGATCACCTGGGAGACCGCCGAGCGCGGTGCAATGCAGCCGTCCGAGTTCATCCCCATTGCCGAGCAGAGCGGCCTGGTGGTGCCGCTGGGCGAATGGGCCCTGGCCACCGCCTGCCGCGAGATCCAGGCCTTGCGCGAGGAACTGGGCCGCGAGCTCGAGGTGGCGGTCAATATCTCGCCGCTGCAGCTGCGCCAGGCCGACTTCCCCGACACCGTGGCGCGCTGCCTGCAGCAGGCCGGCCTGCCGCCGCAGGGGCTGGTGATCGAGGTCACCGAGGGTATCCTGGTCGATGGCGGCGAGACCACCATCGAAACCTTCCGCCGCCTGCGCGAACTGGGCGTGGGGCTGTCGATCGACGACTTCGGTACCGGCTACTCGGGGCTCAATTACCTGACCCGCCTGCCGATCAGCCGGCTCAAGATCGACAAGTCCTTCGTCGACGGCGTGGATACACCCGGCCACGACCAGGCCGTGGCCGCGGCCATCATCGCGCTGGGGCACCAGCTGCATCTCAAGGTGATCGCCGAAGGGGTGGAGACCGCGGCGCAGTTTGCCTTCCTGCGCGCGCAGGGATGCGACGGGCTGCAGGGCTTCCTGTTCAGCCAGGGCGTGCCGCAGCAGGCGCTGCGCGAGGTGCTGCGCAAGCCGCTGCCGGTGCCGGACACGGACATGTCGATCGCCTCCCCACCGCAGCAGGCCTGACTCGCGCACCGCGCGGCGCATCCCAAATCCCCCGATACCTCCATCGAAAACCTTTGCCGATCTGCCATATGGCTGGCATCTGCGCTGCCTATGCTGGCGGCCAATTCGATCGAGATGCAGGGAGATTCGGTGATGCAGGCAGACAAGCCAACGCAGGGCAGGGCGTTCCTGGCCGTGGAGCAGGTCAGCAAGCGCTTCGGCGGTTTCGTCGCTCTGGATGGCGTGTCGCTGTCGGTGGGGCAGGGCGAGCTGCTGTGCCTGCTGGGCCCGTCCGGCTGCGGCAAGACCACGCTGCTGCGCATCATCGCCGGCCTGGAGCGCGAGGACGCCGGCCGCATCCACGCCGGCGCGCGCGAACTGACCGGCCTGCCGCCGCAGGCGCGCGACTACGGCATCCTGTTCCAGTCCTACGCGCTGTTTCCCAACCTGACCGTGGCGCAGAACGTTGCCTACGGCCTGCACGGGCGCGGCATGGGACGCACGCACCGCGACGCGCGCGTGGCCGAGATGCTCGACCTGGTCGGCCTGGCCGGCAGCGAACGCAAGTTTCCGGGGCAGCTTTCCGGCGGCCAGCAGCAGCGGGTGGCGATGGCCCGCGCGCTGGCGCCGGCGCCGTCGCTGCTGCTGCTGGATGAGCCGATGTCGGCGCTCGACGCGCGCGTGCGCGAGCACCTGCGCGTGGAGCTGCGCCAGCTGCAGCGCCGACTGAACATCACCACCGTGATGGTCACGCACGACCAGGAAGAGGCCATGACCATGGCCGACCGCATCGCCGTGATGGATGGCGGACGCATCGTGCAGGCGGGCACGCCCGCCGAGATCTACGAGCAGCCGGCGTCGGCCTTCGTCGCCGGCTTTGTCGGGCAGGCCAACTGGCTGCCCGGGCACGGCGCGCCGGCCGGGCGCTTCACCATCGGCGAAGGCAGCCAGGCGGTCGAGTTGCAGGTCGACGCACCGCAACCGCTGGCGGGCGCTGGCCGGCTGTGCTGCCGCCCGGAGGCGGTGCGGCTGGACCCGGACCCCGCCGAGCCCAACCGGCTGCTGGCGCGCGTGGTCGACCAGACCTACCTGGGCAACCGCTATCGTCTGGCGCTGGAAGCCGACCGCCTGCCCGGCCTGACGCTGTTTGCCGACGTGGCGCGCGAGGCGCGGCACCGGCTGCCGGAGCCGGGCGGCCACAAGTTCTGGATTGCCTTGCCGGCGCCGGCGCTGCGGGTGTTCGCATGACGCGCGCCGTCACCGCCTTGCTGCCGGCGCAGGCACCGGCGTCCCGGCAGCGCGGCACCGGCCTGCCCGCGCGGCTGGCGCACGGCGCCCCCGCGGCGATGAAGTGGCTGTGGCTGGCCGGGCTTGCCGTGGGCCTGCTGCTGCCGCTGCTGGCGCTGTTCCGCCAGGCCTGGTTCGATGGCGCGGGCCAGTGGGTGCTGGGCGCGCGCATGGCCGCGCTGGTATCCGGCCCCAACTTCCTGCCGATGCTCGGGCGCAGCGTGGCAGTGTCGCTCACGGTAGTGGCGCTGGTGGTGCCGCTGGCGTTCGGCTTTGCCTACGCGCTGCAGCGTTCCTGCATCGCGCTGCGGCCGCTGTGGCGCGGCATTGCGCTGCTGCCGCTGTTCGCCCCGTCGCTGCTGCCGGCGATCGCGCTGGTCTATCTGTTCGGCAACCAGGGCATCTTCCGCGACGTGTTCGGCCCGGGCGGCATCTATGGCTTCTGGGGCATCGTGCTGGGCGAGGCCTTCTACACCTTCCCGCATGCGCTGATGGTGCTGGTGGCGACGCTGTCGCTGGCCGATGCACGCCTCTATGAAGCGGCACGCGCCATGGGCGCCGGCCCGTGGCGCACCTTCCGCACCGTGACGCTGCCGGGCGCGCGCCAGGGCCTGTTCGCCGCGGCGTGCCTGGTGCTGACGCTGGTGATCACGGACTTCGGCGTGCCCAAGGTGGTGGGCGGCGGCTTCCCGGTGCTGGCGCTCGAGGCGTACAAGGCCGTGGTGGGGCAGCAGCAGTTCGACCGCGGCGCGCTGATCGGCATGCTGCTGCTGGCGCCCGCGCTGCTGACCTTCGCCGTCGACATGGCGCTGCAGCGGCGCCAGCGCACGCAGCTGGGCAGCCGCGCGCAGGTGTATGTGCCGGCGCCCGAGCGCGGCCGCGACAGCGCCTGCCTGCTGCTGGTGCTGGCCATCAGCGCCGCGCTGCTGGCGGTGGTCGCCACCGCGGTGGGGGCGTCGCTGGTCAAGCTGTGGCCGTACAACCTGAGCCTGACGCTGGCGCACTACGACTTCGACAACATGGATGGCGGCGGCTGGCTGGCCTACCGCAACAGCCTGAAGCTGTCGGTACTGACCGCGCTGGCCGGCACCGTGGCGATCTTCCTCGGTGCCTGGCTGACGCTGCGCACACGCGGACCCGCATGGCTGCATGGCGTGCTGCGCGCCGGCTTCCTGCTGCCGATGGCGGTGCCGGGCCTGGTGCTGGGGCTGGGCTATGTGTTTTTCTTCAATGCGCCCGGCAATCCGCTGCATGCGCTGTACGGGACCATGGCGCTGCTGGTGCTGTGCAATGTCGCGCACTGCTACACCACCGGCCACCTGACCGCGGCCGCGGCACTGCGCCAGCTCGACCACGAGTTCGAGGCCGCCGCGCTGTCGCTGGGCGTGGCGCCGCTGCTGACGTGCTGGCGCGTGACCGTGCCGGTGTGCCTGCCGGCGCTGCTCGACATCTTCCGCTACCTGTTCGTGTCGTCGATGACGACGGTCTCGGCGGTGATCTTCCTGTACAGCCCCGACACCGTGCTGGCCGCGATCTCGGTGCTGAACATGGACGATGCCGGCGATACCGCGCCCGCCGCGGCGATGTCGACGCTGATCCTGCTCACTGCCGTGCTGGCGGCGCTGTTGCTGCACGCGCTGTCGGCCGGCTGGCTGCGCCGCGCGCAACGCTGGCGCGCCGGCTGAAACTTCCCGTCTTGTCATCCCGCTGCACTGCGCATTACACACTGACCGATTCCAAAGGAGGAAACCATGTCCCGCATCACCCGCCTTTCCGCGGCCATTGCAACCGTGGCCGCCGCCACGCTGCCGCTGCTGGCCGGCCACGCCGCCGCCGCCACCGTGCTGACCGTCTACACCGCGCTCGAAGCCGACCAGATCGCCGCCTACAAGGCCGCGTTCGAGAAGGTGCATCCCGATATCGAGATCAAGTGGGTGCGTGACTCCACCGGCATCGTCACCGCCAAGCTGCTGGCGGAAAAGGCCGCGCCGCGCGCCGACGCGGTGTGGGGCCTGGCCGGCTCCAGCCTGGCGATCCTCGACAAGGAAGGCATGCTCGACCCGTACGCGCCGAAGAACCTGGCCGCGATCGATGCCAGGTACCGCAGCCCCGCCAACCCGCCGGCATGGGTCGGCATGGACGTGTGGGGCGCGGCGATCTGCTTCAACACGGTCGAGGCGCAGAAACAGGGCCTGCCCAGGCCGAGTTCGTGGGCCGACCTGACCAAGCCGGTCTATGCCGGCAAGGTGGTGATGCCGCATCCGGCCTCGTCGGGCACGGGCTTTCTCGACGTCAGCGCATGGCTGCAGATGATGGGCGAGCGGAAGGGCTGGCAGTACATGGACGCGCTGCACAAGAACATCGGCCTGTACACGCACTCGGGTTCCAAGCCGTGCAAGATGGCCGCGCAGGGCGAGTTCCCGATCGGCATTGCGTTCGAGTACCGCGCCATGAAGTCGAAGAAGGAAGGCGCGCCGATCGATATCGTCCTGCCCAGCGAAGGCCTGGGCTGGGACATCGAGGCCACCGCCATCGTCAAGGGCACGAAGCATCTCGATGCGGCGCGCAAGCTGGCCGACTTCTCGGCGTCGCGTGAGGCGATGGCGCTGTATGAAAAGAACTTCGCGGTGCTGGCCGTGCCTGGCATCGCCAAGCCCGACGCGCTGCTGCCGGCGGACTACGAGAAGCGCCTGATCAGGAACGACTTCCGCTGGGCCAGCGATAACCGCGACCGCATCCTGGCCGAATGGAGCAAGCGCTACGAAGGGAAGGCGGAGAAGAAGTAAGACGGTTGGGCCGGGTGCCGCTGCAGCGCCAAAGCAGCTCGCAGAAACGGGTACGCTGGCGGCGCCGCGGCCGCCCGTCCCGGCTCCGTTTCAGGCCCGGCGTTGCGCGTCGTCGGTCGCGGGCAGGCCGGCGTGCAGGCGGCGGTAGAGTTCGTCGATGCGCTGGCGGCTGGCCTGCAGTTCTTCGCGGCCGCGTTCGGTCAGCAGGTAGACCCGGCCGATGCCGTCGCGCAGCACGCTTTCCAGGTAGCCTTCCATTTGCAGCGCCCGCAGCAGCGGACGCACCGAGCCGATATCGACCTGGAAGCCGTATTCCAGCAGCATGTCGGCCAGCATGGCCACGGTGGCGGGGACTTCCAGCGCGAATTGCAGGACGTAGACGCGGGCCAGCAGGCCCAGGAACTGTCGTTTCATGTGGATTGGCAACGCGGCCGACGCCGCGCTGGTTGACGCAGGATGCGGGCATTGTGATGCCGGCAGCGCCGCGGGACGGGGCCAATGGGGATGTCGCCGGCCGGTGCGCCGGGCAACGCGCATCTTACCGGAACAAAAAAAGAAGCCGCCAGGAGGCCTGGCGGCTTGTCGGGAATGCGTCGGAGGGGTCAATTAACTCTGGCGCAGACCAGATTTTAATTTAATCGAATGCGGATTGTCACGCGTCGGCGACGCGTCCCCTCCTGCGGGGGGAGCGGATGAAAGCTCCCGGTAAGAAAGTGACGTATTTACGTGACATTGTGGCGTAAAAGGCTCTCAGTTGTCGCGTAAATCCGCGAACGTGCCGTGCATCCCATGGCCCGGTAGGTGCTCCGCTCGGCGCCTGCCGGACCACAGGTCCGAATCCGGCTTGCGGGCGGCCCCGCACCGGCGTCCAATGCGGCATCGCTGATCCTGCCGGCGGGGGGCGCCCCTCGCCCGACCGATGAAACCCCTCGACCTGCTTCGCTTGCTGGCCCTGGCCGCCCTCTGGGGCGGCAGCTTCCTCTTCATCCGCATTGGCGCGCCGGTGCTGGGGCCGCTGCCGACGGCCTTCGTGCGCGTGCTGATCGGCGCGCTGACGCTGGCGGCGTGCCTGCCGCTACTCGGCCTGCGCTGGGACATGCAGGGCAAATGGCCGGCAGTGCTGGCGCTGGGCGTGGTCAACTCGGGCATTCCGTTCGCGATGTACGCCGTGGCGGCGCTGTGGCTGCCGGCCGGTTATTCGGCGGTGTTCAACGCCATGACACCGCTGATGGGCGTGGCGATCGGCGCGCTGGCCTTTGCGGAACCGCTGACGCGGGCGAAGGCCTTGGGGGTGGTGCTGGGCGTCGCGGGGGTCGGGGTGCTGACGCGTACCGGGCCGGTGGCCTTTTCCACGGAGGTCCTGCTGGGCGCGCTGGCTTGCCTGTTCGCCACGGCGTGCTACGGCCTGGCCGGCTTTCTCGCGCGGCGCTGGATCACGCAACGCGGCGGGCTGGACAGCCGGCTGGTCGCGGCCGGCAGCCTGGTCGGCGCGGGCGCCTTTCTGCTTCCCTTCTGCGTCGTGGCACTGTGGCGCCACAACACGCTGCCCGATGCCGGCGCCGGCGTGTGGGCGGCGATGGTCGGCCTCGGCACGCTGTGCACGGCACTGGCCTACATCCTGTATTACCGGCTGATCGCCGACCTGGGCCCGGTGCGCTCGCTGACCGTCACCTTCCTGATCCCGCCGTTCGGCATGGTCTGGGGCGCGCTGTTCCTGGGCGAGACGCTGTCGTGGGCGCATGCCGCCGGCGGCGCGCTGATCGGCATGGCGGTGTGGCTGGTACTGCGGCCGGGGGCTGCCCGGCAAACGGGCAGCAGCCATACCGCCGCAGCTGGCGTTGAACGTTGACGCGGGCCAGATAAGAAAAACGCGGATTGCCGCAGCGCTCGGCATCACGGCGGCACAACTCGATATCTGACCTGCGCGGCCGGTTCAGGCCTGCGCCGCGGTGCCCACGTTGTACTGCTCGCGCACCATCATCACCACGCGACGGGCCTGGCGCCAGTGACGCACGGCGTCGGCTTCGCTGCGTTCGGGGAAATCGACCTCGGCGCTCCAGTTGCAGCCGGTGTGGTCGGGGCGGTGCACGCACACCGCGCGCAGCTGGCAGTCCTGGCAGCCAGGTTCCTGGCGCAGGCACAGGTTGATCAGGTGCTTCAGTTCGGACAGGGGTTTGGTCAGGCGCTCCATGGATGGCTCCGTCAGGCGCGCAACATGCGGCGGGGGATCAGGCGCTGGCCGGCAGTTCCGGCACGCGCGCTTCGTCGGCGGCGCCGGCGCGGCATTGCGGGCACACGCCATACAGCACCAGCATATGCTCGCGCAGCTCAAAGGCGTTGTCGGCGGCGACCTGGCGCTGGCGCTGCTCGATGCGCTCGTCGCGGAATTCCTCCACGCGGCCGCACGCCACGCAGATCAGGTGGTCGTGGTGACCGCCTTCGTTCAGTTCAAATACGGCGTGGTCCGACTCGAAGCTGTGGCGCAGCAGGATATCGGCCTGCACCAGCTGGTTGAGCACGCGATAGACCGTCGACAGCCCGGCATCCTCGTCCTGCGTGAGCAGGATGCGGTAGACATCTTCCGCGCTCAGGTGGCGCCTGGCGCTGGTGCGGAACACTTCGAGGATGCGCATCCGCGGCGACGTCGCCTTCAGGCCGGCGCGCTTGAGATGGCTCGGGTTGGTGCTCTCGGATGACATGGCGGATGGCATAGGCATGCTGCGGCTGGCGCCCCGCAGTCAGGGCGGCGCCCGGCCTGGCGCCGCACGGGGCACGGCGTCGGTGGCTTGGCGGAATTTCAGGCGGGAAGCGCCAGGGCCGGCCGGGCGCTGGCGCCCTCGTCCCTGGCGGCGCGACGTGCCTGCACGGCGCGCGGAATAAAAAGGTGGCCTGGCTTGCCGCCGGAAGACGCGATCGGGAAAGCGGGGTCTGGTTGCTTTCCCGATCTTCCGGAGACTGGCTACTACCAAACGCTCCGCGTGACGGAGCGGTCCCCACAAAAGTCGGTATCGAAGGCCGCGAGGACGGCATCCGGAAATCTGTCGTGCCTGCCAGCGCTGGGTGCCGACGCGTGCCGCGCGGTGCCAGCCTGGCCGGTCTGCCCGCGCCGTCCGGTGCTTGCTTCGGTGCACCGTGCGTCAGGCAGTGATCGAATAGTAAATGGGAATCGATCTCATTACAAGGAAAATTTTTCGGCAGGCGTGATTTCCGTTCTGCGACACCCGCTCAGGCGATCGCCGTCTCCAGCGCCACCCCGTCGCGCCCGGGGTCCGCGCCGCCATCGAGCTCGCCGTTCACCAGCCGGATCGCGTGCACCCAGGCAATGGTGTAGTTGTACGGATTGCGAATCACCTCATAGCCTTGCGCTTCCAGTTCCGCGGTGAGATAGCGCGGAATCCGGTTGCAGACGTCGATGGCATTGCTGGTCGACGAGAAGCGTGGCGCCGACACGGCGGGCTGCATCGCCATGCCGAAGTCCACCACGTTCAGGATGGCCTGCAGCACGCCCATCGCGATCTGGGTGCCGCCCGGTGCGCCAAGCACGATCTCCGGTTTGCCGTCGCGGAACACGATCGAAGGGCACGACGAGGTGAAGCGCCGCTTGCCCGGCGCGATGCTGCCCGCGCGGCCCGGGCGCGGATCGAACACGCCCATGCAGCCGTTGTGCAGGAAGCCGAGGCCCGGCGTCATGACCCCCGACGGCATCGCCAGCGAATGCGTCAGCGCAATGCAGTTGCCCTCGCCATCGACCACCGACAGATGCGTGGTATCGCGCGGCACCACATGGCCGGGATTGACGCGGGCAATGTCGATCCTGTCGCCGGCAACGATGCCCGCGGCGAGCTCGCGGGCATAGCCCTTGTCGAGCAGGCGCGCCAGCGGCACCTCGACAAAGGCCGGATCGCCGACGTGCAGATCCTTGTCGCGCGTGGCCGCCTTCATCGCCTCGCAGACAATGCGCAGGTATTCCGCGGTGTTGTGGCCGATCCGGGCCAGGTCGAAGCGCTCGAGGATGTTCAGCATCTCGATCAGCATCACGCCGCCGCCCGGCGGCTGGTTGGTGGTGATGGTGCGGTCGCGATAGGTGCCGGCCAGCGGCGCGGTGCGCTCGACCCGGTAGCCCGCCAGGTCTGCGCGCGACAGCAGCCCGCCGTTGGCCTCCATGTCGGCGACGATGCGCCCGGCGATATCGTGCAGATAGAACGCGTCCGCGCCCTCGCGCGCGATCTGCTCGAGCGTGTCGCCGAAATCTGGATTGTGCAGCGGCGTGCCGATGGTCTTGGGCGAGCCGTCTTCACGGCAATAGAGGCGCCGGCCATCGGCGCTGTACGCCAGGCGTTCACGGTTGCTGGCGCGGCCCAGCGTGCCCTCGTCGATCCAGAACGAATACATCCCCGGCCGCACGAAATAGCCCTGGCGCGCCCAGCGGATCGCCGGCGCGATGACTTCCCGCCACGGCAGCCTGCCATAGCCGCGGTGAATTGCCTCCAGGCCGCGCAGCGTGCCCGGCGTGGCGACCGACTGGTAGCCGATGTCGTTGAGCCGGTCCTTGACGAAGAAGCCGAAGCCGTCGCGGGCCTCGCCTTCCAGCTTGTCGGCCCACATGTCCGGGGTGGCGCGTGCCGGCGCGGTGGCGTGGAAGTCGATGTACTCGTGTGCCTGGTGCGACGGCATATACACCGCGGCCGTGCCGAACCCGGCGATGCCGCACATCAGCGGATCGACCACGGCCTGGGCAAACGCGCAGGCGACCGCGGCGTCCGCCGCATTGCCGCCGGCCCGCAGGATTTCGATGCCTGCTTCCGCCGCCTCGGGCTGCGGGCAGACGACCATGCCTTTTTTCATTGTTACCTCGGGATCTGGTGTCGGGTGGGCTTCAGTTGGCGCGCAGGTTCAGGTCGCCGATGGCGTCCTTCCACTTGACCGTGTCGCGCGCGGTCAGCTCGGCCAGCTTGCCGACCGGGCCTGGCATCGGCGTGACCTGCATCGCGCGGAGCTTGTCGACCACCGTGGGATCCGAGAGGAATTTCTGCGTGGCCGCATGCATGCGCCGGATCGGTTCCGCGGGCGTGCCGGCCTTGGCGGCGATGCCCGACCAGCCGATGTCCTCGAAGCCCTTCAGCCCGATTTCCGGCGCTGCCGGCACGTCGGGCAGGTCCGGCACGCGTTTGGCGGCGAACACCACCAGCGGCACCAATTTGCCGGCGCGAATCTGCGGCAAGGCGGTGCTGAGCACCGGCGCCATCACCTGCGTTTCGCCCGAGACCGTGGCGATCACACCGTCAGGCTCGCCCTTGTAGGGGACGTGGGTCATGCGCAGGCCGCGCTGCTTGAGCAGCATCTCGACCACGAGGTGGGTCGAATTGCCAAGTCCCGACGAGGCGAAATTGATCGCACCGGGTTTGGCGCGCGCCGCTTCGCTGAGGTGGTCCAGCGTGCGTAGCCCGGTCTGCGGATTGGCCACCAGCACGAACGGCACGTTGGTCAGCGTCGCCACCGGTGTGAAATCCTTCTCGGGCGAATAGGCTAGCGGCGCGTAGGCGAACTTGTTCAGCACCATCTGCGACACGCCCGCCAGGAACAGCGTGCAGCCGTCCGCCGGTTGCGCCAGCACCGACTTGGCGGCGATGACGCCGCCGGCGCCGGGCTTGTTCTCCACCACCACCGTGGTGCCGAGTTCCTTGCCGGCATGCTCGGCCCACATGCGCGCGATGGTGTCGGTGCTGCCGCCGGCTTGCTGGGATACCACCAGGCGGATGGGCCGGTTCGAGCCCGCCTCGCCGCAGCTCCAGGCGGGCAGCGCCAGGCCCAGGCCGATTGCCGCCACGGCCAGGTGCGAAACAACTGAGAGTTTCTTCATAGGTATAAAGCCTGAGAACAATGTGAGGAAGCTGAGAAGGCCCGGGAACTCCTGCGCATTATTGAATTGGCTTACCATGAGCGCCAGTGAATTGTTCCGATAGATATATTAGTAAACACTCATGACTGAACCTGCGGATAGCGTGGCCTGGGCGCGCCGGCTGCGCATGCGGCATCTCGAATCCTTCCTGATCCTGCTGGACGCCGGGACGCTGTCCGCGGCGGCGCAGCGGCTGCACATGACGCAATCGGCGATGTCGCACTGGCTGGGCGAGATGGAAGCGCTCGCCGGCGCGCGGCTGCTGGTGCGCGGGCGGCGGCTGCAGCTCACGCCCGCCGGCGAGGCGGTGCGCAAGCTGGCGGTCCGCGTGCTGGGCGAGGTGTCGCGCGCACATGAAGAACTGGGCTCGATTGCCAAGGGCGCGGTGGCGCGGCTGCATGTGGGCAGCGTTTTTGCCGGCGTGGCGCACCTGGTGCCGCGCGCCATCGTCAGCTTCCAGCAGGCGCAGCCCAACGTGCAGATCGCGGTCACGGAAGGCGTCTTCAATACCTTGCTGGAGCGGCTCGAGCGGCGCGACTACGACGTCATCGTCGGCTCCATCGACGCGCGTGCCTATGGCCCCCACCTGGCGCACGAGGTGCTGTTCGAGGATGGCATCGGCGTGGTGGTGGCACGTCATCATCCGCTGGCCGGACGCCAGCGCATCGCCTGGCGCGACCTGTTCGATTTTCCGTGGGCGATGCCGCCGCGCGAAACGCTGATGCGGACCCGGCTCGACACCGTGCTGCTGGAACGCGGCGCTGCCGGGCTGCAGCCGCGCGTGGAAACCGGTTCCGTGCTGACGCTGGAGTCGGTGCTGCGCGGCACCGATTACATCGGGGTCTGTTCCGGCGCGATGGCGCGCCACCTCGAAGCGCTGGGTCTGCTGTGCGTGCTGCCGGTGGCCGACGCCGAATCGTTCGGGCCGGTGGGCGCGGTATGGCGCCAGGGCGGGGCGGGCGAGGTCGTGCACGCGTTTGTGCGCGCGCTGCGCGAGGAGGCAGGGCGCCTCGGCCTGGGTGCCGGGCAAGGCGCGGCAGCCAGTTAGCCGCGGCGACGGTCGCGCGCCAGGCCGTCACTTTGTACCGCTTTGTATCCCGCCTCCGCTGCGACACGGCGGCTGACAAAGGCGGCCCGCATTGGCTACATGGCCGATACACCGGTCACCTTAAATACGTTCCGTGGCCGCGGCGTCGGATACCCCGAAAGCGAAAGCCGGCCCGCTCAACCCTCAACGTGTACTTAAGGAAGCCGATCATGACTACCCAAATCGCCCGCCGCTTTGTCCTCGCCCTCGCCCTCGCTGCCGCCGCTGCCGGCGCCCAGGCCGCCAGCTTCTCTGCCGCCGGCGCACGCGACCCGTTCACCGACGGTGCCCGCAGCGCGGTGGATGCCCGCGACCCGTACAGCGAGGGCGCGCGCTCGGTGCAGGAGCCGCGCAGCCCGTACAGCGATGGCGCCCGCAACGTCGATCCCTACACCGACGGCGCCCGCTCCGTGGCCGGGCTCGACCGCAGCGGTGTGTCGGCGGACCCGGCGCGCAGCGTCGATCCGTATCTCGACGGCGCCTACGCCTGAGCCGTGCGGGCCGGCGCGCCGGCCTGCTTCATCACCACCAACACCATCCAACAGGAACCAGACATGACCCGTATCGAGAAAGTGCTGTACACCGGCAAGGTCCACATCACCGCGGGCGGCCGCGACGGCGAGGCGCGCAGCGACGACGGCCGCCTGAACCTGCAGCTGTCCTCGCCAGGCTCGCGCGGCGCGGGCACCAACCCGGAGCAATTGCTGGCAGCGGGCTGGTCGGCGTGCTTTATCGGCGCGATCGGGCTGGCCGCCGGCAAGCGGCAGGTCAAGCTGCCGTCGGACCTGTCGGTCGACGCCGAGGTCGACCTGGGCACGGCGGGCGACGCCTACCTGCTGCAGGCCCGACTCAATGTCAGCATTCCCGGCATCGAGCGCGAGCTGGCGCAGGCACTGGTCGATACCGCGCACCAGACCTGCCCGTACTCCAGGGCGCTGGGCGGCAACATCCACGTCGAGACCCGGCTGGTCTGAAGCAAGGGGCTGCCTCATCGCGAGGCAGCCCCCATCCTGCATGTCATGACCGCGGCAGCCCTGGGCTGCCGCGGTCGCATGCCGCGTGGTCAATGGCCGGCGCTCTGCCCGCCGTCGACGTGCAGGATCTCGCCGGTCACGAACGGCGCCGAATCCAGGTACAGCACGGCGTCGACGATATCGCGCATCTCGCCCATATGGCCCATCGGGTGCAGCGCGCCCAGGGCCGCGTGGGTCTCGGCCGGGTGCATCGGCGACTTGATGATGCCGGGCGAGACGGCGTTGGCGCGGATGCCGGTGCGGGCGTATTCGATCGCCAGCGACCGGGTGGCCGCGTTCAGGCCGCCCTTGGTCAGTGACGCCAGCACCGATGGCACCCCGCTGAGGGCATGGTCGACCAGGCTGGTGGTGATGCTGACCACGTGGCCGCTGCGCTGTTTCTCCATCTCGGCGACGGCCAGCTGCGTGATATGGAAAAAGCCGGCCAGGTTGATGCCGGTGACCGCGGCGTAGTCCGCGCCGGTATAGCTGGTGAACGGCCTGGCGACGAAGATGCCGGCGTTGTTGACGAGCGTATCGATCCGGCCGAATCTGGCCACGCCCTCGGCGATGACGCGGCGCGCGGTGGCCGGGTCGGCCAGGTCTCCGGCGACGGCCAGCAGGTCTTGGTCTTCGGACGGCCGGATGCTGCGCGCCGTGGCGACGACGCGATCGCCGCGTTCGCGGAAGGCCTTGACCAGTTCCGCGCCGATGCCCTGCGATGCGCCTGTGATGACGACGACTTTCTGTGCTGCACTCATGTTTTCACCTCGATGTAGGTTGGTCCGGCTAGCGTGCCGATCGGGCCCGCGGCGCCGATGGGTTCCAATCTAGAGGCTCGGGTCGGGCTTTCGAAGGCACCGGCCGGACAAACAGTTATGCGCGGCGCGTACTAATGCACGGGCGCGTCAGTCGACTTCGTCGGGGCGCGAACCTATGATGGCGACTGCCCCGGATACCGGGCGAGGTCCGTCACCAGCAGGGGGAAGCCATGAAACGCCAATTCGATGACCTCCAGCTCGGCAGCATCGAACTGTTTTGCCTGGCCGCGGAACTGGGCAGCTTTACCGCGGCCGCGGTCGCCGCCGGCGTGACGCCGCCCGCAGTCAGCCGTACCGTGCAGCGATTGGAGGAGAGGCTTGGCGTGCGGCTGTTCGTGCGCACCACGCGGCAGATCCGCCTGACCGACGAAGGCCGCCTGTACTTCGAGCAGAGCCGCGCCGCGCTGGCGCAGCTGGTCGATGCCGAGCGGCAGATCGGCGGCCAGCATGCGACGCCGGCCGGGCGGCTGCGCATCAGCCTGCCGACGCCGTATGCCCACTACCGCGTGTTGCCAGTGCTGCCGGCATTCCGGGCCCGGTATCCGGAGGTCCAGATCGACGTGCACATCAGCAACCGCAATGTGGATTTCGCCGATGACACCTATGACCTGTGCGTGCGCGGACGCGCGCCGGACGACTCGAACCTGATCGCGCGCAAGCTCGAGGACGCCGAACTGGTGGTGGTGGCGGCGCCCGCGTACCTGCGGCAGGCCGGCACGCCGCAAACGCCGGAAGATCTGCTGCGGCATGAGTGCATCCAGTTCGAGCGCCCCAGCAGCGGACGCAGGATTCCCTGGACCCTCCAGGTCGACGGCACGGAAACCGATATCGTCACGACCGGCACGTACACGGCGTCGGAGGATATCCTTGGCGGCGCCACGCTGGTGCGCGCCGGCGCCGGCCTGTTCCAGACCTATCGCTTCGTGGTGGAACAGGACCTGCGCGACGGCACGCTGGTGGAAGTGCTGCGCGAATACGGAGGCAGCGCGCGCCCGTTCGTGCTGCTATACCCGTCCGCGCGCCATGTCACGCGCCGGGTCCGGGTCTTCGTTGACTTCCTGCTTGAAAAATTCTCGGCGTAGCAGTCGGCTCATGCCGGCCGGACCTGGGCGATGACCACCAGGATCACGGCCGCATTGCCCGGCTGCTGGAGGTGCGAAGAGATCGTGCGCGCGTGGCCGGCCTTGTCGCCCAGCACGTCGCGGAACAGGTCCGACGCCGCGTCGAGCACCGCCGGCTGCGCGAACCATCCGGGCGCGCTGGCAATGTGGCCGTCGACCCGCACGAGGTGATCGAGCCGCGCAAAGCCGCCCAAGTGCGCGTCGATCTGCGCCAGCACATTGAGCGCGGCCAGTTCGGCGGCACGCCTGCCTTCGTCGACGCTCAGGTCCTTGCCGACCTGGCCCTGCCACATCACCTTGCCGTCCTGCAGCGGCAGCTGCCCGGAAATAAACAGCAGGTCGCCGGCCTGGCTGACCGCGGTATAGCTGCCCAAAGGTTGAGGTGGTTGCGGCAGTGCCAGGCCGCGCGCCGCGAGTCGTTGCTGGACAGACATGGTGGCTCCCAATCCAAAGGTGTCATGGCTCACACGGCAGACTCTAGGGGCTCGCCGGCACGCGATAAAGCCATCGGCGGGAACAGGACTTGATACATGACGTAACCAGTCCCGGCCCGCAGCCCCCCATACGCCTGCCCGCGACCTCAGTCCGGCATCGGTTCGCGGCCGAACGCGTCCAGTTCCCGGACCAGGCTCTGCGCCGCCAGCCGGACCAGAGCAGCGCCTTTCTCGGCCGTTGCCAGTCCGGGGTCCGAGCCGATGCGGCCGTCCGGATAGCGCGCGCGGAAGTCCAGCGCCTCGCGTATCGGGCCGCTGGGCGCGATCCGTGGTGCATAGTCGGCATGCTTGCGCGCATCCGGAAAGGCCCACTGGGTGATCGCGATTTCGGAAGGCGTGGCGTGCGAGCCGTGGCCGGTCGGGAACTGGTCGCGCGCCAGCTCGCCCACGCCAGGCAGGTCCCACCAGTTGCACAGCTTCAGCGCAAAGCCGGCGCGGCGCCTGGCGAAGCTGGCTTCGGCGTAGAGCTCGGAGAAGGCCGCATCGATCGAGGCAACGTTGCCGCCATGGCCATTCAGGAACAACAGCTTCTCGAAGCCATGTCCTGCCAGCGAGCGTACCCAGTCACCGATCGCGGCGATGAAGGTCGACGGACGCAGCGAAATCGTCCCGGCGAATGCCAGGTGATGCTGCGCCATGCCGATATTGAAGGTCGGCGCCACCAGGATATCGGCCTGCTGCTCCGCCTCGCCGGCAATGATTTGCGGGCACAGCCAGTCGGTGCCGAGCAGCCCGGTCGGGCCATGTTGTTCGTTCGAGCCGATGGGGATCACGATGGTACGGCTGCGGCCCAGGTATTGCTCGATCTCCGCCCAGGTTGAAAGATGAAGTTGCACGGGAGCTCCTTGGTGAGTGATGGTCGGGATCACGGCGTCGCGATGCCGCATCAGCGGCGTGCGGGCAGCTTGTTGCACAGGATGATGACGGCCGCCAGCAGCGGCAACGCGGCCATCATCAGCATGCCGAGATGGAGGTTGCCGGTCGCGGTCTTGGTCCAGCCGATGGTGGCCGGTCCCCAGAAGCCGCCCGACAGGCCGATGGTGTTGATCAGCGCAATGCCGCCCGCCGCCGCCGGGCCCTGGATGTATTCGGCCGGCATGGCCCAGAACACGGTGTACGCCATCCACAGTCCCATGGTGGCGAGCGTCAGCAGCACCAGCGTCGCCACCAGGTTGCCGTCCGCCAGCACCGAGGCCGCCAGCAGCATGGCTGCCGCCAGTGCCGGCAGCGCGCAGTGCAGGCGCCGCTCGCCCGAGCGGTCGGACTTGCGGCCCATGTAGTACATGCCGAACGCGGCCGCCACGTATGGGATGGCCGCGTACCAGCCCAGCCGCACGGTATCGTCCACGCCCTGCGCCTTGATCATGGTCGGCAGCCAGAAGCTGATGGCGTAGATCGCCGCGATGATGCAGAAGTAGGCCAGCGCCAGCACATAGACGCGCGGATCGCGGGCCACGGCGCCGAAGCCATGCTTGTGCGCGGCGACCGGCCCCAGTTCGGCTTCCAGCAGGCGCCGTTCGGCGTCGCTGAGCCAGCTCGCCTGCGCCGGGCGGTCCGGCACCAGCGACAGCGCCAGCATGCCGAGCAGCACGCAAGGCAGGCCCTCGACCAGGAACATCCATTGCCAGCCCGCCAGTCCGCCATAGCCCGCCAGCGCGGTCATCAGCCATGCCGACGCCGGCGCGCCGACGATGCCGCCGATCGGTCCCGCCAGGAACACGATGGCGATGGCGCGCGCCATGCGTTGCGGACCGTACCAGCACGACAGGTAATAGATCATGCCGGGCGCGAAGCCGGCCTCGAACACGCCGAGCAGGAAGCGCAACGCGTAGAACGTCGGCACGTCCCGCACGAACACCATGCAGGCCGAGGTAAGCCCCCACAGCACCAGGATCCGGCTGAAGGTCTTGCGGGCCCCGACCCGCGGCAGCATCAGGTTGCTCGGCAGTTCGAACAGCACATAGCCCACGAAGAAGATGCCGGCGCCCACGCCGTAGGCCGCGTCGGAAAAGCCCAGGTCGCTTTGCATCTGCAGCTTGGCAAAGCCGACGTTAACCCGGTCCAGGTAGGCGAACAGGTAGCAGACCAGCAGGAAGGGCAACAGGCGCCAGTTGATCCGGCTGTAAAGGCTGGAAGCGCCGTCCATGGCGCCCGCGGTAGGGATGGCTAGCATGCTCGCTGTCTCCGGTGTGGTTGCGGCCCGGTGGGCTCGGTGGGGCTTGGTCGTGTCCCTCGTGTGCTGAATCGTGGCAGCCGCGGGCGGGCTGGCAAACAGCAACTCAGGCCACACTTCGTTCTGTTCCGGGCAACGCACCGGTCGAGGTGGCCCACGCTGCCCATGGCAAGCAAGGCAAGGCGCGTTCGGGTATCGTTACCGCTGCGGAAAAACGGCGGAACAGGCGTTCGACATGCGAGAGATCAATCAGCAGCGGCTGCGATACTTCCGTGAAGTGCTGGCGCACGGCACCATCCGCGGCGCGGCGGACAGCCTGAACACATCGCCCTCGGTGATCACGCGGCAGATCCGGCTGCTGGAGGAAGAGCTGGGCGCGCTGCTGTTCGAGCGCGAGCCACGCGGGCTGCGGCCCACCGCCGCGGCGGCGCACCTGGTGGAATTCTGGCGCGGCTACCGTTCGCACCAGGAGAAGCTGGAAGACCAGCTGCACGCGCTGCAGGGGTTGCAGCAAGGCGAGGTCAGGCTGGTCCTGAGCGAGGGCTATGTCGACCTGCTCGTCAACGAAGTGCTGGCACGGTTCTGTGCGCGCTATCCGCGCCTGGATATCCGCATGGACATCCTTGCGGTCGATGGCGTGCTGGAGGAAGTGGCGGAAAGCCGCGCGCATATCGGCCTGGCCTACAATCCGCCGCCGCACCCGCGCATCGAGTATCGCGCGAGCGCGTCGCAGCCGGTGGTGCTGCTGGTCAGGCCCGACCACCCGCTGGCGCTGCGCGGCGGCGTGGCCAGTGTCGCCGACCTGCAGGCCTATCCGCTGGCCATGATGCCGGCATCGTTCGGCGTTGGCCATGCCTTGCGTATGGTCGAGTTCGCCGAGAACGTCTCGATCCGCGCGACGCTGGTCAGCAACTCACTGACCGCGCTGAAGCAGTTCGTCGCCTACGACCAGTACATGACGCTGATCGGCGAGTTCGCCGCGTATCGCGAGATCGCGGCGGGCACGCTGGCGGTGGTGCCTTTGGACCATCCCTTGTTTTCAGGCACCCAGGCCCGGCTGCTGGTGAAGGCCGGACGGCCCCTGCCCGCGGCAGCGCTGGAACTGCTCGACCATATCGGCCGGCATATGTCGATGTTCGCGCACCGGCGCTAGCCGGGCCGCGGCTGCGGCGTCTTGCCGGCAGCGTACCGCCGCTCAGGCCAGCGTCTGCGCGACGATGGCCGCGGCGGCCAGGCTCGAGGTGCCGATGGCCAGCCAGCATCCGAGCAGCAGCGCGCCATGGGCGAGGCTTCGGCTTGGCTTCATGGTGTGGTCTCCTGTCAGAGGCTGGCTGAGTGGATCAGCGCTCGATCACCGGTGCGTGGACCGGGGCGATCGATGCGTGCGGCGTGGCGGTGCGTTGCGCGACCTTGTGCACCATGGTGTAGGCGTAGTCGATGCCCATGCCGTAGGCGCCCGAGTGTTCCTTGGCGATGCCGGTGACGGCGTCATAGGTGTCGCGGTTCTTCCAGTCGCGCTGCCACTCCAGCAGGACCTGCTGCCACGTCACCGGCACCACGCCGGCCTGGATCATGCGCTGCATGGCGTAGTCGTGCGCTTCCTTGCTGGTGCCGCCCGAGGCGTCGGCAACCATGTAGATCTCGTAGTCGCCTTCCAGCATCGCGCTCAGCGCGAAGGTGGTGTTGCAGACTTCGGTCCAGAGTCCGGCCACCACCACCTTCTTGCGCCCGGCGGCCTGCAGTGCGTCGCGCACCTTCTGGTCGTCCCACGAATTCATCGAAGTGCGCTCGAGGGTCTGCTTGCCGGGAAACACATCCAGCAACTCGGGGTAGGTGTAGCCCGAGAACGAATCGCTCTCGACCGTGGTGATGGTGGTCGGCACGTCGAACACCCGGGCCGCCTTGGCCAGTCCGATCACGTTGTTCTTCATGGCCTGGCGGTCCATCGACTGGACCCCGAAGGCCATCTGCGGCTGATGGTCGATGATGATCAACTGGCTGTTGCGCGGGGTCAGGACTTCGAGCTTGGCGTTCGACATGATGTTCTCCTAAAACGAATTCAAAATTGTTGATTGTATGTAGCGGCGCTGTTTGTTTGTGTCGCGCTGCCATGAGCAGAACTATAGCGAACGCCGTGATGCTTTCTGCCGACATTCATTGTCAGTGTTGTTCAAAAAAATTGAAAAACGAATCGCGGCTCTGTCCAGGCGGCGGGCAGGGATTGCCTTGAGGTTGGAAATGCGAATTGTTATCATTTGTGGTCGTTTCCTGCCCGCATCGCTCTATGCCCGCCGCTTCCTTTGCCGCTTGCCATCTTTGTCCTCTCAGCCACGCCGCTCGCGCTGAAAATGCCGCCGCATATGTGGCGCTGCGGGTGCCGGCGTGAGCAAGGCGCTGCAGGCTAGCGGGTGGCGCTATCGCGCGGGCGTGGGCGTGCGCGCCGTTGCCGCCATTGCCGGCGGCTATGCGCTGGCCGCGCTGGCCACCGCGGTGCTGGCGCGCTATCTGCCGATGGCGCGGCACGATGCCGTGACCACGGCGACGCTGCTGTCGTTCGCCATCTATGCCGGCGCGGCGGTCTGGGTGTTTGCGGTGCGTAGCGCCTGGCGTGCATGGGCGGGTCTGGCGCTGCCGGCCGCGCTGCTGTCGGCCATGCTGGCGCTCGGACGGGGGGCGTGATGCGCGCGGGATTCAGGCAGTCGATGGCATGGCTCCACACCTGGAGCGGCCTGCTGGTGTGCTGGGTGTTGTTCCTGATGTTTTGCGGCGGCACCGCCAGTTACTACAAGGAAGAGATTTCGCTGTGGATGCGGCCGGAGCTGCATCGCACTGCGCCCGCCGATGCCGCGCAGGTTCCGGCCGCGCAGATGGCACAAAACGCGTTGGGCTATCTGGAGCATCAGGCGCCCGATGCCGCGCGCTGGATCGTCACGCTGCCCGATGCGCGGCGCGACGCGGTCAATGTGCTGTGGACCTACAAGCCGGGGCAGGCGCCGCGCGATGCCGACGGCAAGCCGCGCCGCTTCGACACGCGCCTGCTCGATCCGGCCACCGGTGCGCCGCTGCAGGCCGCGCGCGAGACCCGCGGCGGCGAGTTCCTCTACCGCTTGCACTTCGACCTGCATTACATGCCGGCCAAGTGGGCGCGCTGGATCGCCGGCTTCTGCGCCATGTTCATGCTGGTGGCGATCGTCAGCGGCGTAATCACCCATCGCCGCATCTTTGCCGACTTCTTTACGTTCCGGCGCGGCAAGGGCCAGCGCTCCTGGCTCGATGCGCACAACGCGCTGGCGGTGCTGCCGCTGCCGTTCCACCTGATGATCACCTACACCGGGCTGGTCACGCTGCTGTTGATGTACATGCCGTGGGGCGTCGAGGCGGCATACGGCGGCGACCTGCGCGCGTTCCAGGCGCAGACCAGGCTGCGTCCGCTGCCACCCAAGGCCGCCGGCACGGCCGCGCCGCTGGCGAGCGTGCCGGACATGATGGCGCAGGCCGGGCGCGCGTGGCAGGGCGGGCAGGTGCGCCGCATCGTGGTCAACCTGCCGGGCGATGCCAACGCGACCGTGACGCTCTCGCGCGCCGAGCCCGATACGCTCTCGCACGATCCGCTCGCGCTCGAATTTGCGGGTGCCAGCGGCGCCCTGCTGGGCGCGTATGCCGAAGACAAGTCCGCCGCCGAAATGACGCGCAGCGTCATGACCGGCCTGCATATCGCCAGCTTTGCGCCCCCCGGCCTGCGCGCGCTGTTCTTCCTGTGCGGGCTGGCGGGCTGCGCCATGGTCGCCACCGGCGCCATCCTGTGGGCGGTGCGCACGCGCCAGCAGCAGGCCAGGGCGATCGCGGCGCGGGGCCGGCCCGGGTTCGGGCTGCGCCTGGTCGAGGCGCTCAATATCGGCGCCATCGCCGGCCTGCCGGTGGCCTTTGCAAGCTATTTCTGGGCCAACCGGCTGTTGCCGGTGGCAATGGCGCAGCGGCCGGAGGCCGAGATCCGCTGGTTCTTCATGGCCTGGGCTGCGTGCGCGCTGCTGGCGCTGTGCCGGCCCACGCGCGGCATGTGGCGCGCGCAGCTGTGGGCGGGCGCGGCATTGTTCGGCACCCTCCCGCTGCTCAATGCGTTGACCACCGGCTCGCACCTGGGCGTGACCCTGCTGCAGGGGCATGGTCCGGCGGCCGTGGCCGGCTTCGACCTGGTGTCGCTGGCGCTGGGCCTGGCGCTTGGCTCCGCGGCCTGGATCACGGGCCGCCGGCAAGCCGTGGGCGCACGCGTGGCATCGCGGCCGCGCAACGTCGCCGCCACCACGCAGGAGGCCGCATGAACGCGCTGGCTGGGTTCGCGCTGTCGCTGGCCGGGTTTGCCGCGCTGGCGCTGTCGCTCGAGCGCCATCATGCCGATATCCATGGCCGCGGCAGCATGCCGTCGCGCGGCGCGGTGGCGCGCTTGCGCCTGCAGGGCGCGGTGGCGCTGGCACTGGCGTTGGGACTGCATATCGCCGCGCAGGGCGGGCCGATGGGCACGGTGTCGTGGGTGGGCACGCTGACGGCCAGTGCCATCGTCGTGGCGCTGGGCCTGTCCTACGCGCCGCGCGCGGTGCCGCGCCTGCTGCCCGGCGTGGCGCTCGTCGGGCTGGCCGGCGCCGCCTGGCGGCTTGCCGGCTGAGCCGCGGCGCCTGACGCTCGCGCCGCGGCGTGCTCAGCTTGCCGGTTGTGGCCGGCCGGGCGCTTCGGCCCGCGCGGCATCGCCCCGGATCTCGGCGACGACATCGCGCAGGACTTCGAGCAGCGTCTGCGGCGGATAGGGCTTGCGCAGCACCGCCACCGCGCCCAGCGTGGCGCGCTGTGCCGGCGTCAACTCCAGCGCGTAGCCGGTGGCGAACACCACGCCCAGCCCCGGATGGCGCGAGCGTGCTGCCAGCGCCAGGTCCACGCCGGAATCCCCGGCCAGGGCGACGTCGGTCAGCAGCACGTCGACCGCGTTGCCGGCCAGCACGGCGAGCGCCGCGCTCTCACTGTCCGCTTCCAGCGCGTGCACGCCATAGGCACGCAGCACTTCCGCGGTGCCGGCGCGTACCAGCGCGTCGTCGTCGACGCACAGCACGCGCAGCGGCGCGACGTCCGGCGCGTGGCCGACTGGCGCCGGGTGCTGGCCCGCCGCGGCCGTCGCGGCGCGCTGGCTGCGATTTGCCAGCACATGGCGCACCTTGCGTGCCAGCGCCTCATGCGTGTAGGGCTTGCTGAGCAGTTCGATGCCGGCATCGAGGCGTCCGTCATGCACGATGACGCTGTCGGCATAGCCCGAGGTGAACAGCACGCCCACGTCCGGCATCCGTTCGCGCAGCTTGCGCGCCAGCTCCGTGCTGCGCAGGGGGCCGGGCATCACCACGTCGCTGAACAGCAGGTCCACCGGCACGCCACGCTCGACGATGGCCAGCGCGCTGTGCGCGTCGCGCGCGCGCAGCACGTGGTAGCCCAGGCTGGCGAGCATCTCGACCACGGTGGCGCGCACGTCCTCGTCGTCTTCCACCACCAGCACGGTCTCGCTGCCGCCGCGCGCCGGGCCTGCGTCCAGTTCGATATCCGGGTCTTCGTCCTCAAGCACGCGCGGCAGGAGCAGCGTGACCGTGGTGCCGCGCCCGGGCTCGCTGGCGATCTTCACGTGTCCGTCGGACTGGCGGATAAAGCCATACACCATGCTCAGCCCCAGGCCGGTGCCCTGGCCCTCGGGCTTGGTGGTGAAGAAGGGCTCGAACACGCGTTCCTGCACCTCGGGCGCCATGCCCACGCCGGTGTCGGTGACCGACAGCAGCACATACTGCATCGGCGCGGCTGGCGCGGCTTCGTTGGCGGTTTCGTTGGTGGCTTCGCCCGGCCGCGCATTGCGCGCCGCGATGGTCAGGCGCCCGTGCCCTTGCATGGCGTCGCGCGCGTTGATCGCCAGGTTCAGCAGCGCATTCTCGACCTGGAAGGGGTCGACCAGCGTGTTCCAAAGGTCGGGCGCGACCACGGTTTCGACCTCGATGCCGTCGCCCAGCGCCCGGCGCAGCATGTCGTCCAGCGTGCGCACCAGCCGGCCCAGGTTGACCACCCGCGGCGCCAGTGGCTGGCGCCGCCCGAACGCCAGCAGCTGCGATGCCAGCTTGGCGCCGCGCGCGACCCCGGCCAGCGCGTTGCGCAGGCGCGGCCCGGCGCGGTCATCGCCGGCGAGGTCGCGCGTCAGCAACTGCAGGTTGCCGCCGATCACCTGCAGCAGGTTGTTGAAATCATGCGCGACGCCGCCGGTCAGGTTGCCGATCGCCTCCATCTTCTGCGCCGTGCGCAGGGCCTCGTCGGCGTGGCGCAGCGCGGCCTGCGCTTCGCGGTCGCCGGTGACATCGCGGCCGACGCCATGGACATGGCCGTTGGCCGGATCGACCGACAGCGTCCAGGCCAGCCAGCGCAGTGCGCCGTCGGCGCGCTGCTGCCGGCATTCAAAGCGCACCGGCACGCCATCGTGGCGCAGGGCGTCCAGCTGCGCACTCGCGCCGGCCAGGTCGTCAGGGTAGATAAACGATAGATACGCGCGTCCCAGCACCTGCTGCGGCGCGTGGCCGAGCGTGCGCGTCCACGCCGGACTGACCCGCTGCAGGCAGCCATCGAAGCGCGCCACGATCAGCAGGTCTTCGCTCAGCTCCCACAGCCGGTCATGGTTGGCCACGGCCTGCGCGACGCGGCGCTCCAGCGAGGCGTTGAGTTCCTGCAGGCGGCGCTCGGTGGCCCGGCGCAGTTCGGAGAGGCGCAGATTGCTGGCCACGCGCGCCAGCAATTCCCGCGCGGAGAAGGGCTTGACCAGGTAGTCGTCGGCGCCGCTGCCCAGGCCGCTGACGCGCGCCTC
This sequence comes from Cupriavidus sp. 207A1, assembly GCF_057798955.1. Taxonomy (NCBI): domain Bacteria; kingdom Pseudomonadati; phylum Pseudomonadota; class Betaproteobacteria; order Burkholderiales; family Burkholderiaceae; genus Cupriavidus; species Cupriavidus sp. 207A1. Next base: position 39,281 of record NZ_JBYOJO010000011.1, on the reverse strand, counting down.
CTCGCCGGCGCGGGCGGACAGCAGCAGCACCGGCGTGTCGCTCAGCGCGGCATCGGCGCGCAGCGCGCGCACCAGGCCAAAGCCGTCCAGGCGCGGCATCATCACGTCCGACACCACCAGTGCCGGCGCGTGCGCGCGCGCCAGCGCCAGCGCGGCCTCGCCGTCGGCGGCCACGGCGACGCGATGGCCGGCGGCGCCCAGCAGGCGGCGCATGTAGTCGCGCAGGTCGTCGTTGTCGTCCACCACCAGCACCAGGGCGCTGCCATGCGCCGCCTCGCCGGCTGCGGCGTCGGCCGCGCCTTGCGGGGCGGACAACGGAAGCTCATCCGCTGCCACGGTCGTTGCCGGCGGCATCTGTACCTGCGGCCAGCGCAGCGCGGTCTCGACATAGGCGCGCGCCTGCACGCTGCTGGCCGGCGGCGCGGCGTCGGCCTCCGCAGCCACCTCAGTGGCCGCATCCATGGCTACGTCGGCGCCGGCCGGCAGGCGCACGGTAAAACAGGTGCCCTCGCCGGGGGTGCTCTGCACGTCGATGGTGCCGCCATGCAGCCGCACCAGTTCCTGCACCAGCGCCAGCCCGATGCCGCTGCCTTCGATGCTGCGGCCCTGGGCGCCTTCGACGCGATGAAAGCGCTCGAAGATGCGCGGCAGTTCCGCCGCCGGGATGCCGATGCCGGTGTCGCGCACGGTCAGCGCTACGGCGTCGTCGCCCTGCGGCGCGACCGCCACGGTGATGGTGCCGGCGAAGGTGAACTTGAAGGCGTTGGAGACCAGGTTCAGCACGATGGTCTCCCACATGTCGCGGTCCACCGCCACGGCGTGCGCCAGCGGCGGGCACAGCGGCGGGCAGTCGACCCGCAGCGTGATGCCGGCCGCTTCCACGCTGGCGCGGAACAGCGAGGCCAGGTCCGCCGTCAGCGCGGCCACGTCGGTGGGCTGGCGCCGCATCGTCACGCGGCCGGACTCGATGCGCGAGAAGTCCAGCAGCGCATTGACCAGCTTGAGCAGGCGCAGCCCGTTGCGATGCGTCATCTCCAGCATGGCGCGGTCCTCGCCGGAACCGGCGCGGCGCACCAGTTCTTCCAGCGGGCCCAGCATCAGCGTCAGCGGCGTGCGGAACTCGTGGCTGATATTGGAGAAGAACGCGGTCTTGGCGCGGTCGATTTCGGCCAGCGCCTCGGCGCGCTTGCGCTCCGCCTCATAGGCCAGAGCCGAATGCATGGCGGCGCCGATCTGCCCCGCCGCCAGCGTCAGGAAGCTGCGGTAGCGCTCGTCGAACAGGCGGAACGGATTCAGGCCGACCACCAGCACGCCGCGATGCGACGCGCTGCCCGACGGCGCCACCTCGATCACGGCCGCGCGCGACGGCGGCACGCCCCAGGCACCGCCCGGCAGCGGTACGGCGAAGCGCTCCGCCAGGCCGTCGAGCAGCACCGGCTGCTGCTGCGCCAGGACTTCGGCCACCGGCCACGGCCAGTGCGCGTCCAGCGCGATCTGCGCGGGCGCGCCCGGGTGGCCGCTATCGACGCCGATGCCGATGGCGCCGGCGCGCTGCAGCGCGCGTGCGCCGGGCTCGGCAATGTACAGCAGCGCGAACACGATGTCGCGCGGGTCCGACGACAGCGCCGCCATGGCGCGCCCGCACGCGTCGCGCCAGGCGCGCGCCTCGCTGGCCGTTGCCGCCACGTCGCGCAGCACGTTCAGCTGGCGCTCGGCCAGCACGCGCTCCGTGTCGTCGCTGTTGGCGCAGATGATGCCGCCGGTGCCGCCGTGGTCGTCCGGCACCGGGCTGTAAGAGAAGGTGTAGTAGGTTTCCTCCGGGTAGCCGTTGCGCTCCATGATCAGCAGCTTCTGCTCGACGAAGGTGCCTTCGCTGCCGGTCATGGCAGTGGCCAGCAGGGGGCCGATCTCGGGCCAGATCTCGCGCCACACCACGGAGGTGGGCTGGCCGAGCGCGCCGGGGTGCTTGCCGCCGATGATCGATTTGTAGGCGTCGTTGTAGAAGAAGTGCAGGGCGTCGCCCCAGCCGATCCAGATCGGCTGGCGCGAGGTCAGCATGATGCGGATCGCGGTCTTGAGGCTGTTCGGCCAGCCTTGCGGGGGCCCGAGCGGGGTCGAGTCCCAGTCGAAGCCGCGCATCAGCGCGCCCATCTCGCCACCGCCGGAGAGAAAGCCGGGCATGTCGCCGGGCGGGACGGGCGCTGCGCTGGCGCCGGCGGTTGCGGTTTCGGCCAGGGTCGGCGGAGATGGCAGGGGCGTCATGCTGGCGGCGGGTGTCCTCATGGTGGTCTCTCGGGCACGCCGGCCCCGGCGTCCGGCCCGCGCGTCTTGGCAGACTGTGCCTAGCCTTGCCGTGCAATGCAAGCGGGCCGCGAGGCGCCTGTCGCGGCGCACTCGCGGCCCTGGTTCGCAGCGTGCTGCGATCAGCCTGCCGCGGGCTTACTGTGGGCTTACAGCGGCGGAGAGACCCAGTACGGGTCGCGCCCGTAGTATTCGTGCAGCGACTTGCCCCACTGCGGGTCGGCCATGCTCGGCCAGCTGTCCTTGTTGAAGCCCGGCGCGGACTTGATCCGGTCCGCCGTCACGGCGATCCGGAAGCACTTTTCGTCGGTATCCATGACCAGCGCGTTCCACGGAATGGCGTGCAGCGTGTCACCCATGCCGAGGAAGCCGCCGGTGGTCAGCACCGCATAGGCAATGCGCCCGTGCGGCACGTCCAGCATGATCTCGGAGATCTTGCCGACATGTTCGCCATCGGACGAATAGGCCTTGGTGCCATCCAGGCTGGAAGCCGCCATCACTTCCGGGCCCGGGCCTTCGCCCACGCCGGAACCGACGATGGCTGCGCCTTGACTGCTGGGAGGTTGCGTTTGCATGCTGTGCTCCTTGTCGCGAGACGGTGGAATGCTTGGCGTGCGCAATGACCATGCCTGCGCCGCTTTGCCGTGGTTTCCACGTGGATCGCCCCGCTGCGCGCCCGTTGGCACCCCCCGCGGAGGTAATTCTTTCGCGTGGCTTGCAAAAACAACGCATCCGCACGGACGCCGCGCGGCATTCGGCAGCCGCTTCAGAAGTGGTGCCGCATGCCAAGCATCACGCCCACGCGCGTGCTGCGCGCCACGTCGGTGGCGGGCGTGCCAGCCCAGTACTCGGTCTCGCGGCCGACCGCGCCGCCGCGCGCGCGCACCACGTCGGCTTCCAGGTACAGGCTGGTGCGCCGGGACAGGGCGTAGTCGGCCACCACCGCGACGCTGTCGGCGTTGCCGCTGCCCAGCAGCACCGGCACCTGCAGGAACTGCGTGGTCACGTGGCCGCGCTGCCAGTAGCGGTAATAGGCGCCGGATACATGCAGCGCGGGCGTGAGCTGGTAGCCCAGCCCGGCGAAGGCGATGTTGAAGCGCGCGCCGCCCACGGCCGGATTTCGCGCCGATTCGCGCCGGCCCATGTGGCCCACGTAGAAGGTGGCCTTGCCGGCTGCGTAGGAGCCGCCCACGGCGTAGTTGCGTACCGTGCTGCCGCCGTCGGCGCTGCGGCGCTGGTCATAGGCCGCGCCCAGCGCCAGCGCGCCCTGCTGCAGCATCAACCCGCCGCCCAGCGTGGCGCCGCGCGCCAGGCTGCCGGCTTGCCCGCCGGCGCCGTAGTCCAGTTGCAGCGTCAGCGGGCCGGCGCTCTTCTTGTAGACCACGCTGTGGTCGATGCGATAGTCCTGAAAGAAGATGTCGCCGCCCAGGTAGATCGGATCGGACCAGAAGTTGCCCCAGCCCTGGTCCAGCGGATTGAAGGCCCAGCCGATATTGTTCAGGGCGTTGTACTGGCGGCCGAAGGTCAGGCTGCCCCAGTCGCCGGCCAGGCCGGCATAGGCCTGGCGGCCAAACAGCGCCTGGTAGCTGGCGCGGCCGTCGTCGCTGCCGATGCCGGCCTCGAGCTGGAAGATGGCGTGCTGGCCGCCGCCCAGGTCTTCGTCGCCCTTCAGGCCGAAGCGGCTGCCGACCATGCCGCCGGAGACCAGCGCCGCCTGGTCGTGGTGATGGCCGTCGAGGTTCGAGGTGTAGCGCACGGCCGTGCTGACGATGCCATAGACGGTGACGCCCGGCTGCGCATGGGCGCGCCCCGCGGTGAGGGCAGTGATAAGGGCAGCGACGGGCAACAGCCCGGCCGCCGGCAGCCAGTGGCTGGCTGTCTTCTTCATGGAGGGTCCTCCGGAGGGCCGGATCCGGACGGCGCGGTAGCGTGCCGGAGCGGATCCGTCAGGCCGATGGCCTGCGGGTTCCAGTCCCGCGCGGGGGCACGCGGGTCGTCATCGGGCCTGGCGCAACGGATGCGTGGCCCGGGCGAGGGTCGAAGCGGGCGACGATGCCTGGAGGGTCGGCGAATGCCGGCAGTATTGCCGGGCAAGCCTTGGGCAGCGCCGCTTGCCGGCGCCACGGGAGCGGCCCGAAGGCCATGGAGCGGGTTCGCCGGCGCCCGCTTCGGCAAGCGTTTTTCGGCAATGGCCGATCGGGCTTGGAAGGCGCATGCCGGGTCGTCCCCGGCGCGGCGAACCGGGCGTAGTTTACCCGCACTGGGTCAGCGCCCTTGAAAAGTGCTTCGTCCGGCGCTGGTTGCTGGCCTGATCAGGCCGCTGGCGTGCCCCCTCTACCGCATGCGGGAGAGGGGTGGAGGAGAGGGCCGGCGCGTCAACGAACTCGGTCGCCACACACCGGCCGGGGGCGGACGCCTCAGCCCACCCGCTTCGCCGAGATCACCGCTTCCGCCACATTGGCCGGGGCCTCGGCGTAGTGCTTGAACTCCATGGTGAAGGTCGCGCGTCCCTGTGTCAGCGAGCGCAGCGTGGTGGAGTAGCCGAACATGGTCGCCAGCGGCACTTCGGCGCGTACGATCTTGCCACCGCCGCCGGCGATGTCTTCCATGCCGTGCACCATGCCGCGGCGCGACGACAGATCGCCCATCACGTTGCCGGTGAATTCCTCGGGCGTCTCCACCTCGACCGCCATCATCGGCTCCAGCAGCGTCGGCCGGGCGCGGCGCATGCCTTCCTTGAACGCCATCGAGCCGGCCATGCGGAACGCGTTTTCGTTCGAGTCGACGTCGTGGTAAGAGCCGAATACCAGCGTGGCCTTGATGTCGACCACCGGGTACCCCGCCAGCACGCCCGACTGCATGGTCTCGCGGATGCCCTTGTCCACCGCGGGGATGAACTCGCGCGGCACCACGCCGCCCTTGATCGCATCGACGAACTCGTAGCCGCCGCCATGCGGCATCGGCTCCAGGTTCAGCACCACGTGGCCGTACTGGCCGCGCCCGCCCGACTGCTTGATGAACTTGCCCTCGACGTCGCGCGCGGCGTGGCGGATGGTCTCGCGGTACGCCACCTGCGGCTTGCCGACCGAGGCTTCGACGCCGAATTCGCGCCGCATGCGGTCGACCAGGATTTCCAGGTGCAGCTCGCCCATGCCGGAGATGATGGTCTGCCCGGACTCTTCGTCCGTGGTCACGCGGAACGACGGGTCTTCCTGCGCCAGCCGGTTCAGCGCGATGCCCATCTTCTCCTGGTCGGCCTTGGTCTTCGGCTCCACCGCCTGCGAGATCACCGGCTCGGGAAAGCTCATGCGCTCCAGGATGATGACCTTGTCGGGGTCGCACAGCGTGTCGCCGGTGGTGGCCTCCTTCAGGCCCACCGCCGCGGCGATGTCGCCGGCGCGCACTTCCTTGATCTCCTGGCGCACGTTGGCGTGCATCTGCAGGATGCGCCCCAGGCGCTCGCGCTTGCCCTTGAGCGGGTTGTAGACGCTGTCGCCCGAACTGACCACGCCGGAATACACGCGGAAGAAGATCAGCTGGCCGACAAAGGGGTCGGTCATGATCTTGAACGCCAGCGCGGCGAACGGCTCGTCGTCGCTGGGGTGGCGCTCGGCCTCGCGGTCGTCCTCGGTGTGGCCCAGGATGGCGGGCACGTCGGCGGGCGACGGCAGGTAGTCGATCACCGCGTCGAGCATGCTCTGCACGCCCTTGTTCTTGAAGGCGCTGCCGCACAGCATCGGCACGATCTCGTTGGCGATGGTGCGCTTGCGCAGGCCCTGCTTGATCTGGTCCTCGGTCAGCGGCTCGCCCGACAGGTACTGGTTCAGCAGCGCCTCGTCGGCCTCGGCGGCGGCCTCGACCATCTTGTCGCGCCATTCCTGCGCGGTGGCGAGCAGGTCTGCGGGGATGTCCTGGTACTCGAAGCGCACGCCCTGGCTGGCCTCGTCCCAGACGATGGCCTTCATCTTGACCAGGTCGACCACGCCCTGGAAGTGGTCCTCGGCGCCCAGCGGAATCTGGATCGGCACGGCGCGGCCGCGCAGGCGCTCGGCAATCTGCGTCTGCACGCGGAAGAAGTCGGCGCCGATGCGGTCCATCTTGTTGACGAACGCGATGCGCGGCACCGCGTACTTGTTGGCCTGGCGCCAGACGGTTTCGGATTGCGGCTGCACCCCGCCGACGGCATCGTAGACCATGCAGGCACCGTCCAGCACGCGCATGGAGCGCTCGACTTCGATGGTGAAGTCGACGTGCCCCGGCGTATCGATGATGTTGATGCGGTGCTCGGGATAATTGCCGGCCATGCCTTTCCAGAAGGCGGTAGTGGCGGCCGAGGTGATGGTGATGCCGCGCTCCTGCTCCTGCTCCATCCAGTCCATGGTGGCCGCGCCATCGTGCACTTCGCCAAGCTTGTGGTTGACGCCCGTGTAGAACAGGATGCGCTCGGTCGTCGTGGTCTTGCCGGCGTCGATATGCGCGCTGATGCCGATATTGCGGTAGCGCTCGATGGGGGTCTTGCGGGGCACAGTGTTCTCCATGGATGAAACACGCCCGAATAGAGTAGCACCACTGGCCGCTCCCCGTTGCCCCTGCCGCGGGCAGGGACACGCGCTTCGGGGCGGCCCGCGCACGGTCCCGCGCGTCTGAGGCGGGCCTAGGATTTTCGCTGCAACCGAAGCGGATTCCTCCCATCCTGTGCGCGCCTGCGGCTCCCTATACTGGCGTGGCATCGCGCACCGGCATGCGCCGTTCCTGCCAGCCCGTTCCAGCATCGGGATGTTGCCTCCGCCGATGCCTGCCTAGAACCTGGACCCCGCGCATGACAACCATCCTGATCGTTGACGACCATCCGGCGATGCGGTTGGTGCTTCGGCACCATCTGTCGCAACTGCTTGGCGTCGACGAGGTGATCGAGGCGGACAACGGGCAATGCGCCATCGAAATGGTGCGCGCACGCATGCCGGACCTGGTGCTGCTCGACCTCGACATCCCGCGCTCGAGCGGGCTCGACGTGGCGCCGCGCCTGCGCGCGATCCATCCGCAGGTGCGCATCCTGGTGGTGACGGCGCTGGACCCGGCCGTGTTCGTCAGCCGTTCGTGGCAGGCGGGCGCGCAGGGCTTCGTCAGCAAGACCCAGGACATCAAGGAAATCCTGCGCGCGGTCGAGGCCGTGCTGGCGGGCTATACCGTGTTCCCGGTGCTGGGCCGCGGCGGCGCGCCGCGCCAGTCGATGTCGGCCGACGACGAGATGCTGCGGCGGCTGTCCGACAAGGAACTGGTGGTGCTGCAGATGCTGGCGCGCGGCATGTCGTACAAGGCCATCAGCGAAAGCCTCTTTATCAGCAACAAGACCGTCAGCAGCTACAAGGCCCGCATCATGAACAAGCTGCAGGTGTCGTCGCTGGTCGAACTGGTCGACTTCGCGCGCCGCTGCCGGTTGACGCCTTAGCGGCGGGCGCCGCCGTCACTATTCATTAGACATCGTATGACTTGCCGGCGCATGCCCGCCGCACGCGCGTCCCGCCTCAGCCTTGCGGGCCGGCCGAGCCGGACGCCTTGCGCAGCCGCTCGCGGCTGTTGGTCAGGTGCATGCGCATGGCGGCCTTGGCGGCGTCGGGGTCGCGGCGCTCGATCGCGTCGTAGATGTTCTCGTGCTCGATGCTGACCCGCTCCAGGTACTGCACGCGCTCGGGGGTGCTGACCTGCAGCCGGCTGCGCGGGATCACCATGGTGCCCAGGTGACCCATGATGTCGGTGAAATAGCGGTTGCCGGTGGCGCGCGCGATGGCCAGGTGGAAGGCGAAGTCGCTCTCTACCGCGTCATTGCCCTCGCCGGCGCCGTGCTTGAGCTCGTCCAGCGCCTGGCGCATCGCCGCAAGTTGCGCCTCGGTGCGGCGCGCGGCCGCCAGGCCGGCCGCCTCGGCTTCCACGCTGACGCGGAATTCCAGCATCGCCATCACATCCATGGCCGTGCCCAGCGTGTCCGGCCCGATCCGGAATGGCGACGGCGCTTCGGCCGGGCGTTCCAGCACGAAGGTGCCGATGCCGTGGCGCGTCTCCACCAGGCCGCTGGCCTGTAGCCGCGACAGCGCTTCGCGCACCACGGTGCGGCTCACGCCCATGGTGGCCATGATCTCGGATTCGGTGGGTAGCTTGTCGCCGGGCTTGAGCTGGCCCTGGCGGATCTCCTCGCCAAGGGCTTGTACGACTTCTTCGGCAAGCGTGCGGCCGCGGCGGCGCAACGGGGTCGGGGCGGAACTCGGGGTCGGCGCGAGAGGCTGGGCGTTCGGCATGGCAGCTACGTACGAATTCAGGGATACGGGCGGGCTTTCCCGGACTTGACCGGCCCGAGAATGCCTCATTATACTGGGTTATCAGTCATACGATGACAGATAACATACGCAACACAAGGCCCGGGTGAAGGATCGTACGCCCGGGGCCAGCCGGAGACCTTGCCGAGATGACCCCTACCGCCGCCTCCATGGCGTCCGCCCATACCCCGGTCGTGACCGAACTGACCGTGGTGCCCGTTGCCGGGCATGACAGCATGCTGATGAACCTGTCCGGCGCCCATGGCCCGTACTTCACGCGCAATATCGTGATCGTGCGCGACAGCGCCGGCCATACCGGCGTCGGCGAAGTGCCGGGCGGCGAAGGCATCCGCCAGACCCTGGAAGACGCGCGCCCGCTGCTGGTGGGCCAGCCCATCGGCCAGTACCAGGCCATGCTGAACCGCGTGCGTGCCGCCTTTGCCGGCCGCGACGCCGGTGGCCGCGGCCTGCAGACCTTCGACCTGCGCATCACCATCCACGCCGTCACGGCCCTGGAGGCGGCGCTGCTCGACCTGCTCGGCCAGCACCTGGAGGTGCCGGTGGCCGCGCTGCTGGGCGAAGGCCAGCAGCGCGACGCGGTGGAGATGCTGGGGTACCTGTTCTATATCGGCGAGCGCCAGCGCACCACGCTGGACTACCGCACCGAGCCGGACGCGGACAACGCGTGGTTCCGCCTGCGCAATGAAGCGGCGATGACGCCCGAGGCCGTGGTGCGCCTGGCCGAAGCGGCGTATGAGCGCTACGGCTTCAATGACTTCAAGCTCAAGGGCGGCGTGCTGCGCGGCGACGAAGAGATGGAAGCGATCCTGGCGCTGGCCGAGCGCTTCCCCAGGGCGCGCATCACGCTCGATCCCAACGGCGCCTGGTCGCTGGCGGACGCCGTGCGCCTGTGCCGCGACAAGCGCGGCGTGCTGGCCTATGCCGAAGATCCGTGTGGCGCCGAAGACGGCTACTCGGGCCGCGAGATCATGGCCGAGTTCCGCACCGCCACCGGCCTGCCCACCGCCACCAACATGATCGCCACCGACTGGCGCCAGATGGGGCATGCGGTGCGGCTGCAGTCGGTCGACATCCCGCTGGCCGACCCGCATTTCTGGACCATGCAGGGCTCGGTGCGGGTGGCCCAGATGTGCGCCGAATGGGGCCTGACCTGGGGCTCGCATTCGAACAACCACTTCGATATCTCGCTGGCGATGTTCACGCACGTGGCGGCGGCCGCGCCGGGACGCGTCACCGCGATCGACACCCACTGGATCTGGCAGGACGGCGAACACCTGACCCGCAACCCGCTGCAGATCGAAGGCGGGCTGGTGCAGGTGCCCAAGACCCCGGGGCTGGGCGTCGAGCTCGACCCGGATGCGCTGGCGCGCGCGCACGAGCTGTACCAGCGCAAGGGCCTGGGCGCGCGCGACGATGCCGCGGCGATGCAGTTCCTGATCCCGGGCTGGCAGTTCAACAACAAGGCGCCGTGCATGGTGCGCTGACGCGCCACCGGCGACGACGCCAACGGCCATTGCCCCTCATCCATCCCGCGGCGGCAGGCCTCTCTCATCAAAAACAGTGCAGGAGACACCATGACCACATTCCAACGCCAGGGCGCGCCGCGCCTGCCTCACTGGCTGCGCGCCGTTGCGCTCGGCTCGGTCGCCGCGGTCGCGGCGCTGACCTTCATCGGCCCGGCCGGCGCCGCGGCGCAGGACTGGCCGCAACGTCCGGTATCGGTGGTGGTGCCGTTCCCGCCGGGCGGCTCCAGCGATGCCATCGCGCGCATGCTGACGGTGCCGCTCAACGAGAAGCTGGGCCAGCCATTCGTGATCGACAACCGCCCCGGCGCGACCGGCGCCATCGGCGCCACCTACGTCAAGCGCGCGCCGGCCGACGGCTACACCATGATGGTGGCGTCGATCGGCGTCTATGCGGTCAATCCGTTCCTGCAGAAGAACCTGGCCTATGACCCGGCCAAGGACTTCGACCTGCTGACCGTGGCGGTGCGCGCGCCCAACGTGCTGGTGGCCAACCCGCAGTTCCCGGCCAACACGCTGGCGGAACTGGTGGCATACATGAAGAAGAACCCGGGCAAGGTCAGCTTTGCCTCGTCCGGCGCCGGTTCGTCCGACCACCTGACCGCGGCGCTGTTCTGGCAGAAGAGCGCCACCGACGGCCTGCACGTGCCCTACAAGGGCGGTGGCCCGGCCATCTCGGACCTGCTGGCCGGACAGGTGGACGTGTCGTTCCAGAACGTCAACGCGGTGCTGCAGCACATCCGTGCCGGCAAGCTCAAGGCGATGGCGGTGACTTCCGACAAGCGCTCGCCGGTGCTGCCCAATGTGCCCACCATGGCCGAGGCCGGCATCAAGGATGTCGAGGTCTACTCGTGGCAGGGCGTGGCCGCGCCGCGCGGCCTGCCGCCGGAGATCAAGAGCCGCCTGCACGGCGCGCTGGTGTCGTCGCTGAACGACCCCAAGATGCGCCAGAAGCTGTCCGAGAGCGGCTTCGAGGTGGTGGCCAACACCCCCGAGCAGTTCAACCAGTTCGAGGCGCAGGAGCTGCAGCGCTGGAAGACCGTGATCGAGAAGGGCAAGATCGCGCTGGACTGAAAACCGCCCCATAAAACCCAATACCAAAGCACCGACCGCGCCGGCCCTGCACGTGCATCGTGCCGCGCCGGCGCGCGCCCTCGACTGGAGACCACAGCATGACTTACGGACGCCGCAACTTCCTCAAGCAATCCTCCGCCCTGGCCGCCGGGCTCGCCGCGGGGCCGCTCGCCGGCCTGTCGTCGGCCGCGCACGCCGCGGACTGGCCCACCCGCCCGATCCGCCTGGTGGTGCCGTACACCGCCGGCGGCTCGTCGGACATCATCGCGCGCCTGATCAGCAAGCAGCTGGGCGAGGCGCTGGGCCAGTCGGTGGTGGTCGACAACCGCCCCGGCGCCAACGGCAACGTCGGCGCGGCACTGGTCGCTCAGGCGACCGACAACCACACGCTGCTGCTGTGCGATATCGGCGCGCTGGCGATCAGCCCGTCGGTCTACACCAAGCTGACCTTCAATATCGCCAAGGACCTGAAGCCGGTGTCGATGCTGGCGTATTCGCCGCACCTGCTGGTGGTGCATCCGTCGGTGCAGGTGACCAGCGTGAAGGAACTGGTGGCGCTGTCGCAGCGCAGCCAGCTCAATTTCGCCGTGACCGCCATCGGCAGCGCGCCGCACCTGGCCGGCGTGGCGGTGGAGCAGGCCACCGGCGCCAAGTGGCAGTACGTGCCCTACAAGGGCGGCTCGCAAGCCATTGCCGACACCGTCGGCGGCAGCGCCCAGGTGCTGATGAACGGCATGCTCGCCACGCTGCCGCATGTGCAGTCGGGCAAGCTCAAGCTGATCGCACAGTCCAAGCGCACGCGCATGCCGCTGCTGCAGAACGTGCCGACCATCGCCGAGCAGGGCGTGCCGAACTTCGAGTCGGGCACCTGGCAGGGCGTGATGGCCCCGGCCAGCATGCCCGATGCGATGGTGGCGCGCATCAGCGCCGAACTGATCCGCATCATCCGCGCCCCTGACTTGCGCGCCCAGCTGGTGGCGCAGGGCGCCGAAGTGGTGACGATGACGCCGGGGGAAACCGGCAAGTTCTTTGTTGCCGAGCAAACACGCTGGGCGGGGGTGGTGAAGCAGGCGGGGATCAAGCTGGAGGCTTGAGGGGCAGGTGTTGGCAAGGGATGGCTCGCATGGGGAATGCGGGCCGTTTTTTTGCGGGGGCCTAGAGGAGGCGTGGCCAAAAGCAAAAAGCCCCGCACCAGGCGGGGCACGTCTCAATGGCTCTTGTTATTTCCGCAGCGCCGCCGGCATCAGCCCCTGCGGCAGGTTCTGGTAGCAAACCGGCCGCAGGAACCGGTCGATCGCCGTAGCGCCCACCGAAGTCGTACGCACATCGGACGTCGCCGGGAACGGCCCGCCGTGCACCATCGCGTACGCCACCTCGACGCCGGTGGGATAGCCGTTGCACAGCACGCGCCCGGCCTTGCGTTCCAGCACCGGCAGCAGGCGCTGCGCCGCCGCGTGGTCGGCGTCGTCGAGCTGCATCGTTGCGGTCAGCTGGCCTTCGAGCTGGCGCGCCACGGTCAGCATCTCCTCCATATCGCGGCACACCACCAGCACCGTCGATGGGCCGAACACCTCGGCCTGCATGCGGTGGTCAGCCAGGAACTGCGCGGCGGTGGTTTCGAACATCTCCGGCCGGGCCTGGTTGGTGCCGCTGGCGTCCACGCCATTGCCGATGCGCTGCAAGCCGTCGAGCGATGCCAGCTGGGCCACGCCCTGCTGATACGCGGCATGGATGCCGGGCGTCAGCATGGTGGCGGCAGGCTTGCCTTGCAGCGCGCCCAGTGCCGCCGCGCGGAACTTGTCCAGCGCCGGGCCTTCGATGCCGAGCACCAGTCCGGGGTTGGTGCAGAACTGGCCGACCCCGAGCACCAGTGACTCGACCAGCTGGCGGCCGATCTCCTCGCCGCGCGCGGCGAGCGCGGCGGGCAGCAGGAACACGGGGTTGATGCTGCTCATCTCGGCATACACCGGGATCGGCTGCGGGCGCGCGTTGGCGGCGCGCATCAGCGCCATGCCGCCGGCGCGCGAGCCGGTGAAGCCGACCGCCTGGATCGCCGGATGCGACACCAGCGCGGTGCCGATGGCATTGCCCGCGCCCACCAGCAGCGAGAACACGCCCTCGGGCAGGCCGGCGTCGCGCACCGCTTGCTGGATTGCGCGCCCGACCAGCTCGGAGGTGCCCAGGTGTGCCGGGTGCGCCTTGACCACCACCGGGCAGCCCGCGGCCAGCGCCGCGGCGGTGTCGCCGCCGGCCACGGAAAAGGCCAGCGGGAAGTTGCTGGCGCCAAACACCGCAACCGGGCCGATGGCGATGCGCTGCATGCGCAGGTCCGGCCGCGGCGGGGTGCGCTCGGGCAGCGCGGGGTCGAAGGTGGCTTGCTGCCAGCGGCCCTCGCGCAGCACGGTGGCGAACAGGCGCAGCTGGCCGGCGGTGCGGCCGCGCTCGCCTTGCAGGCGCGCGATCGGCAGCGCGCTTTCCAGGTGGGCGCGCTCGATCAGCGTGTCGCCCAGCGCCTCGATGCCCGCCGCGATGGCTTCAAGGAAGGCCGCGCGCTGTTCGGGCGTGGTGTTGCGGTACGTGTCGAAGGCGGCTTCGGCCAGCGCGCAGGCGCGCTCGACCTCGGCCTCACCGCCACCGTGGAAGTCAGGGCCGATCGCCGCGCCGGTGGCGGGGTTGATCGCCTGCAGCGTCGCTTCGGTGCCGCGCACGGCTTGCGCGCCGATCAGCATGTCGCCGGTGATTTGCATGGAAGGAATCCTTGTCAGCGTTTGGAACGGGAAGCCGGCCGGAGGGCATGCGCCCCACGGCCGGCTGGTCGGAATGCGAGGCGGGGACGGCGCGCTGGCCATCCGCGTGCCGGGTTACTGCGGTCCGAGCTTGTTGATCAGCGCGCCCAGCATCTCCATTTCCTCGCCGGTCAGGTCCGTCAGCGGCGCGCGCACGGGACCGCCGTCGCGGCCCACCAGGCGCGCGCCCGCCTTGACGATGCTGACCGCATAGCCGGCCTTGCGGTTGCGGATGGCCAGGTAGGGCAGGAAGAAGTCGTCGATCAGGCGGCCCACGGTGTCGTGGTCGTCCGCGGCGATGGCACGGTAGAAGTCCATCGCCGTCTTCGGGATGAAGTTGAACACCGCCGACGAATACACCGGCACGCCCAGCGCTTTGTAGGCCGCGGCATAGACCTCGGCGGTGGGCAGGCCGCCCAGGTAGGAGAAGCGGTCGCCCAGCTTGCGGCGGATGCTGACCATGGCTTCGATGTCGCCCACGCCGTCCTTGAAGCCGATCAGGTTGGGGCAGCGCGCGGCCAGGCGGGCCAGCTGGTCGGCGTTGAGCTTCGAATTGGCGCGGTTGTAGACGATCACGCCGATATCGACCGCCTTGCAGACTTCTTCCACGTGGGCGGCAATGCCGTCCTGGCTGGCTTCGGTCAGGTAGTGCGGCAGCAGCAGCACGCCCGCGGCGCCAAGACGCTGGGCTTCCTGCGCGTAGGCGATGGCGGTGCGGGTCGGGCCGCCGGCGCCGGCCAGGATCGGCACCTTGCCGGCGCAGGTGCGCACCGCGGTGTCGACCACGGCCGAGTAGTCCTGCGGCGTCAGCGAAAAGAATTCGCCAGTGCCGCCTGCCGCGAACAGGGCCGTGGCGCCGTAGGGGGCCAGCCATTCGAGGCGCGCGGCGTAGGACTTCGGCGCGAAGTCGCCCTGGGCGTCGAAGTCGGTGATGGGGAAGGACAGCAGGCCTTCGGAGACGATTTGCTTGAGTTCGTTGGGTGCGAGCATTGCGGCAATCCAGGGCGGGCCGGTGGCCCGGGGTGGCAGAAGCGGCTGGCTGCGGCGTGGCAGGTCAGTCGAGTTATCAGTCATCGTACGACAAGAAAATTGGGATGGCAATAGGGGACGGACGTTCCCCGGGTTAACCGGGAGCCGGGAGCGGAACGCCTTCTACGCATCAGAGCAAGAAGGGATAGCATGAGCGGCGGGTGCATGACATCACGTTGGGTGCGTCGTACGGTCGGTGGCCCACGGTACGGCGCAGGCGGCACAGCACCATGTTGTCGGACAACGTAATTCGCATGACGCCTGATCCACTCAGCGAATTTGAACCGACCATGCAAAGCTGGCGCGCCACGGGCATCCCGGCGCTGGCACACTGGCGTCCTGGACCAAAGGGGGAGAGCGGTGGGAGAGTTACAGGCCTTGCTGGAAAACCACGGGCTGATGCTGGTGTTCCTGAACGTACTGGTCGAGCAGGCCGGCCTGCCGGTGCCGGCCTATCCGATGCTGTTCGTCGCCGGCGCGCTGGGCGTGCAGGAGACCGGGCCGTCGATCGGCGCGGTGCTGGCCGCGGTCATCGTCGCCTGCCTGATTGCCGACACCGGCTGGTACTTCGCCGGGCGCCGGCTGGGGCAGCCGATGCTGCGCACCATCTGCAAGGTCTCGATCTCGCCCGATTCCTGCATCCGCCAGACCCAGTCGCTGTACCTGCGCGTGGGGCCGCGCTCGCTGGTGGTCGCCAAGCTGCTGCCGGGCGCCGGCGCGCTGTCGACCGCGATGGCCGGCATGACTGGCACGCCGCTGCCGGTATTCCTGTTCTACGACGCGATCGGCGCGCTGGTGTGGGCCGGCAGCGGGCTGCTGATCGGCGTGGTGTTCAGCGACTTCATCGATGCCATTCTTGAGGGCTTCAGCACCTACGGCCATATGGCGCTGGTGGCGGTGGTGGGGGCCTTCCTGGTATTCCTGGCCTGGCGCTCGTGGCGCCGCCTGCGGCTGCTGCGCATCACGAAGCGAGTGCCGCGCATGAGCGTGGATGAGCTGGAATCGCGGCGGCTGGCCGGCGCGCTGCCGGTCGTGATCGACGTGCGCGCCCATGGCGACGTGCCGATGGAGCGCATTCCCGGCTCGATGGTGCTCGACATGCAGGGCGCGCTCGACAGCCTCGACGCGCTCGGCGTGGCGCCCGCCGAAGCCGACATCGTGGTCTATTGCGCCTGCCCGAACGAGATGTCCGCGGCGCTGCTGGCCGAACGCCTGCGCGTGGCCGGCTATCCCAGGACCTGGGCGCTGGCCGGCGGCTTCGACGAATGGAAGCGGCGGCACGGCGCCACCGTGCCGCCCGCCGTCACCCATCCCGGCACGGGCCAGGCGACGGGACGCTGAGCCCCGGCCCTCAGCGCTGGCCGGCGCTCTGGAACACCGACAGGTCGGGGTAGATCGCGCGGATCTTCTGCCATTCGGCAGCATTGAAGAACTGGCACTTGCCGGCGCCGAAGCGCTTGGACACTTCGACGCAGAAGCGCACCGCCTCGGCGATGTCGATCTCGTGGTTGGCCGAGGTCGCGCTGCCCGACACCACCGACTGCGCCGTCACCGCCACGCCCACCACCGGCGCCTGCGTGGCCACGTGCGGCTGCATGATGCTGTTGAAGTGGTACAGGCCGTTGTGGTACGGCGTGATGTCCTGCAGCGAGATCGGGAAGGTCACCGCCGGGCAGCCGGTGGTCGACTCCATGGCCGCCACCAGGTCCGGCGCCACGCGCAGGATATAGCCCTGCATCGCCGTCGGCGAGATCGCAAAGCCGCGGTGCTTGACGATGCTGTTGCCCTTGGACGCATCGATCGACAGGATCGCGTCCATTTCCGGCAGCACCTGGTAGTCGTTCATGGTGTCGGACGACACCGGCATGCCCATGAACGGCACCGGGTCGTGCGGCACCATCGAGACATTGGTCGACAGGTGCGTGGTCACGATCACGTCGCCCGCCACGTGGTCGCCGCGCGCCTTCATCTGCGCCAGCTTCAGCGCCACCGCCAGGCAGCCGATCGGGCCATCGGCATCGGACACCAGCCCCACCAGTTCCGGACGCGCGCCGATGGCGCCGTTGCGGCCGATCACGCCCAGCGTCGGCGCCGTGCCGCCGCCGCGCTTGCCGGCGCTGCCCGGGATCACGATGGTGATGAAGTCGGTGGTGTTGGCCGTGTTCTCGGGCGGCGCGTTGTTGACCGTGGTGACTTGCACCGACACGCCGGCGTTGGCGTAGGGCGCGAACAGTTCGCTGACGAGCGCGCCGTTGGCGTGCGGGCTGTCCAGGGCTTCGTGAATGACCAGCGTCTGCTGCAGGGCCATGGCTTTCTCCAAAGTTTGCCCCCGCCGCGCGGTGCGGGCAGGGCGTTCTACAAATCGGTCAGAACTGGTGGCGCAGGCCGACCATCACCGTGGTCTGGGTGTCGCGCCCGTCCAGCGGCGTGCCGCTGCCGCCGGTCCAGCTGGTGGTGTTGTTGCCGAACAGGCCCGACCAGTCGCCGTGGACGCGGTCGTAGGCCAGCGCCAGGTAGGCGTCGGTGCGCTTGCTGAATGCATAGTCGGCAACGGCATACGCGGTGGTTCGGTTGCCGCTGAAGTTGTCGGCGCGGGTGCGGTTGTGCATCACGCTGCCGGTCAGGGTGACGTTGCCGGTCACGGCGTAGCTCGCGCCCAGCGTGAAGAAGTCGTCGTGGCGGCTGCCGCCGAACACCGAGCTGATCGCCGCCCGGTTGGTCGGCGTGGCCGCGGTCGACATGCTGGTGATGGTGGCCGTATCGGTGCCGCCCTTCGACGAGTCGAAGCCCGCGTCGCGGTCGCTGTGGATGTAGTTGGCGAACAGGCTGGCGCGGCCGACCGCGGCCTTCAGGCCGGCCAGGTAGATGTTGGCGTTGCGGCTCTGGCTGTCGCGGGTCTGCTGGAAGTCGCCGACCGCGGTGATCGGCCCGGCCGCGTACCTGACGCCAAACGACATCGATGACATCGCGCGGGTGTTGCCCGCGGTCTCGCCCAGCGCGTATTCGGCGATCACCGACACCGGGCCGAAATTGCCGGTATAGCTGACGGCGTTGTCGTAGCGCTGGCCGGTCAGGTAGACCATCCACGCATTGGACGGCGCCGCGCCCACGCCAAGCGGATCGACGTAGTACAGCATGGTGTTGGCGGTGGTGTACTGCCGGCCCAGCGCCAGCTCGCCCCAGCGGTTGCCGATCTTCACGTACGCCTGGCGCCCGAACAGCTGGCCTTGCTGGTCGAGCCGGCCGGTATCGGCCAGCAGCCCGTTCTCCAGCACGAAGCCCGCCTTTACGCCGCCGCCCAGGTCCTCGACGCCCTTCAGGCCGAAGCGGCTGCCGGACAGGAAGCCTTCGCCGCCCTGTTGCAGGCCGACCTGCGCGTCGCCGGCGGGGTTGGAGTGGGTCTGGTATGTCAGCGCGGTATCGATGACGCCGTACAGCGTGACGCCGGACTGGGCCATGGTGGTGGCGGGCAGGGCCACCAGCGCGGGAAACACCAGGCGCACGGCATGGCGAAGGGTTGGGCTCATTGTGGTTTCTCCTCCAGAAGGCAAAAGGGAGGCCTCGCGGGCTGCGCTGGGCAGCCCGCGGGCGGATTCTTGTTTGGTTGCTATGGGCTTGGTGGCCCGATGTGGCTCGCTTGCTGATTCACGATCCATCGCGAGTGTGTGCTCCCCTCTCCCGCTCGCGGGAGAGGGGCCGGGGGTGAGGGCAGGCGCATGGCAAGCATCGCGACGGGCCACTTCGTGGAGACTCCCGCCCTCACCCCCGCCCCTCTCCCATAAATGGGAGAGGGGAGAAAACACTCAGACTTCAAAGCCCGGCCAGTCCACCATCCCCGCCGGCCCAGTGATCTGCGATAACGCGAACGCCTCGCCCTCGCGCATCGTCTCCACCTTGCCCTCGGCAGGGAACCACAGCGCATTGCGCTCGCCCAGCACCAGGCCGGTGGTGCCATCGGAATACAGCGCCGAGCCTTCCGGCAGCGCAAACACCTGTTCCGGCGCGTTGATGTGCAGGAACTCCGCCAGCCGCTCTTCGCGGCTTTCGCCGTTGTGCCCGGCGGGCTTGCCGCTGATGAAGTGCGGGTTGATCTGGAACGGCACCAGTCCCAGTGCGCGCAGCGACGGCGGCTGCACGATCGGCATGTCGTTGGTGGTGCGGATGGTCGGGCAGGCGACGTTGCTGCCGGCGCTCCAGCCCACGTACGGCGTGCCGGCGCGCACCCTGGCGCGGATGGCCTCGACGATGCCGGCGTCATACAGGCGCTTGAGCAGCGCGAAGGTATTGCCGCCGCCGACCGCGATGGCCTCGGCCTGCTGCACGGCGCGCAGCGGATCGGCACTGTGATGGATCGATTCCAGCGCGTAGCCCAGCTTTTCGAACACCGGCCTGACCATGCCCTCGTAGGTATCGAAGCTGAAGGTCACGCCGGCGAACGGTACGAACAGCACCTTGCGCGGCTCATGCTTCAGCAGCGTGTGGAGTTGCTCGCCGGCGTGCTCGAGATAGCCGAGGTTGTCCTTGCGCGAGCTGCTCATCAGGAGGATGCGTTGGGTCATGTCTTGCTTTCCGTCGGTTCAGGTGTGAGGTCAGGCGATCGCTGCGCGCACCAGCGCGGCAACGCGGTCGATCTCGTCATGCGTGTTGAAGTAGTGCAGCGACACGCGCGCCATGGTCGACACGCCGTAGCGCGCCAGGATCGAATCGGCCATGAAGCTGCCGGCTTCGATGATGCATTGCTGCGCTTCCAGCGCGGCGACGATGCGGGCCGGGTCGACGCCGCGCACGTTGAACGGCACGATGCCGATGCGCTGGGCCACGTCGGCCGGGCCGTACAGCTCGAAGCCGGGGATCGACGACAGCTTCGCCACCGCGTATTCCGTCAGGTCGCGCACACGCGCTTCGATGGCGTCGATGCCGATCGCGGCGGCGTAGTCGATGGCGGTGCCAAGACCCAGGATGGCCGGCACGATCGGGCAGCCCGCTTCGAAGCGCTTCGCGCCCGGCACCAGCGACAGTGCGCCGGTGGCGCGGTCATAGGCGCCGTTCCACCAGCCCACCAGCATCGGCTCGACCTGCGCGATCAGCTCGCGGCGCACGTACAGGAAGCCGGAGCCCTCGGTCGCGCGCAGCGCCTTGCGGCCGCAGCCGGCGAGGAAATCGCAGCCGAGCTCGGCCACGTCCGAGCGCAGCATGCCCACGCTCTGCGCACCGTTGACCAGCGCCAGCACGCCGTGCTGGCGCGCCACCGCACAGATCTGCGCGGCGGGCTGCACCGTGCCGGTGGAATTGGGCAGGTGCGAAAACGTCAGCAGGCGCGTGCGCGGCGTGATGGCCGCGGCAAATGCCTCGGCCGACAGCAAGCCTTCGGCATCGGCGGCCACCATCTTCACCACGATGCCGTGCGATTGCTCGAGCCGGCGCCACGGCAGCAGGTTGCTCAGCATCTCGGTGTCGGCCACCAGCACTTCATCGCCGGCTTGCCAGGCGATGCCGCGCGCGACGATCGAAATGCTCTCGGTCGCGTTCTTGGTGAAGGCGAGCTCGTCGGCCGCGCAGTTCAGCCATCGGGCCAGCGTGGCGCGCACGGCTTCGACGCGCGCATAGGTCTCTTTGCGGAATGCCGGCAGGTAGATGCCGACATGGCCGGTGTCGAGCAGGTAGCTGCGCACGGCGTCGAGCACGGCGTCGGGCGGAATCGACGCGGCGGCGGTATCGAGATAGATGGTGGAAGCCGTCAGCGGGGTGTCGGCGCGGATTGCCTGGATATCCATGGAACGTCTCGGGAAATGACAGAGGGGCGCAGCGCGTGCGCCCGCAGGTAGGGCTTACTTCTTCAGCTTGGTGACCGAACCGAAGAAGCTGAACAGCGCATCGCCCGCGATCACGCCGCCGGCGAAGGCGCTCATCTCGGCCACATGCTTGTCGCCGCGCAGGCGCTGCAGCACGAAGCGGATTGCAAGGCCCGCCAGCACCGCCCAGCCGGCCAGCGGCGAGGCGATCAGCATGCCGGTCGAGAGCAGGATGCCGAGCTGGCGCTTCGAGCCGCCGAGCCACTGCAGCAGGGCGCCGGGAACGGCCCAGATCATCAGGTTGCGCGCGATCTCGGCCGACGAGCCCGCCTTGATCGAGGCCGCGTAGACGCGGTCCACCGGCGGGATCAGGCCCTGCGCGAAGAAGCTGCCGTGGAACACCAGCACCACCACCGCGGCCACCGCGAAGCCGATCATCGCGGCCAGGAACTGCTGCCTGCGCCCGGCCAGCTCGGCCTCCATGTCGCGGCCTTCGCCGCGCAGCAGGTAGCCGGTCTTGAGGTCGTAGCCCATGTCGGCGAAGGCCGGGCCGGTGGCGGCCGAAAAGCCCACCAGCACCGCCAGCGCCGTGGGCGGGAAGCCGATCAGGATGCCGATGGTCAGCGTGATCAGCGCCACCGCGAAGGCCGGGAACCAGCCCGAATGCATCGCCGCGATGCCGACGATCAGCTCGTGCACGTAGGCGGCAAAGGCCGCGTACAGCACGAACAGCACCAGCATGCCCAGCGACATGTCCGAGATATGGCCGGCCAGCACCGAGATCAGCAGCGCGATCGCCAGGTAGACCAGGAAGCCGCCCGACAGGATGCGGCTGGCGCGCGCGGCCGGAACTTCGATGGTGCGCGCGTCGGCCGCCGGGGCGTGGCGCGCGCGGCGGATTTCATGGGCCACCTGGAACAGCGCGACGATGCCCGCGCCGATCATCAGCCCGTGCGGGATATAGGCCTTGGCGATGTCGATGCCGGTCAGCGCCACGGAATAGCCGCGCACCAGCAGGCCGATGCCGAACATGGTCAGTGCCGCCAGGTTGCCCAGGAAGGCCGCGCCGAACGCGGACATCGGCACGCCCAGCCATGCGCCGCCCACGCCCACGGCGATGCCCAGTCCCAGGAAGGCCGCCTTGCGCCCGCCGCGGTCGCCGGCCCAGATGGCCTCGGCGGTGGCGATGCCGGCCGGCCAGGTGCCGGTGGCCGGGAAGATCTTGCTGCCGAACAGGAAGTACAGCATCGCGCCGTCGACGAACATGGCGATCACCGCGCCGATCAGCATCGGCGTGGCCAGCTCGGGCATGCCCATCGCATACGGCACGCCGATCGGGATCATCAGCGAGTTGGCGGCGCCGAAGGTGGCCGACGAGATCGCGGTCTGCACCAGGTTCTGGCGCTCGAGCACGCGGAAGCGCCGCGTGATCTCGAGCGGAATGCGCGAGAACACGATCGCGATCAGCGCGCCGATGATCGAGGTGTTGGCCGAGATCCCCAGCGACACGATCAGCTGCATCCCGATCATGGCGCCGAACACGGACAGCGCCACGGAGACCAGCAGCAGCAAGGGCTCCATGAAGCGCGTCCGTGTCGCGGGCGGCGCCGCCATCGGCGCGTTCAGTTGTGTTGGCATGGTCATGTCTTCCACCGCTCCCCGTAGTGTTGTCTGGTTTTGTCTGTTGTGTGTGATGCCTGGCGCGCGCTCAGCGCATGAAACCGGCCACCGGGCCGATGGTGCTGCGCGCCGTGCGCAGCGCCTGCAGCCAGCGCGGCGCCGCCTCCGGCGTCAGCCGCTGCAGCGGACCGGCGATGGCCAGCGACCCGACCACCGCCTGGGTGTCGCGGTGATGCAGCGGCAGCGCCAGCCCGGCCACCGTGGCGGCGGACTCCTCGCAGGTGTAGGCCCAGCCGTCGGCGCGGACCTGCGCCAGCCGCGCTTCCAGCCCGGGCGCGTCGCCGCCAAGCCGGCGCCGGAACGCCTCCGGCTGGAACGCCAGCATGGCCTTGGCATGCGCGCCCGCCTCGAGGGCGAAGCGTTGGCCCACCTCGATCGAAAAGCGCAGCTGGTGCTGGCTGTGCGCGATGTCCGTGCACAGGCCGTGGTCGCCGTCCAGCCACGACAGGAACACGGTTTCACCGCATTCCCGCGCCAGCGCCTCGAGCGCGGGCTGCACCACCTCGGCCGGCGAGAAGGTCTTGCGCGTGACCTGGCCCAGCTCGAACCAGCGCAGCCCGAGCGCGTAGCGTCCCTGCGCGTCCTGCACCAGGAAGCCGTTGGCGGCGAACGTCGCCAGAACGCGGTGCACCACGGCATGGTGCACGCCGCTGTGGCGCGCCAGGTCGCGCACGCCCCAACAGGGCTGGCGCACGGTGAAGTGGGTCAACAGCGCCAGCGCGCCGTCCAGGGTCTTGAGCATTGCCGAGCTGAACTTCGAATTGAGTTGTCTCTATATAAGAGACAACGTCTCTGATACAGAGAAATGCTAGGCCTCGCTGTCAACCGCAACAATCAGGGTTAACGCGCAGTCGTCTCCCGGATCGGGGCGAATATCGACCCATGCGCCCTTGCCTATACTTGGCGCAGGCCGACTGCTACGGGAGGCGCCCATGGCTGCGGAAGACCACGGTTACGGCGACGAAGCGGCCCGCATCGCTCACCGCCGCCGCCTGCTCGGCATCGCGCCGCGCACGCACGAGGGCCAGCGCAACTGGGCGCTGGCGTTGTCCGGCGGCGGCATCCGCAGCGCCACGTTCTGCCTTGGCGTGATGCAGGCGCTGGCCGGCACCGACATGCCGGCCAACACCACGGCTGCGACGCCGGACAGCAGCAGGCCCCAGACCCCCGCGGCAAGCACCGCCGCCTCGGCGCAGACCGTGCCGGGCCTGGCTTCGCTGCTGGCCCAGTTCGATTACCTGTCGACCGTCAGCGGCGGCGGCTACCTCGGCGCTTTCTTCGTCAGCCTGTTCGTGCCCGGTCGCCTGCGCCGCGGCACCGGCCCGGTCCAGGCCGCGGCCGAGGCGTACCACACGCTGCAATGCGAGCCGCCAGGGCGCATCCACACCTCGGTCTCCTATGCCGCCGATCCCGGCCGCGGCGCGGTCGCGTGGCTGCGCGAGAACGGCCGCTACCTGTCGCCCACGGGCGCGGGCGACAACCTCTATGCCGCCGCGCTGGTGGCGCGCAACTGGCTGGCGATGCACTACGTGATCGGCAGCGCGCTGCTGGTGTTGCTGTCGCTGCTGGCGCTGCTGCTGCACGGCGCGGCGGGCGCCTGGTACGGGTTCGGACGCTATGAGATGGACCTGCTCCACGATGCGCGGCAGGCCTTCAACCAGGGCGAATGCGCGATCTGGTGGAGCCCGCTGCTGTGGCTGCCGCTGGTGACGGTGGTGCTCGGCGCGGTGCCGCCCGGCCTGGCGTACTGGCTGGTCTATCCGCGCGCCAGCGAGCCGCAGGCGCCGGGCCGTTTCTTCAGCCCCGCGCCGATGCTGGCCACGCTGCTGGGACTGCTGTTGCTCGCCGCCGCGTACTGGTCGGAACGGATCGGCGCGCAGCCGCTGCCTGCGCAACTCTTTGCCGCGCTGGGCGTGCTGGCCTGGCTTGGCGTGCTGGCCTGCCTGGTAATGCTGCAGGGCGAGCCGCGCACGGTGTCCGGCTATCGCGTGCGGGCCACGCGTGCACTGCGCACGGCGGTCACGCTGACGCTGTGGCTGGCGGCACTGGGCGTGGCCGATACCGTCGCGCGCACCACTTACCTGTATGCCCAGGCTGCCGGCCATCCGTGGGGGGTGGCGCTGCCCGCGAGCGCTCTGGGCGTGCTGGTCTGGCTGGTGCGCTACGGCGCGCGCCGGCTCGACGAAGGCCGCAAGGGCAGCGCCGGTACTGCCTGGCGGGCATTGTGGGCACGCCTGCCGGTTTCGCTGCTGGCCGGGGCGGCCGCGGCGGTGCTGGCTTTGCTGCTGTACGTGCTGTGGTCGTGGCTGGTGCTGTGGGTGCGCTGGAATGGCCGCGAGCCGGTCGACTGGCTGGTGTATGGCACCGCCTACACCGGGCCGGCGCTGGCTACGCTGACGGCCGTGGCACTGGTGCTGGCGCTGGTCGCCGGCCGCTTTACCGGCTTCCTGAACCTGTCCACGCTGCAACCTTTCTACGCGGCGCGCCTCACGCGCGCTTACCTTGGCGCATCCAATGGCGAGCGCTTTGCCGCGCCCGATCCCGATCCGGTGGCGGACCGGCGCCGGCGCGCGCGCTTCAGCGTGGCCGAGCCCGTGCCGGGCGACCAGCTCAGCCTCAATGCCTACTACGATCCGCACGTGCTGGCGCCGCTGCACCTGATCAACGTGACGCTGAACCTGACCGTCGATCCGGCCGAGCAGCTGGTCCAGCGCGACCGCAAGGGCAAGCCGCTGTGCCTGGCACCGGGCGCCGGCCTGCCGCAGCCGGGTGCGGCAAGCGCGGTCGCGCCGGACGCCTATGCGCGCTTCACCGTCGATGGCTGGCAGTGCTGCCCGGATCTGTCATGGCCCTCGTCGGGCAAGCTGGCGCAAGCGCTGACGGTGGGTGACTGGATCGCGATCTCGGGCGCGGCGGTGTCCACCGGGCTGGGCCGTGCCACGACGCTAGGCACATCGCTGCTGCTCGGGCTGGCCAACCTGCGGCTGGGCACATGGTGGCCGTCGTTCCCGGCCCGCTACGCGCGTCGCGGCGGGCGCGAGGGCGAGCGCTGGCGCCATCCCGAACGCGCCACGCATCCGTGGCTGGCCGCCGGCATCTTCCGCACGCAGTATTACCTGGGGTGCGAGCTGAGCGGCCGCTTCCATGGCACGCGGCGCGGCTGGCAATACCTGTCGGACGGCGGTCATTTCGACAACACCGGCGTCTACGAGCTGCTGCGTCCGGGCCGGAACGTCGCGCTGATCGTGCTGTGCGACTGCGGGGCCGATCCCGACTATCGCTTCGGCGACCTTGCCAACCTGATCCGCCTGGCGCGCATCGACCATGGCCTCGAGATCGTTGTCGATACCGAGGCCGCCACCACGCATCCGGTGCTGAGCCGAGTCTTCGGCGTGCCGGACGATTTCGTGCCGGGCCGGCCGTCCAGCGCCGGCGCCGGCGACAAATGCGCGGTGCTGCTCGATGTGTTCCGCACCGACCCGGCCTGCGCGGCGCCGCGCGCGCGCGTCTGCCGCATCGTGCTGATCAAGCCGCGGCTGGTGTCATGGGCGCCGGCCGACGTGCGGCATTATGGCGCCACGCACCCGGCCTTCCCGCAGCAAGGCACCGGCGACCAGTTCTTCGACGAGGCGCAATGGGAGAGCTACCGGGCCCTGGGACACGCGCTTGGCAAGCGCGTGCTGGGCGGCGACGTGGGCAAGGCGCTGCTGGCCTGATCGCGCGCCAAGCGGGCCTCAGCGCACGAAGCCGATCACGTCTTCCAGTCGGCCGCTGGCATCGCGCAACGCTTCCAGCAGCCGCGGCACGGCGGCGTCGTCAAGCCGCTGCTGCGGCCCGGCGATGGCGACCGAGCCCACCACCGCACTGCGGTCGCGCGACCACAGCGGCAAGGCCAGGCCGGCGACGCTGGCCGCGGCTTCCTCGCGCGTATGCGCCCAGCCGCGTTCGCGCACCTCGGCCAGCTGCTGCTCGATGCGCTCGCGTTCCAGCGTGGTATGCGGACCCATGCGCGCCACGCCCTGGCGGTACACCTCGTCGCGGAAGGCCTCGTCCTGGAACGCCAGCATGGCCTTGGCATGCGCGCCGGCATGGAGCGGGAAGCGCTCGCCCAGCTCGATCGAAAAGCGCAGCTGGTGCTGGCTGTGCACCAGCCCCACGCACAGGCCTTCATGGCCGTCGAGCCACGACAGGAACACGGTCTCGCCGCTCTGCGCGGCCAGCTTCTCCAGCACCGGGCGCACGATCTCGTCGGGCGAGAAGCTCTTGCGCACTACCTGCCCCAGCTCGAACAGCCGCAGCCCCAGCGAATACTTGCCGGTGGCCGAATCCTGCACCAGGAAGCCGTTGGCGGCGAACGTGGCCAGCACGCGGTGCACTACGGCGTAATGCACGCCGCTGTGCTTGGCCAGCTCGCGCACGCCCCAGGTGGGCTGGCGCACGGTGAAGTGGGTCAGCAAGGCCAGCGCGCCGTCCAGTGTCTTGAGAGTCATCGATCGTTCCTTCGCATCGGGCTGAATGGTAAGGGCAAGCGGCGCGCGGCTCAATCCTTGCGCCCCGGCTGTGGCCCCACCGCGCCCGGCGATACCCACGCCGCCCGCAGGGCCGCAAAGCCGCCGCCAGCACGATCGGCGCAGGCTCACTAACATAGCGAACCATCCGCATTGCAGCGGCGGCGCACGTGTGGCGCCCGCCAGACCACGACATGAATCGCGACTCTCTCCCCGCCGGCAACGGCGTTGCCTATTCGGTGCTCGACCTCGCCCCCATCCCGCAAGGCAGCGATGCCGGCCAGGCCATGCGCAACTCGCTCGACCTGGCGCGCCATGCCGAGCAGCTGGGCTACCACCGCTACTGGCTGGCCGAGCACCACAACATGCCCGGCATCGCCAGCGCCGCCACCGCGGTGCTGATCGGCTATGTCGCCAACGGCACCCAGCGCATCCGCGTGGGCTCGGGCGGCGTGATGCTGCCCAACCACTCGCCGCTGGTGATCGCCGAGCAGTTCGGCACGCTGGCCTCGCTCTATCCGGGCCGCATCGACCTGGGCCTGGGCCGCGCGCCCGGCACCGACCAGGCCACCGCGCGCGCCCTGCGCCGCCATCTGGCCAGCGACAGCGCCGATACCTTCCCGCAGGACGTGGAAGAGCTGCAGGCCTACTTCGACGACGTGCGCCCGGGCCAGCGCCTGCGCGCGGTGCCCGGGGCCGGCCTGAAGGTGCCGATCTGGCTGCTGGGCTCGAGCCTGTTCAGCGCGCAGCTGGCCGCGGCGATGGGGTTGCCGTTCGCCTTCGCCTCGCACTTTGCGCCGGGCTTCATGCGCCAGGCGCTGGACCTGTACCGGCGCACCTTCCGCCCGTCCGAGACGCTCGACCGGCCCTACGTGATGCTCGGCCTCAATGTGTTCGCGGCCGATACCGGCGACGAGGCGCGCCGGCTGTTCAGCTCGCTGCAGCAGCAGTTCCTGGCGCTGGTGCGCGGCACGCCGGGGCAGCTGCGCCCGCCGGTCGACGATATCGAAGCGCTCTGGAACGAGAGCGAGGCTGACCATATCCGGCGCTCGCTGGCGTGCTCCGTGGTGGGCGACCCGGATGTGGTCGGCGCCGGCATGCAGCGCTTTGTCGATGACCTGCAGCCGGACGAGCTGATGATCACCGGCCAGATCTACGAGCACCAGGCGCGGCTGCGATCGTTCGAGATCGCCGCGGCTGCCGCGCGCAGCCTCAAGGCCAACGCCGCGCTCTGAGCCGTTGCCGGTATGACGCACGCCGCACTTGCGGCGTGCGCCTGCCGCTGTCTTTCATTTCCTGCCGGTTCTGGTTTGCATAGCGCCGAGGCGCTCGGATACATTAGAAGGCCGACACCAGACAGAGGCGTGGCCACCCGGGCACGCGCCCGCATAGTCCGCCCGATCCGCCGCCCCCAAGCAATCTCCCGGGGCCGAGGGGCAGCGACGACAGGAGACAGCGATGGACCTGCGGCAACGCGAGCACATCGAGACGGTGGTCCAGGCCACCGCCTACCTATCCCCGCCAGCCCTGCTCGCGGAGCGCATCGCGCATGACGCGATCATCCAGAATTCATGGCGGCGCTGCGTGCACCAGTACGGGCTCGATCCCTCGCGCATGCAGGAGGCGCGCATCCTGCCGCAGACGCGCCTGCGCGAACACCAGGAACGCATCGACGACTTCGCCCGCATCGCCCGCCACGGCCTGCAGAGCCTGCACGCGCAGGTGGCGGCGCTGGGCTATGTGGTGCTGCTGACCGATGCACAGGGCGTCACGGTCGACTATATCGGCGACACCCACACCGATGCCGCGCTGCGCCACGCCGGCCTCTACCTTGGCGCGGAATGGAGCGAGAGTGGCGCCGGCACCTGCGCGGTCGGCACCGCGCTGGTCACCGGGCAGGCGCTGACCGTGCACCAGGCCGACCATTTCGATGCCACCCATATCCCGCTGACCTGCACCGCCGCGCCGCTGTTCGACACGCATGGCACGCTGCACGCCATCCTCGACATCTCCGCGCTGGTCTCGCCGCAGGCCAAGGACAGCCAGGGCCTGGCGCTGCAGATGGTGCGCATCTACGCCGCGCATATCGAGAACGCCAACTTCCTGCGCGCGCACCGGCGCGACTGGATCCTGAAGCTGAACGTTGCGCCCGAGTTCGTCGACGTCAACCCGGAATACCTGCTGGCGCTCGACGATGCCGGCCGCATCGTCGGCCACAACCATCGCGCCCGCCTGATGCTGGAAACCGAACTGGCCGGCATGCCCGGCGCCACCGTGCTCGGGCAGCCGTTCGAGACCTTGTTCGACGCCCGGCTCGAAGACCTGGGCCGCTATGTCTACTCGCGTCCCAGCGAGCAGCGCCTGGTCGCGCTCAACCGCAGCGGCGGCCTGCTGTACCTGAGCGTGATGCCGCCCGCGCTGGGCTGGCAAGCTCCAGCGGCACCGGCGCAGGTGGCGATGCCGGCGCCGCTGGCGGCGCTCAGCGGCGGCGACGCCGCGCTGGCGCAGCAGCTGGAGCGCGCCGCGCGTCTGGTCGATTCCCCGATCCACCTGCTGATCCAGGGCGAAACCGGCAGCGGCAAGGAGTTCTTCGCCAAGGCGCTGCACCAGGCCAGCGCGCGCCGCGCCGGGCCCTTTGTCGCGGTGAACTGCGCGGCGATTCCGGAGACCCTGATCGAGAGCGAGCTGTTCGGCCACCTGCCCAACAGCTTTTCGGGCGCCGGCTCGCGCGGCAAGCGCGGGCTGATCCAGGAGGCCGACGGCGGCACGCTGTTCCTGGACGAGATCGGCGACATGCCGCGCGAGCTGCAGTCGCGGCTGCTGCGCGTGCTGGCCGAGGGCGAGGTGCTGCCGGTGGGCGCCGCGCGCCCGGTGCCGGTACGCCTGCGCGTCATTTCGGCCACGCACCATCGCCTGGAGCAATTGGTGGCCGACGGCCGCTTCCGCGAGGACCTCTACTACCGCCTGAACGGCGCGCGCTTCGAACTGCCGCCGCTGCGCGCCCGCACCGACCTGGACTGGCTGGTGCGCAAGCTGCTGCAGGAAGGCGCGGTCGAACCAGTGACGCTGTCACCGGCCGCGAGCGAGCGGCTGCGCCGCCACCGCTGGCCGGGCAACCTGCGCGAACTGCGCAACGTGCTTGAGTACGCGCGCGCGGTCTGCAGCGGCGGCTATATCGACGTGCACGACCTGCCCGATGCCGTCGCCGGCACCGCCGAACCGGCTGCCGTAGCGGCCCAGCCGGCATCAGCCGATCGCGCCCCGGACCACGGCACCGCCGCCCCGTTCGACCCGCACCAGCTGCCCCCCGAGGGCATGCTGCTGATGCAGTACCTGCGCGCCTCGGGCTGGAACCTGAGCGCGGTCGCGCGCCAGATCGGCATCAGCCGCATGACGCTGTACCGGCGCATGGAGCGCTACGGCATCCAGTCGCCTAACCGGCGCGACGGCGGGGAGCAGGCGTAGCACTGCGCCGTAGGCAAGGCCGGCAGCGCTGGCGCGGCTGCCGGGCGTACCCGTTTCTGCGACGCCGTTCGCGGCCTTTCGTCTTCCGGATTTCTCTTGACGCCGGCTTTCGCCAGGCGTGCGGCCACGCCGGTGATAAGACGTTACGCGTGTCCACTCCGTACACCTGCACTGTGACACCTGTCTCGCCCTGACGGCCACCCAGGCCGCTCGCCCGGCGCAAGCGGCAGCGATTTTTGCGGGTTATCCCTGAAGCCAGGGCCCCGCAACCGCCCGCCTTGTGCCATCGCGATGCCATCCGGCCACTGGCACAGCCATTGCAAAGTCGCCTGTCACCACAACGACAACACAGGAGACAGGCAATGGGGCAGCCAAGGTTCGCCGATGCGCCGCTGGTCGGCATCATCGCCAATCCGGTTTCGGCGCGCGACATCCGCCGCGTGATCGCCAACGCCAACAGCCTGCAACTGGCTGACCGCGTCAATATCGTGCTGCGGCTGCTGGCCGCGCTGTCATCGTGCGGCGTGCAGCGCGTGCTGATGATGCCCGATCGCGAGGGCCTGCGCGTCATGCTGGCACGGCACCTGGCGCACCGCCAGGGACCGGATTCGAGCCTGCCCGAGGTCGCGTATCTGGACATGCCGGTGGCCTCGCGCGTCGACGACACGCTGCATGCCGCGCGCTGCATGGCCGATGCCGGCGTGGCCGCGATCATCGTGCTGGGCGGCGACGGCACCCACCGCGCCGTGGTGCGCGAATGCGGCGCGGTGCCGATCGCGGGACTGTCGACCGGCACCAACAATGCCTACCCCGAGATGCGCGAGCCCACCATCACCGGGCTCGCCACCGGCCTCTATGCCACCGGCCGCATTCCAGCCAGCCAGGCGCTGGCGTCGAACAAGCGCCTGGACATCGTCATCCGCGACGGCAATGGCACCTTCCGCCGCGACATCGCGCTGGTCGACGCGGTGATCTCGCACGAACACTTCATCGGCGCGCGCGCGCTGTGGAAGACCGACACGCTGGCCGCGGTCTACGTGTCCTTTGCCGACCCCGAGGCGATCGGGCTGTCGGCCATCGCCGGCTTGCTCGAGCCGGTGGGTCGGCGCGAAGCGGGCGGCCTTGCGATCGAACTGGCGGCGCCGGGCGCGGGCGAATTCGAACTGAGCGCGCCAATTGCGCCAGGCCTGATGTGCACCGTTCCCATCGCCGGCTGGCAGCGGCTCGCGCACGGCCGCCCCCATCGCGTGCGCCAGCGCAGCGGCGTCGTCGCGCTGGACGGCGAGCGCGAGCTGACCTTCGGCCCGGACGACGAAGTCACCGTCACGCTGCACGACCACGCATTCCGCAGCATCGACGTCGCCGCGTGCATGCGCCACGCGGCGCGCCACCAGCTGATGCGCAGCGTGCCGCAGCACGCCCTGGCCTGAGCACGCCGGGCCGCGCACCCACCGATTTTCTTGAAGTGCAACACCTGAAAACGAAGGAGACAGAGATGACAGCCAGAGCTTCGCAAGATCCGGCGCAATCCCGCGGCGCGCTGCCGCTCGACAAGGAGACGCTGCTGACGGTGTACCGCAAGATGCGCACCATCCGCGATTTCGAGGAGCGCCTGCACGTGGACTTCGCGCGCGGCGACATCCCGGGCTTCGTCCACCTGTACGCGGGCGAGGAAGCCGCGGGCGTCGGCATCCTGCATCACCTGCACGACGGCGACCGCATTGCCAGCACGCACCGCGGCCATGGCCACTGCATTGCCAAGGGCGTCGATCCGGTGGCGATGATGAAGGAGATCTACGGCAAGAAGGGCGGCTCGTGCAATGGCAAGGGCGGCTCGATGCATATCGCCGACCTGTCCAAGGGCATGATGGGCGCCAACGGCATTCTCGGCGCGGGCGCGCCGCTGATCTGCGGCGCCGCGCTGGCGGCCAGGTTCCGCGGCAAGGGCGAGGTCGGCATTACCTTCTGCGGCGACGGCGCCTCCAACCAGGGCACCTTCCTGGAAAGCCTGAACCTGGCCGCGGTGTGGAACCTGCCGGTGATCTTCGTGATCGAGAACAACGGCTACGCCGAATCGACCTCGCGCGACTACGGCACCGCGGTCGACAGCTACGTCGACCGCGCCGCGGGCTTCGGCATCCCGGGCGTGACCGTCGACGGCACCGATTTCTTCGCGGTCCACGAAGCCGCCGGCGAAGTCATCCGCCGCGCCCGCGAGGGCGGCGGCCCGTCGCTGCTCGAATGCAAGATGGTCCGCTTCTACGGCCACTTCGAAGGCGATGCGCAGACCTACCGCGCTGCCGGCGAACTCGATGACATCCGCGCCAACAAGGATTGCCTGAAGCTGTTCGGCCGCACCGTGACGCAAGCCGGCGTGATCGCGCGCGAAGAGCTGGACGCGATCGACCGCGAAGTCGCCGCGCTGATCGAGCACGCCGTGCAGGAAGCCAAGGCGGCGCCCCAGCCGGGCCCGGAAGACCTGCTGACCGACGTCTACGTCAGCTACTGATCCGCCACGCGCAAACCAATTATCAGGAGACAGACATGGCTCGCAAACTGAGCATCAAGCTGGCGATCAACGAGGCGATCGACCAGGAAATGACCCGCGACCCCAGCGTCATCATGCTGGGCGAGGACATCGTCGGCGGCGCCGGCGCAGACGGCGAGAAAGACGCCTGGGGCGGCGTGCTGGGCGTGACCAAGGGCCTGTATGCCAAGCATGGCGAACGGCTGCTGGACACGCCGCTGTCCGAATCCGCCTACGTGGGCGCCGCCATCGGCGCCGCGGCGTGCGGCATGCGCCCGATCGCGGAACTGATGTTCATCGACTTCATGGGCGTTTGCTTCGACCAGATCTTCAACCAGGCCGCCAAGTTCCGCTACATGTTCGGCGGCAAGGCCGAGACCCCGGTGGTGATCCGCGCCATGGTCGGCGCGGGCTTCCGCGCCGCCGCGCAGCACAGCCAGATGCTGACGCCGCTGTTCACGCATATCCCCGGCCTGAAGGTGGTGTGCCCGTCCACGCCGTACGACACCAAGGGGCTGCTGATCCAGGCGATCCGCGACAACGACCCGGTGATCTTCTGCGAGCACAAGAACCTCTATGGCCTCGAAGGTGATGTCCCGGAAGGCGCCTATGCCATCCCGTTCGGCGAGGCCAATATCGTGCGCGACGGCAAGGACGTGTCGATCGTCACCTACGGGCTGATGGTGCATCGGGCGCTGGAAGCGGCGGCGACGCTGGCGAAGGAGGGGATCGAGGCCGAGATCGTCGACCTGCGCACGCTCTCGCCGCTGGACATGGATACGGTGCTGGAGTCGGTAGAGAACACCGGGCGCCTGGTCGTCGTGGATGAAGCCAGCCCGCGCTGCAATATCGCCACCGATATCTCGGCGCAGGTCGCGCAGCAGGCCTTCGGCGCGCTCAAGGCCGGCATCGAGATGGTGTGCCCGCCGCATACCCCGGTGCCGTTCTCGCCCACGCTGGAAGACCTGTATATCCCCAGTGCGGCACAGATCGTCAATGCCGCGCGCAAGACCGTGAAGGGAGGCAAGCACTGATGGCAACGGATGCAATCACCCCGATCGTGATGCCCAAATGGGGCCTGTCGATGAAGGAAGGCACGGTCAATGCCTGGCTGGTCGACGAAGGCACCGAGATCACCGTGGGCATGCCGATCCTCGATGTGGAAACCGACAAGATCGCCAATGCGGTGGAGGCGCCCGACGCGGGCACGCTGCGCCGCAAGGTGGCGCAGGCCGGCGACGTGCTGCCGGTGAAGGCGCTGCTTGGCGTGCTGGCCCCTGCGGAGGTGAGCGATGCGCAGATCGATGAATACGTCGCGGCTTATGAAACGCCGGCGGACGACAGCGGCGACGAGGATGCCGCCAGCGCGTACCAGTTTGCCGAGGTCGACGGCATCCGGGTCCGCTATGCCCGCAAGGGCGACGGCGCCCAGGCCGTGCTCTTCATCCACGGCTTTGGCGGAGACCTGGACAACTGGCTGTTCAACCTCGATCCCCTGGCCGACGCGTACACCGTGGTGGCGCTCGACTTGCCCGGCCACGGACAGTCGTCGCCGCGGCTCGCGGGCACGACGCTGGCGCAGATGGCCGGCTTTGTAGCGCGTTTCATGGACGAAGCCGGGATCGACGCCGCGCATGTGGTCGGCCACTCGATGGGCGGCGGCGTGGCCGCGCAGTTGGCCGTGGATGCGCCGCAGCGGGTGCTGTCGGTGGCGCTGGTGTCGCCGGTTGGCTTCGGCGAAGCCGTCAACAGCGCCTACACCGACGGCTTCGTCAAGGCGCAGTCGCGGCGCGAGCTCAAGCCCGTGGTCGAGCTGCTGTTTGCCGACCCGGGGCTGGTGAGCCGGCAGATGCTGGACGACCTGTTGCGCTACAAGCGGCTCGATGGCGTCGACGAGGCACTGACCGCGCTCGGCCAGGGCCTGTTCGGCGGCGGCCGGCAGAGCGAGCAGCCGGGCCAGCGCCTGGCCGACAGCGGCAAGCGCGTGCTGGTGGTGTGGGGCGGCCAGGACCGCATCATCCCGGCCGCGCATGCCGAGGCGGCGCCGCCCGACGCTACCGTCAAGGTCTTTGCCGATGCCGGCCATATGAGCCAGATGGAGAAGGCCAACGACTTCAACGCGCTGCTGAAGACCCACCTGGCCGGCTGATGCCGCCCCCGGACGGCGCCACCATGCGCCGTCCAGGCGGCCCCCGGGGCCGATTTACCAAAGGACACTTACACATGACCACAGACCTGAAGACCCGCCTGGCGGAGATCAACAAGCAATTCGGCGCGCTCGGCCAGGCCCAGCCCGGCACCATGAGCGCCTTCCAGGGCGTGATGAAGGCTGCCACGCAACAGGGCAGCCTGCCCGCCGAACTCAAGGAACTGGTGGCGGTCGCACTCGCCGTGCAGAAGGGCTGCGACGACTGCGTGCTGTTCCACACCAGCCAGGCACTGCGCCATCGCGCGAGCCGCGAGCAACTGGCCGAAGTGCTCGCCGTCAATATCGAGATGGGTGGCGGCCCCGGCGCGATGTACGCGGCCAAGGCGCTGGCGTATTTCGATGCGCTCAACGCCTAGGGTTGCTAGACTCGGCGCATCGCCATTCCCGGGCAGCTTCCCAACCGATGCCGTTTGAACTTGTCGATACCGTCGCCCCGGACCACGCGGGCAGCGACCCGCTGCAGGAAGAACTGGCGCTGCTCGAACTCGCGGCGCAGGGCCGGCAGGTGGCACGGTTGTGGGAGGCACCGCTGTCGCTGGTGGTGCCGCGCACCTACCTGCGCCACGCGGCGCTGGAGACTGCGCGCGCCGATTTCGCGCAGCAGGGTTGCCCCGTGTTCCTGCGCATGTCCGGCGGCGGCCTGGTTCCGCAAGGGCCCGGCATCCTCAACCTGAGCCTCGCTTACGCCGTCGGCCAGCCGCCAGGCGCGCTCAGCGACGCGGTCTACCTGCACTTGTGCGCGGTGATCGGCGGCGCGCTGCGAACGCTCGGCATCGAGACCCACTGGCAGGCGGTGGCCGGCTCATTTTGCGACGGCCGCTACAACCTCGCCTGGGGCCCGCCCGAAGCCGCCCGCAAGATCGCCGGCACGGCCCAGTACTGGCGGCGCGCGCCAGCGGCCATGCAGGCGGCCGATGGCCAGCGCCACCTGGTGCTTGCCCACGCGGTGCTGCTGGTCAGCGCCGACCCGGAGCAGATCAATGCGCGCGCCAATGCCTTCGAGGCGGCCATCGGCAGCGAACGGCGGTATGGCGCGGACAAGGTGGTCAGCGTGCGCGAGGCGTTGCTGTCCGCCGGACACGCCGTGAAGGACGATGTCGCACTGATGCCCGAGGTCGCGGCTGCGCTGCGATGGAGCCTCGGACAGCATCCCGCCCCGGTCTAGTTCTTCGCCGCGGTGTCCGGCAGGAAGCGGATATCGCCATACCAGGCGCGGCTGGCGGCGTGGGTATTGTCGGTGTCGGTCATAAGGCCGTAGGCCTTGAGCGGTCCGGGCGGCTCGTGGAACACGCGTTCATAGTCGCGCGCCAGATTGCGCCGCAAGTTCTGCCATTTGCCGGCATCG
The DNA here is from genome assembly GCF_057798955.1 of Cupriavidus sp. 207A1. Lineage (NCBI taxonomy): Bacteria > Pseudomonadati > Pseudomonadota > Betaproteobacteria > Burkholderiales > Burkholderiaceae > Cupriavidus > Cupriavidus sp. 207A1. The sequence goes on along the minus strand of NZ_JBYOJO010000011.1, from coordinate 2,710 downwards.
TCGGCGCCGGATACCACGATCATCTGCACGCGGCCGGTATGCGGGTTGGGGATGACGCTGCCGGGCGCGGCGCTGGTCGACCAGACATACATCAACGTGGCATAGGGCAGTTCCTCCCCCGCCACGGTTTTCGCCAGCTGCATCGCGGCGCGGTCGCCCAGCGAGAGCTTGCTGGCGTCGCCGTCGAAGAAGAACACCAGCCGCGCCGGCGCGTCCTCGCGCGCGCCATCGCGGTTGTCGGCGCCGGGAATCGCGCCTTCTGCCTTCCAGCGCCAGGCCACCACGGGCGTGCGCGACAGGTCCACGTTGCCCGCATGCATCAGCGCCGACGCCGAGTCCTTGGCTTGCGCCCGCAGCACCGTGGTGCCGCCCTCGGTCACCAGCTGGTACTCGGTCCTGGCCTTGCCTTCGGCGACCGGTAAATTTTTCCAGTCATTCGGCAGCGCGCCGCCCGGCTTGCGGTCGGAAAGGACAAGTCCAGGCTTGCCGCTCTGCGCCGGCGCTGAAAGCGGGGCCAGCAGCAGCGTGGCACACAGGGCAATGGGCAACGCATGGGTGGTCGTCATGGCGGATCAGCGGAATACGAGACGTGGGACCGAACGCAAACCGTGTGCCCGAGCGCCGTGGACCCTGTCCGATCTGACCACCACAAAAAAAATCGCGGCCCACGAGGGGCCGCAAATCGGGAATGCGAGGAGTGTCAAATTCCTCAGGAGACGTTATCGACGCAAACCGGCGTCCCAAGACCCCTCTTCCGTGGGGTCTATGGATCACAACTATGAATGCGAGCGACCGCTTACGCGATCAGGTAGGCGGGAGGCGGCTCTGGTCGGACCGAGGCGCGCAGTTTGCGGACATTCGCTTCCAGTTCGGCGTGGGCTGCGTCGAGCCAGTCCACGCGATGCCGAACCGGATCCTTGGCCGACAGGGCGCTGGCGGCGATCTCTCGCAGGAAGTAACGCACCATGCTGCCCGCGCGCGCCGGCACCGGCATCATTCCCAGCAACTGGCGGCGCGCCAGCAACCGGCGTGTGACCGCGTGCTGCAGCGCGGCCCAGGCGGTGCGGCCCAATGCGATATACAGCGCGTCGGTGCGCATCTGCCGCACGGCGCCCAGGAACTGCGTCTCGAAGACGTCGCGCAGCATCGGCGCGTCCAGCAGTTCTTCCAGCGGGCCATCGAATGCCAGGCCACGCCGCGTGGTGGCATGCGGCAACAGGGCGAGCGGCTGCAGGCGCTCGAAGCCATCGTTCCACAATGCGGCGGCGTGCGGCAGCCCCACCAGCTCCGGCACGCGGAAGTGGTCAAGCATGCGGATCAGGTTGGGCCGTACCAGCTTGCCGCCCAGTTCAACGCGCCGCTTGTTCTCGCGCTGGATTACACGGCCCGGCGCATGGGAGCGCAGCAGTTCCTCGGTCACCGCGGCGGCCAGCCGCACGTGCGCATGGCCCGGCGTGGTGCTGACCAGCACCAGCGCTGCCTGCGGATTCAGGTATTCGCACGGTACGTAGTGCATGGCGTAGCTGCTGTCCCGCGCCACCACGACGGGTTTCGCGATCACGCCGCCGGCGCCCGCAAGCCGTATCTGCGCGCAATAGGCTTCAATGAAATTGGTCAAGGCATCCCCCCGCTCGCTTCGTTATTTAAGCGTTTTTATTGTTTTTGCTTTTCGCCATGGTAAGCCGGCGGTGCGGTGCAAAGTGTGTCGGCACCGCCGTTTTGACCACTTCCCGGACGGAACTTGGTGGGCCAGCCAACACAGCACATGGGCGTTGCGTCAACGGGGTGGGATCGCGGCGTAGCGTATTGCGGCTGGCGGTCATGACCGTGACACGGCATCCCGCAAAAGAAAAAAGCCGGACACGGATGCCGTGTCCGGCTAACCCATTTGCTGACTCAGGCGGTGTCAGAACCCGAGAACTCAAATGCTAACGATTCTCATTTTCTGTGGCAACCCCTGCCGTGACCGGCGCGCGCCGGTCATACCATCGAGGTCTGGATCGAAACCTGGCCGGACAGGGTCTTGTGCACCGGGCAACGATTGGCGACGCGCAGCAGGTCTTCGAGGATCTGGGGCGACAGGTCGCCGCTGACCCTGACCTCGCGCTGCATCGTATAGGTGCCGTTGGCTTCTTCATGACCGACCGAAACATGGACGTCAGTGACCGCGTAGCCCTTGCGTTTCGCATACAGCTGCAAGGTCAGGGTGGTGCAGGCAGCCAGGGCCGAGTCCAGCAGGTCATGCGGGTTCGGGTAGCGGGTGTCGCCGCCGGCGGAAGCGTCCAGATCGGCTTGCCACTCGGCAGTGCCGTTGGTCAGCTGGCAGATGCTGTTGCCCTGGCTTGGCTTCCATGTCGCTTGGATAGTCATCGAACGTCCCCATCTCGTCAAAGAGCGGCCCCGCGGGCCGGAACGGCCATTCTATAAGCAGCCTGGCCTCCAGTGAGAAGCGCCGAAAGCGGCGCATTTGTGCCAGTTTCGGCTGGTTCGCAGAAACCGCTTGCCAACCCCGTCGCGCTCGCTTACTATTCGCCCCCTCGCAACACAACGCGGCACCTGCAAGGCAGGCGCAGCAAGGGATGTGGGGTCGACCGGGAGGTTGGCGCGGCGAAGTTTGCAGCGCTGACGGCAGCAAAAAAGATTGCGGCAAACGGTTGACGAAACGAAGAAAGCTCTGCATAATCTCGTTTCTCTGCTGCAGACAACGCAG